>CAVOWW010000050.1:0-172233 GCA_963700255.1 uncultured bacterium | reverse complement strand
GCGGGCCGGGCTCGGCGGCCGCCGCTGCCGCGGGGGAGGCGGAGGCGAGCAGGACCAGGACGGCGAGAGCGCTGCGTCGGATCATGCGCTCATGGTGTCAGCGCAGCCACGGGGATTCCCGACGGGCGCGGCCCACGGAGGTGGTGACGCGACTGGTCGGGTCAGGCTGCCTTGTCGCCGTGGTGCCCGTTGGCGGACAGCGCGTGGAAGGCAAGGATGCTCCGCGGCGGCATCGTGATGACCGAACCGGCGGCGAGCTCGTCGTCGGACTCCACTGCCTGCCCGGTGGTCGTGTCGATCAGCAGCCGGTATCCGCGTCCGTACGGAGCCCCGGGCAGGGTGAACTCCACCGGCGTGGCACCCGCGTGCAGCAGCACGAGGAACGAGTGGTCGCGGATGGGCAGGCCGTCGTCGTCGAGACCGTGGCTCTCGCCGGCGAGGAACATGCCCAGCGTCCGGCTGTCTGCTGCGTGCCACGCCGCCTCGGCGATCTCGCGGCCATCGGGTCCGAGCCACGCGAGGTCCTTGGGGCCGCCGGCGTGCAGGGGCTTGCCGTCGAAGAAGTAGCGCTGGCGGAACGCGCTGTGGAGGCGGCGCAGGCGCAGGACCTGGCTGGCGAAGACCTTGAGGTCGGACTGCCATGGCTGCCACTGCCAGTCGTACCACGAGATCTCGTTGTCCTGGCAGTAGGCGTTGTTGTTGCCGAGCTGCGTGCGGCCGAACTCGTCACCCCCCGAGATCATCGGGACCCCTGTCGAGAGCAGGAGGGTGGCGAGGAGGTTGCGCAGCTGCTGGCGCCGCACCTCGTTGATGTCCCCGTCGGCGGTCTCGCCCTCGACTCCGTAGTTGGACGACCTGTTGTTGTCGGTGCCGTCGCGATTGCCTTCGAGGTTGGCGTCGTTGTGCTTGCGCTCGTAGGTGACGAGGTCGCGCATCGTGAATCCGTCGTGGGCCGTCACGAAGTTGATGGACGCGAACGGACGGCGTCCCTCGGATGCGTACAGGTCGGCCGAGCCGGAGAGCCGCCAGCCGAGCTCGCCGATGCCGGCGGTGCCGCGCCAGAAGTCCCGGATGTTGTCGCGGTACTTGTCGTTCCACTCTGTCCAGAGTGGCGGGAACTCCCCGACCTGGTACCCGCCCGGTCCGACGTCCCAGGGCTCCGCGATGAGCTTGACGCGTCGCAGGACGGGGTCCTGCTGGATCGTCGTCATGAAGTTCCCGAGCATGTTGACGTCATGGAACGAGCGGGCGAGGGCAGACGCGAGATCGAAGCGGAAGCCGTCGACGTGCATCTCCTCCACCCAGTAGCGCAGCGAGTCCATGACCAGCTGGAGGACGTGGGCCTTCGAGACGTCGAGGGTGTTGCCGCAGCCGGTGTAGTCGGCGTAGAAGCGCCCGCCGTCGCGCAGGTGGTAGTAGTCGTCGTTGTCGATACCGCGGAAGGACAGGGTCGGGCCGAGCTGGTTTCCCTCGGCGGTGTGGTTGTAGACCACGTCGAGGATGACCTCGAGCCCGGCGGCGTGCATGGCCTTGACCATGCGCTTGAACTCGGAGACCTGCCCGCCCCGGGCGCCGGTCGAGGAGTACGCGGCGTGCGGGGCGAAGTAGCCGAGCGAGTTGTAGCCCCAGTAGTTGGTGAGGCCGTCCTCGAGGAGGTGGACCTCATCGACGAAGTGGTGCACCGGCAGCAGCTCGATGGCCGTGACCCCGAGCGTCGTCAGGTGCTCGAGCACCGCCGGGTGGGTCAGGCCCGCGTAGGTGCCGCGCTCATGCTCGGGAATCGACGGATGCAGCTTGGTGATGCCCCGCACGTGCGTCTCGTAGATGACGGTGTCGCCCCAGGCGGTGCCGGGGGACTCGTCGTCGCCCCAGTCGAAGTGGTCGTCCACGACGACGCCCTTGGGCACGAAGGGGGCCGAGTCCGCGGGGTTGATCCTCAGATCGTCGGATCCCTGGTGGCCGTACACCGCTGGGTTGAGCCGGAAGGAGCCCTCGATGGCCTTCGCGTAGGGGTCCAGCAGCAGCTTCCCGGGGTTCCAGCGGTGGCCGACGGCGGGGTTCCACTCGCCGTGGACCCGGAAGCCGTAGCGGGTCCCGGCCGGCAGGTCGTCGAGGTGGCGATGGAAGACGTTGAACACGCGCTCGGTGAGCGGGATGCGCTCCTCGCGGCCGATCTCGTCGAACAGGCACAGGTCGACCTCCGTGGCACCCTGCGCCCAGAGCGCGACGTTGGCGCCGCCGTGACGGTCCGGTGTCACGCCGAGCGGGTCCCACCCGGAGGAGCCGTGGCCAGTCACGCGCACACGCTACAGCCCGGGATGCCGAGTCTCGTCGCGCCACTACGCTCGGCGGTGACGTCGCGGGAACGACCCGCGCATGGATCCGGAGGAAGTGCCATGGCGGAGTTCATCTCGGTCGATGTCGAGCAGGGCGTCGCGACGATCCTGCTGCAGCGCCCTCCGATGAACGCGCTGTCCCTGCAGATGCAGCGCGAGATCCGCGAAGCGGCGGAGCTCGTCTCCCAGCGGTCGGACGTGGGCGCCGTGATCCTCTACGGCGGCCCGAAGGTCTTCGCCGCTGGCGCAGACATCAAGGAGATGGGGGGCATGACCTATCAGGACATGCTGCGCGCCTCGGTCGGCCTCCAGGACTGCTTCACCGCCGTGGCGCGCATCCCGCAGCCGACCATCGCGGCCGTGACGGGCTACGCCCTCGGCGGCGGCTGCGAGCTGGCGCTGTGCTGCGACCTGCGGATCGTGGCCGACGACGCCAGGCTCGGCCAGCCCGAGATCCTCCTCGGGGTCATCCCGGGCGCAGGCGGCACGCAGCGACTGCCGCGCCTCGTGGGCGTCGCGCGTGCCAAGGAGCTGATCTTCACGGGCCGGCAGGTCGATGCGGCCGAGGCTCTCGCGATCGGGCTCGCCAACCAGGTGGCGCCCCCGGCCGGCGTGTTCGCTGCCGCGCAGGAGCTGGCCAGCCGGCTCGCCAAGGGCCCGGCACTCGCCCTGCGCGCCGCCAAGGAGGCGATCGACCACGGCCTCGACACCGACCTCGCGACCGGGCTGGACATCGAGCGGGTGCGATTCGCCGCGCTGTTCGCGACTGACGACCAGGCGATCGGGATGTCGGCCTTCATGGAGAAGCGCCCGGCGGAGTTCACCGGGAACTAGCCATGCGCATCCTTCACCTGTCCTGGGAGTACCCGCCCGTGATGTACGGCGGGCTCGGCCGGCATGTGCATGCCCTGGCCGAGAACCAGGCGGCACGGGGGGACGACGTCGTCGTCATCACCCAGGCGGCCAACGGGTACGCGGCGAACGAGGTCGTGAACGGGGTTCGCATCATCCGCGTCGCGCGCGACGCCCCCGACGTCGCCGACTGGCGCGAGCGCTTCATCGAGTGGGCGTTCGGGTTCAACGTCGCTGTCGCGCGTGCGGGGATCGCCCTTGCCCATGGGTGGCAGCCGGACGTCGTCCACGGCCACGACTGGCTTGTTGCCCAGGCGGCGGTCCTGGTGCAGGAGGCCGTGCGCATCCCCTTCGTGCTGACGGTGCACGCCACGGAGTCGGGGAGGCAGCGCGGCGTCCTCACCACGGATCTGTCGCGTGACATCGACTCCACCGAGGACTGGGCAGTGCGGCACGCCGATGCGGTCATCGTCTGCAGCGACTTCATGCGCGATGAGGTGGCGAGCCTGTTCGGCCGGGATGTCAAGGGCATCGCGGTCATCCCCAACGGCATCGATCCCGACGAGTGGCGGACCACCGACGCGCGCCGCCGCACGATGCGCCGTCGCTACGGATCCCCGCTGGTCGTGTTCGCGGGGCGGCTGGAGGTCGAGAAGGGAGTCCAGACCCTGATCGATGCGATGCCCGGACTTCGGCGCAGCGTTCCCGGGGTGCATGCGGTGATCATCGGCGAGGGCGGCGCGGAGCGCGAGCTTCGTGCGCACGCCCGCCGGCGTCGGCTCGGCGACGCGATCACGTTCCTCGGTCACGTGTCCGAGACGGACCTGCGGGCGCTCGTGGCGGCGGCCGACGTCGCGGTCGTGCCGTCCCTGTACGAGCCGTTCGGGTTCGTGGCCCTCGAGGCCATCGTGCTCGGGGCGCCGCTGGTCGTCGCAGGCACGGGCGGGCTGGCCACGATCGTGGACGACGGGGAGACCGGCTGGCAGTTCACCCCGGGCGATGCGGCGGAATTGTCCGACGCCCTGCGCGAGGCCCTGTCCGACCCGCGCGAGGCTCGGCGGCGGGCCGGGCTGGCTCGCGCCGATGTGCGCGTGCGGTACGGATGGCCCACCATCGCGGAGCAGACCGAAGCGGTCTACCGTGGGGTGGTCCGCGGGCAGCCCGCTCGCCGTGCGGCAGCGCAGTGATGGGCTATATTACTCGCGAGTAACTAACGACCGTCTCCAGGAGGATCACCCCCATGAAGATCGCGGTGTGCGTGAAGCAGGTTCCAGACACGTGGGCGGAGAAGACGCTGCAGGCGTCGGACTCCACGCTCGATCGTGACGCCGCGGACGGGGTGATGAACGAGCTCGACGAGTACGCCGTCGAGGAGGCCCTGAAGCTCGCAGAAGCGCATGGCGGCGAGGTCGTCGTCGTGACGATGGGTCCGGAGCGTGCGGGAGAGACCGTGCGCAAGGCGCTGAGCATGGGCGCCGACTCGGGGGTGCATCTCGTCGACGAAGGCCTGCACGGCTCCGACGCGCTGGCCACCAGCTACGCACTCGCCGAGGTCCTCAAGGGCCGTGGCTTCGACCTGGTCATCTTCGGCTCGGAGTCGACCGACGCGCGCATGAGCGTCGTGCCGGCGATGGTCGCCGAGCGGCTGGGGGTGGCTCAGCTCACGTTCGCGCAGAAGGTCGACGTCGAGGGCAGCGTGATCACGATCAATCGGGTCACCGAGACCGGATACGACACCGTCGAGGCGGCACTGCCCGTCGTGCTCAGCGTCGTGGAGAAGATCAACGAGCCGCGCTACCCGTCGTTCAAGGGGATCATGGCTGCGAAGAAGAAGCCGGTCGAGACGCTGTCCATCGCCGATGCCGGGCTCGATGCCTCGAAGCTGGGCCTGTCGGCGGCGTGGAGCCAGGTGGCCGACTTCGCCGCACGTCCCCCCAAGGCGGCGGGCACCGTCGTCACGGACGAGGGCGACGGTGGCGCCAAGGTCGCCGCGTTCCTGTCCGATCACAAGTTCATCTGAGTCCGAGCGTCCCGACCTGAAGAAGAGGAAGAACAAGTTATGGGTGAGGTCCTGGTCCTGGTCGAGCAGTCCGACGGGTCTGTCAAGAAGGTCACCAGCGAGCTGCTGACCCTCGCACGCCGGCTCGGGGAGCCGAGCGCTGTGTGGGTCGGCCCCGGCATCACCGACGAGGCTGTTGCTGCTCTGGGCGAGTTCGGTGCGACCACCGTGTACGTGGCGGGCGACGCTGCCCTGGCGGCGCATCCGGTCGCGCCCAAGGCCGAGGTGCTCGCGCAGCTCGTCGCCGAGAAGGCGCCGATCGCGGTACTCGTACCCTCCACGGCCGATGGCAAGGAGGCCGCCGGCCGCCTGGCCGTGCGCACTGGGTCGGGCGTCATCACCGATGCGGTCGACATCGATGCCTCTCTCACCGCGACGCAGTCGGTGTTCGGCGGCTCCACCGTCGTCCACTCGCGCGTCATCAGCGGAACCCCGATCTTCGCGGTCCGCGGCAACTCGGTGGCCCCGGAGCCGGCACCGGCCTCTCCGGCCCGGGTCGACGTCGCCGTGACGCTGTCCGACGCCGCCACGAAGGCCACCGTCACCGGCCGCACCGTGGCTGCGAAGGGTGGTCGCCCGGAGCTGACGGAGGCCGCGATCGTGGTCTCCGGTGGCCGCGGCGTCGGTGGTGCGGAGGGTTTCGGCGTGATCGAGGCTCTCGCTGACTCCCTCGGTGCTGCAGTGGGCGCGAGCCGGGCGGCGACGGATGCGGGCTGGTACCCGCACCAGTTCCAGGTGGGGCAGACCGGCAAGACGGTGTCGCCGCAGCTGTACATCGCGAACGGGATCTCCGGCGCGATCCAGCACCGGGCCGGGATGCAGACGTCCAAGACGATCATCGTGGTCAACAAGGATCCCGAGGCCCCGATCTTCGAGCTCGCCGACTATGGCGTCGTCGGCGACCTCTTCACCGTCGTGCCGCAGCTGACGGACGAGATCAAGAACCGGGCCAGCTCAAGGCACCTGACTAGCATTGGCCGTCGTGGACGACCGGGCCTATCTGGACCATGCGGCGACGACGCCGATGCTGCCGGCTGTCCGTGATGAGTGGGTCGCACAGTCGGCGCACGTGGGCAACCCCTCGTCCCTGCACACCTCGGGTCGCCGGGCACGCCGTGTCGTCGAGGAGTCGCGCGAGTCGATAGCCGCGCTGCTGGGCGTGCGGCCGAGCGCCGTCGTGTTCACCTCCGGAGGCACGGAGGCCGACAACCTCGCGGTGAAGGGGCTGTTCTGGTCCCGGCGGCGCGAGCTGGGTGCGCGACCGTGTCCTGGCGTCGTCAATCGAGCACCATGCCGTCCTCGACCCCGTCATGTGGCTGGGCGAGGAGCAGTCAGCCGGGATCACCTGGCTGCCCGTCGACGGCCTCGGCCGCGTGGATCTCGATGCCGTCGCCGCCGGACTCGCCGACCCGTCCGCCGTGGCGCTGTGCACCGTCATGTGGGCCAACAACGAGATCGGCACGGTCCAGCCGGTCCAGGAGATCGCTGCGATGTGCCGCGCTGCGGGGGTTCCCCTTCCACACCGACGCGGTGCAGGCGCTCGGCTACCTGCCCGTCGACTTCGGCGCGCTCGGCGCCGATGCCGCGACGATCAGCAGCCACAAGATCGGCGGCCCGTTCGGGGTGGGCGCGCTCATCGCCGATCCGCGCACGGCGCTCACCCCCGTCCTCCATGGTGGCGGGCAGGAGCGCGAGGTCCGATCGGCACGCTCGATGCCCCGGCCATAGCGGCCTTCGCGGTCGCCGTCGAGCTGGCCGTGTCCGGTCAGCCCGAGCGGATGACCCCGGCTGGCCGCGCTGCGCGAGCACCTCGTGCGCGGCGTGCTCGAGGCCGTGCCCGATGCGATCCTCAACGGCGACCCGGGCATCGGTGCGGACGAGCGCCTGCCGGGCAACGCCCACCTGTCCTTCCCCGGCTGCGAGGGTGACCTGCTGCTCATGCTGATGGACGCGGCGGGCGTCGACTGCTCCACCGGCTCGGCCTGCACGGCCGGGATCCCCGAGCCGAGCCACGTGCTGCTGGCCATGGGCGTCGACGAGTCGGTCGCCCGGTCGTCCCTGCGCTTCAGCCTCGGCGAGGGATCGACGCAGGCCGACGTGGATGCGGTGCTGTCGGCCCTGCCGGGGGCTGTCGAGAGGGCACGGCGAGCAGGGTCCCTCGCGTCCAGGGTCGGCTGACATGCGCGTCATCGCAGCGATGTCGGGCGGTGTCGACTCCTCGGTCGCCGCCGCACGCATGGTCGACGAGGGCCACGAGGTGGTGGGCGTGCACCTGGCGCTGTCGCGCTCGGGCTCGACCCCCGGATCCGGGTCGCGTGGCTGCTGCACCCTCGATGACGCCAGGGACGCGCGCCGCGTGGCGGACCAGCTCGGCATCCCGTTCTACGTCTGGGACCTGTCCGAGCGCTTCCGTGACGACGTGATCGCCGACTTCGTCGACGAGTACCGCAACGGGCGGACCCCCAACCCGTGCCTGCGCTGCAACGAGAAGATCAATTCTCCGCTGTGCTCGACCGGGCGCTCGCGATGGACTTCGACGTGGTGGCCACCGGCCATTACGCGCGCATCATCCAGGGCCCGACGGACCGGAGCTGCACCGCGCGGTCGATCCGGCCAAGGACCAGTCCTACGTCCTCGGAGTCCTCACGGCGACCCAGCTCGCCCATTCGGCGTTCCCGCTCGGCGGGGACGTCAAGGACGTCGTCCGCGACGAGGCAGAGCGCCGAGGCCTGCAGGTCGCTCGGAAGCCCGACAGTCACGACATCTGCTTCATCCCCGACGGCGACACCGCCGCCTTCGTCAGGTCCCGGGTCGGCGCGGCTCCCGGGGACATCGTCGATGCGACCACGGGCGAGGTCCTGGCCCGGCACGAGGGTGCTCACGCCTTCACGATCGGGCAGCGCCGAGGGCTCAACCTGCGGGTCCCCGCGGCCGACGGCGCCCCGAGGTACGTGGTCGATGTCGACATCTCGACCAGCACGGTGCGAGTGGGGCCGCCCAGCACTCCTCGACGTCGACGTCATCGAGGGCATCCGGGTCGTCTGGGCCGGTCCGCCTGTCGGGAGCGACCCCGTCGGGGTGCTCGCCCAGGTGCGCGCGCACGGGATCCCCGTCGCCGCCCGGGCGCGGATGGCGGGCGACCGGCTCGTCGTCGACCTCGAGGAGCCGATCCGGGGCCTCGCCGCCGGCCAGGCGGTCGTCCTCTACGAGGGCACCCGCGTGGTCGGCTCGGCCACGGTGGACGCCACCCGTCACGTGATGGCCGCCGGGACGTCCGATGCGCCCGCTTGTGACCTCGCCGGGTCGGGTCGATGACCCTGCCCTGGACGCCCGCCACCGCCACCGGGGTGGGCTCCATGCCCGGCACGTCGGCGCTGGAGGCCACCCGGATCATCGCCGGCGAGCTGCCGGGCTTCCTGCATGTCGCCGAGCTCCCCGCCCGGGGACCCGGGGCCGACATCATCGGGCGGACCGGCGGACTGCTGGCGTCGGTGAGCTCGGGGATGGGGCTCGAGACCACTCCTGACGGCTGGCGCTTCACGGCGGGGCTTGGGCGGGAGATGCGACGGGCGGTGTCCTTCCTCGGGGAGGACCTCGACGCCCTCGAGGAGTCGGCGGTCGGGTACGACGGCCCCGTCAAGGTCCAGGTCGCCGGTCCGTGGACGCTGACGGCGGCCATCGAGCTGATGACGGGGGAGCGGGCCCTGCGCGATCCCGCGGCCGCATGGGACATCGCCCAGGCCCTGGGGGAGGCGGTCGTCGGCCACGTGGCCGATGTGCGCCGGCGGCTGCCGGGCGCCTCGGCCGTCGTCGTGCAGCTCGACGAGCCCGGCCTGCCCGCGGTCCTGGCCGGTCGCATCGGCACGGCGAGCGGGCTGTCGTCGTACCGTGCGGTCGACGCGCAGGTGGCGGAGCGGGTGCTCGGTCACGTCCTCTCCCGCATCGCCGACGCGGGCGCCGTCCCGGGCGTGCACTGCTGTGCCGAGGACCCGCACGTACCGCTCCTGCGCTCGTCGGGGGCGGAGTTCGTGAGCATCGACCTTGCCCTGGTGGGGGATGCGATCGACGAGGACCTCGGGCTGGCCTTCGAGGCGGGTATCGGCATCCTGGCGGGCGTCGTGCCGTCGACGGGTGTCGGACCGCTGGCGGATACTGCTGCCAGTGCCTCCCTGCGCGCACTGCTCCACCGACTCGGCATGGAGGACGACCGTTGGCTCGCCCAGGTGGCCGTGACTCCGACCTGCGGCCTCGCCGGGGCGAGCCCGGAGTGGGCGCGCACGGCCCTCGCGGCCTGCCGGGCCGTGGGCAGGGTGCTGCGGCACGATGACGACGACCGGAGGGAGGCCGAGCGATGGCGGGTGAGTCGGCGGTCGCCCGGGGCGCGCGCACGCTGGACCGAGCTCGTCGACGTCATCAACGCGGCGCGTGCGGCCTACTACCAGCACGATGCGCCGACCCTGTCGGATGCCGAGTACGACGTGCTCTACGCGGAGCTGTCGGCCCTGGAGCAGGCGAACCCGCATCTGGTGAGCGGGGAGTCGCCGACCCAGACGGTGGGCGGCCAGCGGTCGGAGATGTTCGAGCCGGTCGAGCACCTGCAGCGGCTCTACTCGCTGGACAACGCCTTCGACACGGACGAGCTGGCTGCCTGGCTCGATCGGGTGGAGTCAGGGCTCGGGTCGCTGCCCGACCTGCTGTGCGAGCTGAAGATCGACGGCCTGGCGGTGGATGCGGTCTATGTCGACGGCGCCCTCACCACGCTGGCGACCCGCGGTGACGGGCGCGTCGGGGAGGACGTCACCTACAACGTGCGCTACATCCCCTCGGTGCCGCGTCGGCTCGCGTCCGCCTCCGGCAAGCCGGTCCCGCGCCTGCTCGAGGTGCGGGGCGAGGTGTTCCTGCCGGTCGCCGACTTCGAGCGCATCAACGCCGAGCAGCAGGACATGGGCCTGCCCGCCTTCGCCAACCCGAGGAACACCGCGGCCGGCTCGCTGCGCCAGCGCGTCGACCGGCGTGAGGCCGAGCTCGCTGCGGCCCGGGCCGACGGCCGCACCGGCGAGCGGGCGGAGGGGCGGATCGCCCGGATGGAGGCGGAGCTGGCACGTGCGGTCACCCGCCTCGACGGGCTGCGGCTGACAGTCCACGGGATCGGCGCGGTCGAGGGCGTCACCATCGAGAGGCAGAGCGACGGCTACGCGGTGCTCGGCGACCTGGGGCTGCCCGTGAGCTCACGCGCCCGCGTCCACCCGGATGCGGCGGGGGTCCTCGACTTCATCGCCTACTACGGCGAGCACCGCCACGACGTCGAGCACGAGATCGACGGGGTCGTCATCAAGGTCGACGACATCTCCCTGCAGCAGCAGCTGGGCGAGACGTCGAGGGCGCCCCGCTGGGCGATCGCCTACAAGTACCCGCCCGAGGTCGTGCGCACGCGGCTGAACGACATCCAGGTCAACGTCGGTCGTACGGGGCGCGTGACCCCGTTCGCCGTGATGGAGCCCGTGCGCGTGGCCGGATCGACCGTTTCCATGGCCACGTTGCACAACGCCTTCGAGGTGGGCGCAAGGGCGTGCTCATCGGCGACATGGTGTTCCTGCGCAAGGCCGGAGACGTCATCCCCGAGGTGCTGGGACCGGTGCTGGAGGAGCGCGACGGCAGCGAGCGGGCGTTCGTCATGCCCACCCGCTGCCCCGAGTGCGGCACGGCGCTCAAGCCGGAGAAGGAGGGCGACAAGGACATCCGCTGTCCCAACGCGCGCAGCTGCCCGGCACAGATGCGCGAGCGGCTGTTCCACGTCGCGTCCCGGGGAGCCTTCGACATCGAGGGCCTCGGCTACAAGGCGGCCATCGCGATGCTCGAGTGCGGCCTGGTGCAGGACGAGGGCGACCTGTTCCTGCTCACCGATGCCGACCTGCTGCGCTGCCCCTTCTTCACCCGGGAGCCGGGCAAGGGGGAGGAGGGCGTCCAGCTCTCCGAGAACGCCCGAGCGATGCTGGCGAACCTCGACGTGGCCCGGCAGCAGCCGCTGTGGCGCGTCCTGGTCGCCCTCTCGATCCGCCACGTGGGGCCGACGGCCGCCCAGGGCCTGGCCCGGCGGTTCGGCTCGCTCGACGCAGTCATCGAGGCGTCCGTCGAGGAGCTGGCCGGCACCGACGGCGTCGGCGGCGTCATCGCCGAGGCCGTCCGCGAGTGGTTCGAGGAGGACTGGCACCGCGACATCGTCGAGAAGTGGCGACGCGGTGGCGTGCGGATGGCCGACGAGATCGTCCACGTGGGCCCGCAGCCGCTCGCAGGCGTCACGGTCGTCATCACCGGGTCCCTGGAGGGCTTCACCCGCGACTCCGCCGCTGCAGCCGTGACCGACCTGGGCGGCAAGGTGGCGTCGTCGGTGTCGAAGAAGACCCAGCTGGTCGTGGCTGGCGACAACGCCGGCTCCAAGCTCGACAAGGCGCTCAGCCTGGGCGTTCCCGTCGTCGGCCTCGACGGCTTCACCGCGCTCCTGGCCTCCGGGCTGGAGAATGCGCTCACGCACACACTGGAGGGCTGATGTCCGCGAGCTATCGGATCCTGCACGCTGGCTACGTCGGCGACGAGACCCCTGAGGGGATGCACGTCGGCTCGACGGTCACGTACGCCGAGTCGGGGGACGTGCGGGTCATCGTCGATCCCGGCCTGGTCGCGACGACCGCGCTGATCCTCGATCCGCTCCGCGAGCTGGACGTCGACCCCGCGGGGATCACCGACGTGGTGTTCAGCCACCAGCACATCGACCACACCCTGAACGCGGCGCTGTTCCCGAATGCCCGCTTCCACGACTTCGCCGCGATCTACCAGGGGGACCTGTGGGCAGACGGCGACGCTGAGGGCCGGGTGCTCGCCGACGGGATCCGGCTCATCCGCACCCCCGGCCACACCGCCGAGGACATCTCGACGCTGATCGAGTCCGATGACGGCCTCGTCGTGTGCACGCACGCCTGGTGGTTCGAGGGTGGACCGGACGAGGACCCCTACGCACCCGACCAGGAGGTGCTGCTCCGCTCGCGTGATCGCATCCTCGCCCTCGAGCCGGTGCTGGTCGTGCCGGGCCACGGAGCCCCCTTCGCCCCCTGACCCGCTCGGCTGACGGTCGGTGAGGTGGCGGGTGCTGCCAACGCCCTAGTCGCTCGCGTGCTGCCACACCTTCCATGCGCTGCCAAGCAGGAGCAACACGACCAGGGGCGAGATGACGGCCTCCGACACGACTCCGAGCAGCAGCCCGCCCGCGATCGTCCCTGCGATCGAGCCCGCCGCCATCGCCAGGACGAACCACGGGTTGTCCCGGAGCACGCCGAAGGCCTGGTCCTTGCTGTACCTGAAGAAGGCGACGAGCATGGTCGGCAGGGACACCAGGAGGGACAGGCTCCCAGCGAGCTTCACGTCGACGCCGTACAGCACCGTGATCGTCGGGATGAGCAGCTCCCCGCCCGCCACCCCCATGACAGCAGCCACGACCCCGATGCCGAAGCCCGCAAGGACGCCGGCGACGAACAGCCGGGCGCCTGAGAGGGAGGGGTCGGGCAGGATGCCCCAATGGCTGGCAGCGAAGACGGCGGCGATAGCGACGAGCAGGAGCGCGAGCACCCGGTAGAGGGTGGCGGTCCGCATGCGGGTCGCCCATGCTGCCCCCAGCCACGCGCCCAGCAGGCTGCCGATCAGCAGGTTCACCACGATCGCCCAGTGCGCCGCCACCTCGGCGGGCGGGACGGCAAGGAGCCGGGCGGGGATGGCCGCGCACACCACGATCAGGCTCATCGACTTGTTCAGGATGACCGCCGACAGGGCCGCGAAGCCGAACACCCCGATCAGCAGGGGCAGCCGGAACTCGGCGCCGCCCAGGCCCACGAGACCCCCGACGACACCGACGGATGCCCCTGCGGCGAAGGCCCAGGCCGGCGATCGCCGGTCCACGGCAGCCGTCTCGCTCACCGGCCCACAGTAGTGAGACCGGAACGATACCGACGGCCGCCGATCGGCTCCGGAGCCTCGTCAGATCGCAGCGACGATCGCCTCAATAGGATTGCGGGCATGACCGCGATCACCCGCGCCGACGTCGAGCACCTGGCTCGCCTGGCCCGCCTGCAGCTCAGCGAGGACGAGCTCGACCACTATGCCGGCCAGCTGGACGTGATCCTGCAGTCCGTGGCGCGCGTGTCCGAGGTCGCTGCCGAGGACATCCCGCCGACCTCGCACCCCATCCCGGTCGAGAACGTCTACCGCGACGACGTCGCGATGCCCGGACTCGATCGCGCGACCGTTGCTGCGGGCGCACCGGCCTGGCAGGACGACCGCTTCCGCGTCCCGCGCATCCTGGACGAGGAGTAGCCGTGGCGACCATGGAAGGCGACCTGATCCGTCAGGAGGCCCTGGTGCTCGCGCAGGCGATCGCGGCCGGGGAGGTGTCCAGCGAGGAGGTGACCACGGCCCATCTCGACCGGATCGCCGCTGTCGACGAGCGCGTGCATGCGTTCCTGCACGTCCTCCACGAGGACGCGCTCGAGTCCGCGCGTGCGGTCGACCGCAAGCGTGCCGCAGGGGAGCACCTCGGCCCGCTGGCCGGCGTGCCGCTCGCGCTCAAGGACGTCCTCACCATGAAGGGCGTGCCCACCACCTGCGGCTCCCGCGTGCTCGAGGGGTGGCGGCCGCCGTACGACTCGACGGTGGTGCAGCGCCTGCGCGCGGCTGACGTCGTCATCCTCGGCAAGACCAACATGGACGAGTTCGCGATGGGCTCGTCCACCGAGCACTCCGCCTACGGACCCACGCGCAACCCCTGGGACCTCGAGCGCATCCCGGGTGGCTCGGGCGGCGGCTCGTCGGCCGCCCTCGCCTCGTTCGAGGCCCCGCTTGCCATCGGCACGGACACCGGCGGGTCCATCCGCCAGCCGGCCTCCGTCACCGGCACCGTCGGCGTCAAGCCGACCTACGGCGCGGTCTCGCGGTACGGCCTCGTCGCCCTCGCCTCGTCCCTCGACCAGGCCGGTCCCTGCGCTCGCACCGTGATGGACACCGCGCTGCTCCATGCCGCGATCGCTGGGCACGACCCCCGCGACTCCACCTCGATCGACGCAGACGTCCCCGACGTCGTGGGAGCGGCCCGTCGTGGCGACGTCCGAGGCCTGCGCATCGGCCTGGTCAAGGAGCTCAGCGGCGAGGGCTACCAGCCCGGCGTCTCGCAGCGTTTCACCGAGGCGGTGGAGATCCTGACCGCCCTCGGCGCCGAGGTCGTCGAGGTGTCGTGCCCCAACTTCGAGTACGCGCTCGCCGCGTACTACCTGATCCTCCCGTCGGAGGCGTCCAGCAACCTCGCCCGCTTCGACGGCATGCGATACGGCCTGCGCGAGGGCGACGACGGCAGTCGCTCCGTCGAGGAGGTCATGGCGCTCACCCGCGAGGCCGGCTTCGGCGCCGAGGTGAAGCGCCGGATCATGATCGGCACCTATGCGCTGTCGAGCGGCTACTACGACGCGTACTACGGCCAGGCGCAGAAGGTGCGCACGCTCATCACCCGCGACTTCAACGCCGCGTTCGAGAAGGTCGACGTCCTCGTCTCGCCCACTGCGCCGACCACCGCGTTCAAGATCGGCGACAAGGTCGACGACCCGATCGCGATGTACCTCAACGACATCGCCACCATCCCGGTCAACCTCGCAGGCAATGCGGCGATGTCGCTGCCGGTGGGGCTCGCCCCGGAGGACGGCCTGCCCGTGGGCCTGCAGATCATGGCTCCCCCCATGGCCGACGACCGCCTGTACCTCGTCGGCTCCGCCCTGGAGTCGGCCCTCGTCGACCGCTGGGGCCACCTGCTGATCGAGGAGGCTCCGGCGCTATGACGACCAGCCACGACACCATCGACTTCGCGGACGCTCTCGCCGTGTTCGAGCCGGTCCTCGGCATCGAGACGCACGTCGAGCTCGGCACCAACTCGAAGATGTTCTGCTCGTGCCCGACGGCTTTCGGCGCCGAGGCCAACACGCAGGTGTGCCCGGTGTGCCTGGGCCTGCCCGGATCCATGCCGGTCGTCAACCGCGTCGCGGTCGAGTCGACCATCCGCATGGGGCTCGCGCTCAACTGCAGCATCGCGTCGTGGTGCCGGTTCGCCCGGAAGAACTACTTCTACCCGGACATGCCGAAGGACTACCAGATCAGCCAGTACGACGAGCCGCTCTGCTTCGACGGCTACCTCGACGTCACCGTCGAGACCGACGAGGGCCCGCGCGAGTTCCGGGTCGAGATCGAGCGCGTGCACATGGAGGAGGACACCGGCAAGCTCACCCATGCGGGTGGCGCGACGGGTCGCATCCACGGTGCCGACTACTCACTCGTCGACTACAACCGCGCGGGCATCCCTCTGATCGAGATCGTCACCAAGCCGATCCCGGGCACCGGCACGCTCGGACCGCAGGTCGCCAAGGCCTACGTCGCGGAGCTGCGCGACCTCATGCGCGCGCTCGGCGTCTCCGATGTCCGCATGGAGGAGGGCTCGCTGCGCTGCGACGTCAACGTCTCCCTCAACCTTCCCGGCGATCCGTGGGGAACCCGCAGCGAGACGAAGAACGTCAACTCGCTGCGCTCGGTCGAGCGGGCAGTGCACTCGGAGATCGAGCGCCAGGCCGCCGTGCTCACCTCCGGCGGACGCGTGATCCAGGAGACGCGGCACTTCCACGAGGACACCGGCCGGTCGACGTCGGGGCGTTCCAAGGAGCAGGCGGAGGACTACCGCTACTTCCCGGAGCCCGACCTCGTGCCGGTGGCGCCCACTCTCGAGTGGATCGAGGAGCTGCGGGGAACCCTGCCGGAACTGCCGTCCGCCAAGCGCGCCCGCCTTCGCGCCGAGTGGGGGATCGGCGACCACGAGTTCCAGACTCTCGTCAACTCCGGCGCCGTCGAGCTCGTCGAGGCGACGATCGCGGAGGGCGTCGAGCCGGCCGCGGCGCGCAAGTGGTGGACGGGCGAGTTCGCCCGCATCGCGAATGACCGTGGCATGGAGCTGGGCGACGTCCCTGTGACCCCGGCGCAGATCCGCCGCGTCGAGGCGCTCGTCGCCGAGGGGAGCCTGAACGACAAGCTGGCCCGGCAGGTGTTCGAGGGCGTGATCGCAGGCGAGGGCGATGTCGACGACGTCATCGCCGGACGCGGGCTGGCGATCGTCAGCGACGACTCCGCCCTGCTCGCCGCCATCGACGAGGCCCTGGCCGCCCAGCCCGATGTCGCCGAGAAGATCCGCGGCGGCAAGGTGCAGGCGGCCGGCGCCATCGTGGGGGCCGTCATGAAGACGACGCGCGGGCAGGCCGACGCCGCGAAGGTCCGGGCCCTGCTGCTCGAGCGGCTCGGCGTCGCGGAGTAGCCGTGCTGGGGGCGATGCTGCCGGAGGACGTTCGACCGGCGAGGCCGCCGCTGCCACTGGTCGACGACCCGGATCGCGTCGTCTTCTACGTGCCCCGCTACATGGGGCCTGCGGCCGACCTCGAACTGATGTCCGCCATGCCGAACCTCAAGGTCGTCCAGCTCCTGACGGCCGGGTACGAGACGGCGTTGCGCCACCTTCCGCGCGGGGTGACCCTCTGCAATGCCGGCGGCGTCCACGATGCCAGCACGGCCGAGCTCGCGGTCGGACTGATCCTGGCCTCGCTGAGGGGCCTCGACGAGTTCGCCCGGGCGATGCCCTCCGGGGCCTGGCTGTACGCGCGCCGGGAGGCGCTCGCCGACAAGCGGGTGCTGGTGATCGGTGCCGGTGGCGTCGGTCGCGCGGTGCAGCGGCGCCTCGAGCCGTTCGAGACCGATGTCACGATGGCGGCGCGAACGGCCAGGCCGGGTGTCGTGGCCACGGCGGACGTGGGCGTGCTGCTGCCCACCGTCGACGTCGTGGTGCTCGCGGTGCCCCTCACCGAGGAGACGACGGGGCTCGTCGACGACGCCTTCCTGTCGCGCATGAGGGAGGGCGCCCTCCTCGTGAACGTCGCCCGGGGGCCGGTGGTCGACACCGACGCGCTGGTGCGGCATGCGGCCATGGGCCGGATCCGAGCCGCATTGGACGTCACCGACCCCGAGCCGCTGCCGTCGGGACATCCGCTGTGGACCCTGCCCGGTGTCCTCGTCAGCCCGCATGTGGGCGGCAACACCTCGGCGTTCCTGCCCCGTGCGCGAAGGCTGGTGGAGGAGCAGATGCGTCGTTTCGCGGCGGGTGAGCCGCTCGCGTCCGTAGTCTCCCGGTAGGCCCCAGGGAGGTCCCATGAAGCGCTCGGTCGCTGCCATTGCCAGCCTGCTGACCCTCACCGCGATCGGTGCCGCCGCCCCGCCGGCATCCGCTGAGGACATGACCACGATCACCATGAAGGTGACCGGCTGCGAGGGCTGCGCCATCACCCCCGTCCAGGCCCTCAACGCGGGCAGCGCCCAGGCATCGATCTGGACCGGCACGAAGGCCGTCGTGAAGAACGGCCGTGTCTCGTTCACGGTGCCCACGTCGAAGACCGCGGGGATGTCGTTCAACCTCGATGCCCGCTGGCAGGTCGATATCAATGCGGAACCCGTCATCGTGACGCAGTACAAGGGCGCCCAGCCGGGGCAGCGAGTCACCAAGCGGCAGGCCAAGGCCTTCGACCAGGCCACCGCATGCTGGGCCGGCACGACGAGCACGGCCGTGACCCTGCGGGTGATGGTCCGCCGGGTGTGGCTGCCGGGCTTCCCCGAGGGATCCGGGAAGGCGAAGGTGCCGCTGGCGTGGATGATCCCCACCGCGGAGACATCGGGTGGTTTCGACGACGCGGACAAGGGCGTCATCGCGCAGCAGGAGGCGTGGTACTGCCCCTGACCGCGCCTCAATAGGCTGCATGCCATGACGAACATGAAGCCGCGCAGCTCCGACGTGACCGACGGCCTCGAGCGGGCGGCCGCCCGCGGGATGCTCCGAGCGGTGGGCATGTCCGACGAGGACTTCCCCAAGCCCCAGATCGGCGTCGCGTCGAGCTGGAACGAGATCACGCCCTGCAACCTGTCGCTCGAGCGCCTCGCCCGGTCGGCCAAGGAGGGCGTGCACGCCGCCGGCGGCTTCCCCATGCAGTTCGGCACGATCTCCGTCTCGGACGGCATCTCGATGGGCCACGAGGGCATGCACTTCTCCCTGGTGTCGCGCGAGATCATCGCCGACTCCGTCGAGGCCGTCATGCAGGCGGAACGGCTCGACGGCATGGTCACCTTCGCCGGGTGCGACAAGTCCCTGCCGGGCATGCTGATGGCGTCGGCCCGTCTCGACGTCGCTGCGGTGTTCGTGTACGCCGGGTCGATCCTGCCCGGGCACGTCAAGCTCTCCGACGGATCGGAGCGCGACGTGACGATCATCGACGCTTTCGAGGCGGTGGGCGCGTGCGCCCGCGGCCTCATGTCCCGTGAGGACGTCGACCTGATCGAGCGCGCCATCTGCCCGGGCGAGGGTGCCTGCGGCGGCATGTACACCGCGAACACGATGGCCAGCGCCGCGGAGGCGATGGGCATGTCGCTCCCGGGCTCGGCCGCGCCGCCGGCCGTGGACCGTCGTCGCGACGGCTTCGCTCGTCGCTCGGGCGAGGCGGTCGTCGAGCTCATCCGCCAGGGCATCACGACCCGCGACATCATCACCAAGCAGTCGCTGGAGAACGCGATCGCCGTCGTCATGGCCTTCGGTGGCTCCACCAACGCCGTGCTGCACCTGCTGGCGATCGCGCACGAGGCCGACGTCGAGCTGGAGATGGAGGACTTCCACCGCATCGGATCGAAGGTCCCGCTGCTCGCCGACGTCAAGCCCTTCGGGCGCTACGTGATGAGCGATGTCGACCGCGTGGGCGGCGTCCCCGTCATCATGCGGGCCCTGCTCGACGCGGGCCTGATGCACGGCGACTGCCTGACCGTCACCGGCAGGACCATGGCCGAGAACCTCGCCGACATCAACCCGCCGGATCCGGACGGCGACATCCTCTACGCCTCGAAGAACGCGATCGCCACCTCCGGCGGGATCACCGTGCTCCGCGGCTCGCTGGCCCCTCAGGGTGCGGTGGTCAAGAACGCCGGCGTGCCGGTCGACGTCTTCGAGGGAGTGGCCCGGGTGTTCGAGCGCGAGCAGTCGGCGATGGCCGCGCTCGAGGACGGGACCATCCAGAAGGGCGACGTCGTCATCATCCGGTACGAGGGCCCCAAGGGCGGCCCGGGCATGCGCGAGATGCTCATGATCACCGGTGCGATCAAGGGCGCCGGCCTCGGCAAGGACGTCATGCTCATCACCGACGGCAGGTTCTCCGGCGGCACCACCGGCCTGTGCGTCGGCCATGTGGCACCGGAGGCCGTCGACGGCGGCCCGATCGGCCTTGTGAAGGAGGGCGACCGGGTCCGGATCGACATCCCGAACCGGACCCTCGACCTCCTCGTCGACGAGGCCGAGCTCGCATCCCGGCAGGCGGCCTTCGAGCCGCTGCCGCCTCGCTACACCCGCGGCGTGCTGGCCAAGTACTCGCGCCTCGTCGGCTCGGCGTCGCGTGGCGCGGTCTGCGACTAGAGGCCCTGATGAAGCTCATGCGCGTGGGGCCTGCGGGCTCCGAGACCCCGGTCGTGCTCGACGAGCAGGGTCGGCGACGGGACGTGTCGACCATCACGGCCGACTTCGACGGAGCCTTCTTCGCCAGCAGCGGCATCGACCGCCTGCGGGCAGCCGACCTCGCCGTGCTGCCGATCCTGGCCGACGACCTTCGGGTCGGAGCGCCTATCGCCCGGCCGGGCAACGTCCTCTGCGTCGGGCTCAACTACATCGACCACGCCAACGAGTCGAAGATGGCGATCCCCGCTGAGCCGGTGCTGTTCAACAAGGCCCCCAACGCCGTGGTGGGCCCCAACGACGACGTGATCATGCCGCGTGGCTCGACGAAGGTCGACTGGGAGGTGGAGCTCGGCGTGGTCATCGGGTCCACGTGCCGCTACCTGGCCTCCCCGGAGGAGAGCCTGGCCCACATCGCCGGATTCGTGATCTCCAATGACGTCTCCGAGCGCGCGTTCCAGCTCGAGGGCACCGGCCAGTGGGTCAAGGGCAAGTCCTGCGAGACCTTCAACCCCTGCGGGCCCTGGCTGGTGACGCCGGACGAGCTCGACCTCGCCGACGGCCTCGACCTGCGGCTCGACGTGAACGGCGAGCGCCGGCAGACCGGGCACACGTCCGACCTGATCTTCGACGTCCCGTTCCTGCTGCACTACATCAGCCAGTACCTCGTGCTGGACCCCGGCGACCTCGTCAACACGGGTACGCCGCCGGGCGTCGCCATGGGCATGGCCGAGCCCGCCTGGCTCACGGCCGGGGACGAGATGACGCTCGCCATCAGCGGGCTGGGGGAGCAGCGCCAGCGGTGCGTCGCGTCGTCCTGACGGCCCGACGCACTAGTCCTCCTGGTACGCGTCCCAGTCGGCGCCGGAGAGCAGTCCGCCCTCGATGGTGATCGCCTGGCCGGTGATGTAGCTGGAGGCCCCGCTGGCCAGGAAGATCACCGCGCCCACGAGCTCGGGCGGGTCGATGAGGCGTCCCATGGGCATGTTGTCGGCGAACCACCGCTCACGATGCGGCTCGCCCCACAGCGGCTTGGTGAACTCGGTCTTCACGACGGCCGGCTCGATGCAGTTGACGCGGATGCCGTCCTTGACCCACTCGCGGGCGAACGACCGGGTCATCGACGTCACGGCCGCCTTCGTGGCTGCGTACACCGAGATGGTGTTGTAGCCGTACCGCGCGCTCATCGAGGAGATGTTGACGATGGCCCCGCCGCCACGCGCCTTCATCCCTGCGTGCGCCGCCTGGCTCACGAAGTAGACGGCGCGCATGTTGACAGCGACGATCGCGTCGAAGTCCTCCGGAGTGACGTCGTCGATCGGCTTGCGCCGGTTGATGCCCGCGCAGTTGACGAGGACGTCGATGCCACCCATCTCCTCCTCGGCGCGCGCGACGAGGGAACGGCACTCGTCCACGACGGACAGGTCGGCGGCGAAGGAGAAGTCGGCACCCACCGAGTCAGCCCGCTCCAGGGTCAGGTCCTGGGCGCCGATGACTCCGCCGGCCGCGGCCATCGCGCGCGGCGAGCTCGGTGCCGATGACCCCTCCGGCACCGGTGATGAGGACGTTCCTGCCGCTGAGCGAGAACAGCTCGGTGCTCATGACGATTCCTTCCGGAGGTTGGGCAGCCGCACCACGGAGAAGGGGGCGACGGTGATGCTGCGGTCCCGCACATCGACGACCTGCTCGGTCGCCGTCCCGTTGGCGACGAGGATCGTGCCGTCGCCCAGGGCCAGGGCATCGGCGCGCGCAGGGTCGGTGGAGCGGCAGATGCGGACGGTGGTCGCCCCCGCCAGCGCGGCGAACACGTCGTACGCGGGGAACACGTCGCCTGCCGTCGACGGGAAGTCCGCAGGCTGCGCCGATCCCTCGGCGCGCTCCATGAGCCCCTCCCAGCCGGTCGCCTCGAAGTAGGTGACGGCATCGAGTGCCCCCGCCTCGGCGATCGCCTTGAGGGACAGCACCGTCCAGGCTGCGGCGAAGCCCGTGCACTGGCGCGCATCCACCCGGCTCGGCAGGGATGTGTTGCTGCGGTCGAGCTCGGGCTCGGTCGCGTTGGGGTTGAACCTCGGGTCGCAGGGTGATGGGCGATGCCTCGAGCCAGGCGTCCGGGTAGAGCGCGCGGGCATTGCGGGCGATGGTGGACTGCGTGACCGCGTTCTGCATCACGGACTGGTCGTCGCTGGCGTGCACCTGGGGGTTGATCGAGAAGGCGACGAAGGGGGTCGCGCGCGGCCGGCCGCGGTTCAGCTCGGTGAAGTAGAGGTCCGTCCCGCCGCCGACGCGCTGGCCCACCACCGCCACTGCCGCCGCCACGAGGTCGGGTCCGGTCACCTTGGCGGCCGGGTCGAGGACGATCCAGTGATCGATGCGCACGTCATCCGCCCACGGGGAGAGGCGGGCGAGGTCAGCGGTGTCGGTGACGTGCAGGGCAGGCACCAGGAGGGCGCCGATCGCCTCGGCATCCTGCAGCGCCGCCTCGAGGCGAGGAAGGGCGGCAGGGGAGGAGGTGTCGATGTCGACCCGGACGTGGGCGAGCCGGAGGGCGGCGAGCCGTTGGATCTCCTCGGAGGTGAGGCGATGACCGTCATGGTCGAGCTGGACGCCGATCCGAGGCAGCGTGAGCTCATCGTCGGTGAGGTCGATGCGCAGGTCGGGCGGCGACCATGGCTCCACGGGCACCGCTCCGTCGAGCGTCACCTCCACCGCCTGGGTGATGCGCTCACCCGGATTCACGGTCACGGGGAACGGCAGGGAGATCGGGGTGCAGTAGTGCTTGAAGGACGCATCGCTCCAGTTGCGGTGGTCCTCGCTCTCGAAGGTCTCGCCGGTCATCCGGACGGTGACGCGCAGGCCCGGGGCGACCTCGTGGGTGAGGGCGCGCATGTCGGCGAACGGCTGGTCCGGCGAGATGGCCAGGGGGAAGGCCGTCTCCACGACCACGCCGCCGACGGTCTCGACGGTCGCCGGCCTGCCGGCCAGATCCGCCGGGTGGAGGACGCACAGGCCCAGCCGGTTGCGGAGGAATGGCGCGTCGGGGGAGCCGTCGACCGAGTAGCGGATCGTCCCGTCGGGCGACCCGGTCAACCGCCCGGTCCAGGTGAACGGCTCCGCGTCGAACGACCCGCGCGCGCGGAGCTCGACGATGAAGGAGTCGCCCGCCGACTGCACGTCCTCCTCGAGGATGGTCCATGGCCGTGCGGTCCAGTTCCGGTCCTGGAAGACCATGTAGATCCGCCGCACGATCTCGGTGCCCCCGAGTCGGATGTCGCGCAGGTCGCCGGCCGAGTAGCGCAGGGTCAGCGGCCCGGCGTGCAGGACGGTCAGGACAGGCTCCCGACGGTGTAGCGCGCGCCGGAGGCGAGCGACTCGTAGGCGCCGAGGGTGACGTCGAGCAGCTGGAGGGTCCGCGCACCGGAGGTCTCCGGCTCGTCGCCCGTCTGCAGGCAGTGGATCCAGTGTCGCTGGATCGTGTAGACGGAGTCCTGGATCGCGTTCCACGGCTCACTCGTCCAGCCGTGATCGGGGATGAGGAGGTCCTCGTCGCTCACGGTCCCACGGCTGACCACCTGCAGGTGGTAGTCGGGGCCGAGGGTGATCGTGCCCTCGGTGCCCTCGAGGACGACGAACGTCTGCGGGTAGGTGTTGTGGTCCGATCGCGTCTCGTAGCTGGCGTCGACGATGCACGTGGCGTCGTCCATGTGCATGAGGACCGTCGCCACGTCCTCGCCGGCGATCCGGGGGTTGACCGTGAGGGCGTCCGTGAACAGGGTGCGGGGCTGGCCGACGAAGCAGGTGGCGAGGTCGAACAGGTGCACCGCCACGTCGACGATGATCATCCGATCGCTGTCGACCAGCCAGGGCTGGGCCGAGTAGACGTCGTGGGCCGTACGGAACGAGATGCGCCCGAAGAATGGACGCCCGATTGCGCCGTCGTCGAGCAGCTGCTTGATGCGGCGCATCGGGTGCTGGAACCTGAAGTTCTCGTGGACCATGAACGGCAGGTCGCGCTCGGCGCACGCCCGCACCATCGCCTTCGCGTCGTCCATGTCCCAGGCCAGCGGCTTCTGGCAGATCGGCGCGACGCCGTGCGCGGCCGCGAGCTCGACCATCATGCGGTGCGTCGGAGGAGTCGTGGCGATGTCGACGAAGTCCAGCTCCTCGTTCGCGAAGAGCTCGACGGCATCGGTGTAGGCCCGGCCGCCGAACGTCGCGGCCGCCGCATTCACCCGGTCCGCATCGATGTCGCACACCGCGACGAGCTCGACCTCCGGGATCTCCGCCCATGCGTTGAGGTGGTTCTGCGCGAAGAAGCCCGTCCCGATGACGGCGAAGCGATACGGACGGCTCACAGTTCCACCGGCCGAGACGGATCAGTGATCCACTCGCTCCACGAGCCGACATACATGCGCGACCCGCTGAGCCCGGCATGGGTCATGGCCAGCACGTTCTGCGCAGCGGTGACGCCGGAGCCGCAGTAGAAGATGATGCTGGTCGCCGGCTGGTCGCCGATGAGGCGGCTGTAGTGCGCGCGGAGCTCGTCGGCGGGACGCAGGTGACCATCGGGGGTCATCGTCTCGGCCCTGTCGGCCAGGCCCGCGCCGGCGATGTGGCCGCGAACAGGATCGTGGTAGACGCCGCCGCCGTGGTAGCCCTCGGCTCCTCGGGAGTCGAAGACGCAGGTCTGGGGCTGCATCCGGGCGAGGTCGACCTCGTCGACCTCGACGAGCAGCTCAGGTCGCAGATGGGCCGTGAAGGTGCGGCGAGGACGCGACTCGACTCCCGTGGCGAGGGCGCCGCCAGCAGCCAGCCACGCAGGCAGGCCCCCGTCGAGGACGGCGACCCGGTCGTGGCCCAGCCACCGCAGCATGAGCCACAGTCGGGAGGCCGCCATGAGCCCGCCGTCGGCGTCGTAGGTGACCACCTGCGAGTGCTCGTCGATGCCCCACTCGCCGAGCTGCCGGGCGAAGTCGTCAGGCTCCGGGAACGGGCGGCGACCCGTGACACCGGGAATGATGGGGCCGGCCATGTGCACCGACAGGTCGGCCTGCTGCGCCCCGGGGATATGGCCCTCGGGGTAGACGCGCCGGCCCCAGTCCTCGTCGTCGAGGGTGAAGCGTGCATCGAGGACGACGGTGTCCGGCTGGTCGAGGATCCCCGTCAGCTGGTCAGCACTGATGAGCGTCGTGTATCCCATGTTCCGCTTCCTCGAGGCGCCTGCGACAGGTCCCTAGACTACGGCGATGACGATGACGCCGCGCAGCTCGTTGGTCACCCAGGGTCGCGATCGGGCGCCCAATCGCGGCATGCTGCGGGCCCTCGGCATGACCGACGCCGACTTCACGAAGCCTCAGATCGGGATCGCGTCGAGCTGGAACTCCATCACCCCGTGCAACATGTCCCTCCGCGACGTGGCGGCCTCCGTGGGCGAGGGCGTTCAGGCGGGTGGCGGCTTCCCCATGGAGTTCGGCACCATCACCGTGTCGGACGTCATCTCGATGGGGCATGAGGGCATGCACTTCTCGCTGGTGAGCCGCGAGGTCATCGCCGACTCCGTCGAGACGGTCATGCAGGCCGAGCGGCTGGACGGCATGGTCACGCTGGCGGGCTGCGACAAGAGCATCCCGGCGATGCTGATGGCCGCAGCCCGGCTCGACGTCTCCAGCGTGCTGCTGTACGCGGGCTCACTGCTGCCGGGACACGTGCGGCTGGAGGACGGGAGCGAGCACACCGTCAACATCGTGACGGCGTTCGAGGCCGTCGGTGCGAACGCACGGGGCCTGATGTCGGACGGTGACCTCGACCGCATCGAGCGGGCTGTGTGCCCGAGTGCCGGCACCTGCGGAGGCATGTACACCGCGAACACCATGGCCAGCGCCGCCGAGGCCATGGGGATGGCCCTGCCCGGATCGTCCTCCCCGCCCGCCGTGGACGCCCGGCGCTCAGGGCTGGCGCGGCTCGCGGGGGAGTCCGTCATCGAGCTGATCCGTCGGGGCATCACCACTCGCGACATCATCACGCGCGAGTCCCTGGAGAACGCCATCACCGTCGTGATGGCGCTCGGCGGATCCACCAACGCGGTCCTGCACCTGCCTGCGATCGCGCACGAGTGCGGCTTCGAGCTCGACCTCGACGAGTTCCAGCGCATCAGCGAGCGGGTGCCCCTGCTCGCCGATCTCAAGCCGTTCGGCGAGTTCGTGATGTTCGACCTGGACCGGGTGGGTGGTGTCCCCGTCGTTATGCGCATGCTGCTCGACGCGGGGCTCCTGCACGGCGACTGCATGACGGTGACGGGCAGGACGCTGGCGGAGAACCTCGCGCTGATCGATCCGCCGGCGGCGGACGGCCGCGTCGTCCGGGCCATGGACACCCCGCTCGCCCGCACCGGCGGCATCACGATCCTGGGCGGGTCGCTGTGCCCGGAGGGTGCCGTGGTGAAGAACGCCGGCGTGCCCGTCGACGTGTTCGAGGGCGCCGCGCGCGTGTTCGACCGTGAGGAGTCGGCGATGGCCGCGCTCGAGGACGGGACCATCCAGAAGGGCGACGTCGTGGTCATCCGGTACGAGGGGCCGAAGGGCGGCCCGGGGATGCGGGAGATGCTGATGATCACCGGTGCCATCAAGGGCGCAGGCATGGGCAAGGACGTCATGCTCATCACGGACGGCCGCTTCTCGGGCGGGACGACGGGCCTGTGCGTCGGGCATGTGGCGCCCGAGGCGGTCGACGGAGGCCCGATCGCGCTGGTGCGCGATGGCGACCGGGTCCGCATCGACATCCCGCGGCGCACGCTGGACCTGCTGGTGGACGAGGCCGAGCTCGCGGCCCGGCGAGCCGGGTTCGAGCCGCTGCCCCCGCGGTACACGCGCGGCGTGCTGGCCAAGTACGCGCGCCTGGTGGGGTCGGCCTCGCACGGGGCAGTCTGCGACTGAGTCGGCCCGCCGACCTTGAGGTTCCGCCCGTTTCGCGGGCCGAATTGCCGGCGGAACCTCAAGGTCGGCGAGATGGATGGGAGACGCAGGTCACGCGCGGGCCGGGTAGCCGGACCGGGAGGCGGTTGGGTAGGGTGTCGGGCGTGGCACGAATTCTCGTAGTAGACAGGCGCGTGGGCTGACCTCAGGTCATCTGCGCGCTCCCTCCGTTACCCGAATTGGGTCGGAGGGTTTTTCATTGAAGGCGTCGAGTTAAGGAACGAGATGGGCGAGAAGATCACCGGGGCGCAGAGCCTGGTCTACGCACTCGAGGCGGCCGGGGCGACCGACGTATTCGGCATCCCCGGTGGGGCCATCCTTCCGTTGTACGACCCGCTGATGGACTCGCCGAAGATCCGGCACATCCTCGTGCGCCACGAGCAGGGCGCCGGCCATGCGGCCGAGGGGTACGCCGCCGCTTCCGGGCGGGTCGGTGTCTGCATGGCCACCAGCGGCCCCGGCGCGACCAACCTGGTGACCCCGCTCGCGGACGCCAACATGGACTCCGTCCCCGTCGTCGCCATCACCGGCCAGGTCCCGAGCGGCGCCATCGGCACGGACGCCTTCCAGGAGGCGGACATCCGCGGCATCACCATGCCGATCACGAAGCACAACTTCCTCATCACGAACCCCGACGACATCCCGCGTGCCGTGGCGGAGGCGTTCCACCTGGCCAGCACGGGCCGGCCCGGTCCCGTCCTCGTCGACGTCTCGAAGGACGCGCTGCAGGCGGAGACCGAGTTCCACTGGCCCGTCCAGATGGACCTGCCTGGCTACCACCCGGTCACCAAGCCGCACTCGAAGCAGGTCCGCGAGGCCGCGCGCATGATCATGGCGGCCAAGCAGCCCGTGCTCTACGTCGGCGGTGGCGTCATTCGAGCGCGGGCGTCGGCTTCGCTGCGCCGGCTGGCGGAGCTCACGGGCATCCCGGTCGTCACGACCCTGATGGCCCGCGGGGCCTTCCCGGACTCCCACCGACTCCACATGGGCATGCCCGGCATGCACGGCACGGTCACCGCCGTGGGCGCACTCCAGAAGTCCGACCTGCTCATCACCCTGGGCGCCCGGTTCGACGACCGCGTCACGGGCAAGCTGTCGACCTTCGCCCCGAATGCGGGCGTCATCCACGCCGACATCGACCCTGCCGAGATCGGCAAGAACCGCCAGGCCGATGTCCCGATCGTCGGTGACCTGGCCGAGATCATCCCCGAGCTGATCATCGCCATCGAGGCCGAGCTGGCCGCGGGAGCGACGCCGGACTACGAGGAGTGGTGGACGCTGCTCGCCCGCATGCGCGAGACGTACCCGCTCGGCTACGAGGCGTACGACGACGGGTCGCTGTCGCCGCAGTACGTCATCCAGCGACTGGGCCTCATCTCGGGGCCGGAGGCGATCTACGCGGCCGGCGTCGGCCAGCACCAGATGTGGGCGGCCCAGTTCATCGGCTACGAGCACCCGAACACGTGGCTGAACTCCGGCGGGCTCGGCACCATGGGCTACGCCGTCCCGGCCGCCATGGGCGCGAAGGTCGCCATGCCCGACAAGACGGTGTGGGCCATCGACGGCGACGGCTGCTTCCAGATGACCAACCAGGAGCTCGCCACCTGCGCCATCAACGACATCCCGATCAAGGTCGCGCTGATCAACAACGGCAACCTGGGCATGGTCCGGCAGTGGCAGACCCTCTTCTACAACGAGCGCTACTCGAACACGAACCTGGAGTCGCACCGGATCCCCGACTTCGTGAAGCTGGCGGACGCCTACGGCTGCCACGGGCTGCGCTGCGAGTCGCCCGAGCAGGTCGATGCGACGATCGAGAAGGCCATGGGCATGAACGACGCCCCCGTGGTCATCGACTTCGTGGTCCACAAGGACGCGATGGTGTGGCCGATGGTGGCCGCCGGAACCAGCAATGACGAGATCTTGGTCGCGCGCGAGATGGCGCCCGACTGGAGTGGAGAAGACGACTGATGTCCCGACACACCCTCTCCGTCCTCGTCGAGGACAAGCCAGGCGTGCTGGCCCGCGTGGCGAGCCTGTTCTCGCGGCGCGGCTTCAACATCGAGTCCCTCGCGGTGGGCCCGACCGAGCTGCCCGACGTGTCGCGCATGACGATCGTCGTCACCGTCGACCTGTTGCCGCTCGAGCAGGTGACCAAGCAGCTGAACAAGCTCATCAACGTGCTCAAGATCGTCGAGCTCGACCCTGATGCTTCGGTGCAGCGCGAGATCATGCTGGTCAAGGTCAAGTCCGACATCGACACGCGCTCCCACATCCTGGAGACCGCCCAGCTCTTCCGGGCCAAGGTCGTCGACGTGTCAGCCGAGGCGGTGACGATCGAGGCCACCGGCAAGGTCGACAAGCTGCAAGCGCTGCTCAAGGTCCTGGAGCCGTACGGCATCAAGGAACTGGTCAAGTCGGGCATGGTGGCCGTCGGGCGTGGCCCGCGCTCCATCACCGACCGCTCCGTGCGCCCGATCGACCGCACCGCGTGATCCCGGGCCCGTCCGCTCCGGCTGGCGGGCCGTCCACCCGCTCGCGATAGCCTTCCCCCGCCTACCCGACCTAAAGAGGAGAGCCCACCGTGGCCGAACTGTTCTACGACGACAACGCCGACCTGTCCATCATCCAGAACCGCGTTGTCGCGATCATCGGCTTCGGCAGCCAGGGGCACGCGCACGCGATGTCCCTGCGCGACTCCGGAGTCGACGTGCGGGTGGGCCTGCGCGAGGGCTCCAAGAGCGCTGCCAAGGCTGAGGAGGCCGGCCTCAGGGTCGTCGATCCCGCCACCGCCGCCGCCGAGGCCGACGTCATCATGATCCTGGCCCCCGACCACGTCCAGGCGGGCCTCTACAAGGAGTCGATCGAGCCGAACCTGCAGGAGGGCGATGCGCTCTTCTTCGCTCACGGCTTCAACATCCGCTTCGGCTACATCACGCCGCCGGCGTTCGTCGACGTGTGCATGGTCGCCCCGAAGGGACCCGGCCACCTCGTGCGTCGCGAGTACGTCGCTGGACGTGGCGTCCCCGCCATCGTCGCCGTCGAGCAGGACGCGACCGGCCAGGCCTGGCCTCTCGCCCTGTCGTACGCGAAGGCCCTCGGCTCGCTGCGTGCTGGCGGCATCAAGACCACCTTCACCGAGGAGTGCGAGACCGACCTGTTCGGTGAGCAGGCGGTCCTGTGCGGAGGCGCGTCCCAGCTGGTGATGTACGGCTTCGAGACCCTGGTCGAGGCCGGCTACCAGCCCGAGGTCGCCTACTTCGAGTGCCTGCACGAGCTCAAGCTGATCGTCGACCTCATGTACGAGGGCGGCATCGCCAAGCAGCGCTGGAGCGTCTCGGACACGGCCGAGTACGGCGACTACGTGTCGGGCCCGCGCGTCATCGACCCGCACGTCAAGGAGAACATGAAGGCCGTGCTGGCCGACATCCAGAACGGCTCCTTCGCCAAGCGCTTCGTCGATGACCAGCTGGCCGGCGGCCCCGAGTTCAAGGAGCTGCGGGCCAAGGGCGAGCAGCACCCGATCGAGAAGGTCGGGCGCGAGCTCCGCGGCCTCATGAGCTGGGTCGACAACAAGGGCGACGACTACGTCGAGGGCACCGCCGCACGCTGACCTGCGGGCCTGTTGCAGGGGCCCCAGAATGAGTACATGACCTCCGGCCGCATGACGGACACCAAGGTGTGTCGGTCATGCGGCCGTGTCATGACCTGGCGCACGGCATGGGCTCGTACGTGGGACGTCGACGGCTCCGAGGAGTCAGTCTCGCGCGGGCTCATGGAACCTGCTCGACAGGCGGCTGGACGGCGATGACCCTGCTGCCCCCCGTGCCGACCGACCGGCGGGGAGTCCTGGCGTGGGTGGTCGAGCACCTCGACGGGCTGTTCCGTGGGGAGGCCCACGCGTCCGACGTCATTGGCGGCCAGCGGGCCGCCGACGCCGCCCTGGCAGCGTTCGACGTCACCGGCTACGCGCTGCGGCGCAACGACGTGTGGCCGGAGTCCCGGCGCGGGGCGTCACGACTGTCGCCCTACATCCGACACGGCCTCCTGACCCTCCCGCGCGTGTGGTCGCACGTCGCCGGCGGACCCGATGTTGACGTCGCGAAGTTCCGGGACGAGCTGCGCTGGCAGGAGTACGCCCGTCATCTCTACGCACGGATGGGCACCGGGACCCGGCGGTCGATGCGGTTCTCCGTGCTCGAGCACGGTGACGCGCAGGTCAACCCGTGGGTGTCCGAGGCCGCCTGCCTGGACCTCGCCTGGCGTGAGCTCAACGAGCGCGGCTGGCTGCCCAATCAGGAGCGCATGTGGCTGGCGTCGCACTGGTCGGTCCGGTCCGGCCTGGGGTGGCGCGACGGCGAGGACATCTTCTTCCGCCTGCTCCTCGACGGCTCGCGAGCGGCGAACCGCGCAGGCTGGCAGTGGACGGTCGGTGCGCTGACGGGGAAGTCGTACGGATTCAGCCGGTGGCAGGTCGAGAAGCGCGCCCCCGGCCTGTGCGCAGGGTGCCCGTTGCGGGAGTCGTGCCCTGTTCAGGAGTGGCCGGTCGTGGAGGACCGTGATCCCCGGCCGCTCGTCGACCCGCGCATCCGGCGTGACGACCAGCTCCGGGTGACGGCGGGCCCGAGCGCGCCCGACGTGACGGGCACTCCGGAGGCGGTGTGGCTGACCGCGGAGAGCCTGGGCGACGACGATCCGGCGATGACCGCCCACCCGGACCTGCCGGCGGTGTTCGTGCTCGACGAGGTGCTCCTGACCAGACTGCGGCTCGAGTCGACCCGTCTGGTCTTCCTGGCCGAGGCGCTCGCCGACCTCGGCGAGCGGCGCCCCGTCGAGGTATGGAGGGGTGATCCCGTGCGCGTGCTCGCTGGCCGCGCCGTTGCTACGACGTTCGCCCCCGTCCCTGGGTGGCGGAGTCGGGCGGCGTTGGTGAACCCCGTGGCCATCCACCCCTGGCCGTGGCTCGTGCCCCCGCATGCCGGGTCCCTGACCAGCTTCACGGCGTGGGCCCGCAGCTCGTGACGGGGTTCACAACGGGAGGTCGGGCCGATCGAGGGGACGGGGCTCCTCGGTAGACTCCGAGCGTGACCAAGTCCCGCGTGCTCATCGCCGAAGAACTGTCCCCAGCCACCGTCGAGGCCCTCGGCCCGGACTTCGAGATCGTCTCGTGCGACGGGGCCGATCGGGCGGCTCTGCTGCCCGCGATCGCCGACGTCGACGCGATCCTGGTGCGCTCGGCGACGCAGGTCGATGCCGAGGCGATCGCCGCCGCGAAGCAGCTCAAGGTCATCGCCCGGGCAGGCGTGGGCCTCGACAACGTCGACATCAAGGCGGCCACGCAGGCCGGCGTCATGGTGGTGAACGCGCCCACGTCCAACATCGTGAGCGCGGCCGAGCTGGCCGTGGCCCTGCTGCTCGCCTCAGCGCGCAACGTCGTGCCCGCCAGCTCCGCGCTCGCCCGTGGCGAGTGGAAGCGCTCCAAGTACACCGGCGTCGAGGTGGCCGACAAGGTCGTCGGCGTCGTCGGGCTCGGTCGGATCGGCGTTCTCGTCGCCCAGCGGCTGAGCGCGTTCGGCGTCAGGCTGATCGCCTACGACCCCTATGTCCAGCCCGCGCGCGCAGCCCAGCTGGGCGTACGCATGGTCAGCCTCGACGACCTCCTGGCCGAGAGCGACTTCATCACGGTCCACCTCCCGAAGACTCCCGAGACCATCGGCCTCATCGGTGACGCCGAGCTCCACAAGGTCAAGCCCACCGTCCACATCATCAACGCCGCTCGCGGCGGGATCGTCGACGAGGCCGCGCTCTACTCGGCCCTGGTCGACGGCCGGGTCGCCGGTGCGGGTCTGGACGTGTACGCCAAGGAGCCCTGCACCGACTCCCCGCTCTTCAGCCTCGAGACGGTGGTGGCACTGCCGCACCTCGGGGCCTCGACCGACGAGGCGCAGGAGAAGGCCGGCATCGCCGTCGCCCGGTCCGTCCGCCTCGCGCTGTCCGGCGAGCTCGTCCCCGATGCGGTCAACGTGCAGGGCGGCCAGCTGGACGAGGCAATCAAGCCGATGCTGCCGCTGGCCGAGAAGCTCGGCTCGATCGCGTGCGGCCTCGCCGACGCCGCCGTGGTCCGGATCGATGTCGAGGCGCTGGGCGAGATCGCCGAGCACGACGTCCGTGTTCTTGAGCTATCCGCACTCAAGGGCGTCTTCCAGATGCTCGTGCACGATCCGGTGTCGTACGTCAACGCGCCCGTGCTGGCCGAGCAGCGCGGCGTCGAGGTGGCCCTGACGACCGAGCGCACGAGCGAGGACCATCGCTCGCTCATCCGCGTGACCCTGACCCAGACGAACGGCGACACGGTCAGCGTCGCCGGAACGATCGCCGGACCGCGCAACGTCGCGAAGGTGGTCGAGGTCGACAGCTTCGACGTGGATGTGCCCGTGAGCGAGCACATGGCCTTCCTTCGCTACCACGACCGTCCTGGGATCGTCGGCACCGTCGGGCGGATCCTTGGCGAGGGTGACGTCAACATCGGTGGAATGCAGGTGAGCCGCGACGACTCCGGGCACGCCCTCATCGTGCTGACCGTCGACTCGGTCATCGAGCAGGACCGGCTCGAGGCGATCATCACGGAGATCGGCGCCCACTCCGGCAAGGCCGTCGACCTCGACTAGGGCTCCTCGACCCCGTCAGGCACGGAGGGGGAGTGCATGGACCGGGCGCATCGCGACGGGCTGGCCTGGGCGTTCCTGGGTGTCCTCCTGTTCTCGTTCTCCCTGCCGCTGACCAAGGTGGCCGTCGGGGGATTCGACCCGTTCTTCACCGCGACCGGGCGTGCGGTCATCGCCGGGACGATCGCGGCGGCCTTCCTCGCGCTGAGGCGCGTGCCCTGGCCGGCTCGCAGCCAGCTCAAGCCACTGATCTTCACCATGCTGGGGGCCGTCTTCGGCTGGCCGATCCTGCTCGCCCTGGCGCTCGAACGGACCACGTCGGCCCATGCGGCCGTCATCGCGGCCTTCATGCCGCTGACGACCGCCCTGTTCGCCGTGCTGCGCAACCACGAGCACGTGCCGAGGCAGTTCTGGATCGCGGCCGGCGGCGGCACGGCCGCCCTGGTGGTCTTCGCCCTGTCCCGCGGCGGCGCCGAGGGTGGGGACCTGGTCGCGGACCTGCTCATCGTCGGGGCCGTGCTGAGCTCGTCATGGTGCTACGTCGAGGGTGCTGCCATAACGAAGGTGATGCCGGGCTGGCAGGTCATCTCCTGGGTGGTCGTGCTGGCGCTGCCGGTGACCGTGCCGGCATCCGTCATCCTGTGGTGGGCCACCTCGGGTGACTACGACACGACCGCAGTGGAGTGGATGTCGCTGGTCCTCCTGGGCGTCTCCTCGATGTACCTCGGGTTCTTCGCCTGGTACCGAGGGCTGGCGATGGCCGGTGCCGCCTATGGCGGGCAGGTGCAGCAGCTGCAGGCGCTGCTCACCCTCCTCTGGTCGGCACTGCTGCTGGGCGAGACGGTGACGCTGCTGACGGTGGCCACGGCGCTGGTGGTGGTGGTGTGCGTGGCGTGGGCGCAGCGGAGCCGGCGGGAGGTGGTGGTCGCGCCGGAGGAGTGAGCCGTCAGGCGAGCGACCAGGGGGAGGAGTGAGCCGTCAGGCGAGCGACCAGGGGGAGGAGTGAGCCGTCGGCGCGGTGGGACCCGGGGTGCGTCGATGGAGCCTACGATCGGCCTACCTTGAGGGAGGCGGACCCATGACCGTTGAGCAGGCGAATGGTGACCCCGACGCGCGCAGGCGGGTGCTGGTCGTCGTCGGCACCCGGCCGGAGGCGATCAAGATGTTCCCGGTGATCCACGCCCTGCGGGCCAGCGAGAACGTCTACCCCTATGTCATCACCACGGGGCAGCACACAGACCTGGCCGATGACGTGTTCACGATGGCAGGCATCGTTCCCGACGCGCGGCTGCGGGTGGAACGGCGGACCGGCACGATCAACGAACTGTGCTCGCAGGTCATCGCCGACGTCGGTGCTCTCATCGCGCGCCTGCAGCAGGACGACCAGGACGAGTCCGCGCCGCACACCATCGCGGCGATGGTGCACGGCGACACCACCTCGGCGCTGGCTGCCGGACTGGCGGCGGCCCAGGCCCGGGTCCCGGTGATCCATGTCGAGGCGGGCCTGCGCACCTACAACCCGCGCGGCCCGTTCCCCGAGGAGATCAACCGGCAGCTCGTCTCGAAGATGGCGGTCGTCCAGATCGCGCCCACCCCGGTCAACGAGGCCAACCTCATCCGGGAGCTGGTGTCCGACGCCCACGTCTTCGTGTCCGGCAACACGAGCATCGACGCACTCATGTGGGCCACGCGGCAGCCGATCACGTGGTCCGTTCCGGCCGTGGGCGCGCTGGTGGCGTCCGGCGCGCCGATCATCGTCGCGACCCTCCACCGGCGGGAGAACTGGCCCCACCTGCGCGAACTGGCGTCAGCGCTCACCCGCATCACGGAGGCGCGTCCGGATGTCCGGGTGGTCCTGCCGATGCATCCGAATCCCGACGTGCGCGTGGTGATCGAGCGGGAGCTCTCCGGCAACCCGTCGGTCCTGCTCGTCGATGCCCTCGGCTACATCGAGTTCGCCCACCTCCTCCAGGCGGCCACGATTGCCATCAGCGACTCGGGCGGTATCCAGGAGGAGGCACCGAGCGTCGGGACCCCCGTGCTGGTCGCCCGTGAGGAGACCGAGCGGGAGGAGGGCGTGGAGGCGGGGACGCTCGTCCTGGTGGGGGTCGACCCCGACGTGATCGTGGGGACGGCCCTGAGCATCCTGGGCGACCCTGACCGCCTGGCGGCGATGCGAGAGGCGCAGAACCCGTTCGGAGACGGTCACGCCGCAGAGCGGATCCGCGACCTCATGGACTACCTCGTCGTCGGCGGACAGGCCCCCCTGCCCTTCCGCAGCGGCATCAGCCGACGGTCAGTCCTGACCGCAGCCGGCTACTCACCCGCGCCCCTCACCCCGGTGCTCACGGAGGCGGAGTGGGACGACGAGATGGCCGAGCACGTGGCCGGCGCCGGTCACCTGACCTTCGCGGCCTACCGTGGTGGATAGCCTCGAGAGACTGAACCCGTTCGGGGGACTGCCCATCCCGGTGCAGATCCTGTTCGGCGTGGCCCTCGTTCTCAGCCTCATCCAGCTGGCACTGGTCCTCGTCCTGTCGATCCGGGGCGGCCGGGAGCAGCGGCGGGAACCCGGGGCCGCCGACGAGTCGCAGTTCCTCTGGGTGTTCCTCGTCCCAGCCCTCGACGAGGAGGTGACGATCGCCGACACGGTTGCGCGGCTGGAGCAGGTGCGGGTCACGCACCGACGCTTCGTGGTGATCAACGACGGATCCTCGGACGCCACGGGGGAGATCCTCGCCGCGCATCCGAGCCGTGACCTCCAGGTGCTGACCCGGGTGCCACCCGACGCGAGGAAGGGCAAGGCGGCGGCGCTCAACCAGGCGTGGCGCTACGTCCGGACCGAGCTGCCCGCGGAGCTCCGGGATGAGTTCGGCGAGGAGCGCACGCTGGTCGTCATAGTCGATGCAGACGGCCGGCTGGATCCGTCCCTGGGCGACGACGTGGCGAGCCGCTTCCTGGACGAGGCTGTCGGCGGCGTGCAGCTGGCGGTGCGGATCTACAACCGCGCGAAGCCGCTGGCGTACATGCAGGACGTGGAGTTCCGGGTGTTCGGCGCGGTGTTCCAGATGGGCCGCTCCGCCTGGGGCACCGCGGGCATGGGGGGAAACGGCCAGGTCAACCGGCTCGCCGCGCTGACGGCGATCGCGGAGCAGAACATCGCCACGGGAGACGCCGAAGGCCCCTGGCGCCACCGGCTGACTGAGGACCAGGACCTCGGGCTCTCCCTGTTCCAGACCGGCTGGCTCGGGCAGCAGGAGATGCGGCACGCCGTGGACCAGCAGGGCCTGTCCAGCTACCGGCGGCTGTTCCGCCAGCGGGTTCGCTGGTGCCAGGGCAACATGCAGGCGATTGCGCGCATCGGGGTGTTCCGCTCACGCCAGCTCCGCCTCAGCGCCCGCCTGGACGGTGCCTACTGGCTGCTTCAGCCGATCGTCCAGTCGGTGATCGGGGTCACCACGCTCACTGCCGCCGTCCTGCTGGTCCTGTACCCGCACCTCGTCGAGCCCGGCTGGGGAGTCATCACGTTCGTCGCGCTGCTGGTCCTGGCCTTCGGCGGGACCGCGATCGGCGTGTTCCGGGCGGAGCTGATCACCGGCCAGGGTCGTCCACTGCGCGCCCTGCTGCTGATCGTGCCCTACGTCGCGTACTGCTGGAGCCTCCTGCCCATCTACGCCGTCGCCTGGTACCGGCAGGTCCTGCGCCGCGACGACTGGGCGAAGACGGCCCGCGAGTCCATCGGGTGAGGCCGCGGGGTTAGGGTCACGTGTGACCGAGTTGCTGAGCGCCTACCTCAAGCCCCATTGGCGGGTGCTCGTGCTCATCGCCGTCCTTCTCCTGGTCCAGGCGATCGGCGGGCTCATCCTGCCCAGCCTGATGGCGGACATCATCAACAACGGCGTGGTCACGGGGGACACCGCCTACATCCTGCGCATCGGCGGACTGATGCTCGTGCTGTCGGTCCTGGTCGGCATCGCGTCAGTGATCACCGTCTACTTCAGCGCGCGGACGTCGATGCGATTCGGCCGGGATCTCCGGGGCGATCTCTTCCGCCGGGTCGAGCTGTTCTCCCTCGCCCAGATGCACCGCTTCACCGTGCCGTCGCTGATCACCCGGAACACCAACGACGTCCAGCAGCTCCAGATGCTCGTCATGGTGGGGTTGACGATGATGGTGCTCGCGCCGGTCACGGCCATCGGCGGCATCATCATGGCCATCCGCGAGAACGTGCAGCTGTCGAGCCTCCTGCTCGTGACGGTCCCCTTGATGCTGGTCGTCATCGGCCTGATGATCGCGAAGGCCGTGCCGCTGTTCCGCGTGATGCAGGTGAAGATCGATGCCGTCAACGGGGTCCTGCGGGAGAACCTCACCGGCATCAGGGTCATCCGCGCGTTCGTCCGCACGCAGCACGAGCAGGAGCGGTTCGCCGTCGCGAATGACGACCTCACGCAGACCACCCTGAAGGTGACCCGGCTGTTCGCGCTCATCTTCCCCACGCTGATGCTCATCATGAACCTCGCGATCGTCGCGACGATCTGGTTCGGCGGGCACCTCATCGACGACGGCACCATGCCCATCGGCAACCTGTTCGCGTTCCAGGCCTACATCATGCAGATCCTCTTCTCGGTGATGATGGCCGTGATGACGATGATGATGGTCCCGCGCGCGGCTGCCTCGGCAGACCGCATCCAGGAGGTGCTCGGCACCGAGCCGGAGATCGCCGAGCCGGCGCTGCCCCCCGAGCGGCTCCCGCAGACAGGCCGCATCGAGATGGTGGACGTCGAGTTCCGCTATCCGGGAGCCGAGGACTCCGTCCTGAACGAGATCACCTGCGTGTTCGAGCCGGGCGCCATGACCGCGATCGTCGGTGGCACGGGCTCGGGCAAGAGCACGCTCGTCAACCTGCTGCCCAGGCTGCTCGACGTCACCGCCGGAGCCGTGCTCGTCGACGGCATCGACATCCGGACCCTCCCGCTCGACGACCTGTGGGGCCTGTTCGGGATCGTGCCGCAGAAGGCCTTCCTGTTCGCGGGGACCGATCGGCAGCAACGTCCGCTTCGGCCGCCCCGACGCGACGGACGACGAGGTGTGGGACGCCCTCGACGTGGCCCAGGCGCGCGAGTTCGTCGACCTGCTGCCGGAGGGCCTCGACGCCCAGGTCGACCAGGGCGGCGCCAACTTCTCCGGGCGGCCAGCGGCAGCGCCTCGCCATTGCGCGCTGCATCGTGCGCGAGCCCCTGATCTACCTGTTCGACGACAGCTTCTCCGCCCTCGACTACACGACCGACGCGCGGCTGCGGTCAGCCCTGGCGTCCCGCACGACGGGCAGGACGGTGATCGTCGTCGCCCAGCGCGTCAGCACGATCATGCATGCGGACCGGATCATCGTGCTGGACGGCGGTCGCATCGTCGGGACCGGCACCCACGACCAGCTGCTCGACGACTGCCCGGCGTACCGCGAGATCGTCGCCTCGCAGGCCGTCCTGGAGGAGACGCGATGAGCCAGCAGGCGCCGGCGCGGCGACCGGGCGGGCCCATGGGCGGGGGAGCCCCCATGGGGATGGGCATGGGCGTGAGCGACGCCAAGGCGCAGGACTTCCGCGGCTCGATCGCGCGGTTCTCGGGCCGTCTGCGGCCCGAACGCTGGCTGATCGTGCTCGTCCTCGTGCTCGCGTCGACGAGCGTGTTCCTGGCGGTTCTGGGTCCCAAGCTGCTCGGCAACGCGACCAACATCATCTTCGACGGAGTCGTCGGGAGGCAGATCCCCGCGGGACTCACGCAGGATCAGGCCGTCGCGGCGCTCGAGGCGGCCGGCAGCACCGACCAGGCGCAGATGCTCGCCGCCATGACGGTGACCCCGGGGCAGGGAGTCGACTTCACGGCGCTGGCGCAGATCCTCGCGCTGGTCGTCGTGGTCTACGTCCTCAGCTCGGTGCTGTCGTGGGCGCAGAACTACCTCATGGCGGGCGTGACCCAGCGCACGATGTACCGGCTGCGCGAGGACACCGACACCAAGCTCGGACGGCTGCCGCTGAGGTACTTCGACTCCGTCTCTCGGGGAGACGTGCTCAGCCGAGTCACGAACGACATCGACAACATCTCGAACACCCTGCAGCAGACGCTCACCCAGCTCATCACGTCGGTGCTGACCGTTATCGGCGTGCTCGCGATGATGTTCTGGATCAGCCCGCTGCTGGCCGTCATCTCGCTGCTCACCGTCCCGCTCTCCTTCTGGGTCACCATGCTCATCGCCAAGCGCTCCCAGCCGCATTTCGTGGCCCAGTGGAAGTGGACCGGCGCGCTCAACGGCCATGTCGAGGAGTCGTACACCGGACACGACCTGGTCAAGGTCTTCGGCCACCGGCGCGAGTCGATCTCCCAGTTCGACGACGCCAACGCGCTCATGTACGAGAGCAGCTTCAAGGCTCAGTTCATCTCCGGCATCATCCAGCCGGCCATCACGGTCGTGTCGAACCTCAACTACGTCGCCATCGCGGTGATCGGCGGCCTCCGGGTGGCGTCCGGCTCGATGTCGCTCGGCGACGTCCAGGCGTTCATCCAGTACTCACGCCAGTTCACGATGCCGATCACCCAGATCGCCGCGGTCGCCAACATCCTGCAGTCGGGGGTCGCCTCCGCGGAGCGCGTGTTCGAGCTCCTGGACGAGCCGGAGGAGGAGCCCGACGCCGACCCGGCCACGCCCCTGGCGTCCGTCGAGGGCCGCATCGTGTTCGACGACGTCGCGTTCCGGTACCTGCCCGATGCGCCGCTGATCGAGGGCTTCCACCTCGAGGTGGAGCCAGGCGAGATCGTGGCGATCGTCGGGCCGACGGGTGCGGGCAAGACCACCCTCGTGAACCTGCTCATGCGCTTCTACGACGTCGACAGCGGCCGCATCACCATCGATGGCGTCCCGACGATGGCGATGACGCGGGATGACGTGCGGAGCTCGTTCGGGATGGTGCTGCAGGACACCTGGCTCTTCGAGGGCACCATCCGCGACAACATCGCGTACGGATCAGCCGGGGCCACGCGCGAGCAGGTCGAGGCGGCGGCGCGCGCGGCCCGCGTGGATCACTTCGTCCGCACGCTGCCGGAGGGCTACGAGACCCTCCTCACCGAGGGCGGGTCCAACATCAGCGCCGGCGAGCGGCAGCTCCTGACGATCGCCCGCGCCTTCCTCGCCGACCCCTCGGTGCTGATCCTCGACGAGGCCACCAGCTCGGTCGACACGCGCACCGAGGTGCTCATCCAGCAGGCCATGGCCGAGCTGCGGTCCGGCCGCACGACGTTCGTCATCGCGCACCGGCTCTCCACCATCCGCAACGCGGACACCATCGTGGTGCTCGAGCACGGGAGCATCGTCGAGCAGGGCAGTCACGATGTCCTGATGGAGGCCCGCGGGGCCTACTACCGGCTCTACCAGAGCCAGTTCGAGGAGCCCGAGGACGCTGCCTGACCCGGCGAGTGCGTAGACGCGGCCCGTTCGACCGTCCTCACACGGGCCGCGACTACGCACTCGAGTGAGGGGCGCGCGTCGTAGCCTGTGGCCATGCAGCGACTGGCGACCTACGGCACTCTCGGCCCGGGTCGCGCCAATCACCACGTGGTCGCCGGGATCCAGGGCTCCTGGCGCCGAGGCACCGTTCGAGGGCGCCTGGTCGACGAAGGGTGGGGTGCCGAACTGGGCTTCCCCGGCCTCATCCTCATCGACGAAGGAGATCCGCTGGCGGTGGATCTGCTGGAGTCGGATGACCTGGCTGGCCACTGGGCACGCCTCGACGAGTTCGAGGGACCGGGCTACCGAAGGGTCACGACGATGGTGGAGACGGTGGACGGTGCTGTCGAGGCGTGCATCTACGTGATCCGCAGCGGCGCCTGATGCCCCGAGTGCGTAGGTGCGGCCCATCTCAGGGCAGTCGAAGCGGCCGCAACTACGCACTCACCGAGGCAGGTCAGGCGAGGAGGCGCGAGCGCAGGCGGTCGAGGTCACCCGGCGCGAGCCGAGCCCGGTGGACAGGTAGCCGTCCAGGTCCCCGACTGCTCGCCGCATGAGCGTGACGCCGCATCGATGTAGTCGGGCTCGACGAGCATCATGTGCGCACAGCGACTCGGCGTCGCCGCCCTCCGCGGCGAAGGCCTCCAGCATCGGTCCGTACGCCTGCCGCCATCGGCTCGTTGCTGAGCAGGTAGTCGGCCATGACGTCGTCCATGCGCGCCCCCGCGACCAGCTGCAGGAGCAGCGATCGCCCAGCCGGAGCGGTCCTTGCCCGCCGTGCAGTGGATGACGGCGGCGCCCTCACCGTCCGCGATGCCGGTGAGCAGTCCTGCGGTAGGCGTTGTGGGCCGAGGGCAGCGTCACGAGTGCCGGTAGGTCTCGATCATCAGCTGCCGCGCCCGGCCGTCGCCCACGCGTCGTTCACTCTGCTCCAGCTCGCCCGGTCGGCTTCGCTGTTCACGATCGACGCAACCTCGGCCGCGGCGCTGTGCGGACGGTCGGCGAGGACGTCGTCGACCACCGCGTGATGGCCTCCGGCAGCGAGTCGGGCCGGTGCGTCGACCTCGGCCGCCGTGCGCAGGTCGTACACCCCGCTCACGCCGAGGCGACCAGCTCGCCCTCCTGCGCGCGTGTCAGCCTCGAGCAGCTGGGCGGACCGGTAGACGACACCACGTCGCATCACCTGGCCCGAGTCCGTCGCCAGTCCGCCGGCGTCCCGGAAGTTGGGGACATCGGGGAGAGCGGCGCTCACGCCTCGCGCACGGCGCGGTTGACCGCACTGATGATGGCCTTGAGGCTGGACGTCGTGATCGAGGGATCGATGCCGACGCCCCACAGCACCTTGCCGTCGACCGCGCACTCGACGTACGAGGCCGCCTTCGCATCGCCGCCCGCCGACATCGCGTGCTCGACGTAGTCCAGGACCCGCACATCGACACCATGGGTCGCGAGCGCGTCGCAGAACGCCGCGACGGGTCCGTTGCCGTGGCCACCCAGCATGAAGTCCTGGCCGTGGTCGCTCAGGACGACGTCGATGCTGGTGTCGCCGTCGACGGCCGAGTCCTGCTTGACCCCGATGAGCTTGAACCGGCCCCAGGGCGCGGTCGGGTCGGGCAGGTACTCGCTGGAGAACGCGCCCCACATCTCGCCCGGGCCGACCTCGCCGCCGTCGGCGTCCGTCACCTGCTGCACGACCTGCGAGAACTCGATCTGGAGCCGGCGTGGCAGGTCGAGCTTGTGCTCCGTGCGCATGATGTAGGCGACGCCGCCCTTGCCGGACTGCGAGTTGACGCGGATGACCGCCTCGTAGGTGCGTCCGACATCCTGCGGATCGATGGGCAGGTAGGGCACGCCCCAGGTGAAGTCGTCGACCGGTACGCCGGCGGCCGCGGCATCGGCCTCCATCATCTTCAGGCCCTTGTTGATCGCGTCCTGATGGGAGCCGGAGAAGGCCGTGTAGACCAGGTCACCGCCGTAGGGGTGCCGCTCGTGCACGGGGATCTGGTTGCAGTACTCGACCGTCCGGCGCACCTCGTCGATGTCGGAGAAGTCGATCTGCGGGTCGATGCCCTGGCTGAACAGGTTCATGCCCGAGCGTGACCAGGCAGACGTTGCCCGTGCGCTCGCCGTTGCCGAACAGGCAGCCCTCGATGCGGTCGGCGCCGGCCATGTAGCCCAGCTCGGCGGCGGCCACGGCCGTGCCACGGTCGTTGTGCGGGTGGAGGGACACGACGACGGAGTCGCGTCGGGCCAGGTTGCGGCTCATCCACTCGATCGAGTCGGCGTAGATGTTCGGCGTCGCCATCTCGACGGTGGCGGGCAGGTTCAGGATGACCTTGCGGTCGGGAGTGGGCTGCCAGACGTCGGTGACCGCGTCGCAGACCTCGACGGCGAACTCCAGCTCGGTGCCGGTGTACGACTCGGGGGAGTACTCGAAGAACACATCGGTCTCGTTCGCCACCTGGTCGGCGTACTTCTGGCACAGCTGGGCGCCGTGGACCGCGATGTCGACGATGCCGGCCTGGTCGAGGCCGAACACGACCCGGCGCTGCAGGGTGGAGGTGGAGTTGTACAGGTGGACGATGGCCTGATCGGCACCCGCGATGGACTCGAAGGTCCGCTCGATGAGGTGCTCGCGCGACTGCGTCAGCACCTGGATGACCACGTCGTCAGGGATCAGGTCGTCCTCGATGAGCATGCGGACGAAGTCGAAGTCGGTCTGCGAGGCGGACGGGAAGCCGACCTCGATCTCCTTGTAGCCCATGGAGACCAGCAGGTTGAACATCCGCAGCTTGCGCTGCGGGGTCATCGGGTCGATGAGGGCCTGGTTGCCGTCGCGCAGGTCGACTGCGCACCAGCGCGGGGCCTCGGTGATGACCGTGCTCGGCCAGGTGCGGTCGGGCAGGGCGATGGGTGCGAACGGCTGGTAGCGGGGGTAGGCCATCGCGGACGGGCGCTGCGCGTTGCGGGCCTCGTAGGGGATGGTGCGATCGAACGTGCCGGACATGGGGTGCTCCTCTGGGATCTCGTCAGGGCTGGCAGCCAAACTCGGGCTGGTACCGGCGAACGACGAAACCCGCGACGAGGAGGCCGGCGGTCTAGGCCTCGTCGCGGCAGCGAAGGAGCAGCGCTGTCGTCATGATGGGGACAGGGTAGCAGGTGGGGTGAGCGCCGCCCGGGTCTCCCGCAGCCACGTCAGCTGAGCCTCGGTGCTGAGCTCGCCGGCACGGAGAGTGGCCAGCCAGTAGGGGCTGTGCTCCGCGTACTCGGACTCCGATGCGATCCCCGCGCGGATCGCCGCGTAGCCCGCCAGCCGAGCGTGCGCCGCCTCCTCCTCAGCCGTCAGGAGCGCGTCCAGGTCGTCCGGGGGCAGCGCGCGCCCGAAGAAGACGCGCAGCAGAGTGCCGTTGCGTGGGGGCTGGGGGACCGGGGCCTCCCGCAGCAGGTCGCTGAAGGCGGCTGAGGCCGGCGGCGGTGATCTCGTAGCGGGTGGAGCCCGGCCGTTCGCCGGGGGTGCTGCGCACAAGGCCGTCCGCCTCGAGTCCGGCGAGGCAGGGGTAGATCTGCCCGAAGCTCTCGTGCCAGAAGTGGCCGAGGACCGTGCTGATCGCCTGGCGGATCTCGTAGCCGGTCATCGGCTCGATGGACAGCGCGCCGAGGACCGCAGTGGAGGTCTGTGCCTGTCTTGCCATGCGACGAGTATATCTGTTAGATATACCCATGACGAACGCAACCCTCCTCGACACGCTCGGGGCAGCCAAGTACGTCTCGCTCACCACGTTCCGCGCCGACGGGACGCCCGTCGCGACCCCGGTGTGGGTCGTGCGCGATGGCGAGATCCTGCGGATCCTGACCGATCCCGCCTCCGGCAAGGTGCGCCGCCTGCGCGCCAACCCCGCCGTGCGGCTCTCTCCCTGCGACATGCGGGGCCGGGTCAAGCCCGATGCCGTCGTGGCCGAGGCCGGGGTCGAGCTCGACGACGAGGCCGGAACGCAGCGCACCATGGAGCTCATCGAGAAGCGCTATGGACTCATGGGCCGGATCCTCGGATGGCTCAACTCCCGGAAGGCCCGCAAGGCCGCCGGCGGACAGATCCAGCACATCGGACTTCGGGTCACTCTCGGATGAGCGAGGAACGCGTCCGGAGCGCCATCCGCAAGGCGGCCGCGGACCGCCGCACCGGCGATGTCCTCTGGCGGGTGCGCAGTGACGACGGCGGGCTCGACGTCACCCACGGCGACCCCGCGCGACCGTTCTTCCTCGCGAGCGCGACCAAGCTGGCCACCTCGGCGATCCTCGCCCAGCTCCGCGTGGAGGGGCGGGTGGACTGGGATGGGCCGGTGGCGCCGCTGCTCCCGGACCTGGACCTCACGGGGCTCTCCGTGGACAGGGGCCGGGATCGATCGGGGGAGATGACGGTTCGGGAGATCCTCGCCCACACGGCCGGGATCGCCGACTACTTCGAGGGGCGGAGCAAGGGGCAGCCCACCGTCTTCGCCCGCGTGACCGAGGAGGACATGGGCTGGACGGTCAGCGACGTCGTGGCGTGGACCCGGGAGCTGGCGCCCGGCACGCCTGGTCGGGGGCTGTACTCGGACACCGGGTACCAGCTGCTGGGAGCCCTCATCGAGAGGCTCGAGGGCACGACCTACGCCGACGTCGTGCGTCGGCGGATCGTGGAGCCCCTCGGGCTCGCCGATACCTACGTGTTCGGCGAGGAGACGTCGGGGCGCTACGACGTCATCGCGCCGATGCGCCTCGGTGACCGCGAGCTGCGCATCCCGCGGGCGATGGCCTCAGTGCAGGCGGATGGCGGGATGGTCTCGACACTCCGGGACGGAATGGTCCTCCTCGACGCCTTCTTCGACGGCCGGCTCGTGGCGCCGGAGGTGCTGGAGGAGATGCAGGAGGGGTGGCACCCGATCTTCTTCCCGCTCGAGTACGGCACCGGGGTGATGCGCTTCCGCGTGCGCAGGTACTTCTCGCCGATCGTGCGCGTGCCGCCCTTCGTCGGGCACTCGGGGGCTTCCGGCGTGGTCATGTACCGGTGCCCTGAGAAGGGACTCTCGATCGTCGGCACCGTCAACCAGATCGAGAGCAGGTCGCTGCCCTACCAGCTCATGGTGCGATCGGCGATCGCCGCCGGCCGACGGTGAAGTAGGCGATCGGCCCGACGAAGTTGACGGCGATCCCGAGCGCCCAGGCCGGCTTGGGTCCGCGGACCAGCTCCGCCGGTCGCCGAGCCAGGTCGATCCACGCCGTCGCCGCCAGCGAGATCTGCACGGATGCCGCGACCAGGACGGCGGTCTTCTCCCGGTCGGACAGGTCGCTCCAGCGCTTGCGTGCCATGTCGCACCTCCGCCTCCAACCATGACGGATGCGCGTGCGGGTTGCCACCGGACGGCAACTACCCTTCCCCCATGCCACGAACCCTGAACCTCGCCCTCATCCCCGGTGACGGCATCGGCACCGAGGTCGTCGCGGAGGCCGTCAAGGTCCTGTCCGCGATCGCACCTGCGGCCGATCTCGACGTGCAGACGACGGAGTACGACCTCGGCGCCCGGCGCTACAACGCGACGGGCGAGCTGCTGCCGGACGCCGTGGTCGAGGAGCTGCGCGGCTACGACGCGATCCTCCTCGGGGCGATCGGCGACCCGTCCGTGGCACCCGGCATCCTCGAGCGCGGCGTGCTGCTGCCCCTGCGCTTCGTCATGGACCATCACGTGAACCTCCGCCCGGTGAAGCTGTACCCGGGCGTCTCCGGACCCCTCGCCGGAAAGGGACCTGAGGAGATCGACTTCGTCGTGTGCCGGGAGGGCACCGAGGGGCCGTACGTCGGCGCGGGCGGCACGCTCCGCAAGGGCACGCCCCACGAGGTGTCGACCGAGGTCAGCATCAACACGGCCTTCGGCGCCGAGCGCATCATCCGGGACGCCTTCGAGCGCGCCATGCGCCGCAACCGGAAGGTCACCCTCGTGCACAAGACCAACGTGCTGGTCCATGCCGGGCAGACGTGGCAGCAGGCGTTCGACCGCGTGAAGGCCGAGTACCCCGAGGTCGAGACCGACTACTGCCACGTCGACGCGGCCTCGATGTTCTTCCTGACGAACCCGGAGCGCTTCGACGTCATCGTCACCGACAACCTGTTCGGCGACATCCTCACCGACATCGGCGCTGCCATCGGCGGCGGCATCGGGCTCGCGGCCAGCGGCAACATCGACCCCAGTCGCACCAACCCCAGCATGTTCGAGCCGGTCCACGGATCCGCCCCCGACATCGCCGGGCAGGGCAAGGCCGACCCCACGGCGACGGTCATGTCGCTCGCCATGCTGCTCGAGCACGTCGGGGAGGCCACGGCCGCCGGCTGGGTCGAGTCCGCCGTGGCCACAGACCTGTCCGCCCGCGGCTCGGCGGTCCGCAGCACGTCGGAGATCGGCGATGCCCTCGCCGCCGGTGCCGTGGCCGCCTCGAAGGGGTAGTTTCCTGCCATGACGACGACCGACACGGGCACCGCCCTGTGGCCCATCACGATCAGCCCGTCGGACCACCCGGCGGCGGCGGCCGAGCGTGAGGCGATCCTGGCCGACCCGGGGTTCGGCAAGCACCCGACCGATCACATGGTCCGGGCGACCTGGACGGCCGACAACGGCTGGCACAACGCCCGGCTCGAGGCCTACGGCCCGCTGACCCTCGACCCGGCCACCAACTTCCTGCACTACGGCCAGGCCATCTTCGAGGGCCTCAAGGCCTATCGGCACGCCGACGGCTCGATCCGCACCTTCCGCCCCATCCAGAACGCCGAGCGGTTCGCGAGATCGGCCCGCCGTCTCGCCATGGCCGAGCTGCCCGCGGAGCTGTTCCTCGGATCGATCGAGGCGCTCGTGCGCCAGGACCGCGACTGGGTCCCGAGCGGACAGGAGAAGTCGCTCTACCTCCGCCCGTTCATGCTGGGCACGGAGGTCGGCCTGGGTGTGCGCCCGGCAGCGGAGTACGAGTTCCTCCTCATCGCCTCGCCGGCGGGCGCGTACTTCCCCCGTGGGCTCAAGCCGGTCAGCGTCTGGATCTCCGACGACTACGTGCGGGCGGCACCGGGCGGCACGGGTGAGGCCAAGTGCGCAGGCAACTACGCCGCCTCGCTGGTCGCCCAGGCCGAGGCCGCGCAGCACGGCTGCGACCAGGTCGTGTGGCTCGACGCGGTGGAGCGCACGTGGATCGAGGAGATGGGGGGCATGAACCTCTACTTCGTCCTCGGGTCCGGGGACTCTGCGCGGCTCATCACTCCCGAGCTCACCGGATCGCTGCTGCCCGGCATCACCCGCTCGTCGCTGCTCACCGTGGCGTCGGACCTCGGGATCGGGGCGACCGAGGAGAGGATCAGCGTCGACCAGTGGCGGGAGGGGTGCGCATCGGGCGAGATCACCGAGGTGTTCGCCTGCGGCACAGCCGCGGTCATCACGCCCGTCGGCGAGGTCAAGTCCCGCACGAGCGGCTCCTGGACCATCGGTGAGGGCGGCACGGGTCCGATCACGTCCCGGCTGCGTCAGGCCCTGCTCGACATCCAGACGGGCGAGGCGGCCGATACGCACAACTGGCTGCACACCATCTGCTGACGGCGTCAGCGGTCGCAACGACGAGGTCGTCGGTGCCAGCATGACGGCATGGCAATTCGGAGAGTCCTCGGTGTCCTGGGTGCGGCAGCCCTGACGCTCGGCTTCATCGCCCCTGTCGCGCGTGCCGCAGACCTCGAGCCCATGAACTCGGCCATGCTGCAGCAGACAGTCCTGCGAGTGCAGTTCCCCAAGGCCCTCGGGTCCTGGGAGCAGTACATGTACGGCGCGTGGAAGAACGAGGCGCCGACGGTGTGCTGGGGTGCCAAGGGGGCGGTCACCCTCCCGAAGGCCCCTGTCGCGGGATCGGTCAACTACCAGGTGAACCCGAACACCAACGGCTCGGTGACCATCTACCAGTACGCGAACGCGGCACAGGCTGCTCGTGCGCTCGCCGCCCTGCGCGCGGCTGACTGCAGTGGCCGCCCGAAGGTCCCGACGGAGTCGGAGACGATGGTGACGGGCGACCAGGGCTACGACCAGACCGATGCCGACTTCACCGGCCTCGGGTCGGCCATGACCTACCTCGAGCCGGGCGAGAACATCCGCGGCTACGTGTCGACGCAGTCCACGCAGAGGGGACTGGCGATCGTGCAGACGCAGGTGCGCCAGTATGTCCCGCTGCCGCAGACCATCAAGCAGCAGCAGGACGGACTCGACCGCGTGGACCGGGTGAACAACACCTGGCACCCGCGCGTCCTGGCCGCCTACCAGTCCTTCGGGGTCGAGGGGACCGCCCGCTGACGGTCGTGCCACACGCCGCGCGCATCGGTCGTGCGGCGTGTGGCACACTTCGGGTGTGCACAGCACCGCCATCATCATTAACTAGCGCGTCGACTCCTCGTCGACGCGCAGCCCTTCGCACCCGCGGGGGGCTTTTTCGTTGGCGGACCCGACCAGCACGAGGGTAAGGAACTCCCATGGCTCGCCCTGACGCCTTCCACGTCTACGACACCACGCTGCGCGACGGCGCGCAGCGCGAGGGCATCTCGTACTCGGTCGCGGACAAGCTCGCCGTCGCCCGGCTGCTGGACGACTACGGGGTGGGCTTCATCGAGGGCGGCTGGCCCGGCGCGATGCCCAAGGACACGGAGTTCTTCGAGCGCGCCCGGACGGAGCTGTCCCTCACGAACGCCGAGCTGGTCGCCTTCGGAGCGACCCGGAAGGCCGGCATCCGGGTGGAGGACGACCTCCAGGTCCGCGCCCTGCTCGACTCGCAGGCCCCCGTCATCACCGTCGTCGCGAAGTCGGACGTCCGGCACGTGGCAGAGGCGCTGCGGACCACCAACGAGGAGAACCTCGCCATGGTGCAGGACACCGTTCGGTTCCTCGTCGGCTGAAGGCCGGCGGGTGTTCGTGGACATGGAGCACTTCTTCGACGGCTACAAGCACGACCGCGACTACGGCGTCAGCCTCCTGGTGGCGGCGGCCGAGGCCGGCGCGTCCGTGGGCGTGCTGTGCGACACCAACGGCGGGATGCTGCCGCACGGCATGTTCGAGATCGTGACGGACGTGAAGGAGCGATCCGGCGTTCGCCTGGGCATCCACTGCCAGGACGACACCGGCTGCGCGATCGCGAACTCCGTCTCGGCCGTGGAGGCCGGCGTGACCCACGTGCAGTGCACGGCCAACGGCTACGGGGAGCGCACGGGCAACGCGGACCTGTTCGTCGTCGTGCCCAACCTGCAGCTCAAGCTCGGAATCGACTGCCTGCCCGAGGGTGCGCTCGCGGAGACGGTGCGGACCTCGCACGCCATCGCCGAGATCGCCAACATCGCGCCCAACACCCACCAGCCCTACGCCGGCTGGGCGTCGTTCGCGCACAAGGCCGGCCTGCATGCGAGCGCGCTCAAGGTCAACGCGGAGCTCTACAACCACATCGACCCGGCGATCGTCGGCAACGCCCAGAACGTCCTCGTGACCGAGATGGCCGGGCGCGCGTCGATCGAGCTGAAGGGTGCCGAGCTCGGTCACGACCTCTCGGGCCAGCCCGACGTGGTCACCGCCGTCGTGGCGCAGGTCAAGCGACTCGAGGCCGAGGGGTGGACGTTCGAGGCCGCGGATGCGTCCTTCGAGCTGCTGATCATGGACGGGCAGGGCAAGGAGGTGGCCTTCGAGGTGGAGTCCTGGCGGACCATCGTCGAGCAGGATGTCGACGGAGCCGTCAAGACCGAGGCCACCGTGAAGGTCCACCTCGACGGCGACCGGATCATCTCGACCGCCGAGGGCAACGGCCCGGTGAACGCGCTCGACCGCGCCATGCGGCGGGCGATCGTGCAGAAGTACCCGGACCTGGACACCCTCCGCCTCGTCGACTACAAGGTGCGCATCCTGGACGAGAAGTCGGGCACCGGGGCCAAGACCCGCGTCCTGATCGGCACCTCGGACGGGCAGGACTCGTGGAGCACCGTCGGCGTTCACGAGAACGTCATCGCGGCGTCGTGGCGCGCGCTCGAGGACTCCGTCCGGTACGGGCTGCTCCGCCGGGAGCGGTGATCCGCGGGCGGTAGGGTCACGTCCGTGCGCATCTGCCGGGTCGCCGTTGGCGACGAGCTCCACTACGGGGTCCTCGAGGGCGAGGCCGTCGCGCTGCTGAGCAGCCACCCCTTCGGGCCGTTCGAGCCGGAGGGACGGGTGCTGCCGCTCGCGGACGTGCGTCTCGTCGCTCCCGTGCTGCCGAGCAAGGTGATCGCAGTAGGCAGGAACTACGCCGACCACGCCCGGGAGATGGGCGGTGAGGTTCCTGCCGCGCCCGATGATCTTCCTCAAGCCGAGCACATCCGTCATCGGCCCAGGTGACCCGATCGCACTGCCGTGGCAGTCCGAGCAGGTCGAGCACGAGGCGGAGCTCGCCGTGGTGATCGGGCGGCTGTGCCGCGACGTGCCCGAGGACCGGGTGCCCGAGGTCGTTCTCGGCTACACCTGCGCGAACGACGTCACCGCCCGCGACCTTCAGCGCACCGACGGGCAGTGGGGGAGGGCCAAGGGGTTCGACTCCTTCTGCCCCATCGGACCGTGGATCGAGACGAGCGTCGACCTCGACGATGCCGACATCACCTGCCTCGTGAACGGCGAGCTGCGGCAGAGCGGCACCACCGGAGACATGGTGCGCGACGTCGTCGAGCTCGTCTCGTGGATCAGCTCGGTCATGACGCTGCTCCCCGGTGACGTCATCCTCACGGGCACCCCAGCGGGAGTCGGCCCCCTTGTCGCCGGCGACACGGTCTCCGTCTCCATCGACGGCATTGGCACACTGACGAATCCGGTGATCGATCGTGACTGACAGCAACGTCCGCGTCCGCTTCTGCCCCTCACCCACGGGCAACCCGCACGTCGGCATGGTCCGCACCGCGCTGTTCAACTGGGCGTACGCGCGGCACACCGGCGGCACGTTCGTGTTCCGCATCGAGGACACCGACAGCGCTCGAGACAGCGAGGAGTCATACGAGGCGCTGCTGGAGGCGCTCGCGTGGCTGGGACTCGACCTGGGACGAGGGCCCCGTGGTCGGCGGCCCGTTCGAGCCCTACCGGCAGTCCGCGCGCATGCGTGACGGCGTCTACGCCGACGTGGCCGCGAAGCTACGGGACGGCGGGTTCGCCTACGACTGCTACTGCTCGCCGGAGGAGCTCGAGCAGCGCCGTGAGCAGGCGATGGCCGAGAAGCGCGCGCCGGGATACGACGGGCACTGCCGCGAGCTGTCTGACACGGACGTGGCGGCGTACGTCGCCGAGGGGCGCAAGCCGGTCGTGCGATTCCGCATGCCCGACCACGACTCCACCTGGGACGACCTCGTCCGCGGGTCCGATCACCTTCGCGGCCGACCAGGTGCCGGACTACGTCCTCGTCCGTGCGCAACGGAGAGCCCCTCTACACGCTGGTCAACCCGGTCGACGACGCCCTCATGCGCATCACGCACGTGCTCCGTGGAGAAGACCTGCTGTCGTCCACCCCGCGACAGCTGGCGCTGTACGGGGCCCTGGCCGCCGTCGGCGTCAGCGACGGCACGACGCCGCGGTTCGGCCACCTGCCGTACGTCATGGGGGAGGGCAACAAGAAGCTGTCGAAGCGCGACCCGGAGTCGTCTCTCCAGTGGTACCGGGACGAGGGCTTCCTGCCGGAGGCGCTGCTGAACTACCTGGCACTGCTGGGCTGGTCGATGGGCGAGGACCGGGAGTTCTTCAGCAAGGACGAGATGGCCGCCGCCTTCACCCTCGACCGCGTGAGCCCGAACCCTGCGCGCTTCGACATCAAGAAGTGCACGGCGATCAACGGAGACTGGATCCGCACGCTCGCGCCGGAGGATCTCGCTGCGCGGATCGTGCCCTACCTGGTGGACGCAGGGGTCGTGACCGAGCCGCTCACGGGCGAGCAGCTGGCTGTCCTCGACGCCGCGATCCCGCTCGTGCAGGAGCGCATGGAGACGCTGCGACAGTCGGCCGGGATGCTGGCCTTCCTGCTCGTGCCGCAGGAGCGGTTCTCGGTCGATGCAGTGGATGCGGCCGCTGTCCTCACCCCTGACGCGCAGCCGGTGGTCGACGCGTCCATCGCGGCGCTCGAGAGCCTGGACGACTGGCGTGCGGAGTCGATCGAGCAGGCGCTGAGGGGCGCCCTCATCGAGGGACTGGGACTCAAGCCCAAGGTCGCGTTCGGCCCGGTGCGGGTCGCAGTGACCGGCCGGCGGGTGTCTCCGCCCCTGTTCGAGTCGCTGGAGATCCTCGGCCGCGACACCACTCTCGAGCGCCTCAGGGCGGCTCGGTAGGAGGGTGTCATCGGCACGGGAAGGCCTCGTCTATACTTTCCCAGCCAGTGAAGATCGCCGAGCAATCGGCAGCCTTGGGGTATGGGGTAATTGGCAGCCCAACTGATTCTGGTTCAGTTAGTCTAGGTTCGAGTCCTGGTACCCCAGCGACATGCGGTCCCGCGTGAGACCGCTAGTCATGTGCGCGCTACGCTCGTCGCCGCACGCTGCTCCACAAGGTTCCACAATGCAGGGCCCCGTTGTGTAGTGGCCTAGCACGCCGCCCTCTCAAGGCGGTAGCGCGGGTTCGAATCCCGTCGGGGCTACGAGAGAAGGCCCCCCGCGATGCGGGGGGCCTTCTGCGTCGTCCGGCCGCGGGGTGGCGCCGTGGGGCCGGGCTACCAGATCTCGATGCGGTCCTCGGGTGCGCGCATGACCACCGCATCGTCGTCGAGCGCGAAGGCCTCGGCGAAGGCCGACGAGTTGGACAGCGGGCCGATGACCCGCAGGCGGGCCGGGCTGTGCGGGTCGGTCTGGATGCGCGTGCGCATCATCTCGTCGCTCATGTGCGAGCGCCACAGCGTCGCGTAGGCGAGGAACAGCCGCTGTGCGGGCGTCATGCCGTCGATCGGATCCGTTCCCGCGCTCACGCGGGCATGAGCCCGGCTGGTCAGCGCCAGCCCGCCGAGGTCGGCGATGTTCTCGCCCAGGGTGAGGCGGCCGTTGACGTGGAGCCCACCCGCCACCTCGTACTCGTCGAACTGCGCCACGAGGCGGTCGGCCAGCTCGGAGAACCGGGCCTGGTCCTCATCGGTCCACCAGTCTCGGAAGGCGCCGCTGGCGTCGAACCTGCGGCCCTGGTCGTCGAAGGCGTGGGTGATCTCGTGCGCGATCACCATGCCGATGCCCCCGTAGTTCAGCGCATCGTCCGCCTCGGCGTCGAACATCGGCGGCTGGAGGATCCCCGCGGGGAACACGATCTCGTTGCGGAACGGGTGGAAGTAGGCGTTCACCGCGTGCGGGGGCATCTCCCACTCGCGGGGGTCCACCGGGCTGGCGATCCGCGCGAGCTGGCGGTCGGCCTCGAACCGGGCTGCCCGGAGCCGGTTGCCCGCGTAGGAGTCGCGCGTGATCGTCAGGCCGGACCAGTCCCGCCACTCGTCCGGGTATCCGATCTTCACGCGGAACGCATCCAGCTTCTCGAGCGCCGCGATCCGCGTGGGCTCGCTCATCCAGTCGCGCGTGTGGAGGGAGGCGCGCATCTCCGCGATGATCTCGTCGACCATCGCCAGTGCCCGCTCCTTGGCGCTCGGCGGGAACGTCTCCTCGACGAAGCGACGGCCGAGTGCCTCGCCGAGATCGCTGCCGAGGGCGTCGACGACGCGCTTGTAGCGCTCGAGCTGCTCGGTCTTGCCCTGGATGCGCCTGCCGTAGAACGCGAAGTGCTCCTCGTCGACGTCAGCCGGAAGTGCCTCGGCGACCGCCGTGACGAGATGGAACGCGAGGTAGTCGCGAAGGACGGAGACGTCCGTCTGCCGGAGCACGTCCGGCAGGGCCGCGAGGTAGCCGGTGCTCTCGACGTTGACTGAGTGAGCGTCCGCTGCGCCCAGCGCAGCGAGGTAGCGGCGCAGGTCGAGACCGGGGCTCAGGGCGACGAGCTGGTCGATGTCGTGGCGGTTCAGGATGAGGTCGGTGTCGCGCCGCTGCTCGCTGCGCAGGTGGTGCTCGGCCAGGCGGGTCTCGAACGCCAGCACTGCACGCGCGCGCTCGTCGAGGCTTCCGCTGGGTGCGTCATCATCCGAGCCGACCGCGCGCAGCTGGGCCGCGACGTGGTGGACGTAGGCCTCGCGAAGGTCGGCCGCTGCCTCGGACGGGTCGTCGTAGGCATCCCGGTCGGGCAGCCCGAGGCCGCCCTGCACGAGCCAGAGCAGGTGCACCTGCGAGTCGTCGTGGTCCACCTCGACCCCCCAGCCCCACAGGAGGGGGAGACCATCGCGGTGCAGCACGGGAAGCAGCGCCAGCACGTCGTCGTGGGTCGTCAGGGACCGGATCCGCGCGAGGTGGGAGGCGATGGGGGCGAGCCCGTCGGCCTCGATGGCCTCGATGTCCATCCCGGCCACGAAGTAGTCGCCGATGAGCCGGTCGAGGTCCGTCTGCGGTGCCTCCGCCGCGCGCTGCAGCAGCGCGTGCAGGATCTCGCGGTTGCGGTGGTCAACCTCGTGGAAGGCCCCCCAGGACCCGTAGCCCGGCGGGATGGGGTTGGCGTCGAGCCACCCGCCGTTGGCGAACCGGTAGAAGTCCTCGCCGGGTTCGATCGACGGGTCCCGATCGTCGGCATTCAGCGCCATCTCATCCTCCTGGGTCTCGGGGAGCCTAGCCGCCGCCGGAGAGCCTCGCTGCGGCGTCGGTGAGGGCCGTCACCTGTGACCTGGTCGCGTCGGCCAGTCGGTCGATCGGGCCCGACAGGCTCACGGCGGCCACCACATCGCCCGCTGGTCCGCGGACGGGGGCGGAGAGGGAGGCGACGCCGGGTTCGCGCTGAGCGAGGCTGTGGGCCCAGCCGCGACGGCGCACGCGGGCCAGGTCGCGCTCGTCGAACGCTGCGTCGTGCAGGAGGCCTGCGCGCTCGGGGCCGGGCAGCCAGGCGACGAGCACCTGCGCCGCCGATCCGGCCTTGAGGGTGAGCAGGGACCCGACCGGCACCGTGTCGCGCAGCCCCGACGACGGCTCGGCCGCCGCGAGGCAGATCCTCTGGTCACCCGTCCGCCGGTACACCTGGGCGCTGACCCCGGTGGCGTCGCGCAGGTCGCTCACGATGGCCTGCGCCGACGGCAGCAGGGGATCGGACTCACCGCCCCAGCGCAGCAGTCGGGCGCCGACCACGAACCGGCCCTCGCCATCACGCGCCAGCAGGCCATGGTGCTCCAGGGCGACCGCGATGCGGTGGGCGGTCGGGCGGGGGATGCCCGTGGTCGAGACGAGGTCGGACAGCGAGGCCGGAGCGCGGCTGACCGCCTCGAGCAGGGCCACGGACTTGTCAACGACGCCGACTCCGCTAGTATCGTCCATATAGTGATACTCGCGTCTCACATATTGAGATGTCAAGACGAGATGTCGAGATGTCAAGACGCGAGGTCAGGACGAGATCTCAAGACGCGAGGTCGAGGCAGCCGGGAGGGCTCATGGGACGCACGCTGGCAGAGAAGGTCTGGCAGGACCACGTGGTACGGCACGCCGAGGGCGAGCCCGACCTGCTCTACATCGACCTGCACCTCGTCCACGAGGTGACCAGCCCGCAGGCGTTCGACGGGCTGCGCGCGACCGGCCGGGCTGTCCGCCGCCCGGACCTGACCCTCGCAACCGAGGATCACAACGTGCCGACGATCGACATCGACAAGCCGATCGCCGACCCCGTCTCGCGGGCGCAGGTCGATGCCCTGCGGACCAACTGCGCCGAGTTCGGCGTGCCCGTCTACTCGCTGGGGAACGTCGAGCAGGGGATCGTCCATGTCGTCGGCCCGCAGCTCGGCCTCACCCAGCCGGGCATGACGGTGGTGTGCGGCGATTCGCACACCTCGACGCATGGCGCCTTCGGTGCGCTCGCGTTCGGGATCGGCACCAGCGAGGTCGAGCACGTCCTCGCGACGCAGACACTGCCGTTGAAGCCGTTCAAGACGATGGCCATCACCGTCGACGGCGACCTGCCGCCCGGCGTGACCGCGAAGGACATCACGCTGGCCGTCATCGCCCGGATCGGCACGGGCGGGGGACAGGGCTACGTGCTCGAGTACCGCGGGTCGGCGATCCGGGGCCTGTCGATGGAAGGCCGGATGACGCTGTGCAACATGTCCATCGAGGCGGGCGCTCGCGCGGGCATGGTGGCGCCGGACGAGACGACGTTCGACTACCTCGAGGGACGTCCGCACGCGCCCGCGGGTGCGGAATGGGATGAGGCTGTCGCCTACTGGCGGACCCTGCCGTCCGATCCGGATGCGGGCTTCGACGCGGAGGTGGTCATCGATGCCTCGACGCTGGCGCCGTTCGTCACGTGGGGCACCAACCCCGGCCAGGGCCTGCCCCTGAGCGCCTCCGTCCCCTCTCCCGACGATGCCCGCGACGAGGTGGATCGCGTGGCGATCGAGCGTGCACTGGAGTACATGGACCTCAAGCCGGGCACGCCCCTTCGCGACATCGCGGTGGACACCGTCTTCGTCGGCTCATGCACCAACGGCCGCATCGAGGACCTGCGGGCGGTGGCCGAGGTGCTCCGTGGCCGCACTGTCGCCGGCTCGGTGCGCATGCTCATCGTCCCGGGCTCGGTCCGGGTGAAGATGCAGGCGCAGTCGGAGGGACTGGACGCCGTCTTCGTCGCGGCAGGCGCCGAGTGGCGCGAGGCCGGCTGCTCGATGTGCCTGGCGATGAACCCGGACAAGCTCGCCCCCGGTGAGCGCAGCGCGTCCACCTCCAACCGCAACTTCGAGGGCCGACAGGGCCCCGGGGGCCGGACGCACCTGGTGTCACCGGCCGTCGCGGCCGCCACGGCGGTCACCGGACGGCTCTCCGCACCCGCTGACCTGCCCCCCGTCGCCTGAGACTGATCGGAGACTGACATGGAGAAGTTCATCGTGCACACGGGGACCGCGGTGCCCCTGCAGCGCAGCAACGTCGACACCGACCAGATCATCCCGGCGGAGTACCTCAAGCGGATCACGCGCCATGGGTTCGAGGACGGGCTGTTCGCGGCCTGGCGCAAGGACCCCGGATTCGTGCTCAACCAGCCCGAGTACGCGGGTGCCACGGTGCTCGTCGCCGGCCCCGACTTCGGCACCGGCTCGTCCAGGGAGCACGCGGTGTGGGCCCTGCAGGACTACGGGTTCGCTGTCGTCATCTCATCCCGGTTCGCCGACATCTTCCGGGGCAACTCGGGCAAGGGCGGCCTGCTGACCGCCCAGGTCTCCCAGGCGGTCGTCGAGGAGCTGTGGGCAGCGATCGAGTCCGACCCCTCCCTTGCGGTGACGGTCGACCTGGAGCACCGCAGGATCACCGCCGGCGGCATCGTGGCGGAGTTCGATGTCGACGACTACGTGCGCTGGCGGCTCATGGAGGGTCTCGACGACATCGGCATCACCATGACCTCGGCGTCGAAGATCGACGAGTTCGAGCGCAGCCGTCCGGCGTTCATGCCGACGACGACCGCGGTGATGTAGGTCACTCCAGCCCCGCCAGCACCCGGAATCCCGTTGCACGGCAAGGCAAAGCCCGGCGTGGCGATTTCGCTCACCGGGCGGACGGGCATAGTCTGGGACGACCGGCCGACCGGCCGGAAAATGACACCCTCCGGAGGGGTTTTCCTGTGAACAAGGCAGAACTGATTGATGCGGTGGCCACCCGTCTGGGCCACAGCAAGCGCGATGTCACCGACATCGTCGAGGCGTTCATCGAGGAGACGAAGAAGGCCGTCGTCCGCGGCGAGAAGGTCGCCGTGAGCGGCTTCGGCGTGTTCGAGTCCCAGGCCCGCAAGGCCCGCCTCGGTCGCAACCCGCGCACCGGCGAGACCGTGAAGATCAAGGCCACCAAGCTCCCCAAGTTCCGCCCCGGTGCGGAGTTCAAGGCAGTCGTGTCCGGCGCCAAGAAGATCGTGACCAAGGCTCCGGTCAAGAAGGCTGCACCCGTGAAGAAGGCTGCGCCGGTCAAGAAGGCTGCACCCGTGAAGAAGGCTGCACCGGTCAAGAAGGCTGCACCCGTGAAGAAGGCTGCACCCGTGAAGAAGGCTGCACCCGTGAAGAAGGCCGCTCCCGCCAAGAAGGCTCCGGCGAAGAAGGCCGCTCCCGCCAAGAAGGCTGTTGCGAAGAAGTAGTCGCGCCGCCGCTTCCCCATCGTTCGAGGCCCTCCACCCACGGGTGGGGGGCCTCGTCGCTGTCGGGGTCAGTCGCGCCCTGCTGCGAGGGCGGCACGCGTCGCCGTGCCCATCCCGAGGCTGCGTGCGCGCTGGAGGGCGGCATCGGTGTCGACGTCGCACCGGGCCGGCAGGAGCCCGTCGAGCAGTGCTGGGTGCTCCGCCACGAGGTCGACCGCCCCGGCGGACACGTGGGCCCTCCTGGAGTCATGGCCGAAGCGCGGATCGACGGCGTTCGGCGCAGTGGCGCACCACATCGTCGTGCCGGTTCCGTCGATGTCGGCCAGGAAGGAGGTGGGGTGCTGCTCGGCTGCGGCGAGCGCTGTCTCGAGTGACAGCGGAGTGAGGCAGGGCAGGTCGGAGACGATCACTGCGATGCCACGGCTGGCAGGGCAGTGCACGGCACCCCATCGCGCGGCCGCGTTGATGCCCGGGTGCTCGCCGTCGTGGATGACGACGGCACCGGCCGCCACGGAACTCATGCGCACGCGGTCGTCGCTGGTGGCCACCACGATCGATCCCACCCTCGGGGTGGCGACGGCAGCGGCCAGGGCGTCGCGGAAGAACGCCAGCGCCAGCTCACCCGGGGCCGGGGTGCCGACCGTCAGCCGCGACTTCGCCTCGGACAGCACCTTCACGGGGAACACGACGCACCACGCCTGCGTGGCATCGCCGACAGCTGGGATCACCGTCTCATCCAACCGCATCGCCCGCCGGTGCCCGGCACGTGCAGGAGCGCCTACGTTGCGCACGGATTCGGGCTACCCTCGCGGGAGCAGGAGGGGAGGGGACATGCGACGGGTGCCACGCGTGCGCCGCCGTCAGCCGCTGGGCTTCTCCTATCGCCTGACGGTCGCCATCCTCTGGCCGCTCATGCGGACCATCGTCAAGTGGGACATCACCGGCGACGAGCACGTCACCGACGCGCCAGGCGGGGTCATCGTCGCGCCCAATCACCTGTCGTGGTTCGATCCGCCGGTCGTGGCGTTCGCGCTCTGGCAGGCGGATCGGCCGCCGCGCTTCCTCGGCAAGGAGTCGGTCTTCCGCACCCCGATCTTCGGTGCGCTGATCACGCACGCCGGGCAGATTCCCGTGTACCGGGAGACGGCCGACGCGAGCGGCGCCGTCCGCGACGCGCTCGCGGCCCTGGAGGCGGGCGAATGCGTCGTCGTCTATCCCGAGGGCACGATCACGCGTGACCCCGACCTGTGGCCCATGTCCGCGAAGACCGGGGCGGTCAGGCTCGCGTTGATGTCCGGGCGCCCGTTGGTGCCCATGGTCCAGTGGGGTGCGCACGAGGTCATGGGCCCCTACAAGAAGGAGTTCAGGCTCCTGCCGCGCAAGACGATGCGCATCCGCTTCGGCGACCCCCTCGACCTCTCCGACCTCGAGGGCCGTCCCGTCGACTCGGAGACGCTGGCGGTGGCCGGCGATCGGCTGATGGACGCGATCACGGCGATGCTGGCCGAGGTCAGGCAGGAGGAGCCACCCGCAACGCGGATGGTGTACCGGCGGGAGCCGACAGAATGACCCTCACGGCGTGTCGGCCGTCCAAGCGGGAGGTAGGCGGATGACGCGAGTGGCGATCATGGGCAGCGGCTCATGGGGCACGGCCTTCGGCATGGTCCTGGCCGACGCGGGCAGCGACGTCGTGATCTGGGGCCGCGACCCCGGGGTCGCCGATGACATCAACCACCGGCATCGCAACGACGCCTACCACCCGGGCATCGAGCTGCCCGGCCGCCTGAGCGCGACCACGGACCCACGGGCGGCGACCGAGGGTGCCTCTCTCGTTGTCCTCGCCGTCCCTGCCCAGGTGCTCCGCGACAACCTCGGCACCTGGGGCGACGGCATCGACTCCGATGCGGTCCTGGTCAGCCTCATGAAGGGCATCGAGCTCGGTACGACGAAGCGCATGAGCGAGGTCATCACCGAGGCCGCCGGAGTGGAGGGGGATCGCGTCGCCGTCGTGTCCGGACCCAACCTCGCGCGTGAGATCGCCCAGCGGCAGCCGGCCGCCACCACCGTCGCGTGCGCGGACGAGCAGAGCGCGCGGCGGCTGCAGGATGCCTGCACGACCGACTACTTCCGCCCCTACTGGACCACCGACGTCGTCGGCACCGAGATCGGCGGCGCGGTCAAGAACGTCATCGCCCTGGCGAACGGCATGGCCGTCGGGATGGGCCTGGGCGAGAACTCGCAGGCCTCGCTGATCACACGAGGCCTCGCGGAGATGGCGCGGCTGGGCGTCGCACTGGGTGCGGACCCGCTCACCTTCCAGGGCCTCGCCGGAGTGGGCGATCTCGTCGCCACCTGCCAGTCCCCACTGTCCCGCAACCGCACCTTCGGCGAGAACCTCGGACGGGGGCTGTCCGTCGAGGAGACCATCGCCGCGACGAAGCAGACATGTGAGGGCTACAAGAGCTGCCAGCCGATCCTGGCCCTCGGCGAGGCGCACGGGGTGGAGATGCCGATCACCGAGCAGGTCGTCGAGGTGCTGTACCGCGGGCGCTCGCCGAGGACGATGGCGGCGTCGTTCATGGCTCGCGAGCCGAAGGCGGAGGCCCAGCTCGGCGACTAGGGCTCAGGCTCCGCTGGCGGTCGGGGGCGGTGACGGGGGCTGTGCTCGGGCCAGGTCCGGGGCCATGCGCAGCGCTCTGTCGAGGTCGAGCCAGAGGTCCTCGATCCCCTCGATGCCGACCGACAGCCGGACGAGGCCCTCGGGGACCGTCGTGCTCTCGAGCGGCCAGCGGCGGCGACGCTCGAGCAGCGACTCGACCCCGCCCAGGCTCGTCGCATGCGTCCACACCCGTACCGAGCGGCACAGCGCGTCCGCCACGGCGGCCCCGCCTTCGACCTCGATCGCTGCGATCGTGCCGAAGCCGGGGTAGCGCACCCGCGCGACGACGGGATGGCCGTGGAGCCGGCGAGCGAGCTCGGCCGCGTTCTGCTGTGCCCGCTCGACCCGGAGTGCCAGAGTCCTGATCCCGCGGAGCGCCAGGTAGCAGTCGAATGCGCTGGGCGACGCCCCGAGGAGCACGCGCCTGATACGAACGGCCTCGGCACGATCCGGATCGCGCGCCACGATCGCTCCCATGAGCAGGTCCGAGTGCCCGCTGAGGGACTTCGTGACGCTGTGGAGGACCAGGTCCGCCCCGAGGTCGAGCGGGGTCTGGAGGATGGGCGTGGCGAAGGTGTTGTCGACGAGGACCTCGGCTCCTGCGGCATGCGCTGCCGAGATGCAGGCGGGCAGGTCCGCGACCTGGAGGAGCGGGTTGGTGGGCGACTCGAGCCACAGCAGGTGCGCGCCGGTGCACGCAGCAGTCACCCCCGCCGTGTCGTCGGCATCGACGATGCGCAGGCTGATCCGCCCGTTGGCGTCGAGCTCCCGCAGCCGAACCGCGACGCCGGTGTAGGCCGCGCTGGGGGCGACGACCACGGCTCCGGACGGCACGAGGTCCAGGACCGCGTTCGCCGCGGCCATGCCGGAGGAGAAGGCGATCGCCGTGCCGTGCTCGAGCGCACCGAGGGCATCCTCGAGCGCGGAGGTCGTCGGTGCGGCCTCCCGCGCGTACTCGATGGAGCCGCCCGCATGGAAGGCGGAGGCCGGCACGATCGGCGTGTTGAGGGGCTGGTCGGGAGCGGGCGCCGGGCGCCCCGCGCTCACGACGATCGTCTCGATGGACAGCGGGTCGGGCTCGGGCACACGCAGACCCTAGCCGCCGTCTCGGGCGGAGCGGGTACGGTCGTGCCGTGAACCGCATCCGCGTTGTCGTGCTCATCGGCGGCCGCAGCAGTGAGCACTCGATCTCCTGCATCAGCGGCCGGTCGATCGTGGGGGCCCTGGACCCGGATCGCTACGAGGTCGCCGTCGTCGGCATCCGTCGAGACGGGCTGTGGGTGCGCGACCCGGACGGCGGCCTCGGGATCCTCGACCAGTCCGGGCCCCTGCCGGAGATCACCGCTGACGCTCCGGCCGCCGACCTGTCCACGTGTCTGGCGGCTGATGTCGTCTTCCCGGTGCTGCACGGACCGTGGGGGGAGGACGGGACGGTGCAGGGACTGCTCGAGACCGTCGGTGTCCCGTACGTCGGGTCCGGCGTGCTCTCGTCCGCGGTGGCGATGGACAAGGGCTTCATGAAGGCCGCCCTCGCGAGCGCGGGGCTCGACGTCGGTCGGTACGTGGTGGTCTCCGATCGCGCGTGGCGCACGGGCCCTGATCGCGTGCTCGTCGAGGTCGCGGAGCTGGGCCTGCCCGTCTTCGTCAAGCCAGCCCGGGCGGGTTCCTCCCTCGGGATCGTGCGGGTCACGACGGCGGAGGGCATTCACGATGCGATCGAGGGAGCTCGCAAGCACGACCCGCGGGTCATCGTCGAGGCCGCCGTGTCCCCGGCCCGCGAGGTCGAGTGCGGCGTGCTGGTCGATGCCGACGAGCACCCGCGAGCCAGTCGCTGCGCCGAGATCATCGTCAACGCCCGCCACGAGTTCTACGACTTCGAGGCGAAGTACCTCGACGACTCAGCGACGCTCGTCGTGCCGGCCGAGCTGCCGGCTGGGGTCGAGGATCGCGTCCGCGAGCTCGCTGTGCGGGCCTTCGACGCCCTCTCCTGCGACGGCCTCGCGCGAGTGGACTTCTTCGTCCGCGACTCCGGCGAGATCGTCGTCAACGAGGTGAACACGATGCCTGGGTTCACGTCGATCTCGATGTACCCCCGGATGTGGGCGGCGACGGGGGTCGACTACCCGGAGCTCGTCGACCGGCTCATCGCGGACGCGCTCCGCAAGGGCACCGGCCTGCACTGACGCAGGTATCTGGCGCCTAGAGGTTGACGACGGGGCAGGTCAGGGTTCGCGTGATGCCGGGGACCGACTGGATCCGGGCGACCACGAGCTTGCCCAGCTCGTCCATGGTGCGCGCCTCGGCGCGCACGATGACGTCGTAGGGGCCGGTGACGTCCTCGGCGAGGGTGACGCCCGTGATGTCGCGGATGGCCTGGACCACGGTGGCGGCCTTCCCGACCTCCGTCTGGATCAGCACGTAAGCCTGAACGGACATGCCTGCGAGACTAGCGTCCATGAGCAACGACAGTGGTGGAACGCTGCAGGATGTAGGCGAGTTCGGGCTCATCGACCGCATCACTGCGGGAGTGGCCGAGGCCGCGGGGGTGATCGTCGGTCCCGGCGACGACACCGCGGTCGTAGCGGTCCCCGACGGCAGGGTCGCAGTCACCTGCGATGTGCTCATCGAGGGCCGCCACTTCCGCAGGGACTGGTCGACCCCGATCGACATCGGCCGGAGGTCCGCTGCTGCCTCCCTCGCGGACATCGCCGCCATGGGTGGCGTGGCCACCAGCCTGGTCGTCGGCTTCGGCGCCCCCGGCGACCTGCCCGCGGCGTGGGCGATCAGCTGCACCGCCGGCATCCGCGAGGAGGCTGCCCTCGTCGGCGCCCATCTCGTGGGCGGCGACGTCGTGGAGTCACCCCAGGTCGTCATCAGCGTCACCGCCCTCGGCGACCTCCAGGGTCGGACCCCCGTCCTCCGCTCGGGTGCCCAGGTGGGCGACGTCGTCGCCATCGCGGGCCGGTTCGGCTGGGCCGCGGCCGGGCTGGCCCTGCTGTCGCGCGGGTTCCGGTCACCGAAGGCGCTCGTCGATGCCCACCGCTTCCCGCAGCCGCCCTACGCGGCCGGGCCCCTCGCGGCTGAGGCCGGCGCGACGGCGATGATCGACGTGAGCGACGGGCTGGTCGCGGATGCCCGGCACATCGCGGAGGCGTCGGGCGTGGTGCTGGAGATCGACACCACCGGCTGGGAGATCCCTGAGCCCATGCAGGCGGCCGCTGCGGCGTACAACGTGGACCCGCGCGAGTGGATGCTCACCGGCGGTGATGACCACGCGCTGCTGGCGACCTTCCCGTCTGCGACGTCCCTGCCGGCCGGGTTCACCCCGATCGGGCGGGTGGCGGCGGGGGAGCCGGCCGTGACCGTCGACGGGGTGGTTCACGAGTCAGGCGGCCACCGGCACTTCTCCTGAGCTCACGCCCGGCAGGCAGGGGGACAACGAAGAGGGGCCGTCGCAGTGCGACGGCCCCTCTTCGACGGGTGGGCTAGGCGCGGGCGACCTTGCCGGCCTTCAGGCAGGAGGCGCACACGTTCAGGCGCTTGGGGGTGCGGCCCACCATCGCGCGCACGCGCTGGATGTTCGGGTTCCAGCGACGGCTGGTCCGGCGGTGGGAGTGCGAGATGCTGTTCCCGAAACTGGGGCTCTTGCCACAGATGTCGCAGTGGGCAGCCATGGTGCACTCCTTCAAGTCCGCAAGATGCGGCGGTCGGTGGATCGGCGGCAGACGCTGCCGCGAGGGATAAGGGTAGCCGAGCGCCCGTCGGACCCCCAAATTGAGGGTACGGTCGGGGCGTCGTCCCCGAGGATGAGGAGGCAGGCGGGTGCCCGCAATCGTGTCGTCGTCGCTCGTACGCGACTGGGCCCAGCGAGCCCTGAGCGGCCTGGGCGACGCACGGGTGGAGATCGACGCCCTCAACGTGTTCCCGGTGCCCGACGGCGACACGGGGACCAACCTCTACCTGACGATGGAGTCCGCCTGCGAGGCGGTCGACCAGTGCTGGACGGATGCAGCGGACGCCCCGGGCGTGGACGCGGCTGCGCGGGCGATGTCGACGGGCGCCCTGATGGGGGCCCGGGGCAACTCAGGCGTGATCCTGTCGCAGATCCTGCGTGGCACCAGCGAGATCCTCGGCGGCCTCACCGACGGTGACGCCCTCGACGGGTCAGCCGTGCATCGACTGCTCGCCCGGGCCGCGGACCTCGGCTACGAGGCGGTCGCGCGCCCGGTCGAGGGGACCATCCTGACGGTGGCGAGGGCCGCGGCCGATTCGGCAGCGACGCGCGTGCAGGACGGCGCCGCGGACGCGGCTGCCGTGGTGGAGGCGGCGGCTCAGGGCGCCCGCGACGCGCTCGCGCTGACCCCCACGATGCTCGAGTCGCTCCGCCTGGCCGGTGTGGTGGATGCGGGCGGCCGCGGACTGGTCGTCGTGCTCGACGCCCTCGCCGAGGTCGTCTCCGGCGTGCGGCGCTCGGGCGGGGACGTCGGGCTGCACGCCCCCGTGCCGCGTCCGGTCGATGCGGAGGCCAGCCATCATTACGGCGGTCCCGCGTACGAGGTCATGTTCCTTCTCGAGGCCGACGACGCGGCCGTGCCCGCCCTCCGGGCCGAGCTCGACTCGCTGGGCGACAGCCTCGTCGTCGTGGGGGGAGACCGCCTGTGGAACGTGCACGTGCACGTCGACGACGCGGGTGCCGCCGTCGAGGCGGCGATGGCGGCCGGCCGGCCGTACCGGCTCCGCATCACGCACCTGGAGGCGGTCGTGTCGACGACCGCCCGGGTCGACACGCGCGCCCTCGTCGCCGTCTCGCACGGACCCGGGGTGGCCGACCTGCTCGGCAGTGCCGGCGTGGGCATCGTCCCCGCCCAGGCCCGCCAGCGGCCGTCGACCTCCGAGCTCCTCGACGCGGTGCGGCTGACGCATGCGGCCGAGGTGATCGTCCTGCCCAGCGACAAGGACACCCGCGGGGTCGCTGAGGCGGCCGCGGAGCAGGCGCGGGCCGACGGCGTGCGCGTCTCGGTGATCCCCACCCGATCGATCGTGCAGACCCTCGCAGCCGTGGCGGTGCACGACCCGTCGATCCGGTTCGACGACGACGTCGTGGCCATGACCCGGGCGGCGGGGGCCACCCGCTATGCCGCCGTCACGGTCGCCAGTCGCGCTGCCCTGACGACCGTCGGGCCGTGCGACGTGGGCGACATCCTCGGCCTGGTGGACGGCGACATCGTGGTGGTGGGCGACGAGGTGGCGTCGGTCACCCGTGGCATATTGACGCGCATGCTGGCGATCGGCGGGGAGCTCGTCACCCTGGTGCTGGGTGCCGATGCCGGCCGCGACCTGTCGGCGGACCTGCCGGAGTGGCTCGCCGAGCGCTACCCGCTGACCGATGTCGTGGTCTACGACGGCGGACAGCCGTTGTGGCCGATCATCATGGGCGTGGAGTGAGCGCGACGTCCGACGGCTTCCTGGGGAGCAAGCTCTCCCACCTGCTCGGCGGCAAGTCGGCCGATGCGCTGCGCAAGGGACTGGGCCTGCTGACCGTCGAGGACCTCCTGCGGCACTACCCGCGGCGCTACGCGACGCGTGGTGAGCTGACCGACCTGTCGACGCTGCGCGAAGGCGAGCAGGTCACCGTCGTGGCGGAGGTGACCCAGGTCACGGTGCGACCCATGCGGCAGCGTCGCGGCTCCATCCTGGAGGCGGTGATCAGCGACGGTCAGTCCTCGATGTCGCTCACGTTCTTCAACCAGCAATGGCGCGAGCGGCAGCTGACCGTCGGTCGGCGGGGCCTGTTCGCCGGGCAGCTCAGCCGGTTCAACGGCAAGTGGCAGCTGGCGCACCCCGAGTTCGAGCTGCTGCCGGACGGCGTCGACGACGACCCGCTGGCCGTGCTCGCCTTCGCCGGTGCCCTCATCCCGATCTACCCGGCCAGCAAGGCGGTGGCCTCCTGGCAGGTGCGCAAGGCCGTGGACGTGGTGCTCGACCAGCTCGACGAGCTCCCGGACCCCCTCCCCGACGACCTGCGTGCCGAGCGCGACCTCATTCCGCTCAGTGCCGCCCTGCGGGCGATCCACCGGCCGGCGAGCCGTGACGACATCGAGGCCGCGGTGGAGCGACTGCGGTTCGAGGAGGCGTTCGTCCTGCAGGTGCTGCTGGCCCAGCGTCGCGCGGAGGCGGCCGCACTGCCGGCCCACCGTCGCGTCCCCGAGCGCACCCCGATCCGGGACGCCTTCGACGCGCGCCTGCCCTTCGACCTGACGGCGGGCCAGCGCGAGGTCGGCGCCCAGATCGACGCCGACATGGAACGTGACCACCCGATGCACCGGCTGCTGCAGGGCGACGTCGGCAGCGGCAAGACCGTGGTGGCGCTGCGCGCCATGCTCCGGGTCGTCGACGCCGGTGGGCAGGCAGCGCTGCTGGCCCCCACGGAGGTGCTGGCGGCCCAGCACCATCGGTCCATCACCGCCATGCTCGGGCCGCTGGCCGAGGCGGGCCGGTTCGGCGCAGCCGACGCGGCGACCCGCGTGGCACTGGTGACGGGATCCCAGCGCGTCGCCACCCGCCGCCGCGAGCTCCTCGACGTGGTCACCGGCGAGGCGGGCATCGTCATCGGCACGCACGCGCTGCTGGAGGACACCGTCACCTTCGGCGATCTCGGGCTCGTCGTCGTCGACGAGCAGCACCGCTTCGGGGTGGAGCAGAGGGCAGCCCTGGCGGCGAAGTCCCTCGATGGGTCGCGGCCGCATGTCCTCGTCATGACGGCCACGCCCATCCCGCGCACCGTCGCGATGACGGTCTTCGGCGACGTCGACGTGTCCGTCCTCTCCGAGCTGCCCTCGGGACGGCTGCCGATCGCCACCCACGTCGTGGGCGTCGAGCAGCCCCGGCTCCTGGCCAGGGCGTGGGCCCGCGTCCGCGAGGAGGCCGGCACGGGCTCCCGGGTGTTCGTCGTCTGCCCACGGATCGGGGGAGACCCGGCGGCGCCGGAGTCCGAGGTCCTGGGCGATGACGATGAGGAACGGCCGGCCGGTGAAGGCGGGGTGCCGGGGTCATCCGTGCTCGACCTTGCCCGGACGCTGAGCGAGGGTGAGCTGGCCGGGCTGCGGGTCGGGGTCCTGCACGGGCGCATGGGCCCGGACGAGAAGGAGGACGCCATGCGGCGCTTCTCCGACACGGGCTCGGCGGACGGGATCGACGTCCTCGTCTCGACGACGGTGATCGAGGTCGGCGTCGACGTGCCCCAGGCCACGATGATGGTGGTCATGGACGCCGACCGGTTCGGCATCTCGCAGCTCCACCAGCTGCGCGGCCGCGTCGGCCGCGGCGGGCTGCCCTCGCTGTGCCTGCTCGTGACCACGGCGGAGGAGGGCTCGCCCGCCCGGGAGCGCCTCGCCGCGGTCGCAGCCACCACCGACGGCTTCGAGCTGTCCGAGCTCGACCTGCGGCTGCGGCGCGAGGGAGACGTGCTCGGCAGCTCGCAGTCGGGCGTCCGAAGCTCGCTGCGACTGCTCGAGGTGGCCAGGCACGGCGACATCATCGCCGCGGCGAGGACGGCCGCCACGTCCCTCGTGGCCGAGGATCCCGCGCTGACCGGCCATCCCCGGCTGGCGGCCGCGGTTGCCGGCATGGTGGATGCGCAGCAGGCCGAGTTCCTGGAGAAGGGATGACCCGCATCATCGCGGGCACCGCCCGTGGACGCCGATTGGGCGTGCCGGCCTCGGGGACGCGGCCGACGTCCGATCGCGTGCGCGAGGCGCTCTTCTCGGCGCTGGAGAGCGAGTGGGCGGCTCAGGGCATCGCCTGGTCCCAGGTGCCGGTGCTCGACCTGTTCGCCGGCACCGGGGCGCTGGGACTGGAGGCGCTGAGCCGTGGTGCGCTGCGGGCCCACCTCGTCGAGCGCTCCCGGCCGGCGGCCCGCACCCTCGTCGCGAACGTGGCCGCGGTCGGATGCCCGGGCGCGGAGGTCGTCATCCGCGATGCGCTCCAGCTGGCGGCGCTGCCCGCCCCGCAGCCGGCTGCCCGACTGGTCTTCGCCGACCCCCCCTACGACTGGCCCGCAGCGGACATGGCCGCGCTGCTCGGCCGCCTCCACGAGTCGGGCTGGATCGCGGGCGATGCCGTGGTCGTGGTCGAGCGACCGGCGCGGGATCCGGGCAGCCCCTTCCCGGCGGAGTGGCCGGAGCCGCGCCGACGCCCGTACGGGGACACCGTGCTTTGGTACGGTCGAGTTGCGTCCGTCGACGAGCACGGCGAGGAGGGGGTCTGATGCGCACTGCCGTCTGCCCGGGATCCTTCGACCCGGTCACGAACGGGCACCTCGACGTGTTCGCCCGGGCCGCGGCCATGGCGGACGAGGTGGTCGTCGCCGTGCTGATCAACCACACCAAGGCGGGCCTGTTCACGATCGACGAGCGCATCGACATGCTGCGCGAGGTGGTCGCGCCGTACCCGAACATCCGGGTCGACTCCTTCCACGGGCTGCTCGTCGACTACTGCGCCGAGTACGGCATCACCGCGATCGTGAAGGGCCTGCGAGCCGTCAGTGACTTCGACTACGAGCTGCAGATGGCGCAGATGAACTACCGCCTTGCGGGCGTGGAGACCGTGTTCATCACCACGAACCCGCTGTACAGCTTCCTGTCGTCCAGCCTGGTCAAGGAGGTCGCCAAGTTCGGCGGCGACGTGGAGGGATTGGTTCCTGACGCCGTGTTGATGCGGCTGCGCGCCAAACTCTCGGACACAATGGGGCAACAGCCCTAGCCCGCCGCGTCAAGGAGCCTTCGTGGACGTTCAGGAACGACTCGACGAACTCGCCGTCCTCATCGAGGACGCGAAGGCGATGCCGCTCTCGGCGTCCTGCCTCGTCAACCGGGCGCAGGTGCTGGACCTCATCTCGGAGATCCGCCAGCTCCTGCCGGAGTCGGTCCAGCGGGCGGACGAGCTGCTCGCCGACCGTGAGGCCGTGGTCCAGGACGGACGCCGTGAGGCCGACCGCATCCTCGACCGGGCCCGCACCGAGTCCGACCGGCTCGTGTCCGAGCACGAGGTGTACCTCGCCGCCGTCGACGAGGCGGACGCGCTGACCCGGCAGACTGCCGCGGACACGGCGCGGATGCGCAAGGAGACCGACGACTACATCGACGCCAAGCTGGCGACCTTCGAGATCACCCTGCAGAAGACGCTGCAGACGGTCGACCGGGGCCGGGAGCGCCTCCGCAGCCAGATGTACCAGGAGCTGGCGCCTGCCGCCGAGGCTGTGTACGACGAGTCCCTCGACACCGGCTTCATGGACGTGCCCGGCGACTTCGACGACCGCAGGTAGCACGCTCCCCCCGCACTCTGGCCGCTCGGCGGGGTGCGACGGCCGTTTAGGCCATTCCGAACGCCGCAGGGTACCCTTTCGCGCGAGGCCTCTAGCGAGGCCACGGTTAGCCGTGCCGAAAGTGGAGGGTCCCAGTGACCGGCCTCGACCCGAAGGATCCGCTCGTCATCGACGTGCGAACCATCCTGCAGCGCAGGGCCGGGTCGATGGTCACCGTGACCCGAAGCGTTCCGGCCCCGGCTGGCCTTGGCGTCGCGATGGCTCGGGTGCCCGAGGGAACGCCAATCGACCTGGATCTGCGGTTGGAGTCCGTTCTCGAGGGCGTCCTGGTGTCCGGATCGGCGGACCTGCAGGTTGGTGCGGAGTGCTCGCGCTGCCTGGAGGCCTTCGACTGGCACGAGGAGATCGACCTCACCGAGCTGTTCCGATACCCGTCGACCGACGCCCGTGGCGCGATCGTCGAGGAGGAGGACGAGTCCGAGGATCCACTGCCGGTACTCCAGGACGACCTGATCGACCTGGAGCCGGTGCTGCGGGACGCGGTGGTGCTCGACCTGCCACTCGCCCCGCTGTGCAGCGAGGACTGCCTCGGCCTGTGCCCCCAGTGCGGGGCACGGCTGGAGGACGATCCGCAGCACATGCACGAGACGACCGATCCCCGGTGGGCGGCCCTGGCCGCACTCACCGACCCGGACGTTCAGTAACCACGTAGCGACCCTCGCTCCGCGAGACGCCCAGACCGAAGGAAGTACCGTGCCCGTTCCGAAGCGGAAGACGTCCCGTTCCAACACCCGTCACCGCCGTTCGCAGTGGAAGGCCATCGTGCCGACTCTGGTGGCGTGCGCCCGGTGCAAGGAGAAGCACATCGCGCACACGGCGTGCCCGACCTGCGGCACCTACGCCAAGCGTCGCGTCCTGGACGTCTAGCAATTGGCGACTGTCGCCCTCGACCTGCTCGGCGGCGACGGGGCACCGGGCGTGGTCGCGGACGCGATCGCCAGACTGTGCGCGGCTGACGCGTCCGGCGACCCGATCGACCTGATCGTCGTGGGGCCGGCCGACCTGGCGCGAGCCCTGCTCGCCGAGCGCGGGTGCCCGGTGGACGCCGTCCGCATCGTCGACGCCGGTCGCGGCGCACCCATGACCGGCAACCCGCTGTCCACCCTGCGGGCCCATGATGATGTGACCGTCTCCGTGGCTGTCGGCCTCGTGTCCGGCGGGCTCGCCGACGCGTGGGTCTCCGTGGGCCACACCGGCGCTGCCGTCGCGGCAGCCGTCCTCGGGCTCGGCCGCATCCCGGGAATGTCCCGTCCGGCCCTCGCGGTCGTCGTCCCCGCCCTGGCCGGCCCGGTCGTCCTCGTCGACGCCGGCGCCGCCCCCGATGCCACTCCGGACGTGCTGCGCCAGTTCGCGCTCGCGGGGTGGGCGTACGCCCGTGCCCTCGGCGTCGTCGACCCGGTGGTGGGACTGCTGAGCATCGGCAGCGAGGAGGGCAAGGGCGACCGCCTGCGCAAGTCGACCCACGACCTGCTCCGCGAGTCGCTGCCGGGCTCCGGGGTCGCCTACGCCGGCGCCGTCGAGGGGCACGACGTGGCCCTGGGCCAGCGCGCCCAGGTGATCGTCACCGATGGCTTCACCGGCAACGTGCTCCTGAAGGGCATCGAGGGTGCCGTGCGCTGGGCCGCCCATCGCATGGGCGCCGCCTACGGGGATGCCGAGCCGGCCCGCGCGGTCGTGCGCGACACGGCCACGTCGGACTTCGCCGGCGGGATGCTGCTCGGGGTCAACGGCGTCACCGTGGTGGGCCACGGCGCCGGCACGCCCGAGGAGATCATCGCCTGCGTGCGCCTGGCCGACCGGGCCGCACGGATGAACCTCGTACCCGCCACCCAGGCGGCACTCGCGACCGTGGTGCGCTCATGACCGACGGGATCGACCGTCGTGCGGCGGCCGGGATCGTGGAGGACGCTCTGGCCGTCGTGTTCGATCCCGATGTCGTGCGCCAGCTCCGCGAGGACTCGCCCCTGACGGTGCTCGGCATGGCGAACGCGGACGCCGTCTGCATCAGCGACGCGGTGAGGGACGTGGCAGCCGCGTCGGGTCTCGACTGCCACCTCGGCGACACGGACCTCGAGGCGGTCGGCACCGTGGCCGACCTGGTCGCGGCGGTGCAGGCCGTCGCACGACCACGGGCGGAGGGGGCGGGATGAGGACCGACACGGGACCCCTGCTGGACAGGCTCCGGCTGACCATCGACCCCGACCTCATGACCCTGGCGCTCACGCATCGGTCGTATGCGTACGAGAACGGGGGCCTGCCCACCAACGAGCGGCTCGAGTTCCTCGGTGACTCCGTCCTGGGGATCGTCGTCACCGAGACGCTGTACTCGCAGTACCCGGACTGGCCCGAGGGCCAGCTGGCCAAGCTGCGGGCGGCCGTGGTGAACGCGAGCGCGCTCGCGGACGTGGCGCGCTCGCTGGACCTGGGGGAGTACCTCTACCTGGGACGCGGCGAGGAGACCACGGGCGGCCGCGACAAGTCGTCGATCCTCGCCGACACCATGGAGGCCGTGTTCGGGGCGGTCTTCCTCGATTCCGGCATCGACATGGCCCGTATCGTGATCCACGCGCTGTTCGACCCGCTGATCGAGCGGGCGGCTGAGCTCGGGGCGGGTCTGGACTGGAAGACGTCGCTGCAGGAGGTGTCCGCGGCCGCGGGGCTCGGCGTCCCCGAGTACCACGTGACCGATGTCGGGCCCGACCATGCCAAGGAGTTCTCCGCCCGGGCCGTCATCGGCGGGGAGGTGCTCGGCGAGGGCGCCGGCCGGTCCAAGAAGGTGGCCGAGCAGCGAGCCGCGGCCACCGCGTACGCCCGCATCCTGAGCGACAACCCGGCCCTCGAGGCCCCGTCCGCCTAGCGCGTCGCATGCCGGAGCTCCCCGAAGTCGAAGTGGTCCGGGCCGGGCTCCAGCGATGGGTCGCCGGCCGGACGGTCGACGACGTGGAGGTCCGCCACCCGCGGGCGGTTCGCCGGCACGCGGCTGGTGCGGGTGACTTCGTCACCCGGCTTCGCGGCCGCACCGTCGCCTGCGTGTCCCGACGAGGCAAGTACCTGTGGCTGCCGCTGTCGGTCGGGGCGCTGAGCCCCGACAGCGCGGTCGTGGGCCACCTCGGGATGAGCGGACAGCTGCTGATGCTCGCGTCCGGGGCCCCGGACGAGAAGCACCTGCGGGTGCGCGTGACCTTCGCGGATGCCGGCCCCGAGCTGCGCTTCGTCGACCAGCGCACCTTCGGGGGCCTGGCGGTGGCCGACCTCGTCCTCGACGACGCGGGCGGGGCGGTGCCGGCCCCGGTGGCGCACATCGCCAGGGACCCCCTGGATCCGGCCTTCGACGACCGGGCCTTCGTCCGGAAGGTCCGCGCCCGGCAGTCCGAGATCAAGCGGATCCTGCTCGACCAGACCGTCGCCTCGGGCATCGGCAACATCTACGCGGATGAGGCGCTGTGGCGCAGTGCCATCCACGGAGGGCGGCCGGGCAGCCGGCTGACGGCGTCGCAGGTGGTGGGCCTGCTCGACTCCGTGCGGGCCGTCATGACGGAGGCGCTCGCCCAGGGCGGCACCAGCTTCGACGCCCTCTACGTGAACGTCAACGGCGAGAGCGGCTACTTCGACAGGAGCCTGGCGGCTTACGGGCAGGAGGGGCTCCCGTGCCCCCGCTGCGGCACCCCGATCCGGCGGATCCACTTCATGAACCGGTCGTCCTACTTCTGCCCAGCCTGCCAGCGCGCCCCACGACGGGCCCCGGTCGCCGAAAGGTAGAGTCCGGTCGTGCATCTGAAGAACCTGACCCTCAAGGGCTTCAAGTCCTTCGCTTCCGCCACCACCCTCCACTTCGAGCCCGGTGTGACGTGCGTGGTCGGGCCCAACGGGTCGGGCAAGTCCAACGTCGTCGACGCCCTCGCCTGGGTCATGGGCGAGCAGGGCGCCAAGTCGCTTCGCGGCGGCAAGATGGAGGACGTCATCTTCTCCGGCACGTCGGGCCGGGCCCCACTGGGGCGAGCCGAGGTCGCGCTGACCATCGACAACTCCGACGGCGCGCTGCCGATCGACTACACCGAGGTCACGATCGCACGCACCCTGTTCCGCAACGGCGGCTCGGAGTACTCGATCAACGGCGAGCCCTGCCGGCTGCTCGACGTCCAGGAGCTGCTCAGTGACTCCGGCATCGGCCGGGAGATGCACGTCATCGTCGGGCAGAACCGCCTGACCGCGATCCTCGAGGCCACGCCGGAGGACCGGCGCCACATCATCGAGGAGGCGGCAGGGGTCCTCAAGCACCGCAAGCGCAAGGAGAAGGCGCTCCGCAAGCTCGAGGCCATGCAGGCCAACCTCAACCGGCTTCAGGACCTCACCGCCGAGCTGCGCCGCCAGCTGAAGCCGCTCGGCCGCCAGGCGGAGGTCGCCCGACGGGCGGTCGTGATCCAGTCCGAGGTGCGCGATGCGCGGCTGCGGATCATGGCCGACGATCTCCTCCGCCTGCGCGAGGCCCTGGCCGCCGAGGTCGCGGACGAGACCGCGCTCCGCGAGCGTCAGGCCGAGGTGGACGCCAAGCTCGCCGCCCTGCTGGCGCAGGAGGCGGCGGCCGAGGAGCAGGCGGCACTCGACGCCCCCCGCCTCTCCACGGCGCAGGAGACCTGGTTCGCCCTCAGCGGGCTGCGCGAGCGCTTCCATGGGCTGGTGCAGCTGTCGGCCGAGCGGGTCCGGCACCTGCAGCCGGAGCCGGAGGAGGAGGACTCCGGCCGCGATCCCGAGCAGATCGAGGCCGAGGCCCGTGCACTGCGAGCCGAGGAGTTCGACCTCGGTCGGAAGGTGGAGGCGGCGCGCGACGCGCTGTCGCACGCCGAGGCAGGGCGCATGGCGGCCGAGAGCGCGGCAGCAGCGGAGGAGCGGCGAGTGGCGGAGGCCGAGCGGGCCGCCGCCGACCGTCGGGAGGGACTGGCGCGGCTGACCGGGCAGGTCAACGCCGCCCGATCGAGGCTCGACACCCGCGGCGCGGAGATCGCGCGGCTCGCGGTGCAGATCGCCGAGGCGCGCGAGCGCGGGGAGTCCGCCCAGCAGGAGTTCCAGCGGATCGAGATGGATGCCGCCGGGCTCGAGACCGGCGAGGTCAGTCTCGATGCCGAGCACGAGTCGGCGGAGGAGTCGCTGGCCCAGGCCGACGATGCGCTCGAGCAGCTGCGGTCCCGCGAGGCGGCCGCCGAGCGCGAGCGCACCGCACTTGCCGCGCGCGGCGAGGCGCTGGCGCTCGGACTCCAGCGCAAGGACGCCGGCGCCCGCCTCGTCGACGCGACCGACCGGGTCTCGGGCGTCCTGGGGCCGCTGGCATCGCTGCTCCGCGTCGACTCGGGTGCCCAGACGGCAGTCGCGGCAGCGCTCGGCGACATCGCCGACGCGGTCGTCGTGACCGGCATGGACGCTGCCATGCAGGCTGTCGTCCTGCTGAAGGACGAGGACGCGGGCCGGGCAGCGCTCGTCGTCGCCGATGCCGAGGCCGCGCGCCCGCTGCGTCCGCATGTGCGGGATGCGGGCCGGCCCCTGCTCGACTTCGTCCAGTGCGAGGCGGTGCTCCAGCCCGTCGTCGACCACCTGCTCGAGCGATGGACGCTGGTCGCCGACCTCCAGGAGGCGGCGGAGCTCGCGACGCACCACCCGGGCCTGTCGTTCGTCACTCCCGAGGGCGACGTCCTCTCCCAGGGGGTCGTGCATGGCGGGTCCGCGAGCGCGCCGAGCCTGCTCGAGGTCCAGGCGGCGTACGACGAGACCATGACGGCGCTCGACTCGGTGACCCATGAACTCGACCGGCTCCGGTTCGACCTCGCGGCGGCGCGCACGCAGCAGTCGGATGCCGCACGTCGCGCGGAGGCCACCCTCGCCCGGCTGCATGAGTCCGATGCCCGCATGGCCGCGGTAGCCGAGCAGCTCGGCCAGCTCGGGCAGGTCGCCCGGTCCGCCCTGGCCGAGGCCGACCGCCTCTCGCAGGCGCAGGCCGCCGCCCAGGCGTCGCTGGCCGCCGACCAGGACCAGCTCGAGGGCCTGCAGGGCCGCCTCGCTGCGGCCTCGGAGCAGCGCGACCACGAGCCGGCTGCCGACAACCGCGAGCACCTCGCCGCCAGCGCATCGGCGGCCCGGCGGCACGAGGTCGATGCCCGACTCAGCCTGCGCACCTCGGAGGAGCGGGTGGCCGCCATCTCCGCGCGGGCCCAGCAGCTCGAGCGGGCGGCCGAGAACGAGCGGCAGGCCCGTGCGGCAGCCGTCGAGCGGCGCCTGCGTCGGGCGGCCGAGCTCGTCGTCGCCCAGGCAGTGCTCCAGGGCGCGCGCATCACGTTGTCGCGCGTCGACTCGTCCGTTGCCTCTGCGGGGCGCGAGCGCACGGCCGTGGAGCGGGCCACCAAGGAGCGTGACGCCCACCTGGCCACCGTCCGAGCCGCCCTGCGCGAGCTCGGCGCCGAGGCCGACCGGCTCAAGGACTCCGTGCATCGTGACGAGGTGGCACGCGCCGAGCAGCGGATGCGCATCGAGCAGGTGCAGGACAAGGTGCTCGAGGACTTCGGCGTGGAGGCGGACGTCCTCATCGCCGAGTACGGGCCGGAGCAGCTCGTCCCGCCGACGCCCGCGTCCCCGGGTGACGACGTGCCGGTCGACGAGCCGCAGCCCTACCCGTTCGTGCGCGTGGAGCAGGAGAAGCGGCTCAAGGCCGCTGAGCGCGATCTGGCCCTTCTTGGCAGGGTGAACCCGCTCGCCCTCGAGGAGTACTCGGCCATGGAGGAGCGGCACAACTTCCTCACCGAGCAGCTCGATGACCTCAAGCGCACCCGCGAGGACCTCCTCGACATCGTCAAGGAGGTGGATGCCCGGGTCCTCCAGGTGTTCACGGAGGCCTACGAGGCGGTGGAGCGCGAGTTCGAGGGCATCTTCGCGCGCCTGTTCCCCGGTGGCGAGGGCCGTCTGGTCCTCACCGATCCCTCGGACATGCTCAACACGGGCGTCGACGTCGAGGCCCGACCTCCCGGCAAGAAGATCAAGCGGCTGTCCCTGCTGTCCGGCGGCGAGCGCTCACTGACCGCGGTGGCGTTCCTCGTGGCCCTGTTCAAGGCCCGGCCGAGTCCCTTCTACGTCCTCGACGAGGTCGAGGCCGCGCTGGACGACGTGAACCTCGGCCGGCTCATCGACATCATCGAGGAGCTGCGCTCGTCGTCCCAGCTCATCGTCATCACGCACCAGAAGCGCACGATGGAGATCGCCGATGCGCTGTACGGCGTGTCCATGCGCGGCGACGGCGTGACGCAGGTGATCGGGCAGCGGCTGCGCGAGACCGAGCCCGTCAGCGCGTAGCGACCGACCGAGCGTCCGAGGCCATGGCGCGCTGCACACCGTGGGCGAACCCGGTGACGATCAGCCCCTGGGCGGCGATGTAGGTCGCCATGATGAGCGCTGACCACCCCGCCGACTCGGCGAGTGGGCCGAAGGCGGTCATGGCGATGAGAGCGTCGGAGACGACGAAGAGCAGCGCCCCGCCGGCCGTGCGCCAGGCGAGCGGCTGCGGCAGCCGGAGGACCAGGTCGAGTGCGGCGACCGCCATCGCCAGGGCGACGGCGCTGTACACGAGGACGGGAACGCGCATGTCCGCCACCCCTGCGCTGATCACCACGTTGATGCCGACCCAGATCAGCACGTAGGGGATGAGCGCGACCTTCCATGCACGGACCAGGCCCGGTCCGGGGACGCGCAGGAAGGCCACGAGGTAGCAGACCTGCATGACGAGGAATGCCGCGATCCCGACGTGGAACGCGGTGTCGCCCTCGCCCATGAGGGCGAGGTCCCCTATCCAAGCGAAGACGATCCCGACGGCGAGCCACCGGAGCGGCACCGGCCACCACCGCCCGACGAGGGTGACGAGCCAGGCCAGCAGCAGCGGCATCAGCAGCGGCTTCGTCAGAGTGATCGCATCGGCGTTGCTCGTCGCCTCGGCGATCACGTTGAGGACGCCGACGAGGACGAACGCCGACATGAGCATCCCGCGGGCCATCATGGGCGGCATCCTCGCATGTGACGCATGGGAGGATGCCGCCCATGGACTCTGTTCTCCTGTACGCCGCCCTCGCCTTCGTGCTCCTGCTGATCACCGCCGTCGTGGTCGTGGCCCTGCGCCGCAGGGGAGGATCGACGGCGGCCGTCGAGACCAGGCCCCGACCGGGCATCGACTACGCACCCGGCGTCGGCGACGACGACTCGGTCCCGCGTGACACGCCGCGCCGCAGCGTCGATGTCATCGAGGTCGGCGAGCCGCTCGCCGACACGTCGGTGGTCGAGCTGCCGGAGCCCGAGGCCGAGGAGCTCACCGCCGAGGACCTCGAGGCCCTCCTCGAGGTCGAGGTTCCCGAGCCCGCCGCCGGGCGTCTCCAGCGACTGCGCGCGCGACTGGCGCGCTCGCAGAACACGCTGGGCCGAGGGCTGCTGACCCTGCTGAGCCGGGAGAACATCGACGAGGACACGTGGGACGAGGTCGAGGAGACCCTGCTCACTGCGGACCTCGGCGTCGCGCCGACGCAGGAGCTCGTCGAGCGCCTGCGAACCCGGGTTCGGGTCGAGGGAGCCTCCGACCCGGCCAAGGTTCGGGCCATGCTGCGCGAGGAGCTGATCGCCCTCGTCGACCCGACCATGGACCGCCGGGTGCGGGCCGAGCGGGTAGACGGGCGCCCGGGCGTGGTGCTGGTGGTGGGCGTCAACGGCACGGGCAAGACCACCACGACGGGCAAGCTCGCGCGCCTCGCGGTCGCGTCCGGCCAGACCGTGGTGCTGGGTGCCGCGGACACCTTCCGGGCCGCCGCCGCCCAGCAGCTGCAGACCTGGGGCGACCGGGTGGGGGCGGCCGTCGTCCGCGGACCCGAGGGCGGGGATCCGGCGGCGGTGGCCTTCGACGCCGTGTCGACCGGGGCGGCCGCCGACGTCGACACCGTGATCATCGACACGGCTGGCCGACTGCACACCAAGACCGGCCTCATGGATGAGCTCGGCAAGGTCAAGCGGGTGATCGAGAAGCAGTCGCCCATCGACGAGGTGCTCCTCGTGCTGGACGCGACGACCGGGCAGAACGGGCTGGTCCAGGCGCGCGTGTTCGCCGAGGTCGTGGAGGTCACCGGCATCGTCCTGACGAAGCTGGACGGCACGGCCCGGGGCGGAATCGTGGTGGCCGTCCAGCGCGAGCTCGGCGTCCCCGTGAAGCTCGTCGGCCTGGGCGAGGGCCCCGACGACCTGGCCCCGTTCGAGGCCGACGTGTTCGTGGACGCCCTGATCCAGGACTGACCCCCTCGTCGAGTGCGCAGTAGTGCACGTGCGAGGCGCCGTTTCGCGCGTGCACAACTGCACACTCGACTGCTGTAACGCGTTGTTAACCCTGGGGCCACCTGCGTCACGCGCGCGAAATCCACGGGCGAGTCCGGCGAAACCTGCCTCCGCGAGTGTCAGCGACGCGAGGTGAATTACGCCACTGGAGGGAGAACTCGCATGGAATCCGCTCTCAATACAGGTGACACCGCCTGGCTGATGACGTCAGCCGCGCTCGTGTTGCTCATGATCCCCGGACTGGCCTTCTTCTACGGCGGCATGGTCCGCGTGAAGTCCGTCCTCAACATGCTCATGATGGTCATGGGTGCACTGTTCATCGTCGGCGTCCTGTGGGTGCTGTTCGGCTACTCGATGGCCTTCGGCGACTCGTACGGACAGGCCGGCCTGCTCGGCAACGTCACGCAGTACCTCGGGCTCGAGGGCCTGATGACCGACAACCCCGAGGTCACCTACCCGGCGATGGCGTTCGTCGCCTTCCAGGCGATGTTCGCGTGCCTCACCGTCGGCCTCATCGCGGGTGCGGTCGCCGACCGGATGAAGTACGCGGCGTGGCTCGTGTTCGCCGGGCTGTGGGCGATCCTCGTCTACTTCCCTGTCGCGCACTGGGTGTTCAACCTCGCCGGTGACAACGGCGGCTGGCTGTACAAGTACGGCGTGATCGACTTCGCCGGCGGCACCGCCGTCCACATCAACGCGGGCATCGCGGGCCTCGTCCTGGCGATCGTCGTCGGCAAGCGCATCGGCTGGCCGAAGACCCCGATGCGGCCGCACAACCTGACGCTGGTCATGATCGGCGCCGGGCTCCTGTGGTTCGGCTGGTTCGGCTTCAACGCCGGCTCGGCAACGGCTGCCAACAACGCGGCGGCGGTGGCCTTCATGAACACGTTCGCGGCGACCTGCGCCGCAGCGATCGGCTGGCTGCTGACGGAGAAGTTCCGTGACGGCCACGCCACGTCTCTCGGCGCTGCGTCCGGCGTCGTGGCCGGACTCGTGGCGATCACCCCCGGCTGCGCAGCGGTCAGCCCGATGGGCGCGCTCGCCATCGGCCTCATCGCGGGCGTGCTCTGCGCCCTGGCCGTGGGCCTGAAGTACAAGCTCAAGTACGACGACTCGCTCGACGTCGTCGGCGTCCACCTCGTGGGCGGCCTCGTCGGCACGCTGATGATCGGCCTCCTCGCCACGGAGGCCTCGCCCACCGCGATCAACGGGCTGTTCTACGGCGGAGGCTTCGACCAGCTGGGCAAGCAGGCGGTCGGCGCAGGCGCCGTCCTGCTCTACTCCCTGGTGGTGACGGCGATCATCGCCCTCATCCTCAAGGCGGTCATGGGCCTGCGGGTCGACGGCGACGAGGAGGTGGGCGGCATCGACCGCTCGGAGCACGCGGAGACAGGATACGAACTGGGCGACACCGGTGGCGGCGGCGTGTTCGCCGGCGTCGGCCAGGCTGCCCGCAACAACTCGGAGGTGCAGTAATGAAGCTGGTCACGGCAATCATCAAGCCTTTCAAGCTTGAAGACGTCAAGAGCGCGCTCGAAGGGCGCGGCGTCCACGGCCTGACGGTCTCCGAGGCCTCCGGGTTCGGTCGGCAGAAGGGTCACACCGAGGTCTACCGCGGTGCGGAGTACACCGTCGACCTGGTGCCCAAGGTGCGGCTCGAGATCATCGTGGACGACGAGTTCGTCGACGACGTGGTCGACGCGGTCGTCTCGTCCGCCCAGACCGGCAAGATCGGTGATGGGAAGGTCTGGGTCAGTTCCGTCGAGACGGTCGTGCGCGTCCGTACCGGCGAACGTGGCTCTGCAGCACTCTAGGAGGATCGCGGACGTGGAATCAGTCACCTCGACGTTCCCCGCCGCGCGTGACGAACTGGCGCGTCGCCCCGGGCTCACCGGCCCGGGGCGACGCGCTGCGCTCACGGCGCTCACGGACGAATGGCTCACCGCTGGCTTCGCCACGGCAACCTCGGGTGAGAAGGAGCCGTTCTGCCTCGTGGCCGTGGGCGGCTACGGCCGCGGCGAGCTCACGCTCGGCAGCGACCTCGACCTGCTCCTGCTGCACAAGGCGGGGGCCCCTGAGGCCGCCCGCGTGGCCGAGCGGATCTGGTACCCCATCTGGGACTCCGGCCTGCGCCTGGACCACAGCGTCCGGACCGTCAGCGAGGCCCGGCGGCTGGCCAGCGAGGACATCAAGGTCGTGCTCGGGCTGCTCGACGCCCGCGTCGTCGCAGGAGATGCGGCGCTGGCCGAGCAGCTGCAGGGCGCCGTGCTCAGCGACTGGCGCGCGATGGCCGACAAGCGGCTTCCCGACCTGCAGGCGCTGGTGATGGATCGCCGCCAGAGGTTCGGCGAGGCGAGCCAGCTGCTCGAGCCCGATCTCAAGGAGTCGTACGGCGGCCTTCGCGACGCCACGGTGCTCGCCGGCGTCGCGGCGTCGTGGGTGACTGACGTACCGCACCAGGGATGGCAGGACTCCGTCGCGTTCCTGCTCGACGTGCGCGACGCGCTGCATCGCGTCTCGGGCCGCAGCGGGGACCGCCTCGTCATGCAGGAGCAGGAGGCGGTGGCCGTCGAGCTCGTCGGCGTGCCCGATGCCGACGCCCTGCTGCGCGCCGTCTACGACAGCGCCCGGAACATCGCGTATGCCAGCGACGTCACCTGGTACCGCGTGGACCGGCTGGCGCGGGGTCGTCAGCGGTCGGCCTTCCGCGCCCTGCGCCGCCAGACTCCCAACCGGCTTCCGCTCGCCGAGGGCGTCGTCATGCAGGAGGGCGAGGCCGTGCTGGCCCTCGAGGCCCGCCCGGCGGACGACGAGGGCCTGCTACTGAGGGCCGCCGCCGCAGCGGCGCAGGCGGGACTCCCGCTCTCACCCCACACGGTCGAACGCCTCGCAGTGGAGGGAACTGACCCAGCCGTGCCCTGGTCGCGCGACGTCCGGGAGTCCTTCGTCGCGCTGCTCGGGTCCGGGCCGAGCATGGCCAGGGTCTGGGAGTCCCTCGACCAGGCCGGCGTCATCTCCCGTCTCATCCCGGGATGGGACGTCGTGCGCTCCGCCCCCCAGCGCAACGCGCTGCACACGTACACGGTCGACCGCCACCTCGTGGAGACCGCTGTCCAGGCGAGCGCGCTCACCCGCAACGTCGACCGGCCCGACCTGCTCCTGGTGAGCGCACTCCTCCATGACATCGGCAAGGCGCGCGGCGGCGATCACAGCGAGGTCGGGGCACGTCTCGCCGCGGATCTCGCCGTCCGCATGGGCTTCGATGCGGACGATGCCGCCGTCATCGTGACCCTCGTCCGTCACCACCTCCTGCTCCCCGACACCGCCACCAAGCGTGATCTCGAGGATCCCGAGGTGATCGGGTCGGTCGCGAGGACCGTCGCGGACGTGGGCGTGCTCGACCTGCTCCATGAGCTCACGATCGCCGACTCGCTGGCGACAGGGCCCACGGTGTGCACGGAGTGGCGCTTCAGCCTCATCCACGACCTCGTCGACCGGGTGCGCGCGTCGATGGCCGGACGCGCACTGCCCGAGCCGCCCGAGCTGACCGAGCAGCAGGAGGTGGCGCTGCGCCAGTCGGGTGTCTGGGTCCTCATGGATGTGCGCGACAGCACGTCCGTGGTGACCGTGGCCGCTCCCGACCGCATCGGACTGCTGTCGCTGGTCGCGGGCGTGCTGTCCCTCAACCGCCTCAATGTCCTGGCCGCCAAGGTCACCACGGTGGGGGACCGGGCGGTCCAGGAGTGGACTGTGCGGCCGGCGTTCGGGGATCCGCCGTCCATCGAGCAGCTGAGCGACGACATCCGTCGCGCCGTCGACGGGACCTACGACGTGGCGGAGCGGCTCGCGAAGCGGGAGGCGGACGGAGCGCGTCCCCTGCCCGCCGGCCATCCCGAGCCGCAGGTCGTCATCCTCGAGGCGGCGTCACGGGGAACGACCGTGGTCGAGGTGCGTGCCCACGACGCGCCGGGACTGCTCTACCGGGTGACCCGCGCGGTCGCCGCTGCCGACGCCACCATCGTCGGGGCGAAGGTGGCCACCCTCGGCGCGGACGCCGTGGACGTGTTCTTCGTCACCGACTCATCGGGGGGGCCGTTGTCGGCCGACCGGCAGATGGCCCTCCGCGTGACCGTCCTGTCCTCCCTCACGTGATTCGACGGCTGCCCCGCCAGTTACGCTGACGTCCGTGTTCGCCACCCTCTCCGACCGACTTGCCGCGACCTTCAAGGGCCTCCGCGGAAAGGGCCGGCTGTCCGAGGCGGACGTCGACGCCACCGTTCGCGAGATCCGGACGGCCCTTCTCGAGGCCGATGTCGCCCTCCCCGTGGTCCGCCAGTTCACTGCGACCGTCAAGGAACGGGCGCTGTCATCCGAGGTGTCGGGAGCGCTGAACCCGGCCCAGGTTGTGGTCAAGATCGTCCACGAGGAACTCGTGACGGTCCTCGGCGGCGAGACCGCGCGACTCACCTTCGCCAAGTCCGGACCCACGGTCATCCTCCTGGCCGGCCTGCAGGGAGCCGGCAAGACGACCCTCGCGGGCAAGCTGGCCCTGCACCTTCGCAACGAGGGGCACACGCCCCTGCTCGTCGCGGCGGACCTGCAGCGCCCCAACGCCGTCGACCAGCTGAGGGTCGTGGGCGAGCAGGCCGGCGTCGTCGTCTTCGCACCGGAGCCCGGCAACGGCGTGGGCGACCCCGTGGCAGTGACCCGGGCGGCACGCGAGTTCGCCGAGGCGAAGGTCCATGACGTCGTCATCGTCGACACCGCGGGCCGCCTCGCCGTCGACACGGACCTCATGCAGCAGCTGCGTGACGTCCGTGACGCTGCCCGGCCCGACAACGTCCTGCTCGTCGTCGACGCGATGATCGGCCAGGACGCCGTGCGCACGGCCCAGGAGTTCGAGTCGGGGGTCGGCTTCGACGCCGTCGTGCTGACCAAGCTCGACGGCGACGCCCGCGGTGGCGCCGCGCTGTCCGTCGTCACCGTCACGGGGCGCCCGATCATGTTCGCGTCGATCGGCGAGAAGCTCGGCGACTTCGAGACGTTCCACCCTGATCGCATGGCCTCGCGCATCCTCGACATGGGCGACGTCATGACCCTGATCGAGCAGGCCGAGAAGGCCTTCGACGCCGACCAGGCCGAGCGCATGGCCGCCAAGGTCTCCAAGGGCGAGGACTTCACGCTCGACGACTTCCTCGAGCAGATGCAGGCCGTCAAGAAGATGGGCTCGCTCGGCAAGATCCTCGGGATGCTGCCCGGCATGGGGGAGATGAAGGCCCAGCTCGACCAGGTCGACGACCGCGAGCTCGACCGCGTCGCCGCGATCATCCAGTCGATGACGCCGGCCGAGCGTCAGGACCCCAAGATCCTCAACGGCTCCCGTCGCTCCCGCATCGCGAAGGGCTCCGGGTCGAACGTCAGCGACGTCAACGGGCTCATCGAGCGGTTCGCGGCCGCCCAGAAGATGATGAAGCAGATGGGCAAGGGGGGGATGCCGGGCATGCCCGGGATGCCTGGCATGCCGGGCTTCGGCGGCAGCAAGAAGTCCAAGGGCAAGATGGCCAAGTCGAGCAAGCCGGCGAAGGGGAAGAGCCGCAGCGGCAACCCCGCGAAGCGCGCGGCCGTGGAGTCCGGTGCCGTCGGCGTCGACGAGCCCATCGAGGAGCCGTTCGACGTGGCGTCGCTGCCCCCGGAGCTTCGCAACCTCCTCGGCTGAGGCTGCGGAAGCGACCACGCCCCGTGCGCATACTCGTCGTCTCCGACCTGCACTATCGCCTCCCGCACTACGACTGGCTGGTGAGAGCCGCCGACGAGGTCGACATGGTCGCACTGGTGGGGGATCTGGCCGACGTCGTGAATGCCGTGCCCTTCGAGGCTCAGGTCGTCGTCCTGGAGAAGTACCTGGCGATGCTCGGCGACAAGGCCGTCGTGCTGGCCTCGTCCGGCAACCACGACCTCGACGGTCCGGGCAGCCACGGCGAGCAGGTGGCCGGGTGGCTGCAACGCGTCGCCGGCGACACCGTCCACGTCGACGGCAGCTCCCTCGACCTGGACGGGACCCGCTTCACCATCTGCCCCTGGTGGGACGGTCCGCAGACCCGTGACGCGGTCGGGGCGCTGCTCGCCGCGGCCGCGGTCGACCGGCCCGACCGGTGGGTGTGGCTGTACCACTCCCCGCCCGCGGGGACGGTGCTCTGCCGCGACGGCCGACGCGAGTTCCCCGACCACGAGCTCGCCGGGTGGATCGACGAGCACCAGCCTGACCTCGTTCTGTGCGGCCACATCCATCAGGCGCCGTGGCTCGACGGAGGGTCGTGGCATGCCCGCCTCGGCGACACGTGGGTGTTCAACGCGGGCAAGCAGCGCAGCGGCCCGGTGCCCGCGCACATCACGATCGACACCGACGCCGGGACCGCCGAGTGGTTCGGGGTCTACTCGGTGGAGTCGATCGACCTCTGACTCAGGTCAGTGGAGGTGATCGCCCTCGGGGTCGCGCGCGGAGCCGGTGCGCGCCGGCGGGCCCTGATGGTTCACGAGCGTGTCGAGGATCGATCCGACCATCCCGAGGTGGCCCTCCTCCTCGGCGAACTGGGCCTTCACGTCGACGAGGTACTGGGTCATCCGGTCCAGGCGCGCCGCGGTGACGCGCAGGACGGCCAGGGCGGCACCGGGGCGCTCGGTGAGGAAGAGCTCCGGGTCGTCGACCACGTGCACGACGACCTCAGTCGCCGCTCGGGCGGTCGCCGTGGCCGGCTGGCGGAGGACGGCCGCCATCTCGCCGAAGATCGCACCGGGGCGGTCGATGCGGGCGAACGGCACCCCGTCGCGCTCGACCGTCACCTCTCCGGACACGAGGACGAGCAGTCGGCCGGGGTCGGTGCCCTCGTGGATGAAGGCGGCGCCGGCGGGGATCGTCTCGAGCGGCAGGTCGGCTGCCGCCTCGAGCAGGGGATCGGTCACGGGCTCATTCTGCCCGAGGGCGAAATCCTCGGCACCGACCCCACTCCCTCGTCAGTCATTCCGCTCGATCGGTGCCCCCCACGTCCAGTCGCGCACCTGCGGCAGATCCTCGAGGTGGTCGACCACGTATGCCTCGTGCCGCGCCAGCTGCTGCTCGCACCACTCGTACAGCGCCTCCGAGCCGCGGACAGTGCGGTCGGCGTTGTTGAGCGCGTCCATGACGAGGTGGTACCGGTCGACCCTGTTCCGCACGACCATGTCGAACGGAGTCGTCGTCGTGCCGTGGTCGAGGAAGCCGCGCGCGCGGAAGCGATCGGCGTCCGGACGGCCGTGCACGATCTGGTGGACGGCGCCGGGGTAGCCATGGAACGCGAAGATGACGTTCCGGTCGTCGGTGAACAGCTCGTCGAAGTACCGGTCGCTCATCCCGTGCGGGTGATCCTTCGGACGGGTCAGGGACATGATGTCGACGACGTTGACGAAGCGGACCTTCAGGTCGGGCACTCGCTCGCGCAGGATCTGCGCCGCGGCGAGGGACTCCATCGTCACCACGTCGCCGGCCGAGGCGAGCACGACGTCAGGGTCGTCCCCGGGGTTCTCGTTGCCGGCCCAGTCCCAGACCGACGCACCCCTCTCGAAGTGCGCCTTCGCCTCGGCAAGGGTCAGGTACTGCAGCTGCGGCTGCTTGTCGATGACGATGAGGTTGACGCGGTTCTGGGTACGGAAGCAGTGGTCGCCGACCACCACCAGGCTGTTCGCGTCCGGCGGGAAGTAGATGCGCGAGACGGTCCCGCGCTTGTTGATGACGTTCTGGATCAGGTCGGGACCCTGATGGCTGAACCCGTTGTGGTCGTTGCGCCAGCAGGTGCTCGTCAGCAGGATGTTGAGCGACGGCACGGGGTTGCGCCACGGCAGGTGATGCGCCTCCTCCAGCCACTTCGTGTGCTGGATCGTCATCGACGCGCTCACCATCGCGAAGGCCTCGTACGTGGCGAAGAGACCCTGCCGGCCGGTGAGCGTGTAGGCCTCGATCCAGCCGTGGCAGTTGTGCTCGCTGAGCACCTCCATGACGCGTCCATCGGCACTCAGTGCGACATCGGATGGCAGCGTGAGCTCCATGAAGGCCCGATCCGACACCTCGAACACGGCGCCGACCCGGTTGCTGTTGGACTCGTCCGGGCTGCTCAGCCGGAAGCTGGTCGGGTTGTCGACGTAGAAGTCGCGCATCATCGCGCCGAGCTGGCGGGTGGATTCCAGCTGGACGACGCCGGGGAGGGGCACGTCCACCTCGTAGTCGGACAGGTCGCGCATGACGAAGGGCGGCACGTCCTTTCCGCCGTTCGCGTAGGGAGTCGCCGACATGCGCTTGTCCCCGTCGGGCGCGGACGTTCGAATGACCGGCAGTGGCGCGCCGTCCGCGTCGAAGAGCTCGTCCGGGCGGTAGGACCGCATCCAGTCCTCGAGGATCGCCAGGTGCGCGGGGTTGCCCTTCACCCCGGACAGCGGCACCTGGTGGGCGCGCCAGGAGTCCGTCACCTGGACTCCGTCCACCTCCCACGGGCCCGTCCACCCCTTGGGCGTGCGCAGCACGATCAGCGGCCATCGCGGCTGGCCGATGGGGACGCCTGAGCGGGCCGCCTCCTGGATCCGGCGGATGCTCGCGTAGGCCTGCGCAAGGGTCTCGTGGAACCGATGGTGCATGCCCGGCACGTCGTCGCCGCCGACCTCCAGCACCTCGTAGCCGTGTCCCGACAGCAGGGCACGGAGCTGGTCGGGATCCTTGCGGGCGAGGACCGTTGGCCCGGCGATCTTGTAGCCGTTGAGGTGCAGGATCGGCAGGACCGCTCCGTCGTGCGCCGGGTTGAGGAAGGAGATCCCCTTCCAGGAGCCTTCGAGCGGACCGGTCTCGGCCTCCCCATCGCCGACGACGGCGACGGCCAGGAGGTCGGGGTTGTCGAACACCGCGCCGAACGCGTGCATGAGGACGTAGCCGAGCTCGCCGCCCTCATGGATCGAGCCCGGCGTGGTGACCGACACGTGGCTGGGGATGCCACCGGGGGAGGAGAACTGGCGGAACAGCCGCTGGATGCCGCCGGCGTCGAGCGAGATGTCCGGGTAGACCTCGCTGTAGGTGCCCTCGAGGTAGGCGGCCGCGACCAGCGCGGGTCCCCCGTGACCCGGACCCGTGAGGTACACGCAGTCCTGTCCGGTGCGCTTGATCAGGGTGTTCAGATGGGCGTAGATGAACGAGAGACCCGGTGAGGTGCCCCAGTGCCCCAGCAGCCGTGGCTTGATGTCCTCGCTCGTGAGGGGCTCGCGCAGCAACGGGTCTGCCTGCAGGTAGATCTGCCCCACGGTCAGGTAGTTGCAGGCCCGCCAGAAGGCATCGACGCCCGCGCCCTCCTCGTCGGTGAGCGGGGCGGAGGCAGCCCGGGCCCGGGGGTCCGTCGTCGGGCTGGTGTCCTGGGGTGCGGTCATGTCCGGCTCCCTGGTGATTCGCGGGCGGCTCGAACCCGGGCGGATCCGGCAGGTGCGATGATTCCGACCCACTGTCCCATAGGGGGGCGATTCGGGTGGAATTGGCCCATTGGGCACCTGGGCGCCACCTGGGCGAGGCCGTGGTCGTGTCCCCGCGCGGCGTCTGGCAGAATATGGGGGCACTTGCCGCCCGGTAGGCCCTCTACCCTCCGGGACCGGCAGTCAACAGGAACCCGTCCGACGCCGTGTCCCCACGCGACCGAGGCCGGGTGCCGCACCCACACAACAGGAGATAAGCCACCCGTGGCCGTCAAGATCAAGTTGAAGCGTCTGGGCAAGATCCATGCCCCCCAGTACCGCATCGTCGTCGCCGACTCCCGCACCGCCCGCAACGGCCGTGCCATCGAGGAGATCGGCGTCTACCAGCCCATGCAGAACCCGAGCCTGATCCAGGTCGACTCGGAGCGCGCGCAGTACTGGCTCGGCGTGGGCGCGCAGCCCACCGAGGCGGTCGCCGCCATTCTCAAGGTGACGGGCGACTGGCAGAAGTTCAAGGGCCTGCCGGGCGCCGAGGGCACCCTCGAGGTCGCTGCCCCGAAGCCCAGCAAGACCATCGCGTTCGAGGCGGCCATCCAGGCTGCCGCCAACGAGCCCAAGACCAAGCCGAAGCCGAAGCTCGAGGCTGAGGTCGCCGCGGTCGTCGAGACGGTCGTGGAGAAGGTCGAAGAGGCCGCCCATGCGGTCGAGCACGCGGCCGAGGCGCTGGTGGAGAAGGTCGAGGAGGCCCTGCACCACGAGGCTCCCGTCGAGGCTGAGACTGCTCCGGCAGACGCAGCCGCGGAGGAGGCCGTCGTGGCTGAGGCTGTCGTCGAGGAGACGGCCGCTGAGGCCGTGGCCGCCGACGAGGCCGCCGTCGAGGCGATCGAGAACGCCGCTGAGGCCGCTGCCGACGAGGCCCAGGCCTGATGCTCGAGGAGGCCCTCGGTCACCTCGTGCGTGGCATCGTCGATCACCCGGAGGACGTCGACGTCCGCATGCGCACCAACCGTCGAGGCAGGTCGCTCGACGTTCGCGTGCACCCGGACGACATGGGTCGCGTGATCGGTCGGTCAGGACGGACGGCGACTGCCCTGCGCACCGTCGTCACCGCACTGAACGACGATCGTGGCGTCCGCATCGACTTCCTCGACGTCGTCGAGCGCTAGTCCTCGATGCGCGTCGTCGTCGGGCGCATCGGCCGGCCCCACGGGATCCGTGGGGAAGTCACGGTCGAGACCCGCACCGACGAGCCCGATGAGCGTTTCGCCCCGGGTGCCGTGCTCTCCGTCGACGGTCCAGTCAAGGAACTGGTCGTCGAGCGGACGCACTGGCACTCGGGGCGTCTGCTTGTCACCTTCGCGGGAGCCCACGACCGCAACGACGCGGAGGCTCTGCGCGGGCTGCTCCTGCACGTGGAGCGCGACGAGGACGAGACTCCCGATGATCCCGAGGAGTACTACGACAGCTCGCTCGAGGGCTGTGAGGTGACCCTGTCCGACGGCACTCTGGTCGGCGTGGTCGTCGAGGTCGTCCACCTGCCCGCGCAGGACCTGCTGTCGGTGCGCACGCCGGACGAGCGCGATGTCCTGATCCCGTTCGTCAGCGAGATCGTGCCCGCGGTCGACATCAGCGCTCGGCGCATCGTCGTCGACCCGCCCCAGGGGCTGCTGGAGGACGTCGAGCCGTGATGCGCGTCGACGTCGTGACGATCTTCCCCGCCTACGTCGAGCCGCTCCGCCTGTCGCTCGTCGGCAAGGCCGTCGACGCCGGCACCGTCGACCTGCGCGTCCACGACCTGCGGGACTTCACGCACGACCGTCATCGCACGGTCGACGACACCCCGTACGGCGGTGGTCCCGGCATGGTGATGAGCCCCGTGCCCTGGGGGGAGGCGCTGGACGCCCTGGCCGCCTCGGATCCGGATCGGCGACCGACGCTCGTGATCCCCACTCCGTCGGGGACCCCGTTCACTCAGGCCACGGCGCAGGAGTGGAGCGCAGCAGACTGGCTCGTCTTCGCCTGCGGTCGCTACGAGGGCATCGACTCGCGCGTCGCCGACCACTACTCGGCGCGTGACGACTGGGCCGACGTGCTCGAGGTGTCGGTCGGCGACTACGTGCTGGCGGGCGGCGAGGCCGCGGTGCTCGTGATGGTCGAGGCGACGGTGCGACTCGTGCCGGGGGTGCTGGGCAACGCCGACAGCGTCGTCGACGACTCGTTCGCCTCTGGGGCGATGGCCGACCTGCTCGAGGGACCGGTGTTCACGAAGCCACCGAGCTGGCGGGACCTCGTTGTGCCGGAGGTGCTGCTCAGCGGCCATCACGGCCGCATCGCCGAGTGGCGCCTCGAGCAGGCCCGCGAGCGCACTCGCGAGCACCGCCCCGACCTTCGCCGACCTTGAGGTTGGCGCTCGGTCTGGGGTCTGCAACCGCCCCCAACCTCCAGATCGGCCGTCAGGCCAGCGCGGCGGTGACGACCTCTCGGGCGTCGGCCTGGATGCGGGCCAGGTGCTCCTGCCCCAGGAACGACTCGGCATAGATCTTGTAGACGTCCTCGGTGCCCGACGGGCGTGCCGCGAACCAGCCGTTCTCCGTGGTGACCTTCAGGCCGCCGATCGCCGCTCCGTTGCCGGGCGCATGCGTCAAACGGTCCGTGATCGGCTCGCCGGCCAGCTCCGTCGCCGTGACCTGCTCGGGGGACAGTCGGGCGAGGGCGGCCTTCTGCTCGCGGGTCGCCGGCGCATCCACTCGCGCGTAGGCGGGATCGCCGAAGCGTTCGGTGAGCTCGCGGTAGCGCTGCGAAGGCGACTGGCCCGTCACGGCGAGGATCTCCGACGCCAGCAGCGCTGCGATGATGCCGTCCTTGTCGGTCGTCCACACCGAGCCGTCCCGGCGCAGGAAGGACGCTCCCGCGCTCTCCTCGCCGCCGAACGCCACCGATCCGTCGATCAGGCCCGGCACGAACCACTTGAACCCGACCGGCACCTCCCACAGCCGGCGGTCGAGGGACGCCGTCACCCTGTCGATCATCGACGAGCTGACGACCGTCTTGCCCACGGCGGCGTCGGGGCTCCAGTCGGGCCGGTGCGACATCAGGTACTCGATGGCGACGGCGAGGAAGTGGTTCGGGTTCATGAGTCCGCCGTCCGGTGTGACGATGCCGTGCCGGTCGGAGTCGGCATCGTTTCCCGTGGCGATCTGGAACTCGTCGCGCCGGCCGATCAGCGAAGCCATGGCATGGGGGGACGAGCAGTCCATGCGGATCCTCCCGTCCCAGTCCAGCGTCATGAACCGCCAGGCCGGGTCGACGAGGGGATTGACCACCGTCAGGTCGAGGCCGTGCCGGTCGGCGATCGCCGACCAGTAGTCGACGCTCGCCCCGCCGAGGGGATCCGCGCCGATGCGGATGCCGGCGGACCGGATCGCCTCGAGGTCGATGACCGCGGGGAGGTCGTCGACGTACTCGGCCATGAAGTCGTGCCGTCCGGTGGTGTCGACCCCGAGCGCCTGGGAGAGGGTCATCCGGCGCACGCCGGCGAGGCGATCCGCGAGGAAGGCGTTGGCGCGGTCCTGCACCGGCCCCGTGATGTCGCCACCGGCCGGCCCGCCGTCCGGTGGGTTGTACTTGAAGCCGCCGTCGCGGGGCGGGTTGTGCGACGGGGTCACGACGATGCCGTCGGCCCGGCGTGGATCATCGACGGCCAGCCCGGCGTTGTGGACGAGGATCGCGTGCGACAGCGCCGGCGTCGGCGTGTAGCGGTCGGCGGCGTCGACGAGGACCCGGACACCGTTCGCCGCGAGGACCTCCAGCGCGGTGGTCCAGGCGGGCTCGCTGAGGGCGTGGGTGTCGCGGGCGAGGAACAGGGGCCCGCCGATCCCGGCCGCCGACCGGTGGTCGCAGATGGCCTGGGTCGTCGCGGCGATGTGGTCGTCGTTGAACGCGCCGTCGAACGACGAGCCCCGATGGCCCGAGGTCCCGAAGGCCACGCGCTGCGCGACGTCGGTCGGGTCCGGGTGGACGGAGTAGTAGGCCGTGACGAGGGCGGCGACGTCGACGAGGTCGCCAGGCTCGGCCTGCTGGCCGGCCCGGGGGTGAGTGGACATGGCGCTCCCTGTGCGGACGGCCTCGTTTTGGCCCGTGGGGGCCATCGTGGCAGACTACGAGGGCCTTCGGCCCGAACTCGGGCCCCGGCCCGCCCCGCCACAGGGGATGCGGTCCGGTCAGGCGACCGGCTCCGGCCGTGAAGCAGTACCCATCCCCACAACCGTGGGCGACCTGTGGCGCCTGCAGGAAGCGATACCGACATGAAGACCCTGGACGCCGTTGACGCGGCTTCGCTCAAGGCCGACCTCCCCGACTTCCGCGCCGGCGACACCCTCAAGGTGCACGTCAAGGTCGTCGAGGGCAACAAGACCCGCGTGCAGCTCTTCCAGGGCGTCGTCATCGCCCGGTCGGGGTCGGGCGTGAGCGAGACCTTCACCGTCCGCAAGGTGTCCTACGGCGTCGGCGTCGAGCGCACCTTCCCGCTGCACACCCCGATCATCGAGAAGATCGAGGTCGTGACCCGCGGTGACGTCCGTCGCGCCAAGCTCTACTACCTGCGCGACCTGCGCGGCAAGAAGGCCAAGATCCGCGAGCGTCGCGAGAACGTCAAGACCACCGAGGCCTGATCCGATTGGCCGACCGGCCCGATCGGGGAGTGAACGGCGCCGAGCCCTCGGGGCAGGCGGGAGCCACGCGCGAGAAGTCGGCCTGGTGGGACATCCCCCTGACCATCGGGATCGCCATCGGCGCCGTCCTCCTCATCACCACCTTCCTTGCCAAGCCGTTCTCCATCCCGTCGGGGTCGATGGAGGACACCCTCGGCATCGGTGACCGGGTCCTCGTCAATCGCGCGGTCTACCACCTGCGTGACATCGAGCGCGGCGACGTCGTCGTCTTCGACGGATCGGACTCCTTCGTCCCGGCCGGCGAGGCGGCCGTACGGAACCCCGTCGCGGCGGTGCTGGCGTGGGCGGGGCAGTCGATCGGACTCGTGCCGCCGGACTCCACCGACTTCATCAAGCGCGTCGTCGGCGTCGGGGGCGACCGGGTGGCGTGCTGCGATGCCGACGGTCGCATGACCGTCAACGGCGTGCCCCTGGAGGAGGCTTCCTACCTGTATCCCGGCGACGCGCCGAGCACGCAAACCTTCGATGTGGTCGTGCCGCAGGGCATGCTGTGGGTGATGGGCGACCACCGCTCGAACTCGGCGGACTCGCGCGCGCACATGGGTGATCCCGGAGGTGGCTTCGTGCCCGAGTCGAAGGTGGTCGGACGGGCCATGGCGGTCCTGTGGCCGATCTCCCGCCTGCAGTCGATCGAGATCCCAGAGACCTTCGCGGCCGTGCCCCCGCCCGGGAACGGTTCCTGATGGCCGTGTCCGCGCGCGACCCCCACGGACCGCTGCCCAATCCGCCCGAGGGTCGTGCCCGGCACGCCAAGGGCCGCGGTCCCCGTCCCCAGCGCGGTGGCGCGGGCAGGTGGTTCGGCGAGACGGCGATCATCATCGTCTCGGCCCTCGTGCTCTCCGCCCTGGTGCGGGCGTTCCTCGTCCAGGCGTTCTTCGTCCCGAGCGCCTCGATGGAGGACACGCTCCTGATCAGCGATCGCATCGTGGCCTCCAAGATCACCACGACGATGTCCGGCACGAGCCGGGGGGAGGTCGTCGTCTTCAAGGATCCGGGCGACTGGCTCCCCGAGCCGCCACCGCCGCCCGGTGGCGTTCGCGGTGCCCTCCGCACGGGTCTGACGTTCATCGGGCTGCTGCCCAGCGACACCGGCCAGGACCTCGTCAAGCGCGTGATCGGACTCGAGGGCGACCGGGTGGCCTGCTGCAACGCCGAGGGGCGCATCGTCCTCAACGGAGTCCCTCTCGTGGAGGACTACATCAAGGGCCCCACCAACCAGGTGCAGTTCGACGTCGTGGTGCCCGACGACTCGGTATTCGTCATGGGAGACAACCGGGGAGACTCCCGGGACTCGCGCTATCACCTCGAGGCCGACAACGGTGCGGTTCCCGAGGAGGACGTGGTCGGCCGCGTCGCGCTGGTGATCTGGCCGCTGTCGAACTTCTCCACGGTCCCGATCCCCGAGATCTACGCGGATCCCCAGATCGCCCAAGGGGCCAAGCCCTAGCCATGCCGCCGGCGCCGGTGTCCCTTCGCGTCGAGCGGCAGCTCCTGGCGGGGGGCGCCATCCTCGTCTGCGGCGTCGACGAGGTGGGCCGTGGCGCCCTCGGCGGCCCCGTGTCCGTGGGGATGGTCGTCGTGGGCGCGACGGTCCGACGGTCACTGCCCGGCGTGCGGGACAGCAAGCTGCTCACGCCCCGTGCCCGGACCGAGCTCGTCCCCCGCATCCGGCGCTGGGCCGTGGCCTACGCGGTCGGGCACGCATCGGCGGCGGAGATCGACGACGTCGGCATCATCGCGGCCCTGCGACGGGCGGGGATGCGTGCGCTGGCGGCCCTGCCGGTCGAGCCCGATGCCGTCCTGCTCGACGGGAAGCACGACTGGCTCACGCCGCCCCGGCAGGACACCCTCTTCGACGACCATGACGACTCACTGGTCCCCCCGGTGACCATGCGGATCAAGGCGGACCTCACCTGTGCATCTGTCGCGGCCGCCAGCGTGCTCGCCAAGGTCGAGCGCGACGCGATCATGGCCGAGCTGGGCCTGCGTCACCCGCGATACGGCTGGGAGGGCAACAAGGGGTATGCGAGCCCCGACCACCTCGCGGCCCTTGCGCATCACGGCCCGTGCGAGGAGCACCGGCGCAGCTGGCGGCTCCCCGGGGTCGATGGGCTCGAGTCCGTCGGATCCGCCGATTGAGGGGAGAACGGCCGGGCTGGAGGGGTAATCTGACGGCCGTTGGCGAAGGGATCAGGGCCCCTCGATGACGTGGGAGCCGAGGTGACCATCAGCAGCGCGGCAGGCAGCGCGACCGCCGCATCGGGCGTGGTCCCCAGCGACGCAGACGATCGCGCAGAGGTCGCCGCACCTCTGGCCGACGACCTGTTCAGGCTTGCCATGGACAATTCCGCGGTCGGCATGTGCCTCGTGTCGCCGGCGGGCAGCTACATCCGCGTCAATCGCGCGCTATGCGAGCTCCTCGCGCGCGACGAGGCGACCGTGACCTCCAGCACGTGGCAGGAGATGACCCATCCTGACGATCTCGACAAGGACCAGTCCATGGTGGACGACGTCCTGGCGGGCCGGATCGACTCGTACCGGCTCCTGAAGCGCTTCCTTCGCCCGGACTGCACCGTGGTGTGGGGAGACCTGTCCGTCGGGTGCGTGCGGGACGAGGTGGGCTCGGTGCGGACGTTCGTCTCGCAGATCGTGGACGTCACCGACCGCGAGATGGCTCTCGCCGCCCTGGTCGAGAGCCAGGAGCTGTTCCACCTCGTCATGGACGGCTCGGCCGTCGGCATGTCCATCACCTCCCCGGACGGCGGTCTGCTGCGCGTCAACGCCTCGCTGTGCGCGCTCTTCGGCCGCTCGGCGGAGGAACTGATGAGCACCTCCTGGCGGGCGTTCACCCCCGCCGCGGACGTGGCGGACGAGGAGGGCCTGCTGGAGGAGATGCGACGGGGTCAGCGCGAGACGTACCGCCTGCTGAAGCGCTTCGAGCGTCCGGACGGGGCCCTCGTGTGGGGGGACGTCACGGTCTCCTGCGTGCGTGCCCCGGACGGAAGCGTCCGCTACTTCGTCGGGCAGGTCATCGACGTCAGCGACCAGGTGCGTGGGACGGAGACCCTGGCGGCGACGCTGGCCTCGATGCTCGATCCGCACGTCATCCTCCGGCCCGTCCGCGACGACAGCGGCGCGGTGGTGGACATGGAGTACACGTCAGCGAACGACGCGGCCGGTCGTTCCGTGCACCGAGAGGCGTCCGACCTCATCGGTCGGCGCTTCACGGACCTGTCGCACGGGACGTCGGCCGCCACGGTCATCGCCTGGTTCACCGATGTGCTCGACACCGGAGTGCCACTCGTGCTGGACGACCTCAGGGTCGAGCGCTCGGACGGCGCCGTTCAGTGGCTCGACCTCCGGGCGGCACGGGTGTCCGACAGCGTGAGCTTCACCTGGCGTGATGTCACGGACCGGCATGCCGCCGTGGCGGAGATCGCCGAGCGTGAGGCGGAGTACCGGATGCTCGCCGACCACGCCACCGACGTGATCGTGCGCAGCAGCGCGGGGGGCGGCATCGAGTGGGCCTCGCCCTCGGTCACCGAGATGCTCGGCTGGCGCCCGGAGCAGGTCATCGGCCGGACTGTCGGCAGTCTCATGCATCCTGACGACTTCTCGCGCGTGCTGGCGGACCAGAAGGCGATCATCGAGGCGGGGGGCACCGAGGGCCGGGTCACCGCGCGTTTCGCCACGGCAGACGGCGGCTGGCGGTGGATGAGCGACCACGGACGGGCGATCCTCGACGACGACGGGCGGCTCGTCGGCGGCATCGACTCCCTGCGCGACGTCGAGGCTGAGCACCGGGACGCGGAGGCCCTTGCCGAGCGGGAGCAGCGCGCGCGGTCGGCGTTCGAGCGGGCGGACCGGGCCGAACGCGAGCTCCGGGGGGTCGTCGACAGCCTGTTCGATCCCTGGGTCCAGCTGATCGCTGTTCGCGACGTGGACGGCCTGATCGTCGACTTCGTGTACGGCGACGCCAACGAGGCCGCGTGTCGCGCCAACCACCTCTCCCGTGACGAGCTCATCGGCCGGAACCTCCTCAGCCTGCTGCCCGAGCACGGGACGTCGGGGCTGCTCGCGCAGTACGCGCAGGTCGTGGAGACGGGGGAGGCCCTCGCCCTTGACGATGAGCCGTTCACGAGTCCGTTCGACGGGGTTCAGCGCCGGTACGACAACCGGGCCGTGCGCGTGGGGGACGGCGTCAGCTTCACCTGGCGCGACGTCACCGAGCGCTACGCGCTGCGCCAGCAGCTGAGCGAGCAGGCCGACAGCGACCAGCTCACCGGCGTCGCCAACCGTCGGCAGCTGTCGCGCCGCATCGGCGAGCTGACGGCGCACGCACCGAGGACGGGGGCGCGGCTGGCCGTTCTCTACTGCGATCTCGATCACTTCAAGGACATCAACGACGCGCATGGTCATGCCGCCGGTGACGTGGTGCTGACGGCGGTGGCCGCCGCGATCCGCCGCGCCGTCCGCGACCAGGATCTCGTCGCCCGACTCGGCGGCGATGAGTTCGTCGTGCTGCTCGACGGGGTGCGCGGGCTCGACGACGCCACGGCGGTTGCCGAGAAGGTCCTCGCAGCAGTCCGGGTGCCGGTGGCGGTCGGCGAGACGATGGTCGCCCCGACGGCGAGCATCGGCATCGCGCTGCTGGAGCCCGGCGAGGGCGAGGATTGCGTCATCGCCCGAGCGGACGCGGCGCTGTACACGGCGAAGGAGGCGGGCCGCAACCGCGCGGTGGCAGCCCTGAGTCCGACGACCGACCCGGGCCGCGACTGACGCACCCGGTCCACTGGATCGGTCGATCATCCCGGTCGGCGACTCGCCGTGTGCACAGCCGCCGGCGGCAGTGGTGCGCGATCCACAGCCGCATGACGACCGAGGCCCTGAGGCGCGGACCACGCCAGAGTGCGCCCTGGGGGTGGTCGCATGCGCGCCAAGGATGCGCTGGGACGGTACGGCGAGGAGCTCGCGGTCGAGCACCTGAGACGGCAGGGCCTGACGATCCTGGCGCGCAACTGGCGGTGCACGGCGGGCGAGCTCGACGTCATCGCGCGGGACGGCGCCACGCTGGTCGTGTGCGAGGTCAAGACCCGGAGCAGCCGGGCCTATGGCGATCCGGTCGAGGCGGTCAGTCCACGCAAGCTGCGGCGGCTCCGGGGGCTGGCGCTTCGCTGGCTCGACGAGCAGGGGATCCATGTGCCCGACATCCGGTTCGACGTGATCGGCATCGTCCAGCCACCTGCAGGCCCGCCGTCCCTGCAGCACCTGCGCGGAGTGTCCTGAGCCGTGGCGTTGGCACAGGTCGACGGGGTGGTCCTGTCCGGCGTGACCGGAGCCCTCGTTCGGGTGGAGGTGGACGTGGCGGACGGCCTGCCGAGCGTCGGCGTCGTCGGCCTGCCCGACGCCTCGGTCAACGAGTCACGCTGGCGGGCGAGGTGCGCCGTCGACAGCATCGGCCTGAAGTGGCCGAACCGCCGGATCACGATCAGCCTCTCGCCCGCTGAGGTCCGCAAGCACGGGGCCGGACTCGACCTGCCGATCGCCATCGGCGTGCTGGCGGCCAGCGAGCAGGTGCCTGCCGATGTCCTGAGGGGCACGGCGTTCATCGGTGAGCTCGGGCTCGACGGCCGCATCCGCCGCACCCACGGCCTGCTGGCCGGTGCGCTGGCTGCCCGGGCAGCGGGAGTGGATCGACTCGTCGATCCCCTCGGATGGCGCCGCCGAGCTCGACGGGCTCTCCGGGATCCGGATCGTCGTCGCGGACCATCTCGCGCAGGTGATCGCTGCGCTCACCGATCCCCAGATCTCCGGCGAGAGCGCCCGGGTGCCCCGGCCACACGTGGCTCCCGACTTCGGGCTCGACCTCGCCGACGTCCGCGGTCACCTCCTCGGGCGGGTGGCGTTGGAGGTCGCGGCCGTCGGCGGCCATCACTGCGCGCTGGTGGGGGCACCCGGCGTCGGCAAGACCCTGCTCGCGCAGCGGCTCCCCGGCCTCCTCCCCGCGCTCGACGAGGACGCCGCCCTAGAGGTCGCGGCCCTGCACGGCGTGGCCGGTCAGGGGCGACCCGAAGGCGAGCGCCTCCGCCCACCCTTCCGCGCCCCGCACCACTCGGCGTCGTCAGCAGCGATCCTCGGATCGGTGCAGGGGGCTCGCGTGACCCCGGGCGCCGCCACGCTGGCCCACCGGGGCGTCCTCTTCCTCGACGAGGCGCCGGAGTTCGCCCGTCCCGCCCTCGAGGGCCTCCGGCAGCCGCTCGAGTCGGGCTGGGCCAGCGTGGACCGCAGTGGCTGGACGGGGCGACTCCCCGCACGCTTCCAGCTGGTGCTGGCAGCCAACCCCTGCCCGTGCGGCCTGCGGATCGGCACGGGGGCCGGCTGCTCCTGTGCACCGGCCGCGGTCCGCCGGTATGCGTCGCGGCTCTCCGGCCCGCTGCTCGACCGCATCGACATCCGGCTCGCCCTGCTCCGGCCGACCGACGCCGAGCTCACGTCGACCGAGCCGGGCGAGGGCAGCGCCGTGGTTCGCGAGCGGGTGTCCGCGGCACGTTCGCGCGCCGCGCATCGCTTCGCGGGCTTCCCCTACTCCCTCAACTCCGAGATCCCGGCCGGGGACCTCCGTCGCCGATGGGCACCCGATGCCGGCGGCGCCGAGCTCCTGCGCGACCTCGATCGTGCGTCGGTCAACCTCCGGGGGCCGGATCGCGTGCTGCGGATGGCCTGGTCCGTCGCGGACCTGGCGGGGCGCGCCCGCCCAGGACGTGACGAGATCGCCATGGCATGCAGCCTGCGCGGGGCGAGCGCGGGGTGGGCGGCATGACGGAACGCGAGGCCTACATCGCACTCGCCCACTGCGTGGAGCCGGGCGACGCGGGCGCGGGGCGGCTCCTCGAGGCCGTCGGGCCGGCCGAGCTGGTCGACCGCATCCGCGCAGGGCGGACGGGCCTGCGGCAGGGCGAGGGCCTCGCGGCGCGGCTCGCCGACGGCGGGCACGTCGCGGCGGACGAGCGCGCCGCCCAGTGCGACGCCCGGATCGTCACGCGCGTGGACCGCGAGTGGCCGTCGCAGCTGGAGGCGCTGGGACGACAGGCACCGCTCGCCCTGTGGGTGAGCGGGGCTGCCGACCTGCGCCTCCTCGCACTGAGATCGGTCTCGATCGTCGGGGCTCGCGCGTCCACCGCGTACGGGGAGGAGGTCGCGCGCCGATGGGCTGCCGAGCTTGCGTCGGACGCCTGGACAGTTCTCTCCGGCGCTGCGTTCGGCATCGACGCGGCCGCCCATCGCGGTGCCCTCACCGCTGGCGGATCCACCGTGGCGGTGCTGGCGGGCGGGGTCGACGTCCCGTACCCGCGCGCGCACACGGCCCTCCTCGCCCGCATCGTGGACGAGGGCGCAGTGGTGAGCGAGAGCCCGCCAGGGGAGTCCGTCCGACGGCAGCGCTTCTTGTCGCGCAACCGCGTGATCGCCGCACTCGGGCGGGCGACGCTGGTCGTGGAGGCTGCCGAGCGCAGTGGCACGACGGCCACGGCGCGGGCGGCGAACGCGATGAACCGGCCGGTGCTCGCCGTGCCCGGCCCGGTCACGTCGGCGGCATCGGCCGGCTGCCACCGGATGATCCGAGAGGGACTGGCGCTGCTGGTGGCCGACGTCGCGGACCTGCTCGACATGCTCGACCTGGCGAGGACCGGGGGAGCGGGCAGGCAGGGCTCGCCCGGCTCGCGCGAGGAGCCGGTCCGGTCGCGCGACCATCTCGACGCCCGTGAGCGGACTGTCCTCGACGCGCTGCCGGCCCGCGGGGTACTCGGTCTCGACGCGCTCGTCCAGTCGGCCGGTCTCTCGCACACGGACGTCCTGGCCGGGATCGGCATCCTGACCGCGGCGGGCTGGGCCATGGAGGACGGCGGCGGGTGGCGACTCGTGCGCACGCACCGCCCGCACCCGGGCTGACCGCGCGCCTCACGCCGGATCCGCGCACGCCTTGCGACGATGACGGCATGACCCCCGCATCCGGGGTGCCCGGCGGCGATGGCCTGCCTGCGGGCCTCCGTCAGCCGTTGGACGGCTTCGTGGCGCACCTGCGGGACGAGCGCGGCTGCAGCCCCCATACGGTGCGCGCCTACCGGGGGGACATCGTCGACCTGCTGGACTACTGCTCGATGAAGGGCGTCGCGGAGCCGGCCGCCATCACCCTGGCGCACCTGCGCGGCTGGCTGGCGCTGCAGAGCGCGCACGGCCGGTCACGGTCGACGATCGCGCGCCGAGCCGCCTCGGCCCGAGCGTTCACGGCCTGGTGCGTCCGCCGCGGTCTGGCCACGGCCGACCCGGGCGACCGGCTCTCGAGTCCGCAGGCGGGACGGACCCTGCCCGCGGTGCTCGACGCGGCGGAGGCGGCAGCCCTCATGGACCATGCAGCGGTCGCTGCCGACGATGGCGCAGCGGTCGCACTCCGGGACCGCGCCATCCTCGAGCTCCTCTACGCCACCGGCATCCGGGTGTCCGAGCTCTGCGCGGTGGACATCGACGACATCGATCACTCGCGGCGCACGGTGCGCGTGCGCGGCAAGGGCGACAAGGAGCGCACCGTCCCCTTCGGCGTGCCGGCGAAGAACGCGATCGATGACTGGCTGCGGGTCCGAGCCGTGATCGCGACGCACGCGGGGGCGGCGCTGTTCGTCGGGGCGCGTGGGGGTCGCATCGACCCGCGGACGGTGCGCACGGCGGTGCATCGCCTGGCCGTCGAGGCAGGCGTCCCCGACGTCGCCCCCCACGGACTCCGGCACACGGCCGCAACGCACGTGCTCGAGGGCGGAGCCGACCTGCGCACGGTTCAGGAGCTGCTGGGGCACGCGACCCTGGCCACGACGCAGCGGTACACGCATGTGTCCGTCGAGCGGCTCCGCGCCACCTTCGCGCTCGCCCATCCGCGCGCGTCGGCGCGCGACAGCTAGCGCGGCTTCAGTACGGCGGGTCGCCGCTCGACGATGCTCAGCGGGTCGAGATAGACAGGGCCACCGGGCCCGGACGACGCGCGCAGGCCGACGTGCAGGCACCCCCGGTCGCCCCCGCAGTGGCCGCCCGCCGCGGCCACCGACCCGATCACGTCCCCGTCGCCGACGAGCGCGCCGGCCGACACGGTGGCGAGCACCGGCTCGTAGGTGAGCCGTGCCCCACCGGCGAGCACGACCGTGACGACCGGCTTGCCGGCGATCGTCCCGGCGAACCCCACCCTCCCGCTGGCCATCGCCCGGACAGGGTCGCCGGTCTGCGCGGCGAGGTCGACGCCGCGATGGCCGGCCTGCCAGTCGGCGGCTGGCGGCCGGAATCCGGACACGACGAGGGGGTCGTCGACCGGCCAGCCGGCGGGGACGGCGAGGGCGAGGCCGGCCAGGAGGGCCGTGGCAGGGTGCATGGGACGAGCCTGGATCGGGGCCGGACGGTGCGCCGGAGCTGGTCGGCGGCTGGGGGCGACGGCCCGGCCCAGGGCCGTCCTGTGGACGGACCATCCCCGTGCAGGGCCTAGGATGGGGGCACCCGGACGGAGGCCTTGGTCGCCGGCCGGGAATTCACACGGCCCGAACCGCACCTCGCGTGCGGCCGCATGCTGGTCGGTCCCGCCCTCGGGCGGGCATCAGCGTCGGGGGTCGTCAGGGGTGCCGGTCAACCGGCCGGCGCCGAAACCGACCAGCGTCGGCTCACGGAGCCGGCGCGATTAGGAGTGCATCCATGGCCGTCGTGACCATGCGCCAGCTGCTCGAGAGCGGTGTCCACTTCGGACACCAGACCCGTCGCTGGAATCCCAAGATGAAGCGCTTCATCTTCACCGAGCGCAATGGCATCTACATCATCGATCTGCAGCAGTCGCTGTCGTTCATCGATCGTGCGTACGAGTTCGTGAAGGAGACCGTCGCGCATGGCGGTTCCGTCATGTTCATCGGCACCAAGAAGCAGGGCCAGGAGGCGATCGCCGAGCAGGCGACCCGCGTCGGCATGCCCTACGTCAACCAGCGCTGGCTGGGCGGCATGCTCACCAACTTCCAGACCGTCCACAAGCGCATCCAGCGCCTCAAGGAGCTCGAGGAGATCGACTACGACGACGTCGCCGGCTCCGGCCTGACGAAGAAGGAGCTCCTCGTCCTTCGCCGTGAGAAGGACAAGCTGAGCAAGACCCTGGGCGGCATCCGCGAGATGACGAAGATCCCCAGCGCGGTCTGGATCGTCGACACGAAGAAGGAGCACATCGCCGTCGGCGAGGCTCGCAAGCTCGGCATCCCCGTCATCGCGGTGCTCGACACCAACTGCGATCCCGATGAGGTCGACTTCCCGATCCCGGGCAACGATGACGCCATCCGCTCCGTCGCCCTCCTCACCCGCGTCATCGCCGACGCCGTCGCCGAGGGCCTCATGGCCCGCGCCGGTGGAGCCGTCAGCGGCAGCGTCGTGGCCGAGGAGCCGCTGGCCGAGTGGGAGCGCGAGCTCCTGGCCGGCACCGAGGCCCCTGTCGAGGCTGCTGCGGTGGCCGAGGTCGTCGAGGCTGTTCCGTCGTCGAGGCAGCTGCGTCGTCGAGTCGGCCGAGGTCGTCGAGGCAGCTGCGGTCGTCGAGTCGGCCGAGGTCGTCGAGGCTGCTGCGGTCGTCGAGCCGGCCGACGCGGCCGAATAGTCCGTCAGGTTCTCCGGCGGGCGCAGCTGCGCTCGCCGGAGAACGTCTGTCCGGGCCAGCCGGGTGGCCGGCCCCTCACGCACGTCTCGTATCTGGAGGATAGGAATCACCATGGCGACCATTACCGCCGCTGACGTCAAGAAGCTCCGCGACCTCACCTCCGCGGGGATGATGGAGTGCAAGAAGGCCCTCGAGGAGGCTGACGGCGACTTCGACAAGGCTGTCGAGTTGCTGCGCATCTCGGGTGCGTCCAAGGCTGCCAAGCGCGGTGCCGAGCGTGAGGCCTCCAACGGCCTTGTCGCGGCCGAGGGCAACGCCCTCGTCGAGGTGCTGTGCGAGACCGACTTCGTCGCGAAGAACGCCGACTTCCTGGCCCTCGCCGGCGCCATCGCGGCGGCGGCCCAGGCTGGCCAGGTGGCCGATCGCGACGCCCTGCTCTCGACCACGATCGCTGACGGACGCACCGTCGAGGCGGCGACGACCGAGATGGCCGGCGTGATCGGCGAGAAGATCGAGCTCGGGCGCGTCGCCGTCCTCGGCGAGCCGGTCTCGGTCTACCTGCACCACCGCTCGTCCGACCTGCCCCCGCAGGTGGGGGTCATCGTCGCCTACACCGGTGACGAGGCCGCTGCACGTGGAGCGGCCATGCAGGTCGCGGCCATGCGCCCGCAGTTCCTGACCCGTGACGAGGTCCCTGCCGACGTGGTGGAGAACGAGCGGCGCATCGCCGAGGCCACGGCGAAGGAGGAGGGCAAGCCGGAAGCAGCGATGTCCAAGATCGTCGAGGGTCGCGTCAACGCCTTCTTCAAGGACAACTGCCTGCTCGAGCAGCCCAGCGTGGTCGACAACAAGAAGAACGTCGCCCAGGTGCTCGCCGAGTCGGGCACCACGGTGACCGCGTTCGCCCGGTTCGAGCCCGGCCAGGCCTGACACAACGACATACTGGACGGCGTCGGACGATTCGGAGGGGATCATGAACTCAGGACAGTCCGGCGCCGTTCAGCCGTCTCTGGACGGAACCATCGACGTCTGGCCCGAGGCGCCTGAGGGCGGCTGGCATCGGGTGCTGCTCAAGCTCTCCGGCGAGGCCTTCGCCGGCGGCCAGGGCCTCGGTGTCGATCCGGACGTCGTCGCCTCCATCGCGGCCCAGATCGCCGACGTGGTCCGGCAGGGCACGCAGGTGGCCGTCGTCATCGGCGGCGGCAACTACTTCCGCGGCGCCATGCTCTCCGAGCGGGGCATGGAGCGGGCACGCGCCGACTACATCGGGATGCTGGGCACCGTCATGAACTGCCTCGCGCTCCAGGACTTCTGCGAGAAGGCGGGCGTCGAGACGCGGGTCCAGACCGCCATCACCATGGGCCAGGTCGCGGAGCCGTACGTTCCGCGTCGCGCGATCCGCCACCTCGAGAAGGGTCGAGTCGTGATCTTCGGCGCCGGCATGGGGCTGCCGTACTTCTCGACGGACACCACGGCGGCGCAGCGTGCGCTCGAGGTGAATGCTCAGGTCGTCCTCATGGCCAAGGGCGTCGACGGCGTGTATGACTCCGACCCCCGAACCAACCCCGAGGCGGTCCGCTTCGACCGGCTGACGCCGGCGGAGGTGCTCAACCGCGGGCTCAAGGTGGCCGATGCCACGGCCATCAGCCTGTGCCAGGACAACGACCTTCCCATCGTCGTGTTCAACCTGCTGGTGGAGGGCAACATCGCCCGCGCCGTGCGGGGAGAGACGATCGGGACGCTAGTCTCGTCAGTCAACTGAGGATCGAACGGAGCAACGGTGAGCGATCAGATCGACGACATCCTTCTCGACGCGGAGGAGAAGATGGACAAGGCCATCTCGGTCGCGCGCGAGGACTTCAGCACCATCCGCACGGGGCGTGCCACCTCGGCGATGTTCAACAAGGTGATGGTCGACTACTACGACACGTTCACCCCCGTGAACCAGCTCGCGTCGATCCAGATCCCCGAGGCGCGCTCGATCCTCATCACGCCCTATGACAAGGGCTCCATGGCCGCCGTCGAGAAGGCGCTCCGCGAGAGCGACCTCGGCGTCAACCCCAGCAACGATGGCGCCATCATCCGCATCAACCTGCCGCAGCTGACCGAGGAGCGGCGCAAGGAGTACATCAAGGTCGCCAAGCACAAGGCCGAGGATGCGCGCGTGTCCGTGCGCAACATCCGCCGGCATGCGAAGGATGCCCTCGACAAGCTCCAGAAGGACGGCGAGGCAGGCGAGGACGACGTCCGTCGCGCAGAGAAGCACCTCGACGACGCGACTCACAAGCACGTCGAGCACATCGACGAGATCCTGAAGAACAAAGAAGCAGAACTGCTCGAGGTCTGAGCCAGCCCCATGGGTGACACTGACGCCGCAGCCGCGGCTCCGGCGCCGAAGTCGCGCGCCGGTCGCAACCTGCCCGCGGCCATCGCATCGGCCGTCGTACTGGCGGTCGTGGTCCTGGTCAGCCTCTTCACCCTGAAGTGGATCTTCGCCCTCGTCGTCATCGCGGCACTCGCCATCGCGATTCGCGAGCTGGTCTCCGCCTTCGGCCAGTCGGGGATCCGGCTGACCCGCGCCCCGCTGTACGCGGCCGTCGTCGCCATTCCCTCGGTCGCCTACGTGTGGGGAGCGACGGCCCAGCTCGTGGCGACCGGCATCATCATCCTGGCGATCCTCATCTGGCGGATCCGACGTGGGTACGACGGGTACGTCCGGGACGTCGCGGGCAGCGCGTTCGTGGTCGCCTACCTGCCGTTCATGGCGGGATTCCTCATGCTCACCCTCGCGGCGGACAACGGCGCTCAGCGGGTGGTGGTGTTCATCCTCCTCACGGTGTCCAACGACATCGGCGGCTACGCCACCGGAGTGCTGTTCGGGAAGCACCCGATCGCGCCGCAGATCAGCCCCAAGAAGTCGTGGGAGGGCTTCGCCGGCTCCGTCGCCCTGCAGTGCCTCGTCGGTGCGCTGAGCTTCGTCTACCTGCTCGACGCCCCGTGGTGGCAGGGCCTGATCGCCGGGCTGGTCATGACGGTGACGGCCACGGCGGGCGACTTCGCCGAGAGCGCCATCAAGCGCGACCTCGGCGTCAAGGACATGGGGACCTTCCTGCCGGGCCACGGCGGCATGATGGATCGGCTCGACTCGCTCATCCCGAACGCGTTCACCTCCTGGGCGCTCTTCACCCTGTTCCTCGGCAGCGGCACGGGCGGCTGACGACGATGCCCGCACCCGGAGAGCTCGTCTTCGAGTCCCCTCGCCGGGGCAAGCCGCCACGCCACCTGATGGATCTCGACCCGTCGGGCAGGCGCGAGGCCGTCGCTGCACTGGGGCTGCCCGCGTTCCGGGCAGACCAGGTGTCGCGACAGTGGCTCGGCCGGCTGAGTGACGATCCCGGAACCTGGACCGATGTGCCCGACGCTGCTCGCGCGACGATCACCGACGCCCTCCTCCCGACGCTGCTGACCCCTGTTCGCGCCATCGACTGCGACAACGGCACGACCGTCAAGACGGTGTGGCGGCTGCACGACGGCGCCCTCGTCGAGAGCGTGCTCATGCGCTACCCGGAGCGGGTCACGATGTGCATCTCCTCGCAGGCCGGCTGCGGGATGAACTGCCCGTTCTGCGCCACCGGTCAGGCTGGTCTCACCCGCAACCTGTCGACGGCGGAGATCGTCGAGCAGGTGCTGGCCGGCGCGAGGTCCCTCGCCCGCGGGGAGATCTCCGGCGGCCCCGGGCGGGTCTCCAACGTGGTCTTCATGGGCATGGGGGAGCCCCTGGCCAACTACAAGGCCGTCGTCGGTGCCGTGCGCCGCCTCGTCGAGCCGGCTCCCGCCGGGCTCGGGATGAGCGCCCGCGGCATCACCGTGTCGACGGTGGGACTTGTGCCCAGGATCCGAGAGCTCGCGACCGAGGGCATTCCGGTGACGCTCGCGGTGTCCCTGCACGCCCCCGACGACGAGCTGCGCGACACCCTCGTGCCGGTGAACACGCGGTGGAAGGTCGCGGAGGTGCTCGACGCCGCGTGGGCCTACGCCGATGCGACGCACCGGCGAGTGAGCATCGAGTACGCGCTGATCAAGGACATCAACGACCAGGCATGGCGTGCGGACCTGCTGGCGGACCTGCTCGTCGGACACCTCGTGCACGTGAACCTGATCCCGCTCAATCCCACGCCGGGCTCCAAGTGGACCGCCTCTCGGCCCGAGGACGAGCGCGCCTTCGTGCGCACCCTCGAGCGTCGCGGCGTCCCCGTCACCGTGCGCGACACCCGAGGACGCGAGATCGACGGAGCCTGCGGGCAACTGGCCGCCGACGTCGGATAGAACCCGCGGCACGGCGAACCGGGGTCGCGCCATGGCAGACTGCCACCATGGCGACGCCGGGTCCGACCGCACTGCCGGCGTCGCTCAGGCCCACGCGCCGCGAGGTCGTCGTCGCCGTCCTGCAGGTGATCCTTCGGATGATCCTGGGGTTCGCGGTGATCGTCTGGATGCTCAACATGGTTCCTGACGAACCGAACGGACGGGTTGTCGTCCCGGCCCTGATCGCCGTGATGTCGATCGTCCTGTACGCCTGGTTCTTCCGGCGACAGTTGCGCAGCATCGACGCATCCCGCTTCCCGACGTTGCGGGCCGCCGAGGCGCTGGTGCTCGTCGCGGCGATGTTCCTCGCCATCTTCGCGATGATCTACGTGATGATCTCGCAGGAGGACCTGGCGGCCTTCACCGAGCCACTGGACGCATTCACGGGCTACTACTTCGCGCTGACCGTCCTGGCGACCGTCGGCTTCGGCGACATCACTCCCGTGTCCGTCGGGGCGCGCTCGATCACGATGGTCCAGATGGCGCTCGACCTCGCCTTCATCGCGGTGCTCATCCGCGTGGTCGGTGGAGCGGCTCGCCGCGCGGTCGAGAAGCGCGAGCACCGGCAGATCGCCGCACAACCGGCGACGGGTCCAACCGCTGCCTCAGAGGAGGGGTGATGGGTTCGTACGCGAAGGCTCGAGACGAGGCCCTGGCCGATCCCTCGGCCTTCTGGCTCGAGGCCGCAGCCCGCATCGACTGGATCGAGCCGCCGACGGTGGGCCTCGATGACTCGGCCGCTCCGCTCTACCGGTGGTTCCCGGACGGCGTGCTGAACACCTGCGCCAACGCGGTCGACCGGCATGTCGCGGCCGGCCGGGGCGACGTCGCAGCCATCCGCTACGACAGCCCCGTGACCGGCACCAAGGCCACCGTCACCTACTCGGCGCTCCTCGAACTGGTCTCGCACTTCGCGGGGGTGCTCGCCGATCTCGGAGTCGGCCGCGGCGACCGGGTCCTCGTCTACATGCCGATGATCCCCGAGGCGGTGGTGGCCATGCTCGCCTGCGCGCGGCTGGGGGCCGTGCACTCCGTCGTGTTCGGCGGGTTCGCCCCAGCGGAGCTGGCGGCGCGCATCGACGACGCCGAGCCGACGGTGATCGTCTCGGCCAGCTGCGGAATCGAGCCATCGCGAGTGGTGGCGTACAAGCCCCTGCTCGACGAGGCGCTGCGGCTGGCCCGCCACGTGCCCATCGCATCGGTGGTCCTGCAGCGCCCCGAGCTGCGGGCGGAGATGGGAGAGCGCGACGTCGACTGGCACGAGCGCATCTCGGCGTCCCGTCCTCGTGGGCCCGTGCCGGTGCGCGCGACGGACCCGCTCTACATCCTCTACACCTCAGGGACGACGGGACGACCCAAGGGAGTCGTGCGCGACAACGGCGGCCACGCGGTCGCGATGGCGTGGTCCTTCGACAACGTCTACGGCATGGGGCCTGACGACACCTGGTGGGCGGCGTCCGATGTCGGCTGGGTGGTGGGTCACTCCTACATCGTCTACGCGCCGCTGATCACCGGCGCCACGACCGTGCTCTACGAGGGCAAGCCGGTCGGCACCCCGGATGCGGGCGCGTTCTGGAGGGTGATCGAGGAGTACGGGGTGGCCGGTCTGTTCACCGCTCCCACGGCGATCCGTGCGATCAAGAAGGACGACCCGGAGGGCCATCTCATCCCGGGCCACGACCTGTCCTCGTTGCGGGCGCTCTTCCTGGCGGGCGAGCGACTCGACCCGGACACGTACTACTGGGCTGCGGGGCAGCTGGGAGTGCCGGTCGTGGACAACTGGTGGCAGACCGAGACGGGATGGCCGATCGCGAGCAACCTCCGCGGGCTCGAGCCGATGATGATCAAGCCCGGCTCGCCGACCGTTCCCGTCCCCGGGTACGACGTCCGCGTCGTGGACGGGGAGGGCAACGACGTGCCTGCCGGCCAGGACGGGGCCATCGTCATCCGGCTCCCGCTTCCGCCGGGGACCCTGCCCACCCTCTGGGGCGATGACCAGCGCTACATCGACTCGTACCTGAGCGTGTTCCCCGGCTGCTACACGACAGGCGACGGCGGCTACCTCGACGAGGACGGCTACGTGTTCGTGATGGGACGCACGGACGATGTCATCAACGTCGCGGGTCACCGGCTGTCGACGGGCTCCATGGAGGCCGTCGTCGCTGCCCACCCGCTGGTGGCGGAGTGCGCCGTCATCGGCGTGCACGATCCGCTCAAGGGTCAGGTGCCCCGCGCCTTCGTCGTGCTGAAGGCGGGCGCCGAGATCGACTCAGGCGTCCTGCAGCAGGAGATCGTGACGTCGATCCGCGACCAGATCGGCCCGGTGGCGGCCCTCAAGGAGGTCGTCGTGGTTCCCGGCCTGCCGAAGACGCGCTCCGGGAAGATCCTGCGACGCACGATGCGCGGCATCGCGGACGGCCGACCGGAGCCGGTGCCGAGCACGATCGAGGACATCCGCGTGCTCGAGGCCATCACCCCGCTCCTGGAGGGCTGAGCAGGCCCCGCCCCCGGAACCCGGGAATTGGATACAATCCGCGGGTGACGGGAGCGCTGGACGGGATCGTGGTCGCCGATTTCTCGCGCGTGCTGGCGGGTCCGTACGCGACGATGCTCCTCGCCGACCTCGGCGCGACCGTGGTCAAGGTCGAGCGTCCGGGCGCGGGTGACGACACCCGGGCGTGGGGACCGCCGTTCGCCGAGGACGGCCAGTCGACCTACTTCCAGTCGGTCAACCGCAACAAGTCATCGATCGCGCTGGACCTGGGGGCGGCCGGCGACCGGGCGATCGCGCAGGCGCTCGCGGCGCGGGCCGACGTCCTCGTGGAGAACCACAAGCCCGGGGCCCTGACCCGGTTCGGGCTCGACTACCCGCAGGTGCGGGCGGTCAATCCGGGCATCGTCTACTGCTCGATCTCGGGCTTCGGCTCGGACGCGGGTGCCGAGCTTCCGGGGTACGACCTCCTGGTCCAGGCGATGGGCGGGCTGATGAGCATCACCGGGACCACCGAGCCGACGAAGGCCGGCGTGGCGGTGGTCGACGTGCTCACGGGCCTGCATGCCGCCGTGGGGATCCTTGCGGCCCTGCACCATCGCGATCGCACCGGTGAGGGTCAGCGCGTCGAGGCGACCCTGCTGACGAGCCTGCAGTCATCGCTCGTCAACCAGGCATCGGCCTTCGTCGGGGCTGCCTCGGTGCCGAGGTTCATGGGCAACGCCCACCCGTCGATCGCGCCCTACGAGGTCTTCGCGGCGGCTGACCGTTCCATGATCCTCGCCGTCGGGAACGATGCGCAGTTCGCGCGGCTGGCCGACGTGCTGGGGCTGTCGGGGCTCGCAGCCGACCCGCGATTCGCGACGAACGCCGCCCGGGTCGAGCACCGCGAGGAGCTCAAGAGCCTCCTCGAGGCGGCCCTCGCCACGCAGACGGCCGATGCATGGCAGGAGTCCATCACGGCCGCGGGTGTTCCGTGCGGTCCCATCAACGACATCGCGCAGGGCTTCGCCCTCGCGGAGCGGCTCGGACTGCACCCCGTGATCGAGCTCGACGATCCGCGCCGTGACGGAGTCCAGAGGCAGGTCGCCAACCCGCTGGCCTACTCGGCGACTCCCGCGGCGTACCGCACGGCGCCGCCCCGCGTGGATGAGGATCGTGCGGCAGTGCTGGCCCTCCTCGGACTGGCGGACGGATGACCACCGAGCGACGCGCGACGGCGCAGGACGCGGTCCTCGCGGCCCTGCGCTCGGACATCCTCATCGGGGATCTCGGCCCTGGGGACCAGATCGTCCAGGAGCTGCTCGCCGAGCGGTACGGCGTCAGTCGCGTGCCGTTGCGGGAGGCGCTGAAGACCCTCGAGAGCGAGGGGCAGGTCGTCTACCACCCCCATCGCGGGTACTTCGTGGCCCAGCTCAGCGTGGCGGACCTCCTCGAGGTCTACCGGCTGCGGGCCCTCCTCGAGGCGGAGGCCATCCGCGCGGCCGTGCCGACCCTCGGCGACGAGGACGTGGAGGCCCTGGCCGAGCTCGCCCACGAGGTCGACCTCGCCGCCGACGGGGGAGACATCATCGCCATGACGTCCGCCAACCGGCGATTCCACTTCGCGATCTTCGACGCGGCCGGGATGCCGCGCCTGTCGCGACTGCTCAGGCAGCTGTGGGAGGCGACCGACGCCTACCGTGCGCTCTACTTCCAGGCCTCGGCCAATCGCGAGCGCGTGGCGGGGGAGCACGCCGCGATGGTGCAGGCGCTGCGCGACCGGGACCCCGAGGCCCTGGTCACCCTGCACGATCGGCACCGGGACAACTCCGTCGACGCCGTCCGCGGCGTCCTCGAGGCCTCTCGGGGCTAGATTGGATACAATCCTGCAGAATTGGATCCAATCCCTGACGAGCACCACCCGCTCCACCGACCGACCCGCCCGAGAGACCGACCCACCGGAGGACCCATGACCACCACGCCGCAGTCACCGTTCGGGCTGTTCGCGATCGACCACCTGCTGTCCGAGGAGGAGCGGGCGATCCGCGACGTGGTGCGCGAGTACGTCGACGCGCGGATCAGGCCGGACGTGGCCGACTGGTTCGAGACCGGCAGGATCCCCGCCCGTGAGCTGGCCAAGGAGCTCGGCACGCTGGGCGTCCTCGGGATGCACCTCGAGGGGTACGGCTGCCAGGGCACCTCGGCGGTGGCGTACGGGCTCGCCTGCCTCGAGCTCGAGGCGGGCGACTCCGGCATCCGCTCGCTGGTCAGCGTGCAGGGATCCCTTGCCATGTACGCGATCCACGCGTTCGGCTCGGAGGAGCAGAAGCAGGAGTGGCTGCCCCGCATGGCGGCCGGGGAGGCGATCGGGTGCTTCGGCCTGACCGAGGCGGACTTCGGCTCCAACCCGAGCGGCATGCGCACCAGTGCGAGGCGTGACGGCGGCGACTGGGTCATCGACGGCTCCAAGATGTGGATAACCAACGGGAACGTCGCCGACGTCGCCGTCGTGTGGGCACGGACGGACGAAGGCATCCGCGGCTTCGTCGTCCCGACGACCACGCCCGGGTTCACGGCGAACGAGATCCACAAGAAGATGTCGCTGCGTGCGTCGGTCACCAGTGAGCTCGTCTTCGAGGGCATGCGCCTGCCAGCCGACGCCGTCCTGCCGGGGGTCGCCTCGCTACGCGGCCCACTGTCGTGCCTGAACGAGGCGCGGTACGGCATCGTGTTCGGGACGCTGGGGGCCGCACGGGACTGCCTGGAGACCGCCATCGCCTACAGCATCGACCGCGAGCAGTTCGACAAGCCGATCGCCGGCTTCCAGCTCACCCAGAAGAAGCTCGCCGACATGGCCCTGGAGCTCGGCAAGGGCATGCTGCTCGCGCTGCACCTGGGCCGGCTCAAGGACGAGCACCTGATCCGACCCGAGCAGGTGAGCCTGGGCAAGCTGAACAACGCTCGTGAGGCCCTCGCCATCGCTCGCGAGTGCCGAAGCATCCTCGGTGGCAACGGGATCACGCTCGAGTACCCGATCATCCGGCACATGAACAACCTCGAGTCGGTGTTCACGTACGAGGGCACGAACGAGATGCACACCCTCGTGGTCGGCGAGGCGCTGACGGGAATCGCGGCGTACCGATGAGCGCAGGCGCGCGCATCCTGCAGTCCGTCATCGACGGGCAGGCGGTGGCTGGCGGCGAGGAGCGGCCCGACCTCAACCCGTCGGACCTGTCCGACGTCGTCGCGGTCGCCAGCATCGCGGGGTCCGACGTGGCCCGCGACGCGGTGTCGGCGGCCGAGGCCGCATTCCTGAGCTGGTCGCGCACCACGCCGTGGCAGCGGGCCGAGGTGCTCGACCGCGCCGGCACGGAGGTCATGGCCCGGGCGGACGAGCTCGGCGACCTCCTCGCCCGCGAGGAGGGCAAGACGTATCCGGAGGCGCGCGGCGAGGTCGTACGCGCCGGGCAGATCCTGAAGTACTACGCGGGCGTCGCGCTCCAGCCGCACGGGCAGGCGCTCGACTCCGTGCGGCCCGGAATAGAGGTGACGGTGACGCGCGAGCCGGTCGGCGTCGTCAGCGTCATCACGCCCTGGAACTTCCCCATCGCCATCCCGGCCTGGAAGATCGCCCCTGCGCTCGCGTTCGGCAACACCGTGGTGTTCAAGCCCGCGGACCTGGTGCCGGGGAGCGCGTGGGAGCTGGTCGACATCCTCAACCGGGCTGGACTGCCCGATGGCGTGCTCAACCTGGTCCTCGGCCGCGGATCGCAGGTGGGGCCGGTGCTGACCGGCGACCCGCGCGTCTCCGCCGTGACGTTCACCGGGAGCGTGGACACCGGGAGAGGGATCCTCACCTCGACCGCCGGCCAGGGCGTCAGGCTGCAGCTGGAGCTCGGCGGCAAGAACCCCCTGGTGGTCACGGGTCGCGCCGACCTGCGGGTCGCCGTGGAGTGCGCCATGCAGGGCGGCTTCGGCTCGACCGGCCAGCGCTGCACGGCCTCGTCGATCCTCGTCGTGACCGACGACATCCACGATGCCTTCGTCGACGCCATGGCGGTGCGCATGCGCGAGTGGCGAGTCGGCGACGCGCGCGCTGCAGGCACGGACATGGGACCGGTCGTCGACGACGGCCAGCTCGCACAGGACCTGCGGTACCTCGACGTCGCCCGCGCGGAGGGCGCCGACATCCTCGGCGGGGCACCCGTCGATGCCGGCACCGCCGGCCACTTCCTGGCGCCGGCGCTCGCGGTGGGCACGTCGATCGGCGACACGATCAACCGCGAGGAGGTCTTCGGTCCGGTGATGTCGGTCGTGCGGATCGCGGACTACGCAGAGGCTCTGGTCGCGGCCAACGCCAGCACGATGAACCTCTCGGCCGGCATCTGCACCGGCGACCTCGCCGAGGCGTCGCACTTCAAGCGGAACTCCAAGGCCGGCATGGTCATGGTGAACCTGCCCACGGCAGGCGTCGACTTCCACGTCCCCTTCGGCGGGCGGGGTGAGAGCAGCCACGGACCGCGGGAGCAGGGCACCGCCGCTGTCGAGTTCTTCACGACCTCGAAGACCGCGTACACCTCGCCGGGCACGCCCTAGGCGCATGTCGGGCCACACCGTCCCCGATCCACATGGCCGCGACCCGAGCCTGGTGACGATCGCACGCGGGGGGACGCTCAGCGACTGCGACCATCGCCTGCTGGCCCGGTGGGCCGCTGACTGTGCGGCGCACGTCCTCCACCTGTTCGCGGACGAGCATCCGGAGGACCCGCGTCCTGCCGGGGCGATCGCGGCCGCGCGCGCCTGGGCCTCCGGGGGGATCCGGGCCGGCGAGGCGCGACACGCGGCGTTGGACGCGCATGCCGCTGCCCGGGCTGCAGAGGGTGCCGCCCGAGATGCCGCTCGCGCTGCCGGGCATGCGGCGGCCGTGGCGCACATGGCCGACCACGAGCTCGGCGCCGCCTACTACGCACTCAGGGCGACGCAGGAGCGCGGTGGGGACGTCGATGTCGAGCGGACGTGGCAGCTGGCCGCCCTGCCGGACGCCATAGTCGCGCTGGTGCGCGATGACGTGCTCCGTCGCACTGCGAAGTTCGGCGGGCTGCTGTCACCCGGCGGGTGATGCTGGGCCGCGGGCGGCAGGCAGGTCAGAGGTGCAGGGGCCGCACAGGAGAGGCCACAAGCGACGGGTCGCTGCGCCAGTCGACGCCCGGCACGTCGATGTAGAGCTCGATCTCGTTGCCGTCGGGATCGGCGATATACAGGCTGTGCGTCACGGTGTGATCACTGGCGCCGAGGATCGGTATGCCGTTGTCCTGGAGTGTGCGCACGACGTCCCGCAGCTCGTCGTCGCTGTCGCCGACCTTCAGGCCGAAGTGGTACATGCCGATCCGTCGACCGGGCGGGATGGCGGTCGCGTCGGCCCCGACCTCGATCAGCAGCAGCTCGTGATGCGTGCGCAGGCTGGGGGAGGCGAAGGCCGCGACCGGCATGCCACTGAGGTCGTCGCCCATGATCTGGCGCCAGCCGAGGACCTCACGGTAGAAGCGCGCTGACGTCACGATGTCGCGGACGTACAGCACGAGATGACCGAGTTCCTTGACCTCCACGAGGCCTCCCGTCGCTGGTGGTGCGAGTGAGACTAGTGCCCGATCTTCCGTGCGAACAGTGCTGCGCGTCGCGACGGGCGGCCCGTGCGAGCCTCCTTGTCGTCGGCGCTCGTCATCACCCGCAGGCCGACGTTGGTGCCGAGCCAGCGGAAGGGCTCGGGCTCCCAAGGCTTCGAGCGGTGGTTGACCCAGGGCAGGGTCACGAGGTCGGATGCCGTGCCCGTGATGAGGTCGGCGAGGGTGCGCCCGCCCAGGTTGGAGGTGCCCACTCCGTCGCCCACATATCCCCCCGACCACGCCAGGCCGGTCTGGCGGTCGAGGCCGCACGAGGCCCACCAGTCGCGTGGCACGCCGAGCGGTCCGCCCCAGGTGTGCGTCACGGCCGAGCGGCTCACCACGGGGAACAGGTCGGTGAGCACCTCCCAGAGCGCTGCATGCACCTCGGCGTTCCGGTCCTGCTCGGGCGAGATCCGCGAGCCGAAGTGGTACGGCGCGCCACGGCCGCCGAACGCGAGCCGGCCGTCGGCGGTGCGCTGGCCGTAGATGATCAGGTGCCGGCCGTCGGCGAACGTCTCGCGCTCACCGAGCCCGATCTGCTTCCATGCGTCCTCGGGCAGCGGCTCGGTGGCCAGCATCAGGGAGTAGACGGGGGCGAGCACGCGCGTCTGGCCCTTGAGGGTCCGCGTGTAGCCCTCCGTGGCGCGCACGACGACCTCCGCGCGGACGGCGCCGTGGTCGGTGCGCACGAGTCCCGGCTCGATGGCCTCGACCCGTGTCCCCTCGTGCAGGATCGCCCCCGCCTGGACGACGCTTCGGGCGAGGCTGCGGACGAGGCGCGCCGGGTGAACTGCGGCGCAGTGCGGCGTGAAGGTCCCGCCGAGGACGTCCGTCGCGCCGACTCGGCGCTCCGTCTCCGCCTTGTCGAGCAGGTCGTAGTCCTCCGGGCCGAAGCCCCAGGTGCGCAGCTCCTCGATCTCCTCGCGGGCGGTCGACAGCTGCAGGGGGCTGCGGGCAGCGACCACGGTGCCGCCCTTGCTCCACTGGACATCCCAGTCCTCGACGGCTGCCACGCGCCCGATCTCGTCGACCGTCGCGAACATCTCGCGCTTGAGCCGGATGGCGGCGTCGCGGGTGGACTGGCGGGCCAGCGCCGGGAGGCTCGCCGGGAACAGCGAGGACGCCCAGCCGCCGTTGCGTCCCGATGCGCCGAAGCCGGCCTGCTCGGCCTCGAGGATGACGACGCGCAGCGACGGATCACGCCGCAGCAGGTAGTAGGCGGTCCACAGTCCCGTGTATCCCGCACCGACGATGGCGACGTCGGCGGTCGTGTCTCCCGGCAGGGGCGTCCCGAGCGGCGTGCGCAGGTCGTCGGGGAGGGTGTCCCACCACAGTGAGAGCTGGCGGAGGTCGTCGGTCATGTACGGCTCCAGGCGCGAACGTAGTCGGGAACCGGGGTTCCAGGCGGGCACAGCGCATCCGGCACCGGCTCACCGAGCACCTCGAACAGGGGGACGTGCCCGGCCCAGAGGCGCATGAGGTCCGCATCGGCGAGGTCGGCAGGGTCGTCGTCGGGCCCTCCCGTACTCACCTTGACCGATGACTCCGCCAGGTCGAGCGCCAGCGTCAGGGTCGCGGCCTGCTCCTTGCGCGTGGGCTGGCGTGCGTCGTTCCAGCGGCCGGGCAGCAGGTGCTCGGAGATGGTGCGGAGGGCGTCCAGCTCGTCCTCGCCCTCGAGGCGCCGGGCGACGCCCAGCACCATCGCCGATCGGTAGTTCATGCTCGACTCGAAGGCGCTCCGGGCGAGTACCAGGCCGTCCAGGAGCGTGACCGTCAGGCAGGTGGGCTGCCCCGCGGCGAGCAGGCGGAACAGGCGCGAGCCCGTCGATCCGTGGAAGAGGACCTCGTCCCCGCGACGCGCGTAGGCCACGGGCAGCACGAACGGCATCCCGTCATCGACCACCGCCACATGCGCGACGAGTCCTGCGTCGAGGACGGCGTGCAGGACGGCGGCGTCGGTCACCGCCTTGTGCGGCAGGCGCTGCACCTCCGTGCGGTCGGTGGAGCCCGGCGGCGTCACAGGATGGCCCATGCCTCCGTCAGCACCGAGCGGAGGGTCTGCTCGATAAGGTCGAACTCCGGCTGCCCGATGATCAGCGGGGGAGCGAGCTGGACGACGGGATCGCCACGGTCGTCCGCACGGCAGTAGAGGCCGGCATCGAACAGGGCCTTCGACAGGAAGCCACGGAGCAGGCGCTCGGCCTCGTCGTCATCGAACGTCTCCCGCGTGACCTTGTCCTTGACCAGCTCGATCCCGTAGAAGTACCCGGCGCCGCGCACGTCGCCGACGATGGGAAGGTCCGTGAGCTTCTCGAGGGTGTGCCGGAAGGCGCTCTCGTTGTCGCGAACGTTCTGCAGGATGCCCTCACGCTCGAACAGGTCGAGGTTGGCCAGCGCGACGGCGGCGCCCACGGGGTGGCCGCCCCACGTGTAGCCGTGCAGGAACGTGTTGGTGCCGTGCTTGAACGGCTCGAAGAGCCGGTCGCTGGCGATCATCGCGCCCATCGGCGCGTAGCCGGAGGTCATGCCCTTGGCACACGTGATGATGTCGGGCGTCACGCCGAACCGGTTCATCGCGAAGATGTCGCCGATGCGTCCGAAGGACGTGATGGTCTCGTCGGCGACCATGATGACGTCGTACTCGTCGCAGATCTCGCGCACCCGCTCGAGGTACCCCGGGGGCGGGGGGAAGCAGCCGCCGGAGTTCTGCACCGGCTCGAGGAAGACGGCGGCGACGCTGTCCGGACCCTCGAACTCGATCGCCTCGGCGATGCGGTTCGCGGCCCACAGGCCGAAGGCCTTCTCGTCGTGCCGGAACTCCTCGGGGGCCCGGTAGAAGTTGGTGTTGGGCACCTTGATGCCACCGGGCACGAGCGGCTCGAAGGGGATCTTCGCGTCCGGGATGCCAGTGATCGACAGGGCACCCTGCGGCGTGCCGTGGTAGGCGATGTTCCGGCTGATGACCTTGTGCTTCGTGGGCTTGCCGGTCAGCTTGAAGAACTGCTTGGCGAGCTTCCAGGCGGTCTCGACGGCCTCCCCTCCGCCCGTGGTGAAGAAGACGCGGTTGAGGTCGCCGGGAGCGTGGTGGGCGAGTCGCTCGGCGAGCTCGATCGCCCTCGGGTTCGCGTACGACCAGATCGGGAAGAAGGCCAGCTCCTCGGCCTGCTTCGCCCCGGCGGCCGCCAGCTCCTTGCGCCCATGGCCGGCCTGGACGACGAAGAGCCCGGACAGTCCGTCGAAGTACTTGTTGCCCTGGTCGTCCCAGATGTAGGCGCCGTCGCCCTTCACGATGACGGGCACGTGGCCGCTGCCGTCGTAGTAGACGGAGTGCCGCGTGAAGTGCATCCAGAGGTGGTCGCGCGCCTTCTCCGCGAGCGCATCGGGACCGGGCTCGGTGAAGGACTGTGTAGAGATGGTCATCGTGTTCCCCACGTGTAGATCTGCTTGCGCAGCTTCAGATAGACGAATGTCTCGGTCGAGCGGACCTCGGGGATGGCGCGGATCCGGCGGTTGATGACCTCCAGCAGATGGTCATCGTCCTCGGCCACGACCTCCGCGAGGATGTCGAAGTTCCCTGCGCACACCACGAGGTAGTCGACCTCGGGCATGACTTCCAGCGTGTCTGCCACCGCCTCCGCATCGCCTTCCACCCGGATACCGATCATGGCCGAGCGGGAGAATCCCACCTGGAGCGGATCGGTGACGGCGACGACCTGCATGACACCCGAGTCCTGGAGCCGCTGCACGCGCTGCCGCACTGCCGCCTCGGACAGCCCGACGGCCTTGCCGATGGCGGCGTACGGGCGGCGGCCGTCCTGCTGCAGCTGCTCGATGATGGCCTTGGAGACATCGTCCAGATGGGCGGCGGGCACCCGTTCGCGCTGCGGCATGACCGCCATGATGGTTCATAGCGGGTGGCGATGGCAAGTGATTTCGCGGTATTTCGCGCTTGGAACTACGGATTCCGTACTCCGGCATGGGTTCACCGCGGCACGCTGGGCTCACTGACGCTCCGGCCCTCGTCACGCATTCGTGCGCCCTTCGATGGGGGCGCCGCGTACACTCGCGTCGAGCCGGACCCGGTTGCCTCCGCTAGTGTCGCCGGCGCTCAATGTCATGGGTCATTCGGAAGCCATAGAGGAGAGTCATGAGTTCGTACGCGGTAGTCGATCCCCACACTGGTGCGCAGGTCAGCACCTACCCGACGGCAACTGACCGGGAGGTCGAGGAGGCGGTAGCTGCCGCGGCCACGGCTCACGCTCAGTGGGCGGACCGGTCGATTGCGGAGCGCGCGGCCGTCGTGCGTCGTATCGGTGAACTGCATGTCGAGCGCTCGGAGGAGTTGGGCGCCATCATCAATCGGGAGATGGGCAAGGCGCTGGCGGATGCGATCGGGGAGGTCGAGTTCAGCGGCGCCATCTATGCCTACTACGCCGACAATGCCGAGAAGCTCCTCGCCGACAAGCCGATTCAGGACCTGGACGGGGAGGGCTCGGCGTTCATCCGGTCACAGTCGGTCGGGACCATCCTGGGGATCATGCCGTGGAACTTCCCCTACTACCAGGTGGCCCGGTTCGCCGGCCCGAATCTGGTGCTGGGCAACACCATTCTTCTCAAGCACGCCTCTCAGTGCCCGGAGTCGTCGGCAGCCATCGCAGCGATCTGCACCGAGGCAGGCGTTCCGTCGGGCGTGTATGCGAACCTCTACGCATCCTTCGACCAGGTCGCCGACATCATCGCCGCTCCGAGCGTCCGGGGCGTCTCGCTGACCGGTTCGGAGCGCGCCGGTGGCACGGTCGCGGAGATCGCCGGACGCAACCTGAAGAAGGTGGTCCTTGAGCTCGGCGGCTCGGATCCGTTCATCGTGCTGAGCACGGACGACCTCGATGCGACCGTCGACGCTGCGATCTTCGGTCGAATGGACAACGTGGGCCAGGCCTGCAACGGCGCCAAGCGGTTCATCATCGTGGCGGACTTGTACGACGCCTTCCTGGAGCGCTTCACCGAGAAGATGCTCGCACTGCCGACGTCTGCTCCACTGTCGTCGGCAGGCGCAGCAGCGGGCCTGGCTGAGCAGGTGGACCGGGCCGTTGCCCAGGGCGCGACGCTCGCGACGGCCGGTGAGCGCGAAGGCGCCTTCTTCCCGGCTGGTGTCCTCACCGGGCTCACTCCTGATAACGAGGTCTACTACGAGGAGCTGTTCGGTCCGATCGCGCAGGTCTATCGGGCGGCTGACGAGGACGATGCGGTTCGGCTCGCCAACGACACCCCGTTCGGTCTGGGTTCGTACGTCTTCGGCACGGATCAGGAGCAGGCACTCCGCGTCGCCGCTCGCCTCGACACCGGCATGGTCTACATCAATGGAGTCGGCCTCGATTCACCTGAACTGCCCTTCGGCGGCACGAAGATCTCCGGTTTCGGGCGCGAACTCGGCAGTCTCGGAATCGAGGAGTTCCTCAACAAGAAGCTGATCCGCTCACTCACCTGAGCTAGCAGGGAACGGCGTCTCGACCTGCCATCGAGCTTGAGGTTCCGCCCGGAATCCGGCACTCAATCCGGGCGGAACCTCAAGGTCGGCGGTGCCGGGTGGGGCCTACTGGTCGCGGAGCATCCGGCGCAGGATCTTGCCGGACGCCGACTTCGGGATCGCGTCGATGACCACGACGTCGTGGATGACCTTGTAGGTCGCGACGTGTCCCTGCATGAAGGCCGTGACGTCGGCGGGCTCCAGGGTGTGGCCGGGCCGGAGCACGACGAATGCCCGGGGGATCTCGCCGGCCTCGTCGTCGGGGACTCCCACCACGGCGGCGTCGGCCACGGAGGGGTGGGTCAGCAGCAGTGCCTCGAGCTCGGCGGGCGCGACCTGGAAGCCCTTGAACTTGATGAGCTCCTTGAGGCGGTCGACGATCGCCACGAACCCCTCGGCATCGATCGTGGCGATGTCGCCCGTGTGCAGCCAGCCGTCCTCGTCGATGGTGCTGGCCGTGGCCTCGGGATTGTTCAGGTAGCCCTTCATGACCTGGGGGCCGCGCACCCACAGCTCGCCCTCGCGGTCGACGCCCTGATCCTCACCCGTGGCGGGATCCACGATGCGGACCTCGGTGTTGGCCACCGTCACGCCGACGGTGCCCGGCTTGTCGCGTCCCGACATGACCGCGTGGCTGACCGGGCTCATCTCCGTCATGCCGTAGCCCTGGATCACCTCGCAGCCGAGCCGAGCGGCCGCCTCCTGCGCGAGCTCGGCGCTCAACGGGGCGGCACCTGAGAAGACCTGTGTCAGGCTGCTGAGGTCGAACTGGTCGATCATCGGGTGCTTCGCGAAGGCGAGGACGATCGGCGGCACGACGAAGAACCGGCCGATGTGCTTCTCCTGGATCGTCGTCAGCGCCTGCTCGAGGTCGAAGCGGGGCAGCGTGTAGATGGTCGCGCCCCGCGAGAGGAACTCGTTCATGAGGACCTGCATGCCGTAGATGTGGAAGAACGGCAGGACGGCGAGGATCACCTCGCCGTCCTCCACGGTCAGCGCCCCCTCGCACTGCACGAGGTTGGCCACGAGGTTCTTGTGAGTGAGCATGACGCCCTTGGGGAAGCCCGTGGTGCCGGACGAGTACGGAAGCACCACCACGTCCTCGTCGACATCGACGGGCACCTGCGCGATGGGCGCTCCGAACAGGGCGGTCACCGGCGTCGTGCCCTCCGGGGCGTCGCCGATCACGACGATCTCGTCCGTGCCGGTGCCGGCTATGGCCTCCCGGGCTGTCTCGACGAACATCGCGATGGTGATGAGGAGCGTCGCCTGCGAGTCATTGAGCTGGAATCGGACCTCATCTGCCGTGTAGGTCGGGTTGATGGTGCTCACCGCGACGCCCGCCACCGCTGCGCCGTGGAACACGATCGCGTACTCAGGGATGTTGGGGGCCATCAGGGCGATGGTGTCGCCCTTCCCCAGGCCCCGGGCGGCGAGGCCGCCTGCGAACGCGTGGACCATCCCCTTGAGCTGGCCGTACGTGTAGGTGCGCCCTGAGGGACCGTCGATGAGGGCCGGGCGGTCCGGGTAGCCGTCCGCTCCGCGGAGCACGTACTCGGAGATCGGGACGTCGGGGATCTCGACATCGGGAAGCGGGCTGCTGTGGATGATCATGTGGGCTCCTTGCTCCGGTGGAGTGACGAGTCTCACACGAGGACCTGCCCGGTGTACGGCGTTCGAGCACCACCGCCGCGATCGGACATGCCACGGGGCGGGTCCCGAAGGACCCGCCCCGTGACCGTGCGACGTGCTAGTTGCCGCCCTCGTTCAGGGTGACCTCGATCGGCGCGAACGCGTCGCCGGTCGTGTTGAGGCCCTCGGCCGTCAGCGCGGCGTTGGCTGCGTCGGCGAACTGGTTGGTCCACGCCTCTGCAGCGGGCTCCGCGGTGATGATCGTGGCGCCCTCGAGGTTCTTGGTGTTAAGCGCGACGTTGACGGTCTGTCCCCAGAGCGCCTCGTCGATGACACCGACGCCGAGCGGCGACGGCCAGATGAGCTTGTTGACCTCGTTCATCATCCACAGCTGATGGCTCGCACCGAGCTTCGAGCCGTTGGCGGTGATGATGTCCGCGCACTCCTGGGCGTTGTCCCGGCAGAAGACCCAGCCCTTGAGCGACGCCGTGACGAACCGCTGCGTCGTGTCCTGGTAGGCCGGGTCGGCGAGCCGCTCCTCAGATGCCCAGATGGCGTCCTGGTACATGGCGACGCCCTCGTCGTTGTAGTTGACGACGTTGAAGTCCTCCGGCTGGTACAGCTCGCCGGTGTCCGGGTTGATGGCCTCGAGGACCTGCGCGTACTCGTTGTAGGTCATGGCCTCGGCGGCGTCGATCTCGCCGTTGAGGAGTGCCAGCATGTCGAACTGCTGGCCCACGAGCTCAACGTCAGCGGCGGGGTCGAGCCCTGCCTTGGTGATGGCCGCGAAGACCTCGTACTCGTTGCCGAAGCCCCAGTTGCCGATCTTCTTGCCCTTGAAGTCGGCTGCCGTCGTGATGTTCTTCTCCTTGAAGGACACCTGGAGCGTGCCGGAGCGCTGGAACACCTGTGCGACGTTCGTGATCATGGCGCCCTGCTCGCGCGAGGCGAGGGCCTTGGGCACCCACGAGATCGCGTAGTCGGCGCCGCCCTGGGCGAGGACGGTCTGCGGGACGATGTCGACGCCGCCCTCGAGGATGGTCACGTCGAGGCACTGCTCCTCGTAGTAGCCCTTGTCCTTCGCCGCGTAGTAGCCGCCGAACTGGGCCTGGACGAACCACTGGAGCTGCAGGCTGACCGGGGTGAGCTCCGTGCACTCACCCGCGGGTGCCTCCGAGGCAGCGGCGGAGGCCGCAGCCGATGATGCGGCGGTCGAGGGCTCAGCGGCTGCCGAGCTCTCCGTCGAAGTGCTGGAGCTGCTGCAGGCCGACAGGGCCATGGCGCCGACAGCTGCCAGGGCCGCGACCCGCGCCCAGGGACTGCGTGCGATTGCTCGCATTCTTCCTCCTATTGATGGTTTCTCACTTGGTTGGTTGGCACGTGCGGTCGGTGGTCATGGGCGGGCCCGATGGCCGGCCCAGGGCGTCGTCCATCGCTCGAGGGCGAGGACGGTCAGGTAGAACAGGAGGCCGAGGACGATCGAGGCGACGACATAGGCCCAGGCCCGCCCGTAGGCGGTGTTGGCGGCCGCGGACGTGATGCGGCTGCCGAGCCCCTCCTGCGGTCCGCCGAAGTACTCGGCGACCAGGGCAGCGATGACCGCGAGGGGTGCGGCGATCTTCAGGCCGGTGAAGAAGAAGGGGATGGCGTTCGGCACGCGAAGGACCCGCAGCACCGTTCGCGGGTTCGCGTTCATCGAGCGCATCAACTCCAGCTGGACAGGCTGCACCTGGACCAGTCCGCGGGTGACGTTCACGAACATCGGGAAGAACACGATGATCACCGTCACCAGCACCCTGGGGGTGCGACTCGTGATGTTGAACATGTTGTTGAGCAAGGGGGTCAGGGCAATGATGGGCACAGCGGCGAGCCCAGCGGCAAGCGGCGTGACCAGATTGTTAACGACGACGAAGCGCTGGGCGAGGAGGGCCGCGAGGATCGCGAGCACCGTGCCGAAGAGCAGGCCGAGGATCGCCGTGCCTCCCGTGTAGCTCGTGGCCCCCCACATCAGGCCCAGGTCCTTGAAGAAGTTGGTGGCGATCAGGGCGGGTGACGGAAGCAGGTACGGCTGGATCTCCTGCACCACGACCAGCAGCTGCCACGCCGCCAGGAAGATGAGGGCGATGAGGATCGGCGGCCAGACCGCCCTGAGTCGGCCCCCCATCAGACCTCGCCCGCCCTGGCCCGCATCGCGCCGCCGCCGTGACCCCGCAGGGCCTCGCGGACGGCCGTGACGGCCTCGAAGAAGACCTCCGCCTCGCGGGTGTCCTCGTTGCGGTCGCCGAGGGCGATGTCGACGATGTCGGTGATCCGACCAGGGCGAGGCGACATGACGACCACCCGGTCCGACAGGTAGACGGCCTCCGGGATCGAGTGGGTGACGAAGATGATCGACTTGCCGGTCTCCAGCCGGATTCGGAGCAGCTCGTTCTGCATGCGTTCGCGCGTCATCTCGTCGAGGGCGCCGAACGGCTCGTCCATCAGGAGGAGGGGCGGATCCACGGCCAGCGACCGGGCGATCGCGACGCGCTGCTGCATGCCGCCGGAGAGCTCCCAGGGCCGGTGGTCTGCGAAGTCGGCGAGCTGCACCATCTCGAGCAGCTCCATGGCGCGTGCGTGCCGCTTCGCCCGATCCCATCCCTGGAGCTCGAGTGGCAGCTCGACGTTGCGGCGGACCGTCCGCCAGTCGAACAGCGCCGCCTGCTGGAACGCGATGCCGTAGCGCTGCTCCTCGCGCGCCTTGGCCGCTGGCATGCCGGCCACCTCCATCTCGCCGCGCGTCGCATCCGTGAGATCGGCGATGACGCGCAGGAGGGTGCTCTTGCCGCAGCCGGACGGTCCGATCAGGGAGATGAACTCGCCCTGGCCGACCGTGAGGTCGATGTCCTGCAGAGCGGTGACCTCGTTGGCGAGGCCCTCGTTGAAGATCTTCCAGATGCCGGTCGCCCGGACCGCCCTCTCAGTCGTCGTAGGGGTGCTCATGATCGGCTCTCCTTGGGCAGGTTGCGGGTCAGGTAGACGTCCATGGCGGTGACGAGCGCGGCGGCCATGAGGCCCAGGGTGATGGCGCCGAAGACGGCCACGTAGACCTTGGCGGGCTGGGCCGTCGCCTCCCGGGCGTACTCCACGATGAGCCGTCCGATGCCGCCCCGGACGCCCGTCGAGATCTCGGCCACGACCGTGCCGACCACCGCGGCGGCGGCCGACACCTTCATGGCGGGAACGAGATAGGGGAGCGACGCAGGGAAGCGGAGCTTCCACAGCGTGGCCCGAGGTGTGGCCGCATACGACCGCATGAGCTCGAGGGACGTGGCCGTCGGAGCCTGGAGCCCGCGCAGGGCACCGACGCTCATCGGGAAGAACGCGAGGTACGACGCGATGAACATGACCGAGTAGGTCGTGTTCCACTGGACCGGCCCGATGCTGATCCGGTTGCCGATCCCCGTGATGAGCGGGGCGAGGGCGATCAGGGGCACGGTCTGCGACGCGATCACGAACGGCAGTAGGCCGCGCTCCAGGAAGGCGAACCTCTGCATGATCACGGCCAGGAGCAGCCCGATGCTGACGCCGATGACGAAGCCGCCCATGGCGATCATCAGCGAGTAGAGGGAGGCGGAGACGACGGCCTGCAGCACGGTGGTCTCCGAGCCCCTGACCTCAGGCTGCAGGGCCCCGGCCCACATCGTCCAGACGTGCGGCATCGCCGAGTCGGAGGTCTTGAAGGGCAGGGCGACGATGCCTCCCAGCCACTTGGCCAGCTCCCACATCACGATGGTCAGCGCCAGGCCGGCGAGCGCCCAGAGCACCCCGATCGCCCCACGCTTCACTCGGCGAGCGACGGTGCTCTGCCGGCGCGGACGCGCCTCCGTCGATGCCTGCACGGCGGCATTGTCAGTCACCAAGGTTTCGCCCCCATTACGTCCTCGTTCCGGTGCTGCGGGCCTGTCAGGACGTGGCCTTGAGGTGCTCCTGGACGGCCGGCAGGACCTTCTCGCCGTACTGGGCGAGGGTGTGGTCCTTGTCGTCGTGCTGCAGGTAGAGGGCGAACTGATCCACTCCGAGGGCCTTGAGCTCCTCCAGGCGCCGGACGTGCTCCTCGGGGGGACCGATGATGCAGAAGCGGTCGACGATCTCGTCCGGCACGAAGTCCGTATGCGTGTTGCCTGCCTGGCCGTGCTCGTTGTAGTCGTACCCCTGGCGGTTCCTGATGTAGTCGGTGAGGGCCTGCGGTACGGCGCCACCATCCTCGCCGTACCGGGCGACGATGTCGGCCACGTGGTTGCCGACCATCCCGCCGAACCAGCGGAGCTGGTCGCGCGCATGAGCGTGCGCCTCCTCCGAGCCATCGGTGATGTAGGCGGGCGCTGCCACGCAGATGTACACGTCGTCGGGGTTGCGTCCTGCCGCCGCCGCAGCCTCCCGGACCGCCGTGATCGTCCACTCGGCGATGTGCGGATCGGCCAGCTGCAGGATGAAGCCGTCGCCCACCTCACCGGTGAGGGCGAGCACCTTCGGTCCGTAGGCGGCGACCCAGACGCCGGCGTGCGAGGAGCCGGCCCATGGCAGTCGCAGGTGGTTGCCCTTGTACTCGATCGCCTCGCCGTTGACGAGGCCCTTGAGGTCGACGACCGCCTGGCGCAGCTCGGCAACGGTCACCGGCTTGCCGTTGGTCACGCGCACGGCGGAGTCGCCGCGGCCGATGCCGATCACGGTGCGGTTCCCGTACATCTCGTTCAGGGTCGCGAAGACCGAGGCCGTCACCGTGATGTCACGGGTGGCGGGGTTGGTCACCATCGGCCCGACGATGACCTTGCGGGTCTCATCGAGGATCTTGCTGTAGATCACGTAGGGCTCCTCCCACAGGATGTGGGAGTCGAACGTCCAGACGTACGAGAAGCCGTACGTCTCCGCGCGCTTGGCCAGGTCGATGACGCGGGCAGCCGGGGGAGTGCACTGCAGAACGACGCCGAGATCCATGTGTCGCCTTTCGGTGGTCGGACGGGTCGGGACTATCGGGTGCGGGGGAAGCCCAGGTCCACCGACGAGGTCGCCGGGTCCGGCCACCTCGACGTGACCGTCTTGGTACGGGTGTAGAACTCGACTCCGGCAGGCCCGTAGATGTTGCTGTCGCCGAAGATCGAGGCCTTCCAGCCACCGAAGCTGTAGTAGGCGACTGGCACCGGGATGGGGACGTTGATGCCCACCATGCCCACCTTGATGTCGAACTGGAACTGCTTGGCTGCGCCACCGTCACGCGTGAAGATGGCAGTGCCATTCCCGTACTGATGACGGTTGATGAGGTCGACGGCCTCGTCGTAGGTGTCGACGCGCACGACCGAGAGGACAGGCCCGAAGATCTCGTCGTCGTAGGAGGCCATTCCGGGCTTGACGTGGTCGATGAGCGAGACGCCGAGGAAGAAGCCCTGCTCGGGCAGGTCGGCATCCCGTCCGTCGACGACGACCGTGGCCCCCTGCGCGGGTGCGGACTCGAGGTAGGACGCGACCTTGTCGCGGTGCTCCGCGGTGATGAGCGGTCCCATCTCGGCACTGGGATCCGTGCCCGGCCCGACCTTGAGCTTGGGGAGCCGCTCGGTGATGGCGTCGATGAGCCGATCGCCGACCCCGCCGACCGCGACGACGACGGAGATCGCCATGCACCTCTCGCCCGCGGACCCGTACGCGGCGGAGACCGCCGCATCCGCCGCCATGCTGATATCGGCATCGGGGAGGACCACCATGTGGTTCTTCGCGCCGCCCAGTGCCTGCACGCGCTTCCCGTTCGCGGTGCCCGTGGAGTAGATGTACTGGGCGATGGGGGTCGACCCCACGAAGCTGACCGCCTCGATGTCCGGGTGCTCGAGGATCCGGTCGACGGCGGTCTTGTCCCCCTGCACGACGTTGAACACGCCGTCAGGCAGACCGGCCTGCTTCAGGAGGTCGGCCATCAGCAGCGACACGGACGGGTCCTTCTCGCTCGGCTTCAGCACGAAGGTGTTGCCCGTCGCGATCGCGTTCGCGAACATCCACATCGGCACCATGGCGGGGAAGTTGAACGGCGTGATGCCGGCCACCACTCCCAGGGGCTGCTTGATCGAGTACACGTCGACGCCGCCGGAGACTCCCTCCGAGTAGCCGCCCTTCAGCATGGCCGGTATGCCGCAGGCGAACTCGATGTTCTCGATCCCGCGAGCCAGCTCCCCGGCCGCGTCGCTCGGCACCTTGCCATGCTCGATCGACACCAGCTCGGCGATCTCGTCCCGGTGGCTGACGACGAGCCCACGGAACGTGAACATCACCTCTGCACGCCGCGACAGCGAGGTCGTGCGCCAGGTGGGGAAGGCTGCCTTGGCGGCCGCGACGGCGGCGTCGACCTCGGACGACGACGCCAGGCCCACTGCGGCCTGCTGCTCGCCGGTGGCCGGGTTGTAGACCGGCCCCGAGCGGCCCGAGGCCGACGGGACGAGCGATCCGTTGATCCAGTGATCGATGGTGCGCAAGGAGTCCTCCAGTGTCAGATCAGGTACTGGGACAGGCCGCGCTTGAGGAACCGGCCGTCGCCCTTGGTGCCGAGGTACTGGTTGTCGTCGATCACGACCTTGCCGCGTGACAGGACGGTGTCGACGTGCCCGTCGATGACGAAGCCCTCCCAGGCGGAATGGTCCATGTTCATGTGATGGGTCTTGTGCAGGCCGATCTCCGTGCGCCCCGTCGGGTCGTACACGACGATGTCCGCGTCGAATCCCGGAGCGATCGCGCCCTTCTGCCCGTAGAGGCCGAACATGCGGGCCGGGGTCGTCGAGCACAGCTCGACCCAGCGCTCGAGACTGATGCGACCCTCGACGACGCCCTGGAAGATCAGGTCCATGCGATGCTCGACGGAGCCGATCCCGTTGGGGATCTTCGAGAAGTCCCCGAGGCCCATCTCCTTCTGCTCCTTGAAGCAGAAGGGGCAGTGGTCGGTGCTGATCACGGACAGGTCGTTGGTGCGCAGGTAGCGCCAGAGCTCGTCCTGGTGCTGCTCCGCCTTGGAGCGCAGCGGCGTCGAGCAGACCCACTTCGCCCCCTCGAACCCGGGCTGCGACAGCTGGTCCTCGAGCGACAGGTAGAGGTACTGGGGACACGTCTCCCCGAAGACGTTCCATCCCTCGTCGCGGTGCTTCTGCAGTACCTCGACGGCCTGCTTGGCGGACATGTGCACGATGTAGAGCGGAGCGCCGGTCATGCGCGCCAGCATGATGGCGCGGTTGGTCGCCTCGGCCTCGGTCTCCCAGGGCCGGGTGAGCGAGTGGTACTTCGGATCCGTCTTGCCCTCCGCGAGCGCCTGCGCGATCAGCACGTCGATGGCGCTGCCGTTCTCGGCATGCATCATGATCATGGAGCCGTTGCCCGCGGCCTGCTGCATCGCCTGGACGATCTGCCCGTCGGAGCTGAGGAACACGCCGGGGTACGCCATGAAGAGCTTGAAGGTGGTGACCCCCTCGTCGACGAGCTCGTCCATCGCCTTCAGGGACTCACTGTCGACTCCGCCGACCACCTGATGGAATCCGTAGTCGATCGCGCAGTTGCCGGCCGCCTTCTGGTGCCACGCCGCCAGGCAGTCCTGCACTCGCTCGCCCTGCTTCTGCACGGCGAAGTCGATGATCGTCGTGGTGCCGCCCCAGGCGGCGGCGCGGGTTCCGGTCTCGAACGTGTCCGAGGCGACGGTGCCGCCGAAGGGCATCTCCATGTGGGTGTGCCCGTCGATGCCGCCCGGAACCACGTACTTGCCGGTCGCGTCGATGACGCGGTCAGCCGAGGCGGCGAGGTCGGCGCCGAGTGAGGAGTCTCCGGGCGCGAGGACGGCGGCGATGGTCTCGCCGTCGACCAGGACGTCGGCCTGCGAGCTGCCCTGCGCGGTGACGACGGTGCCGTTCTTGATCAGGATGGTCATCTGTATCTCCCTTCGGGCGGGTGCTACGGGCGGACGAGGTCGTCGTAGGCGTCCGGACGGCGATCGCGGTAGAACTGCCAGCGGTTGCGGACCTCGTGCAGGAGATCCATGTTCAGGTCGCGGACGATCAGCTCGGGCTTGAAGGGATCACCCTTCTCGCCGACGTAGTTGCCCTCCGGGTCGATGAAGTACGACTGGCCGTAGAAGTCATCGTCGCCGAGGTCCTCGATGCCGACCCGGTTGATGGCCCCGACGTAGTACTCGTTCGCGACGGCGGCCGCGGGCTGCTCGATGCTCCACAGGTACTGCGACAGGCCTCGCGACGTGGCTGACGGGTTGAACACGATCTGGGCCCCGTTGAGGCCGAGGGCGCGCCAGCCCTCGGGGAAGTGCCGGTCGTAGCAGATGTACACGCCGATCTTCCCCACGGCCGTGTCGAACACGGGGTACCCGCCGTTGCCCGGACGGAAGTAGAACTTCTCCCAGAATCCGTTCACGTGCGGGATGTGCTGCTTGCGGTACTTGCCGAGGTAGCTGCCGTCAGCATCGACGACGGCCGCGGTGTTGTAGAGGATGCCGGGCTGCTCCTGCTCGTACATGGGCAGGACCATGACCATGTTCAGCTCCTTGGCCAGGGCCTGGAAGCGCTCGGTGGTCGGACCGGGGATCGACTCCGCGTACTCGTAGTACTGCTTGTCCTGCACCTGGCAGAAGTAGGGGCCGTAGAACAGCTCCTGGAAGCAGATGACCTGGGCGCCCTGCGCCGCCGCCTGCCGGGCGTACTCCTCGTGGGCGACGATCATCGACTCCTTGTCGCCGGTCCAGTTGGTCTGCACCAGCGCGGCGCGTACGACGGTCATGCGGTCCTCCTTGGGGCACCGCGACGGGAGCGCGGTCGTGGGGTGGTCGGGCGTTTTGTGATTCTTGACCTTAGACACTTTCGTTTGTGTTACAACGGCGTTTCTACAAAGAACCCGGACGCGGATCCGGCGACGGCGCGACGGGAGGCACCGTGACGCTGAGCGTCGTACCCGACGACGGAGCCGTCCGGGTGCTGGTCGCCGAGGCGGTACTCGACCGCTCACCCAAGGGGATCGCGGCCGCCGTGCATCGCCTGATCCGTGCAGGACGGCTGCAGACGGGTGACCGGCTCCCGACTGTCCGCGACCTGGCGAAGGACCTCAACATCAGCCCGGCGACCGTCAGCGAGGCCTGGCAGGCGCTCGGCGCCGTGGGAGCCATCCAGGCACGCGGTCGCGCGGGCACGTTCGTGCGCACCACTGTCGAGCCGACGCGTCCGGTGCGCTACCTGGGCATCGGTGGAGCCCCCCTGGCTGAGGGGATCAACCTGTCCACGGGCACGCCCGATCCCGCCCTGCTCCCGCCTCTGCGCGAGGCCGTCGAGCGGGTGGTGGCTCGCTCGACGTCGTGGACGACCAGCTACCTCGACGATCCGGTCCTCCCGGAGCTCGATGCCCTGCTGCGCCGCGACTGGCCGTTCCCGCCAGCCCGCCTGACCGTCGTCGACGGCGCGCTGGACGCCCTGTCGCGGGTGGTCGACCAGGTCGTGCGGCTCGGCGACCGCGTCGTGATGGAGAATCCCGGCTTCCCGCCGCTCATCGACATCCTGGAGCGGGCGGGAGCCGAGATCGTGGCCGTCGAGCTCGACGAGGAGGGGATCATCCCCGGCTCCCTCGCGGTCGCGATGGCGCTCGAGCCGGTGGCCGTCTTCGTCCAGCCGCGGGCGCAGAACCCGACAGGGATCAGCATGAGCGCCGGCCGCTGCACGCTGCTGGCCGAGATCCTGGCGAGCGGCCAGGCGGTCATCGTGGAGGACGACCATTCCGGTGACATAGCAACCGGCGAGGACGTGAGCCTGGGGCAGCTGCTGCCCGAGCGCACCGTCCACATCCGCAGCTACTCGAAGTCGCACGGTCCCGACCTCCGGATCGCCGCGGTGGGAGGGTCGGCGGACGTCATCGACCCGCTGGTGTCGCGGCGGATGCTGGGGCCGGGATGGACGAGCCGACTGCTGCAGGCGGTTCTCGTCGAGCTCCTCACCGACCCGGCCGCGATCCAGGCGGTCACCCGGGCTCGATCGACGTACGCCATGCGCAGCCTCGCGGTGCGAGCTGGGCTGGCAGGTGAGGGCGTGGTCAGCACGATGGGCGACGGGATCAACGCGTGGGTCGAGGTCGCCGATGAGCGCTCCGCACTGATCACCCTGGCCGCCCTCGGGGTGCGGGTCTCGCCCGGCTCTCCGTTCATGGTCGACGGGGGGCCGAGCAGCCACGTGCGGGTGACCACGGGCGTCCTCGACGAGCACGACAGCGCGCAGCTCCAGCACGTGATCTCGGCGCTCGCCGCGGCGGCGAAGGCCGGACCCACGCTCCGGGGGGTATGACAATCCGTGGCGAAGTGACGATCTCACAACGATTTCCATCGTTACGATTGCGTTTCGGAGCCTCTTCCTGTTGCGAAGCCCTTGTCCACCTCAGGTTTCCGTGGTTGTATGCGCAGGCACCGCGGGCGCGGTGACCGACGGGATCCTGGAGGTGCGGTGACGGACGCGGTCTTCTCGGGCGGTCGAGCACGCCCCGGGTCCTCCGCAGAGACCGGGGTCGTCGTGAACCCGGCCGACGGCACCGTGCTGGACACCCTCGCCTACGCGTCCGCTGCCGACGTCGGCCTGGCGGTGGAGTCAGCCAGCGCGGCCTTCCCCGAGTGGGCGCGGGCCGCTCCTGCCGAGCGGTCCGGCGCGCTGACCCGGCTCGCCAGCCGGCTCGCGGACCGGGCCGATGAGTACGCCCTCGTGGAGACCCGGCAGTGCGGCAAGCCCATCCGGCTCACCACGGAGTTCGACGTGCCGGGCTCGATCGACAACGTGTCGTTCTTCGCGGGGGCCGCCCGCAACCTCGAGGGCAAGGCATCGGCGGAGTGGGACGGCGTCCACACGTCGCTCATCCGGCGCGAGCCGATCGGTGTCGTCGGGTCGATCGCCCCCTGGAACTACCCGCTGCAGATGGCGATGTGGAAGATCCTCCCCGCGATCGCCGCCGGGAACACGATCGTGCTCAAGCCCGCCGAGATCACCCCGCTGACGTCACTCATGCTCGCCGAGGACTGCATCGCGGCCGGCATCCCCGCCGGTGTCGTCAACGTGGTCGTCGGGGCCGGCCCCGAGGCGGGCGAGGCACTCGTCAGCCACCCGAAGGTCTCGATGGTGTCGTTCACCGGGTCCACTCCCGTCGGCAGGCGCGTCATGGAGCTGGCGACCGCGAGCGTCAAGCGCCTGCACCTCGAGCTGGGCGGCAAGGCTCCCTTCGTGGTCTTCGACGACGCCGACCTCGAGGCTGCCGTCCATGGCGCAGTCGCCGGCTCCCTGATCAACAGCGGCCAGGACTGCACGGCCGCCACCCGCGCCTATGTGCAACGGCCCCTCTACGAGGCCTTCGTCGCCGGCGTTGCCGACCTCTTCACACGGGTGCGGATCGGCCCGCCCGAGGATCCCGCCACCGATCTCGGCCCCCTCATCTCGGCCCGTCAGGCAGAACGGGTGGCTGCCTTCGTCGACCGGGCTCGCGGGTACGGGGCGCGCGTCGTGACGGGAGGTGCCGCGCCCGGAGGCGATCTGGCCCGCGGTGCCTACTACCAGCCGACCCTCGTGACCGACGTCGCGCAGGACTCCGAGATCGTCCAGAACGAGATCTTCGGCCCCGTGCTGGTCGTTCTCCCCTTCGACACGGACGACGAGGGGATCGCCCTCGCCAACGACACCGTGTACGGACTGGCTGCCTCAGCCTGGACGACCGGCATCTTCCGCGGCCTGCGCGCCCAGCGGGAGATCAAGGCCGGCTGTGTGTGGGTTAACGATCACATACCGATTGTGAGCGAGATGCCCCACGGTGGCTTCGGCCAGTCCGGATTCGGCAAGGATATGTCCTCGTACTCGTTCGAGGAGTACACGAACATCAAGCACGTCTCCATGGACATCACGGGGGAAGCGCGAAAGCCGTGGCATCGCACGATCTTCACCGACCGCTAGACCCGTCCAGCAGCACCGACCGAAGGATCCGACATGACCAGCAAGCGCCCTGAAGTCATCGCCGCCATCGCAGGGACCATGCGTTCCTCCGTCTCACGCCGCCGCCTGCTCCAGGCAGCTGGGCTGGGCGGCGCCGCCATGGTCGCTGCTGCCTGCGGTGCTCGGCGGGGACGAGCAGGCGCCGACTCCACGGGCGCTGCGTCCGCAGCCGGGCAGCGGAGGACAAGAGCGCCACCGACAAGGCTGCCAACTGGTCCAACTGGCCGCTGTACATCGACATCGACGACGAGACGGGCGTGCGCCCCACCCTCGAGGCGTTCCAGAAGTGAGTCGGGATTCAGGTCATCTACACCGAGGACGTCAACGACAACAACGAGTTCTTGCCAAGGTGCGCACGCAGCTCGAGCAGGGCCAGGACATCGGTCGCGACATCGTCGTGCTCACCGACTGGATGGCTGCCCTCTGGATCCAGAACGGCTTCGCCCAGAAGCTGGACAAGGCGAGCATGCCCAACTCCGGCCAACATCTCCCCCGTTCTGCTAGCGTCTCCTTCGACCCGGACGCGCGATTACACGCTGCCGTGGCAGTCGGGGTTCGGCGCGCTCGGGTACAACGTCGCCGCGTACAAGGCCAAGCATCGGCAACGACAAGATGGTCTCGGTGGAGAGCCTCCTCGACCCGGCACTCAAGGGCCGCATATCGTCCTCTCCGAGATGCGAGACACCATGGGCATCCTCATCGCCTCGCAGGGAACGACCCGTCCAACTTCACCGATGACGAGTTCAACGCCGCCATCGAGCTGCTCACGCAAGCAGGTCGACAACGGGCAGATCCGGCAGGTGACGGGCAACGACTACGCGGGTGCGCTGGAGTCGGGCGACCTCATCGCGGTCATCGGCTGGTCCGGCGACATCATCCAGCTCGGCGACGACTTCGGCGTCGCGCTGCCCGAGACCGGCGGCACCCTCTGGACCGACAACATGATGGTTCCCGGCGCTCGCTGCCCACAAGCAGAACGCCGAGCTGCTCATGAACTACTACTACGACCCGGTGATCGCCGCGCGAGGTGGCGGCCTACGTGAAGTACATCAGCCCGGTCGAGGGCGCGCAGGAGGCGATGGAGGCCATCGACCCGTCGCTGGTCGACAACCAGTGGATCTTCCCCACGGCGGAGACCCTGCGACCGTGCCTACGTCTTCATGACCCTCACCGAGGAGAAGGACGTCGAGTACCAGCGAGCCTTCAACAAGGCCATCGGTGGCTAGGTCCGAGACGACGCGCAGACAGGAAGAGGACACCGTGACTGACGCCACGCGTGAGGTCGAGGATCTGCACCTGCAGAACCTGACCAAGAGGTTCGGCGATCACGCAGCCGTCGACGATCTCACCCTGACGATCCCGGGCGGCTCGTTCTTCGCGCTGCTCGGGGCATCCGGGTGCGGCAAGACGACGACGCTGCGCATGGTCGCGGGGCTCGAGGACCCGACCGCGGGGACCATCAGCCTCGGCGAGAAGGACATCACCGGGCTGCGGGCCTTCGAGCGCCCCGTCAACACGGTCTTCCAGTCCTATGCGCTCTTCCCCCACCTCGACATCTTCGAGAATGTCGCCTTCGGCCTCCGGCGCCGCAAGATCAAGGACGTCAAGCAGACCGTCCAGGACATGCTCGACCTCGTCGAGCTCGGGCCCATGGCCCGCCGCAAGCCGACCCAGCTGTCCGGCGGCCAGCAGCAGCGGGTCGCGGTGGCCCGCGCGCTCATCAACCGTCCCGGTGTCCTGCTGCTCGACGAGCCGCTCGGCGCCCTGGACCTCAAGCTGCGCCGGCAGATGCAGATCGAGCTCAAGCGCATCCAGGTCGAGGTGGGCACGACGTTCGTCCATGTCACGCACGACCAGGAGGAGGCCATGACGATGGCCGACACGGTCGCCGTGATGAATGCCGGCCGCATCGAGCAGCTCGGCCATCCCGCCGACATCTACGAGCTGCCGCGAACGGTCTTCGTGGCGAACTTCCTCGGCCAGTCCAACCTGATGGAGGGCAGGCGCTCGGGGACGTCGGGCGACGATGTGCTCGTCGAAGCAGGCGGGCTCACCTTCGCCATCCCCTCGGAGCGCTTCTTCGCCGAGGGGACCGTGGCGATCGTGGGCGTGCGGCCGGAGAAGATCACGATCCTCGACGCCGTCGACGCAGACCGCATCCCCGATCACCACAACCGGCTGAGCGGCACCGTCACCGATGTGTCGTACACGGGTGTGTCGACGCAGTACCTGGTGCGGACCGCCTGGGACCAGGAGCTGATCGTCTTCGAGCAGAACGTCGTCGTCGGCGACCGCAGCGAGGTCGGTGACGCGGTCGTCCTGCACTGGTCGCCCAAGCACACCTTCGGGCTCGACGGCACGGAGGGCACGACGGTGGGCGTCGATCCCGAGGTCCTGGCGCTCGAGGCGGTCAACGCCGCCCTGATCAGCGACGACCCGGAGGCCTGAGCATGGTCGCCGTCGTCCCTGCCACCACGGGACAGGCGCCAGCCGTCGACGGTGGCCGCAGCGCAAGTCGCGCACGGGCTACCTGCTGCTGTTCCCGGGCATCGCGTGGCTGGGGGTGTTCTTCGCCATCCCGCTCGTCACCCTGCTCGCCACGAGCCTGCAGAGCCGATCCAGGGTCAGTCACGGGCAAGTACAAGCCCGGGCTGGAGTTCAGCAACTACATCGAGGCGTTCGCCGACTACTGGCCGCAGTTCCTGCGATCGTTCCTCTACGCGGGCACGGCCACGCTGCTGGCACTGGCGATCGCCTATCCGCTTGGCGTACTTCATCGCGTTCCGGGCCGGTCGCTGGCGGTCGCTCATGCTGGTGCTCGTCATCGCGCCCGTCGTTCGCCTCGTTCCTGCTGCGCACCTACGCCTGGAAGACGATCCTCGCCGATGAGGGCGTCGTCACGAGCACCCTCAACGCCCTTCACCTGCTGCCGGACGGCCGAATCCTCAACACGGGATCGCCGTCATCGCCGGGCCTGACCTACAACTTCCTGCCGTTCATGATCCTGCCGCTGTACGCGGCGCTGGAGAAGATCGATCCCGCGCCTGATCGAGGCGGCGAGCGACCTCTACGCATCCCCGCAGACGGCGTTCCGCAAGGTGACGTGGCCGCTGTCCATGCCGGGCGTCGTGGCCGGCACCCTGCTGACCTTCATCCCCGCAGCGGGCGACTACATCAACGCCGAGCTGCTGGGATCGCCGAAGAACCGGATGATCGGCAACGAGATCCAGGCGAACTTCATCGAGTATCCGCGACTATCCGACAGCCAGCGCGCTGTCGTTCATCCTCATGGCGATCATCCTGGTGCTGGTGTTCACCTATATCCGGCGAGCCGGGACGGAGGACCTGGTCTGATGAAGTGGCTTCGGAGGAACCTCGTCGGGATCATCGCGATCCTTGTGCTCGTCTACCTGTTCATCCCGATCTTCGTGATCATGGTGCTGTCCTTCAACAACCCCAAGGGCAAGTTCAACCTCAGCTGGAACGAGTTCTCCCTCGACGCCTGGAAGGACCTCTGCGGCGTGCCCGGCGTCTGCTCGTCCTTCGTGACGAGCATCGAGATCGGCCTCATCGCGACCGTCATCGCCACGATTCTCGGCACGATGATCTCGTTCGCCCTGGTGCGCTACCGCTTCCGGGGCCGCAGCACCACCAACCTGCTGATCTTCCTGCCGATGGCGACGCCCGAGGTGGTCATGGGCGCCAGCCTGCTGGCCCTGTTCCTCAACCTGCGGTTCCCGCTGGGCATCAGTCACGGTCACCGTCGCTCACATCATGTTCATCATCTCGTTCGTGGTGGTCACGGTGAAGGCGCGCCTCCAGGGCATGGACCCACGCCTTGAGGAGGCGGCGCGCGACCTCTACGCGAACCCGCGCGCGGTGTTCCGGTACGTGACCTTCCCGCTCGTGCTGCCCGGCATCCTCGGTGCGGCGCTGCTCGGGTTCTCCCTGTCCTTCGACGACTTCATCATCAGCTTCTTCAACGCCGGCACGCTGGTCACCTTCCCGATCTTCATCTGGGGTGCGGCCCAGCGAGGCATCCCGGTCCAGGTCAACGCCCTCGCGACCATCGTGTTCCTCGTTGCGCTGGCCGTGGTGCTCGGCGGACAGCTCGTCAGCAACCGTCGCCGGAAGGCCCTCGAGAAGCCGGCACCCATCACCGTCGACCTGATGTCCCGCTCCTAGCTCCTGCGTCCTACTGGAGAACCCACTGAACGCACTCTCCCGCCGCGGCCTGCTGCGCCTGGGCGCCGCGGCCGGAACGGGCCTCGTGGCGGTGGCCTGCGGTGCGGGCCGCCGGCAGGCTCGGGGGCGCGGTCGGCATCGTCGCCGAGCGCGGCCTCGCCGGCCTTCGACCCGACCCTCGCGGTTCTCCAACTGGCCCGGCTACATCGACGTGTCCGAGGACGGCGGCCCGACGACGCTCGAGCTGTTCGCCGACGAGACCGGCATCGAGGTCGACCTACACCGAGGACATCAACGACGGCCAGGAGTTCTTCGCGAAGGTTCGCACCGAGCTCGAGGACGGGCGCGACATCGGTCGCGACATCGTCGTGCTTCAGCGAGGAGACCGCGCAGCTGTTCATCGAGGAGGGCTTCGCCGCCCCACTGGACTATTCGCGGATCCCCAACGCGGTCAACCTCCTGCCACGACTCCAGGCCGCCTCCTTCGACCCCGGGCGCAGCTACACGCTGCCCTGGCAGTCGGGCTTCACCGGCCTGGGCTGGAACACGCCGCTGCTGCGAGAGCGGCTGGGTGTCGGACTCGCTCACGTCGCTCGACCAGTTCTTCGACCCGCGGCTGGCCGGTCGGGTGTCGATCCTCTCCGAGACGATGGACACGATGGGCCTGCTGCTCGCCTGGCAGGGCTTCGACCCGTCCGACTTCACCGACGCGCAGTTCGAGGAGACTCTCGCCGTCCTCCAGGGGCACGTCGACAGCGGCCAGATCCGCCAGGTCACCGGCAACGACTACATCAGCGGGCTCGACAGCGGTGACCTGATCGCGGTGCTGGGCTGGTCGGGCGACGTGCTGGCACTGGGGGAGGACTACGGGTTCGCCCTGCCGGAGTCGGGTGGGCTGATCTGGGCCGACTCGATGATCATTCCCGTCCGTCGCGCCGCACAAGGCGAACGCCGAACGGCTCATGGACTTCTACTACGACCCCGAGATCGCGGCACAGCTCGCCGCCTACATCCAGTACGTGTGCCCGGTGGCCGGCGCGCAGGAGGCGATGGCGGCGCATCGACCCTGCGATGGCTGACGACCCGTGGGTGTTCCCGCCAGCCGAGGTCATCGACGGCGCCTACGTGACGGCGGCGCTGACGTCGGAGCGGGCCGAGGCCCTCGACCGAGAGTTCGATTCGGTCGTCGCGGTGTGATCCCGTATCCTCGTTGAGACTGCGAACTGCCTGAAGGGACTGGTGGGACGACGGGGCGCGAAGGCTCCGCACTCCGACCCCTGTACGTCGACCCCCGGTCGATTCCCCCCGAAGGATCACGCGATGTTCAGCAACAGCCCCAGTCCCGACGCCATTGCGGCGCTGACCCGCACTCGACTGGCCCCCTACTGGCTCGATCGCGCGGAGCGGCCCGCCCCCGCCGACGCCCTCGTCGGGGCCGAGCGCACTGACCTCCTCGTGGTGGGGGCCGGGTTCACCGGACTGTGGACCGCCCTGCTCGCGAAGCAGGCCGACCCCGGTCGCGACGTGGTGCTCGTGGAGGGGGGCCGGGCCGCCGATGGGGCAAGCGGGCGCAACGGCGGCTTCGTCGCCGCATCCCTGACCCACGGCTTCGCGAACGGCATGGAGCGCTGGCCCGATGAGATGCCCACCCTGCTGCGGCTCGGCAGGGACAACCTCGACGCGATCGAGAAGGCCATCGGGGACCTCGGCATCGAGTGCGACTTCGTCAGGACCGGAGAGCTGGACGTCGCTCTCGAGCCGTACCAGCTCGATGGCCTGCGCCAGCACGCGGCCGAGGCGGCGGCCATGGGTCAGGACGTCGTCCTCCTCTCGGCTGAGGAGGTGCGAGCGCGGGTCGACTCGCCCACGTACCTCGGGGCGACCTTCGATGCCGACGGTGTCGCGCTGGTGGATCCGGCCCGCCTGGCGTGGGGACTTCGTCGCGCGTGCCTCGAGGCCGGGGTCCGGCTCTTCGAGCGCACGCCGATCGACTCCATCGCCGGCCGTGACGGTCATGTGGTCGCCACCTCGCGGCGGGGTCTAGTGCGAGCCGAGCGGGTGGCGCTGGCCACCAATGCCTACCCGCCGCTGCTGCGACGGCTGAAGCACTACGTGGTGCCGGTCTACGACTACGTGCTGGTCACCGAGCCGCTCACCGACGCGCAGTGGTCGCGGCTCGGCTGGTCCGGTCGGGAGGGCATCAGCGATACCGGCAACCAGTTCCACTACTACCGCACGACGGAGGACGGCCGGATCCTGTGGGGGGGATACGACGCGATCTACCACTCCGGCAACGGCTTCGGCCCGCAGTACGACCACAACCGTGAGTCGTACGAGCGACTCGCCGAGCACTTCCTCCAGACCTTCCCGCAGCTGCGGGGCATCGGGTTCTCGCATGCCTGGGGCGGTGCGATCGACACGTGCTCGCGCTTCAGTGCCTTCTGGGGCACGGCGCACCAGGGTCGCGTCGCCTACGTGGCCGGCTACACAGGGCTGGGCGTGGGCGCCTCGCGCTTCGGCGCGGCCACGATGCTGGACCTCGTCGACGGGCGCACCACCGAGCGCACCGAGCTCGAGATGGTGCGCTCCAAGCCCCTGCCCTTCCCGCCGGAGCCGGCGCGATCCCTGGGCATCAGCTGGACGACGACAGCCCTCCAGAGGGCCGACGCGAACGGGGGCCGGCGCAACCTGTGGCTCAAGACCCTCGATCGAATGGGCCTGGGCTTCGACTCCTGACCCCGCCACAGGGTCGCGTCGTCGTAGGTTGGTCCCCATGACGCGGTACGGCAGCATGTACGGCCCCGACTACACCTTCCTCGGGGTCGGCCGCTGCGATGCCGACGACCCGTCCACCTTCGCTGATGCGGACGTCGTCATCGTCGGCGCCCCCTACGACGGGGGGACGTCGTACCGCAGCGGCGCCAGGTTCGGCCCGTCGGCGATCCGGGCGGCCTGCTACCTCGAGCACGACGGATCGCGGCCGTCCCTCGCGATGCGCGTGGACGGGCTGCGCGACCTGACGGTCGTGGACGCGGGCGATGTCGAGATGTTCAGCGGCGATGCCGAGCGCTCCTGCGCGAGCCTGGAGGCGGTCGTCCAGCGCGTGGCCGAGGCGGGGGCGATCCCACTGATCCTCGGCGGGGACCACACCGTGACGTGGCCCGACGTGACCGGAGTGGCACGCGCCCGTGGCTGGGGGCGGGTGTCCGTGATCCACTTCGACGCGCACGCCGACACCGGCGACATCTCGTTCGGCTCGCTCGTCGGCCACGGCCAGCCCATGCGTCGCCTCATCGAGTCGGGGGCGGCCCGTGGCGACAGGTTCCTGCAGGTCGGGCTTCGCGGCTACTGGCCGCCGCCGGACGTGCTCGCCTGGATGGCGGACCAGGGCATGCGGAGCTACGAGATGACCGAGATCGTCGCGCGGGGCCTCGACGACTGCCTCACCGAGGCGTTCGCCCGGGCCCTCGACGACTGCGATGGCGTGTTCCTCAGCGTCGACATCGACGTCTGCGACCCCGGTCATGCGCCGGGCACGGGCACGCCGGAACCGGGTGGCCTCTCCGCGCGTCAACTCCTCGATGCGGTGCGCCGCATCTGCTACGACCTGCCCGTCGTCGGGATGGACGTCGTGGAGGTCGCACCCCCTTACGACCATGCGGATATCACCGCCCTCCTGGGCAACCGCGTGGTGCTCGAAGCCCTGTCCGCCATTGCCCGGCGGCGCAAGGATGAACGCGACGGCACGCATTGGGATCCGCGTCTGCCGTTGCTCACCGACAGGATCCCTGGAGAGCAGTGATGCGAGTCCTCGCCGTTGGCGCAGGAGGAGTGGGTACGTCGGCAGCGCTCATCGCGGCGCGCCGTGGGTTCTTCGAGACGTGGGTGGTGTCGGACTACGACGTCGCCCGAGCGGAGGCGGTGGTGGACCGGCTCCAGGACGACCGCTTCGTCGCGGCCCAGGTCGACGCGTCCAGCGCCGACGCGGTCGCGGACCTGTGCCGCGCGCACGGCATCACCCACGTGCTGAACGTGGTCGACCCACGCTTCGTCATGCCGATCTTCGACGGAGCCTTCGCCGCCGGGGCCGACTACCTCGACACCGCCATGAGCCTCTCCCGGCCGAATCCGCACGCCCCCTACGCAGAGGTGGGCGTGAAGCTCGGCGACGAGCAGTTCGCCAAGGAGCAGGCCTGGGTGGACAGCGGACGGCTGGCCCTGTGCGGCATCGGCGTCGAGCCGGGCCTGGCCGACGTGTTCGCGCGGTACGCCGCGGACCACCTCTTCAGCGAGATCGACGAGATCGGGATCCGCGACGGCGCCAACCTCGTCGTCGAGGGCTACGACTTCGCGCCGTCGTTCTCCATCTGGACGACCATCGAGGAGTGCCTCAACCCGCCCGTCATCTGGGAGAAGGGACGGGGCTGGTTCACGACCGAGCCCTTCTCCGAGCCCGAGGTGTTCGACTTCCCCGAGGGAATCGGGCCGGTGGAGATCATCAACGTGGAGCACGAGGAGGTGCTGCTCGTGCCCCGCTGGATCGACTGCAAGCGCGTCACGTTCAAGTACGGCCTGGGGGACGAGTTCATCGACGTCCTCAAGACGCTCCACAAGCTCGGACTGGACCGCACGGATCCCGTGTCGGTCAAGGGAGTCGAGGTCAGTCCGCGTGACGTCGTCGCCGCCGCCCTGCCCGACCCGGCCACGCTGGGCGACAGGATGACGGGCAAGACCTGTGCCGGCACCTGGGTCACCGGCACGGGCAAGGACGGCCGGCCTCGCGAGGTGTACCTCTACCACGTGGCTGACAACGAGTGGACGATGGCCGAGTACGGCGTGCAGGCGGTGGTCTGGCAGACGGCCATGAACCCGGTGATCGCCCTCGAGCTGCTGGCGAGCGGTCAGTGGGCAGGCAGCGGGGTCCTGGGGCCGGAGGCGTTCGACGCGGTGCCCTACCTGGACCTGATGCGGGACGGCTACGGCCAGCCGCACGGCATCCGCGACAGTCACGCGTAGTCGCAGGGCGAGTGAAGTCGACGGGCTGGGGGCGAAGGCTCCCAGCCCGTCGAGCGCTCAGTCGACGTAGGTGATCGTGAAGACCGTGTAGATCCCGTTGACGAGCAGTCGGTACTTGTACGTGCCGCCGCACCAGGTGCCGTTCTCGCAGTAGGGGTTGAGCTCCAGGGTCGCACGGCCGGCGCGGTTGGTCAGGGCGCCGTCCTCGCGCTTCCACGTGCTGCCCTGCTTGTACTGGAGCTTGACGAACTGCTGAGGCCTCGCGGGCTCGGCGAAGACGTACAGGACCGGCAGGTTCTCCGCCGCCTGGTACTTGGACTCACGGAACGTGCGGACCTTGGCGTCCACGCCGTCGCTCCACTCCCAGTAGAACTCCTGCGCCGCCGGTGCGATCGACCCGGCGGACGACGGCTCAGCCAGGGGCGCGGCGGCGGCCGGAACCGCTGACACCGCGACGACGCTGGTCGCGAGGGCGAGCGCGGTGACGAGCGATGCCATGCGGCGGTGTGTGTGCACGACGACCTCCTTGGGCGCCCGGACGGGCTGATGCCCTCAGCGTAGGAGCCGGATGGGGGGCGGCGGCAGTGACTTTCGCCCCGCCTGGAGCGATGCGCGGATCCGTCGTCACGGGCCGAAGGTGACGCGGATCATCGCCTGATGGCCGTCCACGGTCAGGCGGTAGTCGAAGGTGCTCGTGCACCAGGCGCCGTCGGCGCAGTAGGGATTGAGCTGCAGCCGCACGGAGCCCTCCGCATCCGTCACCCCGGAGTCCTCGGGGCGCCAGTGGCCGCGGACACGTGCTTCCAGCGCGATGTGCCGGCCCGCGGTGGCGGGATGGGTCTGGACCACCAGCCTGGGGAGCCGGGCAGGGGACTGGTACCGCTGCTCGGCGAAGGTCCGCGCTCTCGCCTCGCTGCCGTCGGTCCACCGCCAGAAGTAGGCCGGGCCATCGGCCGCCGCCGCGGGTGCGGCCGGCGCGAGGAGCGCCATCGCCATGAGGAAGGCTCCGAGCACGCGCATGCCCCCGACGGTAGGTCGGGGGCATGCCGCGGGCAAGCGTCAGGCCGAGGGCCTGTGGACAGTCAGCGGGTGGCGTCCTCGAACGCCTGCTCGAGGATCGACAGGGCCTCCTCCAGGAGGTGCATGGGCATCGTGAGCGGCGGCAGGAATCGGAAGACGTTGCCGTAGGTACCCGTCGTCAGCGTGACGACGCCGTTCGCATGGCAGTGCTTGTTCAGCGCACCCGCCAGGTCGGCGTCGGGGTCCAGCGTGCCGGGCTTGACCAGCTCGATCGCGATCATGGCACCTCGTCCGCGGATGTCGCCGATGGCCGGGTAGCGCTCGGCCATGCCCTTGAGACGGGGAATCATGACGGCCTCGATGGACTTCGCCAGGCCGTTCGCGTCGTTGGCCTCCATCCAGCCGATCGAGCCGAGGGCGGCGGCGCAGGCGACGGGGTTGCCGCCGTAGGTGCCGCCGAGCCCGCCGGGGTGCACGGAGTCCATCATCTCGGCGCGGCCGGTCACGGCCGCCAGGGGCATGCCACCGGCGATGCCCTTCGCGGTGGTGATGAGATCGGGGACGACTCCCTCGTACTCGCTGGCGAACCAGTCGCCGGTCCGGCAGAAGCCGGACTGGATCTCGTCGGCCACGAACACGATGCCGTTCGCCGTCGCGAAGTCGGCCATGGCGGCGAAGTAGCCGTCACCCGGGACGATGAAGCCGCCCTCGCCCTGGATGGGCTCGATGATGATGGCGGCCACGTTGGTCGCCCCGATCTCCTTCTCGATGCGGGTGATGGCGATCTGCGCCATCTCCGGGCCCTTCAGCCCGCGGTCCCGGAACGGGTAGGACGTCGGGACCCGGTACACCTCGGGAGCGAACGGCCCGAAGGAGTGCTTGTAGGGCATCGACTTCGCGGTCAGGGCCATCGTCAGGTTGGTGCGACCGTGATAGCCGTGCTCGACGACGACAACGGCCTGCCGCTTCGTGTGCGCGCGGGCGATCTTGACGGCGTTCTCGACGGCCTCGGCGCCGGAGTTGAACAGCGCCGAGCGCTTCTCGTGATCGCCGGGCGTGAGGCGGTTGAGCGCCTCGCACACCTCGACGTACCCGGCGTAGGGGGTGACCATGAAGCAGGTGTGGGTGAACTCGGCCACCTGCTTCTGCACCCCGGCGACGACCTCGGGGTTCGCGTTGCCGACGGTGGTGACGGCGATGCCGGAGCCCATGTCGATCAGGGAGTTGCCGTCGACGTCGAGCAGGACGCCGCCACCCGCCTTGGCCACGTAGACCGGCAGGGTGACGCCCACGCCGGCGGAGACGGCGGCCGTCTTGCGCGCCTGCAGGGCCTGCGAGCGTGGGCCGGGGATGCTCGTGACGAGGCGGCGCTCCTGGGGCAGGCCGTTGGCGGTCGAGTCGGTGCGATCGGCGGTGGCGGTCATCGAGGTTCCTCCCGGGGTCGGTGGTGCGAGCCTAGAGGGCGTCCCTGCCTGCTGGCAGGCTCCAGTCTGGACATCCGGTGCCCTACCCTTGTCCGGATCGTTGGAGGGTGATGTGCCGTTGACCGTCGGCCAGGTGGCCGCGCTGCCCGACCTGGGCCTGTCCGTGCGGACCTCCGCGGCCGACCTGGGTCGCGTCGTCCGCTGGGTGGCGGTGTCCGAGCACGCCGACCCGACGCCCTGGCTCGAGGGCGGCGACCTGCTCCTCACCACCGGGATGTCCATCACGGGCGACGACCAGCAGGCGGCCGAGTACGTCGACCGGCTCGTCGCTGCGGAGGTCGCCGCCTTGGGCTTCGGGATCGGGCTGTCGCACCAGGCGGTGCCCGTGGCGCTGGTGGCTGCGGCGGAGTCCGCGGGGCTGCCCCTGCTCGAGGTGCCCCAGCCGATCCCGTTCGTCGCCCTCAGCAAGGCGGTGTCCAGGCTCCTGACGGACGAGGAGTACGCCGAGTCGGCAGCATCGTTCGAGAGCCAGCGGCGACTGATCCGCGCGGCCCTCGCCGAGCCGGCCGCCGCCGGGGTGATCCCGGTCCTCGCCAAGCACGTCGGTGGCTTCTGCCTCCACCTCGACCAGGCAGGCGCAGTCGTGGCCGCCTCCCCGTCATCGTCGACCGGTCGGGCGGGGGACCTGGCCGGCGAGGTGGACCGGCTGCGGGCGCGTGGCCTGCTCGCCTCGGCAGCAGTGGCCACGTCTGACGAGCACGTCGTCATCCTGCCGATCGGCGTGAAGGGCGCTGCGGACGGCTTCCTGGTCGTGGGCTCGCCGCGGCCCCTGCGCTCGGCCGACCAGGCCGTGATGAACCTGGCCGTGTCGGTCCTGTCGTGGCGGTCCTCCCAGCCGGTGGCGACCGAGGCGGGGATGGATGCCTGGCGGCGGCTGCTGCTCGCGGTCGCGGCCGAGCACGGCCTGGCGCCGGACCTGCTCGCCGGACTCGGCCTGCCCGACCTGCAGCCCTGGCGCGCGGTGGGGGTCTCGGCGCGCGGACTGAACGGTGCCGCCGTCGCGGACGCCGACCTGGCGGCCGTCCACCGCAGCGGGCGGGCAGTCCTGTGCCGCACCGGCCCGGGCGAGGTCGCCGGGTTCGCCGCCGTGGACGACCAGGGCTCGCCGTGCCCGGGGGCTGCATGCGCTGGCCGCCGCGCCGGGGGTGCAGGTGGTCGGGGTGTCGTGCGTGCTCGACCTCACCGACCCGGCCAACGTGCGGCAGGCCCTGCAGCAGGCGGAGCAGGCGGCCGCAGGGGGATCGGGGCTGAGGATGTTCGACGACGAGCCCGCCCGGGGGCTGGCGTCGCTGCTCGACGCGGCCACGACGGCGTCGTGGGCGAACGGCTACCTCGGGGAGCTGCGCACGTCCGCTGAGGGCCCGGAGCTGATGGACACCCTGCGCGCCTGGCTCGACCAGCACGGGCAGGTGGACGCGGCCGCCCAGAAGCTCGGCATCCACCGGCACACCGTGCGCCATCGTCTTCGCCGCGCGGAGGGCGTCCTCGGCCGCTCGCTCGACGACCCGGCTGTCCGCGCCGACCTGTGGTTCGCGCTGGCCGCGGCGCGGCCCGCTGGTGCGACCGCGGAGGCGCTCGCCCATGACCGCGGGTAGCCTCGGGGCATGACCGACGAGAGCCTGAGCAACCACCATCGCGACACCCTGACGGCGCTGTTCGCCCATCCGACCAGCCACAACATCCGCTGGGTCGACGTCGTGAGCCTCATCGGTGCTGTCGGTGACATCGAGGAGAAGCACGACGGCCGGTTCCGGGTCACGCTCGGGTCCGAGGTCGAGGTGTTCGACCGGTCGCACTCCAAGGACGTGACCATGGAGCAGATCACGGACCTCCGACGGATGCTCAGCCACGCGGGCTACGGTCCGGACGCCGGCCAGCAGCCCGGTCACGAGGACTGAGGTGCCCGACCCCCGTCGGGTCGTGGTGCTGGGCAGCACCGGCTCCATCGGCACCCAGGCCCTCGACGTGGCGGCTCGCAACCCCGAGCGGTTCACCATCGTGGCCCTGTCCGCCGGCGGTGCGAATGTCGAGCTGCTCGTGCGCCAGGCCCTTGACTTCGGCGTGGAGGCCGTGGCCGTCCAGCAGGCCACGGCGGCCAGCGACCTCCAGCTCGCGCTGTTCGCGGAGGCGCAGCGGCGCGGCTACTCGACTGGTGCGGCGACGCTTCCGCGCATCCTCGCCGGTCCCGATGCCAGCACCGAGCTCGCCGGCTGGGACTGCGACGTGGTGCTCAACGGCCTCGCGGGCGCGGCCGGGCTGCGTCCCACGCTCGCGGCCCTCGGGGCCGGCCGGACCCTGGCGCTGGCCAACAAGGAGTCGCTGATCATCGGCGGGCCGCTCGTCAAGGCGCTCGCGCGACCCGGACAGATCGTGCCGGTCGACTCCGAGCACTCGGCCCTCGCCCAGGCTCTCCGCTCGGGCACGGCGGCCGAGGTCCGTCGGCTGGTGCTGACGGCCAGCGGCGGGCCCTTCCGTGGGTGGGACCGCGCCGCACTGCAGGACGTCACCGTCGAGCAGGCGCTCGCCCATCCGACCTGGGCCATGGGACCCCTTGTCACGATCAACTCGGCCACGCTCATGAACAAGGGGCTCGAGGTCATCGAGGCCCACCTGCTGTTCGACGTCCCGTTCGACGCGCATCGACGTCGTCGTGCATCCTCAGTCCGTGGTGCACTCGATGGTCGAGTTCGTCGACGGCTCCACGATCGCCCAGGCGAGCCCTCCGGACATGCGGATCCCGATCGCCTGGGGCATGAGCTGGCCGGAGCGGGTTCCCGACGCGGCTCCGGCGTGCGACTGGACAGCGGCCACCTCGTGGGACTTCTTCCCGCTCGACGAGGACGCCTTCCCGGCGATCCGCCTCGCCCGCACGGCGGGCGCGGCCGGGGGCACGGCACCGGCGGTCTTCAACGGGGCCGACGAGGCCTGCGTGGCCGCCTTCCTGGCCGGCTCGCTGCCCTTCACCGGGATCGTGGCGACCGTCGAGCGGGTCCTGGGGGAGCACCTCGATGGCGACGATCCCTCCTGTTCCTGGGTCGACGGGAACAATGCGACCCTCGTGGACGTCATTACTGCAGACGCATGGGCGCGTCAGCGGGCATCGGAGCTCGCGCTGGACTGGGCGAAGGGGAGCCGACGTGCTTGAGCTGCTCGGCATCCTGATCTTCGCCGTCCTGATCGGACTGTCCATCGCGCTGCACGAGATGGGGCATCTCCTGCCCGCCAAGAGGTTCGGCGTGAAGGTCACCGACTACATGATCGGCTTCGGTCCCACCATGTGGTCGACGGTACGGGGCGAGACCAGGTACGGGGCGAAGGCCATCCCCCTCGGCGGCTACATCCGCATGATCGGGATGATCCCGCCGTCATCCGATGGCACCACCCGCTCGATGACCACCGGCCGCTTCGCGACGATGATCGACGACGCCCGCCGGCAGTCGGTCGACGAGATCGTGCCGGGGGAGGAGGGCCGCGCCTTCTACCGGCTGCCCGTCCGCAAGCGCGTCGTGGTCATGCTCGGCGGTCCGACCATGAACCTCATCTTCGCCTTCGTGCTGTTCGCCGTGCTGCTCGTCGGCATCGGCATCCCGCAGACGACCATGCAGGTCAGCGGGGTCGCGGCGTGCACGCCGACGGCCGAGCAGCCATCGGGCGATCCGCTCCCGTCGGGAGAGTGCCCGACCGGCAGCGCGCCCGCGCCTGCGACGACCGCCGGGTTCGAGCCCGGCGACACGGTCGTCGCCGTCAACGGCGTCCCGGCGACGGACTGGCTCGAGACGACCGCGTGGATCCGGGCCAATCCCGGCCAGGAGGCGGTGTTCACGGTCGATCGCGCCGGGGAGACCGTCGACCTGACGACGACCATCGCCACGGCGCAGCGTCCGGTGCTCGACGCGGACGGCAACCCGACCGAGGAGTTCATCACCGCGGGCTACGTCGGCCTGGCCCCCGAGTTCGTGTGGGTGAGCCAGCCGTGGACGGCGGTGCCCCAGTACATGTGGGACCTGACCGTGCGATCCGTGCAGGCCCTGGTCATGCTGCCGATCCGGCTGTACGAGCTGGTCACCGACACCCTGATCGGTGGGGGCGAGCGCCAGACGGACAGCCCCGTGTCGGTCGTCGGCGTCAGTCGCCTCGGCGGCGACGTGGCCGCCATGGACCAGCCGATGAACGCGAAGGTCGCCACCTTCCTCGGCCTCGCCGCCTCGTTGAACCTGTTCCTGTTCCTGTTCAACCTGCTGCCGATCCTGCCCCTGGACGGCGGGCACATCGCCGGCGCCCTCTACGAGGCATCCCGACGCAAGGTGGCGCAGTGGCGGGGGCGGCCCGACCCCGGACCCGTCGACATCGCCCGGCTGATGCCGGTCGCCTACGTCGTCGCCGGTGCCCTCATGGCCATGGCCGTCGTGGTGATCTGGGCCGACCTGGTCAAGCCGATCACGCTCGGCTGAGGCGAGGACCGGGATCGGCAGCCATAATGATGCGGTGACCGTGAACCTCGGTATCCCCGTCCCGCCCCCGCCCGTCGTCGCTCCTCGCCGCACGAGCCGGCAGATCCTGCTGCGGCACCCCACGCACCCGGTGGCGGTGGGGGGCGATGCTCCCGTGAGCGTCCAGTCCATGTGCACGACGCTGACGTCCGACGTCAACAGCACCCTCCAGCAGATCGCCGAGCTCACCGCTTCCGGCTGCCAGATCGTGCGCGTCGCCGTGCCCAGCCAGGACGATGCCGACGCGCTCCCGGAGATCGCCCGGAAGAGCGGCATCCCGGTGATCGCCGACATCCACTTCCAGCCGAAGTACGTCTTCGCGGCGATCGAGGCCGGCTGCGCGGGCGTGCGCGTCAATCCGGGCAACATCAAGCAGTTCGACGACAAGGTGGGCGAGATCGCCCGGGCGGCCAAGGACACCGGCACCCCGATCCGCATCGGCGTCAACGCCGGCTCGCTGGACAAGCGGCTCATGGAGAAGTACGGCAAGGCGACGCCCGAGGCGCTCGTCGAGTCCGCGCTGTGGGAGGCGTCGCTGTTCGAGGAGCACGACTTCCGCGACATCAAGATCTCGGTCAAGCACCACGACCCGGTCGTGATGATGCAGGCCTACATGCAGCTCGCCGAGGCGTGCGACTACCCGCTGCACCTCGGGGTCACCGAGGCGGGGCCGACGTTCCAGGGGACGATCAAGTCCGCCGTCGCCTTCGGCGGCCTGCTGAGCAGGGGGATCGGCGACACCATCCGCGTCTCGCTGTCCGCGCCTCCCGTCGATGAGGTCAAGGTCGGGCTGCAGATCCTCGAGTCGCTCAACCTGCGCCAACGTGGCCTGGAGATCGTGTCCTGCCCCTCCTGCGGGCGTGCCCAGGTGGACGTCTACACCCTGGCCGAGCAGGTGACCGCCGGACTCGAGGGGCTCGAGGTCCCCCTGCGCGTCGCCGTCATGGGATGCGTCGTCAACGGTCCCGGCGAGGCGCGAGAGGCCGACCTTGGCGTCGCCTCCGGCAACGGCAAGGGCCAGATCTTCGTCCGTGGCGAGGTCATCAAGACGGTGCCCGAGTCCCAGATCGTCGAGACGCTCATCGAGGAGGCCATGAAGCTGGCCGAGTCGATGACGGACCAGGCCGGTTCGCCGATCGTCACGACGTCCTGAGCTGCGCGCCCTTCCCATGACCATCTCGACGGCCGTGAACGCGGTGCGGATGGTGACGTCGCGCGACCTTGCAGACGTCGAGCGGGTGCTGGGCGCCGACCCGATCGCCAACTGCTTCGTGGCCTCCCGCGTCAGCGGCGGCGGGCTGGACCCCTGGCGGCTCGGCGGCGACCTGCTGGGCTACTACGACGACGGTGGGCTCGCGTCCCTGCTCTACGCGGGCGCCAACCTCGTGCCCGTCGCGACGACCCCCGCGGCGCGCGCCGCCTTCGCAGACCGGCTGCGACCTGCCGGCCGTCGCTGCTCGTCGTTCGTGGGACCCGCGGACGAGGTCCTCGACCTGTGGCGGCTCCTCGAGCCGGCCTGGGGCCCGGCCCGCGAGGTGCGCCACGACCAGCCGCTCATGGTCGCCGTCGGCGAGCCGCTCGTCCCGGCCGATCCTCTCGTGCGCCGTGCGACGGCCGCGGACCTCGACCTCCTCGTACCCGCCTGCATCGACATGTTCACCGCCGAGGTGGGCGTGTCGCCCGTGGCCGGAGGGATGGGTGCCGCCTACCGCTCCCGGATCGCCGAGGTCGTGCGCGAGGGGCGGTCCTTCGTCCGCATCGACGGGCAGGACGTCGTGTTCAAGGCCGAGGTCGGGGCCGTGACCCCTGACGTCTGCCAGGTCCAGGGCGTGTGGGTTGGCCATGCGTACCGGGGTCGAGGCCACTCGGAGGCGGGCATGGCGGCGGTGACCCAGCTGGCACGGGAGTCCCTGGCACCGACCGTGTCGCTGTACGTGAACTCGTACAACACGGCGGCGCGCAAGTGCTATCTCGCGGTCGGGTTCCAGGAGCACGGCACCTTCGCGACCGTCCTGTTCTGACGCCTGCCCGCGGTCGTGTTCACCGGGCCTGACATCCGATCATCACCACCCCGCCAGCCCGGCGGCAGGCTGCCGCCAGTTCGGTGCGGCCCCCGCCGCCGGCACTGCGCACGGACACCGGGCTGTAGCGGCCCCGAGTGCGGTCATGTGGTCGTTAGGGTGAGCACGTGATCCTGCGGATGTCCACCCTGTTCCTGCGCACGCTCCGAGACGATCCCGCCGATGCGGAGGTGCCCAGTCACCGGCTCCTCGTGCGCGGCGGCTACGTGCGTCGAGTGGCGCCCGGCGTGTTCACCTGGCTGCCGCTCGGCTTCCTCGTGTACCGCAACGTCGAGAACGCCGTCCGCGAGGAGATGGACCGGGCCGGCTTCCAGGAGGTGCACTTCCCCTCGTTGCTCCCGCGCGAGCCGTACGAGCAGACCCATCGGTGGACGGAGTACGGGGACACCCTGTTCCGCCTCCAGGACCGCAAGGGCTCGGACTACCTCCTCGGCCCCACGCACGAGGAGATGTTCACCCTGCTGGTGAAGGGCGAGTACTCGTCCTACAAGGACCTGCCCCTGGTGATCTACCAGATCCAGACGAAGTTCCGCGACGAGGCGCGGCCCCGAGCCGGCATCCTGCGCGGCCGCGAGTTCGTCATGAAGGACTCGTACTCCTTCGACGTCGACGACGCCGGCCTCGACCGGTCGTACCAACGGCACCGCGACGCCTACATCACGACGTTCGACCGACTCGGCCTCGAGTTCGTCATCGTGTCGGCCATGTCGGGGGCGATGGGCGGCTCGGCCAGCGAGGAGTTCCTGGCTCCGACCGAGGTCGGCGAGGACTCGTTCGTGCGGTGCCACTCGTGCGACTACGCCGCGAACGTCGAGGCGGTCAGCACGCCGGCGCCTGCGGCGGTCGACTGGGCGGACGTGCCCGAGGCGCACGCCGAGGACACCCCCGGCACGCCGACGATCGACACGCTCGTCGAGGTCTCGAACTGCGCGTCCGGACCTCGCGCGGGCCGACCGGGCATGGACCGGCGCCGACACCCTGAAGAACGTCGTGTTCATGGTCACGGACCCCGACGGCACGCGGCGGCCGCTGGCCATCGGACTGCCCGGCGACCGCGAGGTCGACATGAAGCGGCTCGAGGCGGTGCTTCAGCCCAGCGAGGCCGGTCCCTTCGAGGAGGCCGACTTCGCGAAGCACCCGACGCTGGTCAAGGGCTACATCGGGCCGCCGCTGCTCGGTGAGGGCGGGGCCTCGGGCATCAGGTTCCTCGTGGACCCGCGCGTCGTCGACGGGACCCGGTGGATCACGGGGGCGAACGAGCCGGGGCGGCACGTGTACGACCTCGTGGCCGGCCGCGACTTCACCGCTGACGGGATCATCGACGTCGCCGAGGTGCGGGACGGCGACGAGTGCCCGTCCTGCGGGGGCGCGCTCGTGCTTGCCCGCGGCATCGAGATCGGCCACATCTTCCAGCTCGGCCGCAAGTACGCCGATGCCCTCGGGCTCAAGGTGCTCGACGAGAAGGGCGAGCTCGTCACCGTCACGATGGGCTCCTACGGCATCGGCGTCTCGCGCGCGGTGGCGGCGATCGCCGAGCAGTCGCACGACGACAAGGGCCTCATCTGGCCGAGGGAGATCGCGCCCGCCGACATCCACCTGATCGCGACGGGCAAGTCCGACGAGCCGTTCGAGGCCGCCGAGGCGCTGGCGGCAGGGCTCGACGGGGCCGGTGTTCGGGTGCTGTACGACGATCGCCGCGGCGTCTCTCCCGGCGTGAAGTTCAACGACTCCGAGCTGCTCGGCGTACCCACGATCGTCGTGGTGGGCAAGCGGCTGGCGGAGGGCTTCGTCGAGGTGAAGGACCGACGCACCGGCGAGCGTGAGGACGTGCCAGTGGACTCCGCGCTCGCGCGGATCAGGGAGATCGTGGGAGCCTGACGTGGGAGTACGGGGGGTCATCTTCGACTGGGGCGGCACGCTCACGCCGTGGCACGACGTCGACCTGTACGCGCAGTGGTACGCCTACTCGGAGGTGTACGACCCCGCGAACGCGGCGGCCCTGGCTCGCCGTCTCTACGAAGGCGAGGAACGCCGTTGGCGCCGCCAGCGTGAGACGAACGGCGCCGTGGCGGCCGGCGCCCTCGAGCAGCTGTTCCTCGATGAGGGCATCGACATCAACGGGGCGCGCCACCTTCGTGCGCTGGGCAGCTATCTCGACTTCTGGGCGCCGCACACCTACGCGGACCGCGATGCCAAGGACGTGCTGGCGGCGCTGAAGCACCGGGGCTACAAGGTGGGCGTGCTCAGCAACACCATGTGGACGCGCCGTCCATCACACCGAGGTGTTCGCGCGGGACGACCTCGACGAGTACATCGACGCCGCGGTCTACACGAGCCAGATCCCGGTGGCCAAGCCCCATGCCGCCGCCTTCCAGATGATCCTCGACGCCCTCGGACTGCCCGCGGAGGAGTCGGTCTACGTCGGCGACCGACTGTGGGACGACGTGGCAGGTGCGCAGCAGGTCGGCATGCGGGCCATCTGGATCCCGCACTCCAACATCCCCGGGCATCAGGTGCCGGACGACTCGGCGCAACCGGATGCCATCGCTGACCGACTGCTGGATGTCTTCACCATCGTGGAGTCCTGGCAGTAGGCGTGGATCCCTTCGCCCTTCCCGACGTCGGGACGATCGTGCTGCTGTGCCTCGCGGCCGGACTCGCCGGCTGGGTCGATGCCGTCAGCGGCGGGGGCGGGCTCCTGCAGCTGCCGGCCCTCTTCCTCGCCCTGCCGTCGGCGGCACCCGTCGAGGTGCTCGCGACGAACAAGGCGTCGAGCATCCTCGGCACCGCCGCCGCCACGGCGACCTACGCGCGCAAGGCGCCGCCCGATGTGCGCACGGCGATGCCGATGGTGGTGGCGGCTGTCGTCGGTGCAGCGCTCGGGGCGGGCACCGCGAGCCGGCTGCCGGCGGAGGTGTTCAAGCCGGTGATCGTCGTGCTGCTCGTGTGCGTATGGGTCTGGACCCTGCTCACTCCGCAGATGGGCCGGACGCAGCAGCTGCGCTGGCACGGCAGTCGTCGGCACTACGTCGTCGCGACCTTCGCCGGGCTCGCGATCGGGTTCTACGACGGCCTGATCGGTCCTGGCACCGGGTCGTTCCTGCTGATCGTCCTGGTCGGCATCCTGGGCTACTCGTTCCTCAACGCATCGTCCACCGCGAAGGTCGTCAACCTCGGCACGAACCTGGCCGCCATCATCGTGTTCGGGGTCACCGGCTCGGTGCTCTGGCTGCTCGGCCTGCTCATGGGTGCCTGCAACGTCCTCGGCGCCGTGGTCGGCGCCCGCATGGCGATCCAGCGGGGCAGCGAGTTCGTGCGGCTGGTCTTCCTCGGGGTCGTCGGCGTCCTCATCCTGCGGCTCGGCTGGGACCTGCTGGCCTGAGCCGGTCCAGCGCGAGCGCCGTCACGGCGATCAGCGCCGCCACCCCGGCCCGCACCCCGCGAACGCGCCCCAGAGCAGGTCGCGTCATGGGCTGGTCATGTCCTGGCAGGGAAGGCCTGCGGCGCCGCTCCCCAGGCCACGGCCCGCACGGCGCAGTCCGCTGCCGTGCGGGCCGCCCAGCGTCGGTCGTCACCGGTGGCTGCAGCGGCGGCATCCGCGTACGTCGCCACGAGGGCGGTGTCCACGGATGCCATGGCCGCGCGTGCCCCCCGGGCCGTGGCGATGTCCTCGGGCAGCTCGTACGCGGGCGCGGCGGGCGGCGGGGTGCCGCCGGAGGCGATCACGGCAGCGGCGGCCCGGGAGCGGCTGGCGCGGTGGGTGTCGAGTCCGGCAAGCGCGCGGCGGCGGACCCCTGAGCCGACGCGCCCGCCCGCCACCGAGTAGGCGTAGATCGCGGCGTCCTCGCCGGCGACCACGGCCGCCCAGGCCTCGATGGGGGTCATGCGACCGCCGCTGACAGGTCCCGCAGCGCCGGCACGTGCGCGGCCTCCGAGGCACCGATGAAGGTGAGGAGCCGAGCCAGCTCCGCGTCGTCGGCCGCCACGCACGCGCGGATCCGGCTCCGCGCGGCCTCGCGCTCGGCAGCGATGAGGCTCGCCACGGCCGCGGCGGGCGTCGCCGCCGTCGGCGCCGCGGATGCCGGCGGCTGCGCGCCGGATCCGCCCAGGGCCTCGAGATGCTGGGCGTGCTGGTCGCGGATGAGCCCCAGTAGCGCCGTCGCGGCCTCGTCGAGCCCGGGAACTCCGGAGAGCAGGGCGTCGTACGTCGCTATGAGGGCCGACTCCTCGGCGGCGACGTCGGCAGCGAGGTCCGCGGGAGGGGCGCTCGCCGTGGCAGACCCCGGGGGCGGCTCGGTCGAACCGGTGCAGCCGACCAGGATCCCGGCAGGGGCAAGGAGCGCCAGGGCGACGAGCCCCTCGCGACGGGTCAGGCCACGGGGGCCGAGCTCGCGTGCCGGGCCGGGCGTCGTGAGGACGGGGCCGTCGGCGTCTGGCATGTGCCAAGGATGGCACGCAGTAGGTACAGTGCTGTGCGCACGGCACGACCACAACTGCACCACCACAACAGGACCCCGGGGAGATCACATGGCTGCATCCGGCGACACGCTGAAGGCGGGCCTGATCGGGCCGCTCGCCGAGCTCGGGGTCGACGTGGAGACCATCGACGTGCAGAAGGCCGGGCGTCGTCATGTCGTCCGGATCGTGGTCGACCGTGATGGCGGCGTCGATCTCGACCTGATCGCCGCCGTCAGCCGCCGGGCCTCCGAGGTGCTCGATGTCCCGCCCCTGTCGGACGCACTGCCCGGACCCTTCGTCCTGGAGGTGACATCGCCCGGCGTCGATCGGCCGCTCACGGAGGCCCGGCACTGGCGCCGTGCGCAGACCCGCCTCGTCGAGGTGACGACGACCGAGGGTGCGACCGTCGTCGGGCGCGTCGCCTCGGTGCCCACGGATGACGCGGTCGTCATCACGACCGACGCGGGCGACACGGAGATCGCCCTGGCCGACGTGCAGCGCGCTGTCGTCCAGGTGGAGTTCAACCGGCCCGACGCGGACGCCGGCGAATCCGCCGACTCCGACGACACGGAAGAGGAGTAGCCGTCATGGACATCGACGTCAGCGCACTGAAGGCCCTCGTCCGGGAGAAGGACCTGTCGCTGGACCTCGTGGTCGAGTCGATCGAGCAGGCACTGCTCGTGGCCTACCACCGCACGCCGGGCGCGGCGCAGCGCGCCCGGGTCACCCTCGACCGGAAGACCGGTCACGTCACGGTGTGGGCTGCTGAGACGGATGAGGACGGCGTGACGCAGCGCGAGTTCGACGACACCCCGGACGGCTTCGGCCGGATCGCCGCCACGACGGCCAAGCAGGTGCTGCTGGCGCGGCTGCGCGAGGCCGAGGGCGATGTCACGCTCAGCGAGTTCACCGGGCGTGAGGGCGACCTCGTGTCCGGAGTGGTGCAGCAGTCGAGCAACCCCCGCATGGTCCGGGTCGACATCGGCAAGGTCGAGGCGAACCTCCCGCCGGAGGAGCAGGCACCGGGGGAGGCCTATCCGCACGGGACCAGGCTGAAGTGCATCGTCACCAACGTCCGCAAGGGCTTCAAGGGCCCGCAGGTCACCGTCTCCCGCAGCCATCCGGCGCTGGTCAAGCAGCTGTTCGCGCTCGAGGTGCCCGAGATCGCCGACGGCACCGTGCAGATCACCGCGATCGCGCGGGAGGCGGGCCACCGGACCAAGATCGCCGTGAAGTCGACCGTGCCGGGGGTCAACGCCAAGGGCGCCTGCATCGGTCCGCTGGGCCAGCGGGTGCGGCAGGTCATGGCCGAGCTCAACGGCGAGAAGATCGACATCGTCGACAGCAGCGAGGACCCCGCGGAGATGATCGCCCACGCACTCTCGCCCGCCCGCGTGACCGGCGTCATGATCGTCGATCCCGTGGCCCGGGCCGCCCGCGTGATCGTGCCGGACTACCAGTTGTCGCTCGCCATCGGCAGGGAGGGGCAGAACGCCCGCCTCGCCGCCCGGCTGACCGGCTGGCGGATCGACATCCGCTCGGACACCGCCCCGCCGGCCGCCACCGAGGCGGCGAGGGGTCCCGTGGTCCGCCCCCCGGCGGGGGAGGCCGGACCGGATCGACACGCACCTGCTGCGGACTGAGCAGGGTGTCGGGAGGGGTACACTCGGGCACAGGCAGCTCGCCAGGGTCACGAGGCGTGTCCGAGAGGACGTGCGTCGGGTGCCGGCAGCGGGCTGCTGCGTCTGACCTGTTACGGGTGGTCGTCGTCGGCGGGGCATGCGTCCCGGATCCCGATCGACGACTGCCGGGCCGGGGAGCACACCTCCATCCGACCCAGCAGTGCCTCGACCGCGCCGAGCGGAAGCGGGCACTACCCCGGGCCCTTCGCGTGGCCGGTCCCCTGGACCTGGCGCCGCTGCGGGACTCGATCGGCGGGACGCACTGACCAACCGCGGGCCGTCGGCCCGGGGAGCAGGGATCGGCGTGGGCGACCGCCCAGGCCTCGGCAGACCGGTGACCGTCACCGGACGAGCGGATCGGGAGTTCGAGGATGAACACCCCATGAGCACGCGAGCATGAACGTGTATCGCTTGCACTGACGGTCCGGCGCACCCCGCCCGGACCAAGACAGGAGAGTCGTGTCGAAGGTTCGGGTCCATGAGCTCGCGAAGGAGCTCGGGTACACCAGCAAGGAAGTCCTCGCCAAGGCGCAGGAGCTCGGCGAGTTCGTGAAGTCGGCGTCCTCGACGCTCGAGCCGCCCGTGGTCCGCCGCATCAAGGAGGCCCTGCCCGCCAAGGGCGACGCCGCCCCCGCGGCCAAGGCGCCCGCCAAGAAGGCCGCTGCCGCACCCGCAGCCGAGGCGCCCGCACCGGTCGAGGCTCCGGCCCCCGCACCCGTGGCGACCCCTGCCCCCGTCGAGGCGCCTGCCGCAGCCGCGCCGGCGCCCACGCCGACACCCGCCCCGGCGCCCGCAGCCCCGGTCGCACCGGCGCCCGGCGGCCACGCCCGAGGCGCCAGCAGTGCCCGAGGCGCCTGCCGCCCTGGCGGACGACGCCCCGCGTCCCGCCCCGCGTCCGGCGGGTCCGCGTCCGGGCAACAACCCGTTCGGCACGGGTACCGGCATGGGCCGTCCGGCGGGTCCGCGTCCGGGCAACAACCCGTTCGGCACCGGTACCGGCATGGGCCGTCCCGCGCCCGCCGTCCCCGGCGCCCCGCGTCCCAACCCCGGCACCATGCCGCCTCGGCCGATGCGCCCAGCGGGAGCCCCCGGCCGACCGGCCGGCCCCGGTGGTCCGGGTGCGCGTCCCGGCGGCCCCGGTGGCCCGGGTGCGCGTCCCGGCGGCTTCGCCGGTCGTCCCGGTGGCCCCGGCGGCGGTGCGGGTGGCCCCGGTGGCTTCGCCGGCCGGCCGGGTGGTCCGGGTGGCGGCGCAGGTCGCGGACCCGGTGGTCCCGGTGGCGGACCCGGTGGTCCCGGTGGCTTCCCCGGTCGCCCGGGCGGCGCCGGCGGTCGTGGCACGACCGCGGGAGCCTTCGGGCGTCCCGGCGGCCGGCCTTCGCGCGGCCGCAAGTCCAAGCGCGCGAAGCGCCAGGAGTTCGACAACATGCAGGCGCCGATCATGGACGGTGTCCGGATCAAGCGCGGGCAGGGCGAGGTCGTGCGGCTGCCCCGCGGCGCGAGCCTGACCGACTTCGCCGAGAAGATCGATGCGATGCCGGCTGACCTCGTGAAGGTCCTCATCGGCCTCGGCGAGATGGTCACCGCGACCCAGTCGATCGACGACGACACCCTGCGACTGCTCGGCGGCGAGCTCAACTACGCCGTTGAGGTCGTCTCGCCGGAGGACGAGGATCGCGAGCTGCTCGAGTCCTACAACCTCGAGTTCGGCGAGGACGAGGGCGAAGAGGTCGACCTCGAGATCCGGCCGCCGGTCGTCACCGTCATGGGTCACGTCGACCACGGCAAGACCAAGCTGCTCGACGCGATCCGGTCCACCAACGTGATCAGCAGCGAGGCCGGTGGCATCACCCAGCACATCGGTGCCTACCAGGTCGCCACCGTCACCCGCGAGGGCGTGGAGCGCAAGATCACCTTCATCGACACCCCCGGCCACGAGGCGTTCACCGCCATGCGTGCCCGTGGTGCGCAGGTGACGGACATCTCGATCCTGGTGGTCGCGGCCGACGACGGCGTGAAGCCGCAGACGATCGAGGCGCTCAACCACGCGCAGGCCGCCGGCGTGCCGATCGTGGTGGCCGTCAACAAGGTCGACAAGGAGGGTGCTGACCCGATGAAGGTCCGCGCCCAGCTGACCGAGTACGGGCTGGTGGCCGAGGAGTTCGGCGGCGACACGATGTTCGTCGACGTCTCGGCGAAGCAGGGCCAGGGCATCGAGAACCTCCTCGAGGCCGTGCTGCTGACGGCCGATGCGACCCTCGACCTGCGGGCGAACCCGCACCAGGACGCTCAGGGCGTGGCCATCGAGGCGCACCTCGACCGAGGTCGTGGTCCGGTCGCGACCGTTCTCGTCCAGCGCGGCACGCTGCGCGCTGGTGACTCGATCGTGGCCGGAGACGCGTTCGGCCGCGTGCGCGCCATGCTCGACCACGAGGGCAATCCGGTCGAGTTCGCCCTGCCGTCGATGCCGGTCCAGGTGCTGGGCCTGACGTCGGTCCCCGGTGCCGGTGACAGCTTCATGGTCGTCGCCGAGGACCGCGTCGCCCGACAGATCGCCCAGACGCGGCAGGCCCGCGAGCGCAACGCGCTGCTGGCGAAGAACCGCGTCAAGCGGTCCCTCGAGGACTTCCTCGAGTCGCTGGAGAAGGGCGAGGTCGCCGAGCTCACGCTCATCATCAAGGGCGACGTGTCCGGCTCCGTCGAGGCTCTCGAGGATGCCCTGCTCAAGATCGACATCGGTGACGAGGTCAACCTGCGCGTCATCCACCGTGGCGTCGGTGCCATCAACAAGAACGACGTCACCCTGGCGAGCGCGTCGAAGGCCGTCATCATCGGCTTCAACGTGCGACCCGAGGGCAAGGTGGCCGAGCTCGCCTCGGAGGAGGGCGTGGACGTCCGCTTCTACAGCGTCATCTACCAGGCCATCGACGAGGTCGAGGCGGCGCTGCGCGGGATGCTGAAGCCGATCTACGAGGAGGTGCAGCTCGGCACCGCCGAGGTGCGCGAGGTCTTCAAGTCCAGCAAGTTCGGCACGATCGCCGGCTGTCTCGTGCAGTCGGGCGAGGTGCGCCGCAACTCCAAGGCCCGTCTCATCCGCGACGGCGCCGTGGTGGCGGACAACCTCGCGATCGCCGGCCTGCGCCGGTTCAAGGACGATGCGACCGAGGTCCGCGAGGGCTTCGAGTGCGGCATCAACCTGGGCAACTACCAGGACGTGAAGGTCGACGACGTGATCGAGACCTTCGAGATGCGCGAGATTCCCCGGAAGCCCTGACCCCGCCGCGGATCGTTTCTCCCACGTGGTCGGGAGAAACGATGCACATCGCAACGTTGAAGACCGATTTAGCTCACTTCTCCCGCGCCGCGGGACAAACGAGTCGGGAGATGCCATGACCAGCGAGGCGCGCCAGCGCAAGATGGCTGACCGGATCAAGGTGATCGTGGCCGAGACCCTGGAGAAGCGGATCAAGGATCCGCGGCTGGGGTTCATCACGGTCACCGACGTTCGGGTGAGCTCGGACATCCGCGAGGCGTCGGTGTTCTACACCGTCTACGGCGACGAGGAGGCCCGCGCCTCCACGGCGGCGGCGCTGGAGTCGGCGAAGGGCGTCCTGCGCAGCGAGGTGGGCAAGCAGACGGCGGTGAAGTTCACGCCCATCGCTCGAGTTCATCCCGGACGCGATCCCCGAGACGGCGGCCCACCTCGAGGAGCTGCTGAAGGTCGCCGCGGAGGCCGACGCGGCGGTGCACGAGCAGGCGGCCCGGGCCACGTTCGCCGGCGACGCCGATCCGTACCGGCACCCGGAGGCCGAGGACGAGGACGACGAGTGACGGAGGCCGACTCCGGCATCCTCGTCATCGACAAGCCGGGCGGCATGACGTCGCACGACGTCGTCGCCCGGGCCCGACGCATCCTCGGCACTCGCAAGGTCGGCCACGCCGGCACCCTCGACCCGATGGCGACGGGCGTCCTCATCCTGGGTGTCGGTCGAGCCACCCGCCTTCTCGGGCACCTCGCCCTTCGCGACAAGGCTACCTCGCCACCGTCCGTCTCGGTGCCTCCACCGTGACCGATGACGTCGAGGGCGACGTGCTCACGGCCGCGCCCGCCGAGGCTGTCCAGGCTCTCGACGACGCCGACATCGAGGCAGCGCTCGCCCGCCTCGTCGGCACCATCCAGCAGCGGCCCAGCTCCGTCAGCGCGGTGAAGATCGACGGCCGCCGCGCCTACGACCGAGTGCGCTCGGGGGAGGACGTCTCCCTGCCCGCCCGCACGGTGGTTGTCGCCAGCATCGATGTCCGCGACATGCGGTGGCTGCCCGGCTTCGTGGACGTGGACATCGACGTCACGTGCAGCACCGGCACCTACATTCGTGCACTGGCGCGGGACGCGGGGGACGATCTCGGCGTCGGGGGACACCTGACAAGCCTCCGCCGCACGAGGGTCGGGCCGTTCGCCCTCGCGACCGCCCTGTCGCTGGACGACTTCGCGCAGCGCGGTGCTGCCGCCCTGCAGGGCATCGACGAGGTCGCTGCCGCCTGCTTCCCCGTCTGGCACCTCGACGCCGAGGGCGCCGATGCGGCCCGCGTCGGCCGGCGGATCCCGTGGGCCGGTCCGGCGATCGCCGACGGACCGACGGCGCTCGTCGCCCCCGACGGGCAGTTCCTGGCGCTGGCGACCGACGACGCCGGGATCGCCCGCTACTCCGCCGTGTTCGCCTAGGGTTGGCAGGCGATGGACACCGTGGACCCCAAGCCCGTGCATGCCGGCCTTCGCGGCTGCGTGGCCTGCATCGGGGTCTTCGACGGCGTCCACCGCGGACATCAGTCCCTCGTCGGCATCGCGCGTCATCGCGCCGACGCCCTGGGCGTGCCCCTGGTGGCGATCACGTTCGATCCGCATCCCGCCGCGGTGGTGGGCCCACGGCACGCGCCGACGTCGCTGGCCACGGTGCCGCACCGCGTGGAGCTGCTGATGGCGGCGGGTGCCGATGCTGTCGACGTCCTGCACTTCGACGAGGCGATGTCCGCGATGGATCCCCAGGAGTTCGTCCACCGGGTGCTGGTCGACCGGCTCCACGTCCGCGAGATCGTCGTGGGCCAGGACTTCCGCTTCGGGCACCGCGCGGCGGGCAGCCACGAGACCCTCGTACACGAGGGGGAGCGGCACGACTTCCGGGCCATCGCGGCGCCCCTCGTGGGCGACGGCAGCGAGCGGTGGTCGTCGACCGGCATCCGCGTCCTCGTCGAGCAGGGCGACGTCGCCGCCGCAGCGAGGGCACTGGGTCGGCCCTACCGGCTCGACGGTGTCGTCGTCCACGGGGATCATCGTGGTCGCGAGCTCGGCTACCCGACAGCCAACCTGGCATGGTCCGGGGATCCCACGGTGCCCGCCGACGGCGTGTACGCGGGCCTGCTCCAGGTGCTCGACTCAGGCCCAGGGATGCCGGCCGCGATCTCGGTGGGCACGAACCCCCAGTTCGACGGTCGGGAACGACGCGTGGAGGCCTACGTGCTCGACCACGACGACCTCGACCTCTATGGGGCCGAGGTGGGCGTGAGCTTCGTCGAGCGCATCCGGGGGCAGGAGCGGTTCGAGTCGGTGGCTGCCCTCGTCGAGCGCATGGCCGTGGACGTCGAGGAGGCCCGTCGGCTCCTGGAGCGCCCATGACCGACGAGCGGCTGCGCGCGACCGAGCGATGGTTCTACCGGCGCGGACTGCCGTTCCTGGTCGAGGACTACCGGTCGTCGACGGATGTGTGGACCCGGGCTACGCCCTTCCTCCTGGTGGCCTTCCTCCTCATGGTGCTGCGGGCGGCGCTGAGGGGCGAGAGCGTGTGGCTGGCGCTCGCGGGCCTCGGCTCGGCTGCCGTGCTGCTCGGCGCGTACGCGGTCGCGAACGTCCGGCGTGGCCGCCGCTGGAACTCCCTCCCGAGGCGCGTCTCGTGGCCCGTCCTCGTGGCCTTCGTCGCGGTGCCGACGCTGGTCGCCCTCGTGTCGGAGGGGACCACCACCGCGATCCTGGAGGCGGCAGGCATCGCGGCCGGGGTCCTGGTGCTCACGTGGATCGTCACGCGGTACGCGGTGCTCCCGCTCCTCACCTGGGCCGTCCGCTACACCTTCCACGGCATCGGTGACCTCTACCGGATGGTGACCCGGGCGCTTCCCCTGATGCTGCTGTTCATCACGTTCCTGTTCATCAACACCGAGGTGTGGCAGGTCGCCGGCCCCCTGGCCGGTATACGCCTCTGGTCGGTCATCGGCCTGTTCGCCCTGTTGGGCGTGGTGTTCATCGTCGGACGCGTCCCGAGCGAGACCCGGCTCATCGAGTCGACCACGAGCGCGGCCACCGTCGTCAAGGCCTGCGAGGGCACGCCGCTGGCCGATGTCGCCACCTCCATCCACGGGATCGAGACCCCCGTTCCGCTCACCAGGCGCCAGTGGGGGAACGTCGGCCTCGTCATGACCGTGGCCCAACTGGTCCAGGTCACCCTGTTCGCCGTCGTCGTCTGGGCGTTCTTCGTCCTGTTCGGCACCCTCGCGATCCCGTTCGAGCTGCAGAGCCTGTGGCTGACCGGACTGTCGACGGTCGACGTCGTCTGGTCGCTGGGCGACGGACACGGCGTCACGAGGGAGCTCCTGCGGACCGCGACCTTCCTGGGTGCCTTCGCCGGGTTCTACGTCACCATCTACACCGCGACCGACTCGGCCTACCGCGAGCACTTCTACGACCGGATTCGGCAGGATCTGGAGCGGTCGCTGTACGTGCGCCGGGTCTATGTGGCGGTTCGGGACCAGTCGTAGCCTCTGGTAGCCTTCGGGGGTACAGACGGTCGTGGGGCGGGTTTCCCGTGCTCCGCGATTCGTGTCATCAGCACCGTTCCCCCAGGGAACGCCCGAAAGGATCATGCATGCCGCTCGACAGCGCCACCAAGCAGGAGATCATCGCCGAGTACGGCACCAAGCCCGGTGACACCGGCAGCCCCGAGGTCCAGATCGCGATGCTGACGCGTCGCATCTCCGACCTGACGGAGCACCTCAAGACCCACAAGCACGACCACCACAGCCGGCGAGGCCTGCTGATCCTGGTCGGTCAGCGTCGTCGTCTGCTCCAGTACCTGGTGAAGACCGACATCGCGCGCTACCGCACGATCATCGAGAAGCTCGGGATCCGGCGCTAGCCGGACCACCGCAGGACCTGCCGCCCGCCCGAACGGGCGGGCGGCAGGGACGCAACCACAACTGAACACACCACACCGGAATCCGGGGCGCCGCGAGAGTGTCGTCCGTCGGTCCTCGGTAGTGGCCTCCGGGAGCACCGCCTCGAGCGGATGAGCCCGTGGGCCTCGATCGAAGACCGCCACCGGTCGCCTGACGTGTGCGCCCCTGTCACAGAAACAGGAGGCACCCGTGGAGGGTCCCCAGATCTCGACCGCCCAGGCCGTCATCGACAACGGCTCGTTCGGCACGCGCACTATCAAGTTCGAGACCGGCCGGCTGGCCCGCCAGGCCGCCGGTTCCGTCGCCGTGTACCTCGACGACGAGACCATGCTGCTCAGCGCCACGACGGCCGGCAAGCAGCCGAAGGACCAGTTCGACTTCTTCCCCCTGACGATCGACGTCGAGGAGCGGATGTACTCGGTCGGGCGCATCCCCGGCTCGTTCTTCCGTCGCGAGGGTCGTCCGTCCGAGGACGCGATCCTCACCTGCCGCCTGACCGACCGCCCGCTGCGCCCGACCTTCACCAAGGGCCTGCGCAACGAGGTCCAGGTCGTCATCACCGTCATGGCGCTCAACCCGAACGACCTCTACGACGTCATCGCGATCAACGCCGCATCGGCGTCGACGCAGATCGCCGGCCTGCCCTTCAGCGGCCCTGTCGGCGCCGTGCGCGTCGCCCTCATCCGTGGCCAGTGGGTCGCCTTCCCCACCTACGAGCAGCTCGAGGAGGCCGTGTTCGACATGGTCGTCGCCGGGCCGCATCGCGGGTGACGACGTCGCCATCATGATGGTCGAGGCCGAGGCCACCGTGCGCACCATCGAGCTCATCGCCGGCGGCGCCACCGCGCCGACCGAGGAGGTCGTCGCCCAGGGCCTGGACGCGTCCAAGGGCTTCATCAGGACCATGTGCGAGGCCCAGATCGACCTCGCGGCCAAGGCCGCCAAGCCGACCGCCGACTTCCCGATCTTCCTCGAGTACCAGGACGACGCCTACGAGGCCGTCGAGCGGCTGACCGATCGCCGACCTCCGCGAGGCGATGACGATCGTGAGCAAGGCCGAGCGCGAGGACCGTCTCGACGACATCAAGAAGGTCGTGCTCGCCGAGCTCGGCCCGCAGTTCGAGGGTCGCGAGAAGGAGCTGTCCGCGTCGCTGCGCTCGGTCACCAAGAAGGTCGTGCGCGATCGCGTCCTCAAGGACCACGTGCGCATCGACGGCCGTGGCCTCACCGACATCCGCACGCTGTCGGCCGAGGTCGACGTGCTGCCGCGGGTGCACGGCTCGGCGCTCTTCGAGCGCGGCGAGACCCAGATCCTGGGCGTCACCACCCTGAACATGCTTCGCATGGAGCAGATGGTCGACACGCTGAACCCGGAGAACCGCAAGCGCTACATGCACAACTACAACTTCCCGCCGTACTCCACCGGCGAGACCGGCCGCGTGGGCTCGCCCAAGCGCCGCGAGATCGGCCATGGAGCGCTCGCTGAGCGCGCGCTGCTGCCGGTGCTCCCGTCCAAGGAGGAGTTCCCCTACGCGATCCGCCAGGTGTCCGAGGCCCTCGGCTCCAACGGCTCGACGTCGATGGGCTCCGTCTGCGCCTCGACCATGTCGCTGCTCAACGCCGGCGTGCCGCTGCGCGCCTCGGTGGCGGGCATCGCGATGGGCCTCATCTCCGGCGAGGTCGACGGCGAGACCCAGTACGTCGCCATCACCGACATCCTCGGCGCTGAGGACGCCTTCGGCGACATGGACTTCAAGGTCGCCGGCACGAAGGACTTCGTGACGGCGCTGCAGCTCGACACGAAGCTCGACGGCATCCCGGCCTCGGTGCTCGGCGCCGCACTGCAGCAGGCGCGCGACGCGCGCCTGACGATCCTCGACGTCATGAACGAGGCGATCGACGCTCCCGACGAGATGGCTCCGACGGCGCCGCGCGTCATCGCGATCCAGATCCCGATCGACAAGATCGGCGAGGTGATCGGGCCGAAGGGCAAGATCATCAACCAGATCCAGGAGGAGACCGGCGCCGACATCACGATCCAGGACGACGGCACGATCTACATCGGGGCGACCAACGGCGAGTCCGCCGAGGCTGCTCGCACGGCGATCAACAACATCGCCAACCCGACGATGCCCGAGGTCGGCGAGCGCTACCTGGGCACGGTCGTGAAGACGACCACCTTCGGCGCCTTCGTCTCGCTCATGCCGGGCAAGGACGGGCTGCTGCACATCTCGGAGATCAAGAAGCTGGCCGGCGGCAAGCGCGTGGAGAACGTCGAGGACGTCCTCCAGGTCGGTGCCAAGGTCCAGGTCGAGATCAAGGAAGTCGACTCGCGCGGCAAGCTGTCGCTGATCCCCGTGCTCGAGGGTGATGCAGCGGCGGCCGATGCCTAAGTCGCAGACTCGCACGCTGCTCCGGGAGGGTGACGGCGGACTCGTCCGCCGCACCACCCTCCCGGGTGGCCTGCGCGTCATCACCGAACAGGTCCCGGGCGTTCGCTCGGTGGCGTTCGGTGTGTGGGTGAACGTCGGGTCCCGCGACGAGACCGGCACGCCAGATGGGCTCGGCCCACTACCTCGAGCACCTGCTGTTCAAGGGCACGCGCAAGCGGTCCGCGATGGAGATCTCCTCCTCCATCGAGGCGGTGGGCGGCGACCTCAACGCCTTCACCACGAAGGAGTACACCTGCTACTACGCGCGGGTCCTCGACGTCGATCTGCCGCTGGCGATCGACGTCGTCTGCGATGTGGTGACGGACGCGCTGATCCGTACCGAGGACGTCGAGGCCGAGCGCGGCGTCATCCTCGAGGAGATCGCCATGCACGACGACGACCCCGGCGACGTCGTGCATGACGAGTTCGCGGCGGCCATGTTCGGCGACACCCCGCTGGGGCGTCCGGTCCTCGGCACCATCGACACGATCGAGGGCATCAGCCGAACGGCGATCAACAGCTTCTACCGCCGCAAGTACCGCCCCGAGTCGATGGTGATCGCGGCGGCCGGGCATCTCGACCACGACACCGTGGTGCGGCAGGTCCGAGCGGCGTTCGCCCATGTGCTCGACGACACGGCGGAGGTGCAGGCCGCCCGCCCGCGCAGGCGCCCGCGTCCGCATCCGCCGGCGTCAAGGTCGCGAACGGCCCGACCGAGCAGGCGCACCTCGTCCTCGGCGTCCCCGGCATCACCCGCGGCGACGACCGCCGGTACGCCCTGTCCGTGCTCTCGACCGCCCTCGGCGGCGGGATGAGCAGCCGGCTGTTCCAGGAGGTGCGCGAGAAGCGCGGCCTGGCCTACTCCGTCTACTCGTACGCCCAGGGGTACTCCGACGACGGCATGTTCGGCGTCTACGTTGGCTGCCTGCCCGGGAAGGTCGACACCGTCCTGGACGTATGCCTGTCCGAGATGCAGCTGGTCGCCGACCACGGCCTGACCGACGACGAGATCCGACGCGGCAAGGGGCAGGTGCGCGGGGCGACCGTGCTCGGCCAGGAGGACACC
>CAVOWW010000049.1:0-59349 GCA_963700255.1 uncultured bacterium | reverse complement strand
CGGGTCGGGCTGCTCGTCGCGGTCGCGGCCATCGCCGCAGCGCTCGGCTGGGGCATCGTGCAGGTGGTCGATGCCTGGTTCGGTCGACTGGTACCGGTGCCGTCGGGCCGCCGCGGGCGCGCTGTGGCTCGTTGCCGGTGCCGTGGCGTACTGGGCCTTCACCAGCCGCCCCCGGCTCAGGCACCTGCCCGGCGCGAAGCCGATGCCGCCCCTGGTGGCCGCGCGCACGGCCGCGCTGGCGATGGCGGCCTCCCGGATCGGGGCACTCGTGCTGGGGTTCTACGCCGGCATCGCCGTGGGGATGGCGCCGAGCCTCTCGACTCCGTCCGGGCTGCAGATCTTCTGGGCGGCCTCGGCGGCCGCGCTCGGGGCGTTCGCCCTGGTGGCGGCGGCCCTGTGGCTGGAGACCCTGTGCCGTCTCTCCGTGGGCCCGACGACGGGGCCCGTCCGTGACCCGCATCGAGGGCATAGGGTTTCGCCCATGACCGATGCCGCCCTCGAGGACCTCCCGTTCGACGAGCTCCGCCAGCGCGCCTTCAAGCGCGCTGAGCACCATGGCGACCTCGGCTTCTTCACCGACCTGTTCTCGCACATGCCAGGGATGGTGGCCATCGAGGGCGAGGGCGGCGACCTGGGTGCCGTCGGCGGCACCATCATCGAGAGCGTGCGCGCCTGGCGCGAGATGGTCGGCGACAAGCCGCTGGACGAGACAACGGAGACGCTGCTGCGGGCGCGCTTCGTGCGTACCTTCGCCACACGGCGAGGATGAGCGGAGCGAGCCCGGAGGTGCTGCCGGGACCACGCGAGCACGGCGAGGAGTGAGCGGAGCGAGCCCCGGAGCGGTGCTGCCGGGACCACGCGAGCACGGCGAGAGCTAGCCGCACCCCGCACCCACTCAACTCATACGGGGCTACCGATCGACGTCCCCGATGACCATCGGGAACGACATGACTGCGTCAGCCAGCTGTTCGTAGCGGGTGCCGATGAGGCACGGCCCCAGCGCCTGCATCGTGGCGAACGACGCGGACCGATCTTCATCCGCCACGGCGTCTTCTCGCCGGCGCCCACGACGAGGCACCCGCTGATCCCGAGCGGTCCCTCGATCCACGTGTAGAACGTGCCCTCGGGGAGGCGCACGACCTTCGGCAGCGTCACGTCGACCGGCCCGGGTCCGAGGCGTCGGAGCTCGTCGATGCATGCGGACGCCAGCGCGGCGGAGATCGGCAGCTGCTCGACGAGCACGGCGTAGCGGGCGGGCAGGTCCCCCGCGTCCCGCGTGACGACGACCAGGTGGTCGGCGAGCTGGGCGTACGAGAGGTACGGGTCGTCGCGACGGAGGTCGAGGTCGAAGCCGCTCGCCCGGGCCACGATGCCGCTCGTGCCGAGGTCGATGGCCGCGTCGCGGGAGAGGGAAGCAACCCCGGCGAACGGCTCGGCGTAGGCGCGCACCTCGTCCGCGAGGCGCGCCTGGAGCTTGCCGAGCCGGGCGAGGGCATCGAGGTAGTCGTCGATGGTGCCCGCGTCGATCGGCGCGGCGACGCCGCCGATGCGGGCGAAGCCGGGATGGACGCGCCCACCGGTGGAGTGCTCCTGCAGGGTCGTGAGGCGCTCGCGCAGTGCCTCGAGCTCGAGGCGCGCGGCGCGGGCAACGGGAGCGAGGAATGCCAGCGAGGCAGTGATGCGGTTCGCCTCCGCGAGCAGGGTGCGGATCCAGGTGGCACGCTCGGGCGGCGTGATGCCCAGGGCGGCCTCGAGGGTGAGGGCGACGCCGACCTCCGACGAGAAGGCGGACAGCCAGTCGTGCCGGTCGGCGAGGGCCATCGCCTGGCGCAGGTCCCGGGACTCGAACAGCTTCTCGGCACTGCGGTGCATCAGGCCGACCCGGGGGTCGGCCGCCGTGACGACGTCGTCCTCGACCCGCACGTGGAGCTGGAACCCGGGGTTGGCGACGGGGTGGTGCTCGAGCAGCGGGAGCCGGTCGTCACAGGGCAGGTAGCCGGCCGCACCGATCCGATCACGAGTTCCGTTGCCACCCGGTCATGGTGTCAGAGGACGTGGTGAGGCGGGTTCGCGGGACGAGGAGCACGTCCTGACGCGGCTGATCGCGGGCGGTCTACGCTCCGTGACGTGAGCACATCCGGACCCCCGCGCTTGCGGGTAGGGATCGTGGGGTCGGGCCGCGTGGGCGCCGTGCTCGGAGCGGCACTGCGCCGCGCCGGCCACGACATCGTCGCGGTCTCAGCTGTGTCGGACGTGTCGCGACTGCGAGCCGATGCGCTCCTGCCCGGTGTCCCCGTCCTTCCGGTGCCCGAGGTGGTCGTGGACGCGGACCTGGTGCTCCTGTCCGTGCCGGATGACGTCCTGCCAGGACTCGTCGCGGGACTCGTCGACACCGGCGCCATCCACGCGGGCCAGTTCGTGGCCCATCCGTCCGGCCGCTACGGCACCGAGGTCCTCGATCCGGCGAGGCGCGTGGGTGCGCTGCCGCTGGCCATCCACCCGGTGATGACCTTCACCGGCACGACGGTGGATCTGGCACGCCTGGCCGACTGCCCGTTCGGTGTCACGTCCGCCGATCCGGTCCGCCCGGTCGCGGAGGCCCTCGTGGTCGAGATGGGCGGTGAGCCCGTCTGGGTGCCGGAAGAGGCACGGGCGCTGTATCACGCCGCCGTCGTCTTCGGCGCGAACTACCTGATGACGGTCGTGCTGCAGTCCCTCGAGCTGCTGAGGGAGGCCGGCATCGCCGATCCGCAGCGGCTCATGGCCCCTCTCCTCAGCGCGTCCCTCGACAACGCCCTGCGGCATGGGGACACCGCGCTCACCGGTCCGGTGTCGCGCGGGGACGCGCGCACCGTGGCCGACCATCTTCAGCGGCTCTCTGACGTGTCGCCCGTCGTCGGTGACGCTTATCGGGCATGGCCCGGCTCACCGCCGATCGGGCCCTGGCGGCCGGGCTCATCGATCCCGCTGCGGCGGAGGAGCTGCTCGACGTGCTGTCGGCCCGGGGTGGCGCCTCATGACCGTCCCGGTCCTAACGACGTCGCCGACGTGCTCGCCGACGCGCGGGAGCGAGCCGGCCGTCGCGCTGTCGTCATGACCATGGGAGCCCTCCACGACGGGCATGCGGAGCTGATGCGTGCCGCGCGTCGGCTCGTGGGAGCGGAGGGCGTCGTCATCGCCACGGTCTTCGTGAACCCCACGCAGTTCGGTGCCGGGGAGGACTTCGATCGGTATCCCCGCAGCCTGCAGTCGGATGTCGAGCTGGCGGGCCATTCCGGCGCCGACCTCGTCTTCGCGCCCGAGGCCGCAGAGGTCTACGGACCCGCGCTCGGCTTCGCCGCCGACAGCGTCACCATCGACGCAGGCCCGCGCGGGGAGATCCTCGAGGGGGCGGCACGACCCGGGCACTTCCGCGGCGTGCTCACCGTCGTGGCCAAGCTCATGGGCATGACCCGACCCGACATCGCCCTGTACGGAGAGAAGGACTACCAGCAGCTCGTGCTCATCACCCGGATGGCTCGCGACCTCAGCCTGCCCGTGGAGATCGTCGGCGTGCCGACCGTCCGCGAGGCGGACGGCCTGGCTCGGAGCAGTCGCAACCGCTACCTCTCCGAGTCCGAGCGGCGCGACGGCCCGGGCGGTTCCGCACGCGCTCGAGGCAGCGGCGGCCGCTGCAGTGCACGGGGCGGATGCGGCCGTCACGGCAGGGAGCGCCGTGATCGCCGCCACCGCAGGCATCGACCTCGACTACCTCGTCGTCACTGACCCCGAGCTGGGCCCGCGCCCGTACACGGCGCGGCGCGGATCCTCATCGCCGCGAAGTGGGGGCGACGCGCCTGATCGACAACCGTGCTGCGACGGTTGGGCCATGACGAGCGACTCCGTCCGCGTGCGGCGTCGGCTGACCGCAGCCGATCCCGGGTGGACCGCGCGCGCGGACGTGGTCGTCGTCGGATCGGGGATCGCCGGTCTCACGGCAGCCCTGCGGGCCCGGGCGATCGGCCGCACCGTCCTCATCGTGACCAAAGCGCAGGTCAACGAGGGCTCCACCCGGTGGGCTCAGGGCGGCATCGCCGCAGCCCTCTCCGACGAGGACTCACCCGACGAGCACCTGCACGACACCCTCGTCGCCGGCGTCGGCCTGTGCGATGAGGAGGCCGTGCGGATCCTCGTCACGGAGGGCCCGCCGCCGTCCGCGATCTCATCGGGATCGGTGCGAACTTCGACGTCGACGCGAGCGGCGCGATCTCCCTGACGCGCGAGGGCGGCCATCTGCGCGACCGGATCGCGCACGCGGGCGGCGATGCCACCGGGGCCGAGATCTCTCGCGCGCTGGTCGCTGCCGTGCAGCTCGATCCCGGGATCGAGGTCGTCGAGAACGCCCTTGCGCTCGACCTGCTGCGTGACGCGACGGGGGCGGCGCAGGGCATCACGCTGCACGTCATGGGCTCCGGGCAGCGCGACGGCATCGGCGCTGCCCTCGCACCCGTGGTGATCCTCGCGACCGGCGGGTTCGGCCAGGTGTTCGGCCAGACCACGAACCCCTACGTCTCGACCGGTGACGGCGTGGCCCTCGCGCTCCGCGCGGGAGCGCATGTCGCCGACATGGAGTTCGTGCAGTTCCATCCGACCGTCATGTGGCTCGGCCCGCTCGCCCAAGGGCAGCAGCCGCTCGTGTCGGAGGCGGTGCGAGGCGAGGGTGCGGTGCTCCTCGACGGCAGCGGCGTCCGCTTCATGGTCGACCAGCACCCGCTCGCCGACCTCGCGCCCCGCGACGTCGTCGCCAAGGCCATCATGCGGCGCATGCGCGAGGAGGGGACCTCGCACGTCTGGCTCGACGGACGCATGCTCGGCGCCGACACCTGGCTTCAGCGCTTCCCGACCATCCTCGAGTCCTGCCGATCCCATGGCATCGACCCGGTGACCGACCTCATCCCCGTGTCCCCCGCCCAGCACTACGTGTCCGGCGGCGTCCGCACCGACCTGTGGGGCCGCGCCAGCATCCCCGGGCTCTACGCCTGCGGAGAGGTCGCCTGCACGGGGGTGCACGGGGCCAACCGGCTGGCCTCGAACTCCCTGCTCGAGGGACTGGTGTTCGCCCGGCGCATCGTCACCGCGCTGGGGAAGGACGAGGTCGTCGTCCGCGAGCCCGTACCGCTCCCGAAGGACTCCGGGCTGCTGCCGCACAGCATCCGCCGCCCGATGCAGCAGGTCATGGACACGGAGTCCGGCGTCCTGCGCAGTGCCGACTCGCTCTCGGCCGCGGAGGCGAGCCTGCGCCGGCTCGGGGAGGCCAGTGGATCGTCGCCGTCCACCGAGGACTGGGAGACCACCAACCTGCACCAGATCGCGAGCGTCCTCGTCCATCACGCGCTCCTGCGCACGGAGACGCGCGGGTCGCACTGGCGCGAGGACCACCCCGAGCGGGACGACGCGAGATGGCGACTTCGGCTGGTCACGCAGCTCGATGACGAGGGTCTGTGCACGACGCACGTGGAACCGGTGACAGGAGAGTCGACATGAGCGACGGCGGGAGCGCGCAGCCTCGGGTGGGGGAGGACGTCCGCAGCCAGCTGGTGGCAGCCGGGCTGAACCCTGACGACCTGGAGGCGCTCATCGGCCGGGCGGTCGACGAGGATCTCGACGGTGGCGTGGACGTCACCACGGTGGCGACCGTCCCCGTCGGGCAGCGAGCGACGCTGGACCTGGTGGCCAGGCGCTCCGGCGTGGTGGCCGGCGTGCCGGTGGCGGCGGCAGTGTTCTCGTACGTGTGCGGCGACGCTGCGGACGTGAGGGCACTCGTGGCTGACGGCACCGCCGTGGACGAGGGCACGGTGATCCTGAGCGTGACGGGAAGAACGCACGACCTGCTGCGCGCGGAGCGCCCCGCCCTCAACCTGCTCGGGCACCTGAGCGGCATCGCCACCCTCACCCGCACGTGGGTCGACGCCATTGCCGGAAGCGGGGCAGCGATCCGCGACACTCGCAAGACCACGCCGGGGATGCGCCGCCTGGAGAAGTACGCGGTCCGCTGCGGTGGTGGTGTCAATCACCGCATGTCCCTGTCGGATGCCGCCCTGGTCAAGGACAACCACGTGGTCGCCGCGGGCGGGGTCGCGGCGGCGTTCGATGCCGTCCGACGGGAGTTCCCCGGAGTCGACGTCGAGGTCGAGGTCGACTCGCTCGCCCAGCTGGACGAGGTGCTGGCCGCGGGCGCCGATCTGGTGCTCCTCGACAACTTCACTCCCGAGCAGATGCGCGAGGCGGTCCGCCTGACGGCGGGCCGGGCACGGCTCGAGGCGTCCGGCGGGCTGTCCTTGCCGGTGGCTGCCGAGGTCGCCGGCACTGGCGTGGACTACCTTGCGGTCGGAGCCCTCACCCACTCGGCGCCCGTGCTCGACATCGGTGCCGACCTGCGTCAGGAGTCGTAGTGCTGCTCGCGATCGACGTCGGCAACACCAACACCGTCCTCGGGATGTTCGAGGGCGAGGAGCTGGCGTCGTCGTGGCGCATCAAGACCGACGCCCGCACGACCGCCGACGAGATGGCGCTGACGTACCGGGGGCTGCTTGCCGACGCGGGCGAGATCAACGGGATCGCCCTGTGCAGCACGGTGCCTGCCGTGCTGCGCGAGATGCGGGTGATGCTCGACCGCTACTTCGACGGTGTGCCCACGGTGATCGTGGAACCAGGGACCAAGACGGGCGTGCCCGTCCTCACCGACAACCCCAAGGAGGTCGGCGCCGACCGGATCGTCAACACGATCGCCGCCCACCACCTGTTCGGCGGGCCCTGCATCGTCGTCGACTTCGGCACCTCGACGAACCTCGACGTCGTCTCGGCCAAGGGCGAGTTCCTGGGCGGCGCCCTCGCGCCGGGCATCGAGATCTCCCTGGACGCCCTCGCGTCGCGGGCCGCGCAGCTGCGCAAGGTGGAGCTCGTGCGCCCGCGATCGGTGATCGGCAAGAACACCGTCGAGGCACTGCAGTCCGGTGCCCTCTACGGGTTCGCCGGCCAGGTCGACGGACTCGTCGACCGCATCGTCGAGGAGCTCGGGGCCGTCACGGCGGTGGTCGCGACCGGTGGCCTGGCTCCGATCGTCGTGCTGGAGAGCCAGACGATCACCCACCACGAGCCGGACCTGACGCTGGTGGGCCTGCGCCTCGTGTTCGACAAGAACGCCGAGGTCGGCTAGGAACGCTCGGTCAGCGGAGCGCCCGCACGGCGCCGTGCACCCATTCCAGCCAGAGCTGCGCCACTGACTGGCGCAGCTCCGGCTGGAAGTGCGGCACCGACCAGAGCAGGACGAAAGCGGCGACCGCGATCCCCGGGACCTGCATGGGTCGCAGGCCCAGTCGCGGCCACGCCGCCAACGACACCAAGGCCAGTTCGGTGCTGACGACGTAGATCCATCGGCCGTAGTCCATGCCGAGCGCAAAGAGGGGCAGTGAGGCGCCGACGACGACCAGTGCCAGCGCCCAGTGTCGGGGGAGCAGGCGGATGGTCACGAGCGGCACGACGGCCAGCACCGCCAGCGGAAGGTAGTTGAAGACCATCGGGAACCGGTCGAGGACGCTGGCGACGGATGCCCGGACACCCATGTCCAGGTAGTCGAGGACGCCGCCGCACTCGAGGCCCGCCGCCGTCCAGGATGCGCAGATCCTGGACACGGTGGCACTGTCTCCGGGGTGCAGGATCGCGACGACCAGCGCCGTGATCGAGACGGCCGCGAAGAGGCTCAGCAGGATCGTCACGGAGCGGCGCGAGCCTGGCTGGCGCCACGCGGGAGCGAGCAGGATCACGAAGGCGGGGAGGGTCACGAGGAGCGACTCGTGGGACAGGACCCCGACCGAGTACAGGGGGAGTGCGATCAATGCCCATGGCACCGGTCGCCCCGCCCGCACGCCGACGGCGAGTAGTCCGAGCGCAGCGAGGGCGAGCACCTCCTTCCGGAGGCTGGCCAGCGGGTCGAGGACGGGGAAGAGGAGGACGGCGGGCGACAGGATCACCATGACCCAGGCCCATTCGCGCCGGGTCTGCCAGAACAGGACGGCGAGGCAGGCGTAGAGCACGAACGCGATCCCGAGCTGGAGCACCACGGTCGCGGTGACCACTGTGGTCCCGTCGGGGAACAGGGCGAGGAGCCCGTCCCCGAGGAGGCCGCGGCGGACGAGTCCGCCCGCGTAGTTGATCAGCCAGTCCCCCTGCTGCCAGGGGTCGAATCCGAGACGCAGGCGGTCGACCTGGGTGGTCGCCACGAGCAGCCAGGCGGTCGCGATGCCGCCGACACCGACAGCGAGGCGGACCCGCTCGGGGGTGCCCGTCCGACCGGAGCTCGCTGGCTCCACCACGGGGTGCAGGGTCACCGTGGCTGACCTCGGTGGGCGCTGGCCGGCCCGTCGTCATCCCGACCGCGCAAGGCCGGACACGAGCGCGGTGACGGCGGAAAGTCCGTGCACGCGTCCGCTCGTGCGGGGGAGGATGAGCGTGCGCAGGCCCAGCTGCGTGCCGCCGCCGTCATCGTTGGCGTTGTCGCCGACCATGAGCACGTCCGACGCGGGCATCCCGAGGCGCTCGAGTGCCGCCTCGAAGATCCGCACATCGGGCTTCACGAAGCCCACCTCGTAGGACAGCACGATCTCGTCGTACCAGGGCGTCAGCCCGTCTCGGTCCAGCACCGTCCTGATCGGCACGCCGGCGTTCGAGAGCAGGCACGTGCGCACGCCGAGCCCACGCAGGGCCTGCAGGGTGGGAAGGGTGTCGTCGTACGCCTGCCAGGTGTCGAGCATGACGTCGTACAGGGCGTTGGCCAGGCCGCGGTCCACGCCGGGTCCGGCCGCGATGAGCTCGTGGAACACGCGGGAGTGGTCCTCGAACGACAGGTCGCGGCTGCTGAGGGGGTCGCTGATCCGGGCCCCCTCCCAGATCCGGTCGAGGAAGCCGACGAGCTCCACCCGCTCATCCGCGGACATCGGATGCGGCGCCACGGCGAGGGCGGCGTCGAGCCAGTGGTCGGCGTCCCCTTGGTCGACCAGCGTGGAGTGGATGTCGAAGATCACCCCGCGGACGGGCCCGGGGGCAGGCCATCCGTCGGTGCTGGCGGGACCGTTGGTCATGCGGGCAGCCTACGAGGATTAGCCTTGTGCGTTGTGACGACCGACGCCCCCGGCTCCTTCGAGGACCACGCTGACCCGGACGATGACCTGCCCGAGCAGATGCGGATCCGGCGCGAGAAGCGCGAGCAGCTGACCGCCCGCGGCAGGGAGCCCTACGGCATCGGCCTGCCCATCACCGCGACCATCGCGGACGTGCGCGCGCGATTTCCCGACCTGCCGGTGGACACGGCGACCGGCGACCGGGTGGGCATCGCGGGCCGGGTGATCTACTCGCGCAACACCGGCAAGCTCTGCTTCGCGACGCTGCGCGCGGGTGACGGAACCGAGATCCAGGCGATGCTCTCCCTCGCGAACGTCGGCGAGGACGCGCTGGCCGACTGGAAGGACCTCGTCGACATCGGCGACCATGTGTTCGTCGCGGGCGAGGTCATCACCTCCAAGCGCGGGGAGCTGTCGGTCCTCGCCGACCAGTGGCGTATGGCTGCGAAGGCGCTTCGCCCCCTGCCGGTCGCGCACAAGCCGCTGGGGGAGGAGACGCGGGTCCGGCAGCGCTATGTCGACCTGGTCGTCCGCCCCGAGGCGCAGCAGGCGGCGCGGTCGAGGGTCGCCGTGGTGGCCTCCATCCGGCAGAGCCTGGCCCGCCGCGGCTACCTGGAGATCGAGACCCCGATGCTCCAGACGCAGCCGGGTGGTGCGGCGGCCCGCCCGTTCGTCACCCACTCGAACGCGTTCGACATGGATCTCTACCTGCGCATCGCACCGGAACTGTTCCTCAAGCGCGCTGTGGTCGGAGGGCTCGAGCGCGTGTTCGAGATGAACCGGAACTTCCGCAACGAGGGTGCTGACCGGACCCATTCGCCCGAGTTCACGATGCTCGAGTTCTACCAGGCCTACGCCGACTACCAGGTCGTGGCGACCATCACCCGCGAGCTCATCCAGGAGTCCGCGATCGCCGCGTGCGGATCGCTGACCGTGACGCACCACGACGGCTCCGTTCACGACCTCTCGGGGGTCTGGCCGCAGGTGGACCTCTACGAGTCGCTGTCCGCGGCCATCGGGGAGCAGATCACGCCCGACACGTCCCGCGACCACCTGGTGGCCCTCTGCGAGAAGGACGGGATCGAGTTCCATCCCACGGCCGTGGCCGGGAAGCTCGCCGAGGAGCTGTTCGAGCATCACGTCGTCCCGACCTTCACCGGACCCACGTTCGTCATGGACTACCCCGTCGACACCTCCCCGCTGGTGCGAGGCCACCGCACCAAGCCGGGTGTCGTCGAGAAGTGGGACCTGTACATCAATGGTGCCGAGACGGGAACCGGCTACTCCGAGCTCGTCGACCCGGTGATCCAGCGGGAGCGACTCATCGAGCAGTCGGCGCTCGGCGATCGCGGCGATGTCGAGGCCATGCGCCTGGACGAGGACTTCCTGCGGGCGATGGAGCACGGGATGCCGCCCATGGGTGGCGTTGGGGTGGGGATCGACCGGGTCCTGATGGCGCTGATGGGCCTGGGGATCAGGGAGACGATCCTGTTCCCGCTGGTGAAGCCCGAGCAGCGAGGTCACGAGCGCGACCAGGAGCCCGAGCAGCGAGGTCACGAGCGCGACCAGAAGCCCGAGCAGCGATGACTGACACCGTGATCAGGCCGGCGCGGACGAGCGACGTGCGCGCGATCCGCGCCTTCATCGATGCGTACTCGCCCGACGGTCGGCTGCTGTCGAAGGCGACGGTGACCCTGTTCGAGGACATCCAGGAGTTCCTCGTCGCTGAGCGCGAGGGGGAGGTCGTCGGCTGCGGGGCGCTGCACGTCATGTGGGAGGACCTCGCGGAGGTGCGCACCGTCGCGGTCGATCCTGCACTCGCCGGACAGGGCATCGGGTCGCTCCTGCTCTCGGCGCTGGTCCAGCGCGCACGCGAGGTGGGCGTCAAGAAGGTCTTCTGCCTCACGTTCGCCGTGCCCTTCTTCGAGCGGCACGGGTTCGCGGAGATCGACGACTCCCCGGTGGACCACGACGTCTACGAGCAGCTCCTCCAGTCCTACGACGAGGGCGTGGCCGAGTTCCTCGGCCTCGAGCGCGTAAAGCCGAACACCCTCGGCAACCACCGGATGCTGGCCGTCCTGTGATGCGCAGCCTGCTTGTGGCCGTCGCAGCGGGCGCGGTGCTGGCGGTGGCCGCACCGGCGGCCGCCGTCGTTCCGGCCGCTCCCGACCGGCCGCTGGAGGGCAAGGTCATCGTGCTCGACCCCGGTCACCAGCTCGGCAACTCGAACCCCAAGTTCGCCAAGCAGATGGCTCAGACCAAGTTCAACGGCTCGATCGTCAAGGGCTGCAACACCACGGGGACGGCGACCAACGCCGGGCTGCCCGAGGCGACCTTCACCTGGAAGGTGGCGCAGCACCTCAAGAGCCGGCTGGAGGCCGCCGGTGCACGGGTCGAGCTGACGCGCTCCACCAACTCGCGCGATGCGTGGGGACCCTGTGTCTGGGACCGCGCCGGGATCGCGAACGAGCTCGACGCGGACGCGATGATCAGCATCCACGCCGACGGCGCCCCGTCGACGAGCAAGGGCTTCTTCGCTATCGCGCCGGCCCTCATTCCGGACTGGACCGATGACGTCGTGAAGGTCGACCGACGGCTGGCACGGGCGATGATCGCCGGCATGGCGGCCGCGGGGGCGACTCCGTCGAACTACATCAGCAACCAGCTGCTGATCTCGCGCGACACGACGTCCCTCAACTTCAGCAACGTCCCGACGACGACCATCGAGGTCGGGAACATGCGCAATGCCGAGGAGGCCCGGCGGATGAGCTCCAAGGCGGGTCAGCGGCAGTACGCGGACTGGCTGTACGCCGGCATCGAGCGGTTCTTCGGCCCGCGTTGACTGGAGGCCCGTGATCGGGTCTTCCGCACGGAACCCCGCCACGAGCCTCCAGTCGACGGGGGAGGCGACCGCTAGTCCCCGAACTCGCGGACGAGGGCGCGGAGCAGCAGGGCCAGCTCGGCCTGGCTCTCGTCGGGCAGCGTCGCCAGCAGGTCGTGCTCGCGGGCGACGAGGTCGAACAGGGCATCGTCGACGGTCTGGCGGCCCGCGTCGGTGAGCACGACGCGCACTCCCCGCCGATCGGACGGATCAGGCTCCCTGCGGACCAGGCCGCGCCCCTCGAGCCGGTCGATGCGGTTGGTCATCGTCCCGCTGGTGACGAGGGTCTCGGTGCCGAGCTGACCCGGCGACAGCGAGTAGGGGGAGCCGGCCCGGCGCAGGGCGGCGAGGACGTCGAACTCCCACGTCTCGAGGGAGTGGGTCGCGAAGGCCTGCCGACGAGCGAGATCGAGATGCCGGGCGAGCCGGGTGACGCGGGAGAGGACCTGCAGGGGGGAGACATCGAGGTCGGGGCGTTCGCGCTGCCAGGCGGCCGTGATGCGATCGACCTCGTCGGCGGTCGGGGTGCCTGGCATGCGGCCATGCTACGTCAAGAATCTTGACGTCAAGATTCCTTGCTGCCGAGAATCCCGTGGTCGAGAGTCTCGATGACGTCGGGTTCGCGAGGACGCCCAGCGAGGTCAGGGACGAGGCGAGCGCACGTGGGCGGGCTTGACCTCGAGGTTCTGCAGGCCGTTCCAGGCGAGGTTGACCAGATGGGCCACGACCTCCTCCTTCTTCGGCTTGCGGACGTCGAGCCACCACTGCCCGGTCTGGGCGACCATGCCGACGAGCATCTGCGAGTACAGCGGCGCCCACTTCGGGTTGAGCTTGTGCGCCTTGAACTGGCTGGCGAGCAGGTCGTCGACCCGCGCTGCCACGTCGACCAGGAGGCCGGCGAACGTCCCGCCGACGACGACGGACGGCGCCTCGGGGTCACGGACGACCGGGGTGTCACGGACGAGGATGCGGAAGCCGTCCGGGTACCTGTCGATGTAGTCGAACAGCGCCATGCCCGCTCGCTCGAGCAGCGTGCGCGCGTTCATCGGCTCCGCACCGGCGGGATCGTCGAGGGCGTCGGTGATGGCGACGAGCAGGTAGGTCATCTCGCGGTCCACGACGACCGCGTAGAGGCCTTCCTTCCCGCCGAAGTGCTCGTAGACGACGGGCTTGGAGACGCCTGCCTTCGCGGCGATCTCCTCCACGCTGACCGCCTCGAAGCCCTTCTCGGCGAACAGCCGGCGGCCGACGTCGAGCAGCTGCTCGCGGCGCTCCTGACCGCTCATCCGCACCCGCTCACGCGGGGGTTTGCGACGGGGCTCGGAGCGGGCAACGACGCCCGTGATGTCGGTGACGTTGTCGGGCGCAGGCTCGATGGGTGCGGTCATCAGGTGGTCAGCCTAGGACTGGACGTCGGCGGGAGCGTGGTAGCCGCGGACACGTCGAGCCATCGAGGGGTCCTTGAGCTTCGCCACCACGCGCTCGGGCTTGGGCCAGCGGACGTCGTGGACCACTCCGGTGCGCTCCATGCCGCGGATGATGACGGCGCTCAGGTCGAGCTGGTGCGTCAGCACGCCATGGCGCGCGGCCGTCGGCTCGGCGTGATGGAGGCTGTGCCACGACTCGCCGAGTGCCGGAATCGCCAGCCACCAGACGTTCGTGGAGAGGTCGCGCGACTCGAACGGGCGGGTGCCGAACACGTGGCAGATCGAGTTGATCGACCAGGTGATGTGATGCACCAGGGCGACGCGGATGAGGGTGGCCCAGAAGAAGGCGGTCAGCGCGCCGGCCCACGACCAGGTGATGAGGCCGCCGAGCAGCGCAGGCAGCAGCAGGGTCGTGATGACGACCGCCGGGAACCAGCGCGAGATCGTGCGCAGGTCCTTGTCAGCAGCGATGTCCGGGGCGTACTTGGAGATCGGGGTGTTGGACGCGTCGAACAGCCAGCCGACGTGCGCGTAGTAGAGGCCCTTGGCCACTGCGCGCTTGGAGCTGCCGAACCGCCACGGAGAGTGCGGGTCGCCGACCTCGTCGGAGTACTTGTGATGCTTGCGGTGGTCGGCCACCCACTGGTCGAGGGAGCCCTGGAGGGCCATCGAGCCGATGATCCCCAGGACGATCTTCGTGCCGCGGCCGGCCTTGAAGGAACCGTGCGTGAAGTAGCGGTGGTACCCGACGGTGATGCCGATCGCGGTGATCGCGTAGAACACGACCAGCAGGGCGATGTCGACCCACGACAGCCAGCCACCCCAGGCGACGGGGATCGCCGCGATGACGGCCAGCAGCGGGATGGCGACGAAGAACGCGATGGTGATGCGCATCCCGCGCGAGTTCAGCTGGAGCGGCTCCTGCAGGGCGGCCTGCTCGCGGGCGCTGACGGTGTCGGGGGTGGCGCTCATCGGGCTCCTCTCGTCCGGCATCGAGCCGAACCTACGCTTCCGTAGGTTACGGCACCGTAGGTAGGGGAGTCAAGATCGGCGCACCCGCGCGGCCACCGCGTCGGTGGCCCGGTTCACCGGGCGCGACGACGTGTAGCCGTCGGAGTGGATCGCCGCCCCGGCCAGCAGGCCGGCGCCGGTGTGGACGTCGGGCTGGTAGTCGCATACGACGTCGAGATCGAGGCAGATGCTGTGGATGCGCGCCTTCATGCCCGCGGGCAGCTTGGTGCCGCGCGCCCCGGAGTCCGGGCGCAGTGCGTAGCCGACGCCCTCGCTGCGTCCCGCCGTGCCGTAGTCCGTGGCCCGGTCGCGACGGCGTCGGTCGCCGTCGGAGATGAGGACGACCCCGTCGGTGCGCGCAAGGATCTGACGGGCCGCCGGGTCGCCGGCGCGGTCAAGGTCCTGCAGCGCGCGATGAACCACCATCGCCCCCTGGGAGTAGCCGGCGAGCACGATCCGCTCGCGCGGGCACTCGGCGGCTCGGCCGCGCAGGGCCGACTGGACGCTCTGGGCCCCCAGCTCGAGGCTGGTGAAGTAGGCGTCGCGGTTGGTCAGGAGCAGTTCGGTGCCCTGGGCCGGGTACGTGACTGCCTGGGACGACACCGTGCGACCGGGGAGCTGGCGGGCAAGGCGTTGCGAGACCCCGTACACCTGCTTGCCGAGCCCGGTCCCCGCGTCGTCCGCGGAACCGCCCTGGGGCTGGCCCGAGCCGCGCGCGCCGAGGAAGAGGACATCGGTGCAGGTGACGGCGTCGACGACCGGAAGCGACTGCGGCTGTGCGAGGGCGGGCGGCACCCCGAGGCCGACGATGACGACAGTGGCGAGCATGGAGAGCGAGCGAGCGAGGGTCACGTGACCCACGTTAAGCGCCGTCGCGGCCCGGAGTCGACTGCCGCGTCTACAGTTCTCCTGCTGCCGGGAGACCGGCTGGTCCCGGGTCGTCTAGCGGCAGGACAGCGGACTTTGAATCCGTCAACGGTGGTTCGACCCCACCCCCGGGAGCCCAGCGCTGGACGTGAACTCAGTGCCAGAACGGCGCAGCAGCAGGGATGACGGGCAGCGACGACCGCACCCGCCCGAAACGGTCGTCCTGGTCGCGCCACGATGCATAGGCGGCGTCGATCTCGTCACGCGTCCGCGCAACGAAGTTCCACCACATCAGTCACGGGCTCAGGGAACGGCTCGCCGCCGAGCAGGATCGCCCGCGTCGGCTCTGTCACGTCGACGCGCACCTCATCGCGTCCGAGTCCGAGGTAGGCCAGGTGCCCCGGGGTTGCGGGCGTCCCGTCCACGAGGGCCGATCCGCGCAGGACGATGAGGGCGTACTCGAAGTCCGGGCGCAGCGGGACGGTGGTGGCAGCGCGCAGGTCGAGGTCGACGCCGACGAGGGGGGTGTCGTGCCGGGCCTGGCTCCGGGTGCCGTCGAGGTCGCCGATGAGCACGGTGGCCACCGCGCCGTCGAGGTCGCGGCGGGGGAGCTCGGCGTGGTGCTCGAACGCGGCTCCGCCGCTGCGGGTCGCATCGGGCAGCGCGATCCAGAGCTGGATCCCCTCGAGCGTGCCGCGGTAGTGGCCGGTGGCCTCCTCGGCGTGGGCGACCGCGTGCCCGGCGGTCATGAGGTTGAGCTGTCCCGGCGCGATCACCTGCTCGGACCCCAGGGTGTCCTTGTGCAGCGCCTGACCGTCGAGCAGCCAGGTGACCGTCTGCAGGCCCATGTGCGGGTGCGGCCCGACGTCGAGTCCGCTGCCCTCGGTGACGTCTGCGGGCCCCATGTGGTCGGCGAAGCACCAGGCGCCGACGGTGCGTCGGCCGCGCCGTGGCAGGGCCCGGCGGACCGTGAACCGGCCGACCTGCGCCTCGTGGCTCGCGGTGACCTCCACGTCCGTCATGCACCTAGTTTCACGATCAACTAACTGCCCGGCAACCCCCCTCCGTCGAGAGTGGGGACCGGATAGGGTTGGCCTGCCTTCCCCGGCCGCCCCAACCCGACTGAGGAACCGAAGTGACCAGCAGTCGCCCGTCCGTCGTCGTGATCCTCGCTGCGGGAGAAGGCAAGCGGATGAAGTCCGCGACGCCCAAGGTCCTGCACGCGGTGGCCGGGCGTTCCCTCCTCGGCCACGTCATCGAGGCAGCCTCCTCCCTCGAGCCCCACCACCTGGTCGTCGTCGTCGGTCATGGTCGCGACGCTGTCGGCGCTCACGTGGCGGAGGTCGCCCCCTGGGCGATGGCCGTCGTCCAGCAGGAGCAGAACGGCACCGGGCACGCCGTGCGCGTCGCACTGGAGGACCTTGCGACGAAGGGGATCTCGACCACTGACGGTCCGGTCGTCGTCCTGACCGGTGACACGCCCCTGCTGACCGGCCGCACCCTCGTGGCGATGCTGCTGGAGCACGAGTCGACGTCGGCGTCCGCCACCGTGCTCACCGCTCGCCTGTCCGACCCGACCGGCTACGGACGCGTGGTTCGCGAGGCCGGCGGCTCCGTGGCGGCCATCGTCGAGGACAAGGACGCGTCGGACGACCAGCGACGCATCGACGAGATCAACTCCGGCATGTATGCCTTCGACGCCGATCGCCTCGTCGCCTGCCTGGGCCGCGTCACGACTGACAACGCGCAGGGCGAGGAGTACCTCACCGACGTCATCGGGCTCATGCGTGCAGACGGCGACGTGGTCTCGGCCTCGCTGTGCGCGGATTCCGACGAGGTCCTGGGCGTGAACGACAGGGTGCAGCTGGCGCATGCCGCGGCGCTCATGCGCGATCGGATCAACGAGTCCTGGATGCGTCAGGGCGTCTCGATGCTCGATCCCGCCTCCACCTGGCTCGATGTCGACGTCGACCTCCAGACCGACGTCGTGATCCGGCCACAGGTCACCATGCGGGGCCCGACGTCGGTGGCCTCCGGTGCCGTGGTGGGCCCGGGAACGACGCTGGTCTCCTGCGAGGTGGGCTCCGGGGCCGAGGTGATCCACACCTGGGCCGAGCTCGCGGTGATCGGCGACGGCGCCCGCGTCGGCCCGTTCACCTTCCTGCGGCCAGGCACGGTCCTCGGCAGCCACACCCGCGCCGGTGCCTACGTCGAGATCAAGAACTCGACCATCGGCGACGGGGCGAAGGTGCCGCACCTGTCGTACGTGGGCGACGCGGAGGTCGGCACCGGCTCGAACATCGGCGCCGCGACCATCGTCGTGAACTACGACGGGGTCGACAAGCACCGCACCGTCGTGGGCGACCACGTGCGGATCGGCAGCGACACCATGCTCGTCGCCCCGGTGACCGTCGGTGACGGCGCCTACACGGCTGCCGGCTCCGTGATCACCGACGACGTCCCGGCGGGAGCGATGGCCGTCGGCCGGGCCCGCCAGCGCAACATCGAGGGCTGGGTCCAGCGCCGTCGCCCCGGGTCACCCGCCGCTGAGGCGGCGGCCCGGGCCGGGCAGGATTCAGCCAGCGACCACCCGTCCGATTCAGCGTAGGAGCGCCGGTGTCCCACCTTTCGGTACCCAACCAGAAGCGACTGGTGCTCCTTGCCGGACGTTCCTACCCCGAGCTGGCCCAGGAGGTCGCCGACAACCTCGGCGTAGCGCTGTCGCCGACGCTCGCCTACGACTTCGCCAACGGCGAGATCTTCGTGCGGTTCCAGGAGTCCGTTCGCGGCTGCGACGCGTTCGTGCTGCAGAGCCATACGACGCCGATCAACAAGTGGATCATGGAGCAGCTGATCATGATCGACGCGCTCAAGCGCGCATCGGCCAAGCGCATCACGGTGATCGTGCCGTTCTACGGCTACGCCCGTCAGGACAAGAAGCACCGTGGCCGTGAGCCCATCTCGGCCCGGCTGATCGCCGACCTGTTCAAGACCGCCGGCGCAGACCGGCTCATGACGGTCGACCTCCACACCTCGCAGATCCAGGGGTTCTTCGACGGCCCCGTCGACCACCTGTTCGCCATGCCGCTGCTGGCCAAGCACGTGTCCTCCCGCGTTCCCCGCGAGGACATCACGGTCGTCTCGCCCGATGCCGGCCGGGTGCGCGTGGCCGAGCGCTGGACCGACGTGCTCGGCGCCCCGCTGGCGATCATCCACAAGAGGCGCGACCCGGACGTGCCCAACCAGGTGCGGGTGTTCGAGGTCGTCGGCGATGTCCGCGACCGCGTCTGCGTCCTCGTCGACGACATGATCGACACGGGCGGCACGATCGTGAAGGCGGCCGAGACCCTGTTCGAGAACGGGGCCAAGGACGTCATCGTGGCCGCGACCCACGGCATCCTGAGCGATCCCGCCCGCGAGCGGCTCCAGGAGTCGCGCATCTCCGAGGTCATCGTCACCAACACGCTGCCGATCCCCGACGAGCACCAGTTCCCGAAGCTGACGGTCCTGTCGATCGCCCCGATCCTGGCCAAGGCCATCACGGAGGTCTTCACCGACGGATCCGTGACGAGCATGTTCGACGACGACTCGCTGGAGTCCGAGGCGTCCTCCCACTAGGGGGCCGCGAAGGGTCCCGCCGGCCCGGGGGTAGACTGTGCGAATCCTCGGCGAGGGTGGGCAGTCGGGCCACTGATCGTGACCCGAACGGCCCACCGTGATCGACGTGGTCGGCGCCTACCAGCGTTGCCGAGGTGACCGACGATGACCGAGGAGTTCTGAGAAGTGACCACCGTTGCCATGACTGCTGTTCCCCGTTCCGATTTCGGCAAGGGCGCTGCCCGCCGGATCCGCCGCGAGGGGAACATCCCCGCCGTGATCTACGGCTCGGGCACCGAGCTGGTCCACGTGGCCCTGCCGGAGCACGACCTCAACCTCGCCCTGCGCCGGCCGCGAGTCGTCCTGTCCGTCAGCTTCGACGGCAGCACGGTGCTCGTGAAGCCGCGCGACGTCCAGCGCGACCCGGTGAAGCGCAACCTCGAGCACATCGACCTCGTGATCATCACGAAGGAAGAGGCGCAGGACCGCTCCGACATGGCTGACGCCATCAAGGCCGCCACCGCGGCCGCCGAGGAGGCCGGCATGGACGCGGCCTCCGTGGTCCAGGCCCTCGAGGCCGCTGTCGCCAGTGGCGAGGATGCCGGCGAGGCTGCCAAGCACGCCGTGTCCGACGCCGAGCACAAGGCCGAGGAGTACGCGGACGCCGCTGCCCACGAGGCTGAGGTCGAGGAGGCCGAGGCGGCCGAGGCGGCCGAGCCCGTCGCCGAGACTCCCGCGGAGTAGTCCTGTCCAGCAGCCCGTGGCTGGTCGTCGGGCTCGGCAATCCGGGCCCGGAGTACGCCGCCACCCGGCACAACGTGGGCTTCCTGGTCACCGACCGGCTCTCGGAGCAGGTCGGTGCCAGGCTGGCCCGGCACAAGCGTGGTCACGCACTGGCCGCGGACGGCAAGCTGGGGATCCCGGGGGCGATGACGCACCTGGTGCTGGTGGAGCCCCTGTCGTTCATGAACGAGTCGGGTGGGCCGGTGAAGGCGCTCATGTCGTTCTACGGCGTCGGGACGGACCGGCTGGTCGTGGTCCACGACGAGCTCGACATCCCGTTCACGTCCATCCGGGTGAAGCTCGGTGGCGGCGACAACGGCCACAACGGGCTCAGGAGCATCCGCAAGGCGCTGGGAACCGGTGAGTTCTTCCGGATCCGCGTCGGCATCGGCCGCCCGCCGGGGCGCCAGGATCCGGCCGACTTCGTGCTGAAGCCGTTCCCCTCCGCCGAGCGCACGGAGCTGCCGGAGGTGGTCCAGCGCGCTGCCGATGCGGTGGAGTCGCTGGTCACGGACGGGCTCGAGGCCACGCAGAACCGCTACAACACCTGATTCCCGTTTCTCCCGGTTTCCGGGACCAACGGGCGAAGATGGGCCTGCTGAGGGCCCGGATCGAGGATTCGTCCCGGTTTCCGGGAGAAACGGACGGATGCAATGAACCGGACCGATGCCGAGCTCTCCCGTGACGTGGCCCAGGAGGCGGGACGGCTGCTGCTGGACCTGCGCACGTCCTTCGGCCCGGTGGACGACAAGGACGCCGCCAACTCCCTGCGCAAGCAGGCCGACGAGGCCTCGCACGTGCGCATCATGGAGCTCCTCACCGCCGCCCGTCCGCATGACGCCATCCTCAGCGAGGAGGGCAAGGACGACGCGTCCCGGCTGGACGCCGAGCGGGTGTGGATCGTGGACCCGCTCGACGGCACCTACGAGTACGGCCAGGGTCGTCCCGACTTCGCCGTCCACGTGGCGCTGTGGGAGCCGGCCGGCGCGGTCCTGTCGGCCTGCACGGTCGACCTGCCGGCCCAGGGGCTGACCCGCTCCGTGCTCGACGTCGTCGACGCCCCGGCGGGACTCCCGGTCGACCGGCCCGTCCGCATCGTCGCCTCCCGCAGCCGTCCGCCCGCCACGCTCGGCGCGACGGTCGAGCGACTCGCCGCCCTCCTCGACGAGGCTGGCGTCGCCCATCAGGGCGTGGAGGTCATCGACGTGGGGTCGGTGGGCGCCAAGGTCAACGAGATCCTGCTCGGTCGGGCGGACGCCTACGTCCACGACACCGGCTTCTACGAGTGGGACGTCGCCGCGCCCTATGGGGTCGCGCACCACTACGGACTCGTGCCGTCGCACGTCGATGGCTCCGCCGTGACCTTCAATCACATGCCGCCGTACGTCACCGACCTGCTGGTGAGCCGTCCTGCGCTCGTCGGTCCGCTGCGCACTGCTCTCCGGGAGTCGACGGCATCGTGAACCTCACCGGGCTGCTGGCCTGCCTGTCGGAGGACCCCGGCTTCGTCGGTGTCCGGGAGCTCGCCCAGGCCGGATCCGGCTCGACGGTCGAGGTGACGTCCGCGCTGCATCCGCTCGTGGTCGCCCAGATCGCCGCGGCGCGCGAACGCCGGACCCCGGTGATCGTCGTGACGGCGACCGGTCGCGAGGCCGAGGACGTCGCCGCCGCCCTTCCCGACCTCGTTCCGTCGGCGGAGGTCGTCGTGTTCCCGTCGTGGGAGACCCTGCCGCACGAGCGGCTGTCCCCGTCGTCCGACACCGTCGGCCGTCGCGTCGCGGTGATGCACCGGCTGGCGCATCCCGATGCCGCAGACGCTGTGACGCAGCCCATCGACGTGCTCGTGACCTCGGTGCGCGCCTTCCTGCAGCCGGTCGTGACCGCGATCGCGGACGTCCTCCCCGTGCGACTGAACGTCGGCGACGACGCGGACCTCGATGACCTGGTCGAGACCCTTGTATCGCTCGGGTACGAGCGCAACGACCTGATCGAGCGACGCGGGCAGGTCGCGGTGCGCGGCGGCATCCTCGACGTGTTCCCCCCGACGGAGGAGCATCCGCTCCGGGTGGAGTTCTGGGGGGACACCGTCGAGGAGGTGCGCACCTTCTCGGTCGCCGACCAGCGGTCGCTGGAGCTCGCCCCGAACGGCCTCCGGGCGCCGGCGGTCCGCGAGCTGCTCCTGACGCCGCAGGTCCGGGAGCGGGCGGCCGCGCTCTCGCTTGCGGCGCCGCACCTGGCGGAGATGTGCGACAAGCTCGCGCAGGGCATCCCGGTCGAGGGCATGGAGTCGCTCGCCCCGGTGCTGGCGGACGGCATGACGACGCCGCTGGAGCTCATCACCGGCTCGGCGCACGTGGTGCTCCTGGAGCCCGAGCGCATCCGGCGTCGCGCCCACGACGTCGTGCGCACGGCCCAGGAGTTCCTGATGGCGTCGTGGCACAACGCGACAGTGGGCAACGCCGCACCCATCGACCTCGCGGCCGCCAGCTACCGCGAGCTGGACGACGTGCGGGCGATCGCCCGCGTGCGTGGCGACGGCTGGTGGCGGCTGACCCCGCTGTCGTCGTGATGCGGACCTCGAGGAGGTCCGCGACGGCATCATCCGGATCCCGGGACACGAGCTCGAGTCCTACCGGGGCGACTCCGAACGGGCCATCGCGGACCTGGGTGCATGGGCGAAGGCGGGCAGCCGCGTCGCACTGCTGGCCGAGGGGCACGGATCGGTCGCGCGCTTGCGGGAGGAGCTGGCGGACGCCGGCGTCCCCGTGGTCGAGGCCCCGGACCTCGCCGGCATGCCGGCGGCGGGGCTGGTCACGGTCACCCGCGGACGCCTGCTGCACGGCTTCACTGTCGACTCCTGTGCGCTGACGGTGGTCACGGAGACCGACATCGTCGGCCAGCGCTCCTCGACGAAGGACATGCGACGCCTGCCGTCGCGCCGCCGCCGGGCCATCGACCCGCTGAGCCTCAAGCCGGGCGACTACGTCGTGCACGAGCAGCACGGCGTCGGCAAGTACATCGACATGGTCCAGCGGGCGGTCGCAGGGGCCGAGCGCGAGTACCTCGTGCTCGAGTACGCCGCGAGCAAGCGCGGCCAGCCGGCCGATCGACTGTTCGTGCCGACCGACCAGCTCGACCTGGTGACGAAGTACGTGGGCGGCGAGGCCCCGACGGTTCACCGCCTCGGTGGCGCGGACTGGCAGAAGGCCAAGGGCCGCGCCCGCAAGGCGGTCAAGCAGATCGCGGCCGAGCTGATCCGGCTGTACGCAGCGCGGCAGGCGAGCAAGGGCTACGCCTTCGCCGCCGACACCCCCTGGCAGCGAGAGCTCGAGGACGCCTTCCCCTATGTCGAGACGCCCGATCAGCAGGCGTGCATCGACGAGGTCAAGGCCGACATGGAGCGCACGATCCCGATGGACCGCCTGATCTGCGGGGACGTCGGGTACGGCAAGACCGAGATCGCCGTGCGTGCGGCCTTCAAGGCGGTGCAGGACGGCAAGCAGGTGGCAGTCCTGGTGCCCACCACCCTCCTGGTGCAGCAGCACCTGTCGACGTTCGCGGAGCGCTATGCGTCGTTCCCGGTGAAGGTGGCCGCCCTGTCGCGCTTCAGCAGCGACGCCGATGCGAAGGCGGCCGTCGAGGGCGTGCACTCCGGCGCCGTCGACGTGGTCATCGGCACCCACCGGCTGCTCACGTCGGGTGTCCGCTTCAAGGACCTCGGCCTCGTCATCATCGACGAGGAGCAGCGCTTCGGCGTCGAGCACAAGGAGCACCTCAAGGCGCTGCGCACCAACGTCGATGTCCTGGCCATGTCGGCGACGCCGATTCCGCGCACCCTCGAGATGGCCGTCACCGGGATCCGCGAGATGTCCGTCATCCAGACACCGCCCGAGGAGCGGCATCCGGTCCTGACGTTCGTGGGCCCGTACGACGACAAGCAGATCGCTGCGGCCATCAACCGCGAGCTCATGCGCGAGGGCCAGGTGTTCTTCGTGCACAACCGGGTCGAGTCGATCGAGCGGGTTGCGCGACGCATCGGGGAGCTCGTGCCCGACGCGCGCATCGCGGTGGCCCACGGGCAGATGAACGAGACCCTGCTGGAGCAGGTCATCGTCGACTTCTGGGACAAGCAGATCGATGTCCTCGTCTGCACCACCATCGTCGAGTCCGGCATCGACATCGCCAATGCGAACACCCTGATCGTCGACCGGGCGGACACGTTCGGGCTGTCGCAGCTGCACCAGCTGCGCGGGCGCGTGGGTCGCGGTCGTGAACGGGCCTATGCCTACTTCCTCTACGCCCCCGACAAGCCGCTGACCGAGACCGCTCACGAGCGACTCGCCACGATCGCCCAGCACACCGACCTGGGCTCCGGCATGCACATCGCCCTCAAGGACCTCGAGATCCGGGGTGCCGGAAACCTGCTGGGCGGTGAGCAGAGCGGGCACATCGCCGACGTCGGCTTCGACCTCTACATCCGACTCGTGGGCGAGGCCCTTGCCGAGCACCGGGACGAGGTCACGACGACGCCGGGCGAGGTGCGGGTCGAGCTCCCCATCGACGCCCACATCCCCGCGGAGTACGTCCCCCACGAGCGGCTGCGGCTGGAGGCCTACAAGCGGCTGGCCGACGCGGCCACCGAAGCGGCCGTCGACGAGGTGGCGGCGGAGCTGATGGACCGCTACGGCCCCCTGCCGGTGACCGTGGAGCGGCTGCTGGACGTCGCTCGCTTCAGGGTGCTGGCTCGGCGTGCGGGGCTCACCGAGGTGGTGCTGCAGGGGACCGGCATCCGGTTCCACCCGGTGGAGCTCCCGGAGTCGGGGCAGATGCGCCTGACGCGCCTCTACCCGCGCACCGTCGTCAAGCCGGCGGTCCGTACGATCGTCGTGCCGCGTCCGGCGACCGCCCTGATGGGCGGGCAGCCTCTGCGCGACACCGACCTGCTGTCCTGGGCGGCCGATCTCGTCGCAGCCGTCCTCACGCCCGCACCACCGATGGAGCCCACGCCATGACCGCAGCCCGCCGCCCGCGCATCATCCTGGCCGCCGCCTCCGTGGCCGCCGTCGCGGCCCTCCTCAGCGCCTGCAGCACCCAGCAGGCCGGAGCGGCTGCCACCCTCGGCGACACCCGGATCAGCGAGCGGACGCTGAGCAGCGAGGTGCAGGCGGTGCTCGCGGCCAAGGGCCAGCCGACGACGTCGGTCGACCAGGCGCTCCCGCCGGAGATCCTCAGCCGGCTCATCACCATCGAGCTGGTCGACGAGCTCGCCACCCGCGAGGGCGTCGTCGTCACCCAGGGTCAGATCGACGAGCAGCTGGCCAACTACGAGGGCCAGGCCGGCGACCGCGCCGCTGTCGAGAAGCTGTTCATCGAGCAGGGGGTGGCCCCCTCGCAGATCGAGTCGATCGTGAAGCTGAACATCCAGGCCCAGGAGGTGGGCTTCGCGCTCGCCCCGAACGGCTCGGCCGAGGAGCAGGGCCAGGCCGTGGTCGAGGCCGTTGTCGCGCTGAGCGAGGAGCTCGACACGACGGTCTCCCCGCGCTTCGGCACATGGGACGCGGCTTCGATCTCGGTAGGCCCCACTCCGGACGACCTCTCCGCTCCTCCCGCCCTCGGCTGATGACGACGCCGGGCGCGCGGCTGCTCGACCTGGTCGCCGTGATGGATCGGTTGCGCTCGCCCGGAGGATGCCCATGGGATGCCCGCCAGACGCATGCCTCGCTCGTGGAGTACCTCATCGAGGAGGCCTACGAGACCGTCGAGACGATCGAGGAGTCCGACCGCGACGGACTTCGGGAGGAGCTCGGAGACCTCCTCCTGCAGGTGGTGTTCCACGCCCGCATCGCCGCTGAGGACCCTGACGACCCCTGGACGATCGACGACGTGGCGGACGGGATCGTGGCCAAGCTCGTGGCCCGCCATCCGCACGTGTTCGGAGCCGCCACCGCCGAGACGGCCGAGGAGGTCGAGGCGAACTGGCACGCGCTCAAGGCGAAGGAGAAGGGCCGCGAGTCGGTCACCGACGGGATCCCCGCCGCCCTGCCCGCACTCGTCCACGCCGGGAAGGTGCTGTCGCGCAGTGCCGCTCTCGGTGAACGCCTGCCCGCACTGCCCGCCGCAGCCACCGCGAAGGCGGCCATCGCCGAGGTCGATGACGAGGAGGGATTCGGCGACCTGCTCGTCGCGCTCGTCGCCGAGGGCAGGGCTCGAGGGTTCGATGCCGAGACCGCTGCTCGCGTGGCCTCGCGGCGCAGGATCCTGGCCATCCGGGGAGCAGAGGGCCTCGCATGAGCGTCACCGACGACTTCCGAGCCCTCGCCGAGACGATCGTGGACGACCTGCTCGAGGCGGACCCGGTGTCGGCCACGGGGCTCGGCGACCACCGGTTCGACGGTCGGCTGCCTGACCTGTCGGGGGATGGGGTCGCGGCCGAGCTGCGGCTGATCGACGACCGCATCACCGCCCTGGATGCCGTCGACGACGTCGAGCTGGACATCACCGATGTCGTCGACCTCGAGATCCTCCGTTCGCGGCTGCTGCGCTCGCGCTTCGAGCTTGCCGACATCCGTCGGCAGGAGTGGGACCCGATGGTGTGGAACCCCGGCACCGCCCTGCACCTCCTGCTCTCGCGGGAGTTCGCGCCGGCCCCTGACCGTGCGGAGTCGCTGAGAAGCCGCATGGAGGCGATCCCCGACGTGCTGGCCGACGCGCGGGCGCAGCTCGAGGAGATGCCGGCGATCCACGTCGAGACGGCGATCGCGCAGTTCGCAGGGACCAAGCACCTGCTCGACACCGACGCCCGCGCCCTCACGGGTGCCGATCCGCTCGTGGACCAGGTCATGGCTCATGTCGACGACTTCATCGGGTGGCTGAGAGACGCCCTGCCGGATGCGACGAGGAGCCCTCGACTGGGCGAGCGGCTCTACGCCGGCGCGCTGTGGCACGAGATGGATGACGACGTCACCCCGGATGCACTGATGCGGGACGCCCACCTGCATCTCGAGCTGATCGGTGCCCAGCTCCACGAGGTGGCGAGCGAGTACATGGGTGCCGCGGCCAACGACGAGGGCGATGATGTCATCCGGGCGGCCTTCACCGAGGTCTCGTCACGCGCCTGCGTCGACGACTCGACCGTCCTGCCCCTGATGCAGGCGGCTCTGGATCGCACGACCGCGTTCGTCCGTGCGTACGACCTGGTGACCGTGCCCGACCTGGACGTCCGGCTGATCGACATGCCCGAGATCCACCGTGGAGTCGCCGTGGCCTACTGCGACGCGCCGGGACCGCTGGAGCAGGCGGCAGTCCCCACGTTCGTGGCGGTCGCCCCGACCCCGTCCGGCTGGGATGCGGACCGGATCGACTCCTTCTACCGCGAGTACAACGGCGTGCAGCTGCACGGCCTCTCGATCCATGAGGCCATGCCGGGGCATGTGCTCCAGCTCGCGCACGCGCAGCAGGTCCTGTCACCGACCCGCGTCCGGCGGTTCGGGCACAGCGGCGTGTTCGTCGAGGGGTGGGCGGTCTACGCCGAGGAGCTCATGGTCGCCCGCGGCTACCGTCCGGACACCGGCCACCGGTCTGGACTGGCACTCCGGCTGCAGCAGCTGAAGATGCAGGCCCGCATGACGATCAACGCCATCCTCGACGTGGGCGTGCATGCGCACGGGATGAGCGAGGCTGAAGGCCGCTGGCTCATGCGGGACCTCGGGTTCCAGGAGGACGGGGAGGCCGCTGGCAAGTGGCGTCGGGCGCTCCTCACTTCGGCGCAGCTGCCGACCTACTTCGCCGGGTACCGCGCGGTGTCGGGCATCGTCGACGACCTGCGCGTGATGCACTCGGAGTGGAACGAGCGGGAGGTGCATGACCTGGTGCTGTCGCAGGGATCCCCTGCTCCGCGGCACCTGCGCACCCTCCTCGGCATCTAGGCTCGCGGGATGTGGACGAGGATCGACTCGGCGACCCGTGACCTGCCTGCCCCGCTGGCTGCCGTCGACCTGCAGGCGCTCGACGCGAACGCGGATGATCTCGTCCGTCGGGCACACGGCGTCCCGATCCGTGTCGCCACGAAGTCGGTGCGGTGCCGCGAGGTGCTCGCCCGCACGCTGTCGCGGCCCGGCTTCGCCGGCCTGATGGGGTACTCGCTGGCCGAGGCGGTGTGGCTCGTCGAGCAGGGCGCATCCGACGTCCTGGTCGCGTACCCGAGCGTCGACCGGGAGTCCTTCCGGCGGATCGGCGCGGACGAGGGCCTCGCTCGCGAGATCACGGTCATGATCGATGATCCCCAGCACCTCTCGCTGATCTCGGGGGCGGTCGATCCGGGTGCTCACTCGGTGCGGGTGTGCCTGGATGTCGACGCATCCCTGCGCATCGGGCCGCTGCACCTCGGCGTCCGCCGGTCCCCGGTGCACACCGTCGACCAGGCGGTCAGCGCCGCTCGCCGCATCGTGCGCGAGCCGGCCGTGCGGCTGGTCGGGATCATGTTCTACGACGCCCAGCTGGCGGGCGTGCCCGACCGGTCGCCCGCCGTGCGCGCGATGAAGGCGCGGTCCGCCCGGGAGCTCGCGCACCGTCGACCGCGCATCGTGGAGGCGCTCCGCGCCCTCGCCCCGATCGAGCTGGTGAACGGTGGCGGCACCGGAAGCCTGCACGTGGTGGCCGGCGACGGCTGCGTCACCGAGGTCGCTGCCGGCTCGGGCCTGTTCGGCCCGACCCTGTTCGACGGCTATCGCGACTTCGCCCCCCGGCCGGCGCTCGCGTACGCACTTCCTGTCACCCGACGGCCGGCACCCGAGGTTCGCACGCTGTTCGGCGGCGGCTACGTCGCGTCCGGTCCGGCGGGGTCGTCGCGCGTCCCCACGCCGTTCCTCCCCGCTGGTCTCGGCCTCGTCGGCGCAGAGGGGGTGGGCGAGGTGCAGACGCCCGTGAGCGGCGGCGCGGCCGCCACCCTGTCCGTCGGTGACCGCGTCTGGTGGCGGCATGCCAAGGCTGGGGAGATCTGCGAGCGGTTCGCGACCCTCCACCTCGTCGACGCCGACGGGACCGCGACGGTCACACCCGTTCCGACGTACCGAGGGGAGGGCCAGTGCTTCGGCTAGGCAACGGCGGCACGTGGGTCAACTGGGCGGGGACGGCCACCGCGACACCAGCGGCGGTCGCGCACCCAGCGAGCACGGAGGAGGTGTCCGACCTGATCGTCGAGGCGCGTGCACGTGGCCTGACCGTCAAGGCAGTCGGCAGCGGGCACTCGTTCACGCCCGTGGCCGTCACCGACGGCGTCCTCGTGCACCTCGACCGCCTGTCCGGGATCGTCAGCGCCGACGTGCCGAGCGGGATCGTCCGCGTCCGTGCCGGCACGCCGCTCCACCAGCTCAACGATGCGCTGGCGACGCTTGGGCTGGCGATGCCGAACCTCGGCGACATCGACCGGCAGACGATCAGCGGCGCCCTCGGCACGGGCACCCACGGCACCGGAGCGCGGTTCCGCGGGCTCGCCGACGCGGTGCGCGGCGTGCGGATCGTCCTGGCCGACGGATCGGTCCACGACTGCGACGCGAGCAGCGAGCCGGACCTGTTCGAGGCGGCCCGGGTCAGCCTGGGGGCGCTCGGCATCATCACCGAGCTGACACTTCAGTGCGTGCCGGCCTTCCTGCTGCAGGCACGGGAGGATCCGGGGACGCTGTCGGGCACGCTGGCAACGCTCGACGCTCTCGTCGACGGGAGCGATCACTTCGAGTTCTACTGGTTCCCGCACACCGACCGGGTCCTGACCAAGCGCAACACGCGGCTGCCACTGGAGGCGGGCGAGGACCCGCTTCCCCGATGGCGGTCCTGGCTCGACGACGACCTCCTGTCCAATCGCGTGTTCGAGGCGGTCAACCGGGTCAGCACCGCCCGGCCAGCGTGGGTGCCGCGCATCAACCGCGTCACGAGCCGGGTCCTGTCATCGCGGGAGTTCACCACCGCGTCCCATCGCGTGTTCGCATCACGTCGGGACGTCCGCTTCCGGGAGATGGAGTACGCGGTTCCCCGGGCTGCGGCGGCCGACCTCCTCGTCTCGCTGAAGGGGCTCGTCGATCGAGGTGGCCTCGCGCTGCCGTTCCCCGTGGAGGTGCGCTTCACGGCCGCCGACGACGTGTGGATGTCGACCGCGCAGGGGCGCGACTCGGCCTACATCGCGGTGCACCAGTACCACCGCATGGAGCATCAGGCCTATTTCGACGCCTTCGAGTCGATGGCGCGCGAGTTCGGCGGCCGGCCGCACTGGGGCAAGCTCCACGGCCGGTCCCGTGACGACCTCCAGCCGGCCTATGCGCGCTTCGATGACTTCGTCGCGGTGCGCGACCGCGTCGATCCCGAGCGGACCTTCGCCAACGAGTACCTCGAGCGCGTCCTCGGGGCCTGAGCCTCAGGCTCGGGCGAGCTCGGCCGCGCCGAAGGACACGTTGAAGCGGTCGCACCAGATCGTCACGCTGGTCAGCTCGGACAGGTCGACGTCGGCCGGGATCGCGTAGTTCTGGCTCCCCTTGTTGCCCTTGAGGGAGCCCAGGTCGACGTAGTCCCCGTCGTCGAATACGAACCAGCCGCTCGGACCGTCGATCACCGGTGCGTCGGTGAGCCACACCTTCAGGTCGGGTCCGTTGTCGGTGTCGAGGTCCTCGATCCTCAGCACGCGGGAGCCGTCGACGAGCTCGAGGATGCGGACGGTGCCCGCGGTCCCGTGCTCGTGGGAGATGAACTCGCCGGTCGCCAGGGTGGTGGGCTCGGACTGCTCGGCGTCATCGCCTGCGTCGGGGGATGCGGTCGCCGAGCCCGATGTCGGTGCCGAGGCCAGTGTGCTGACGGTCGGCAGTGCCTCGTCGACGGTGACGTTGGTGAACAGCCGCCACGGCTGGAACGCCAGCATTCCCGCCGTGATGACGGCGATCCCGAGGAGCACCAGGGGGATGAGCACGACGGGCCTGCGCAGGGTGGTGAGCATGCATCGAGGATGACATCGCGGCCGGGGCCGGACGGCCCGTGGACATTACGAGGTGCTGACGGCTGACCATGGGCACGCCTCGGCAGCACTGCGCTTGACCCTTGTCCAGCCGGTATGCGAGGAGGAGGCTTTCCCATGCTGGGGATGACGGCAGGAGGCACCATGGATCAGTACGGCACCGTGATGATCGCCCGACTGGCCGCGGCCCCGGAGGACGTGGGGGCCAGCATCCGTTCCTGGGTTGAGGATCGTCGTGTCCCCGGCTTCCGGCATGAGGACGTGATGCTGTGCGACGACGGGGTCACCGTCGTCATGTCCGTGTTCTTCGAAAGCGAGGCCGACTACCGCGCACTTGCGGACGACCCGGCGCAGAGCGACTGGTGGCGGGCGACGGTCATGCCGATGCTGGACGGCGATCCCCAGTGGTTCGACGGCCACTGGGTGCTGTCCATCGACGGCGCCTGAGGGGCGGGCCGCTGCGGATCAGGCCGGGCTTCGCGTGGTCAGGGCACGCCCCCACGCCACGTAGAATTGCGCGAGTGGGTCAGTACCGGGAGTACCTCAGGATCCCGGGGGTCAAGCCCCTCCTCTTCGCCTCCACCTTCGGCCGGCTGTCGTACGCGATGGTCAGCCTGGCGATCTTCTTCCAGGTGCAGAGCGTCACGGGCAGCGTCGGGACGGCCGGCCTCGCGGTAGGCCTGTCGAGCGGTCTCGGGGCCATGACGGCCGGCCCTCGCGGCCTCATCGTGGACCGCTTCGCCCAGACTCGTCCCCTCTTCGCGTTCGTGCCGGCCTATGCCGTCAGCTGCCTGCTGCTGGCCTTCGTCGCAAGGGACGCACTCAGCGCGGTCCTGCTGAGCGGGCTCATCGGCCTGACCGCCCCGCCCATCAACATCAGCATCCGCCCGCTGTGGCTCGACATCGTCGGGCAGGACCGCGTGCGGATGGCCTACAGCGTGGACACGGCGTACCACAGCCTCGTGATGCTCCTCGGCCCCGTCATCGCGACCCTGGTCGCGCTGAACGTGTCGCCGAAGCTGGGCGTCGCGGCCGTGGGCGTCAGCATGCTCGTCGGCGGACTCCTGCTCGCCTTCAACTCCCACTCCAAGGCATGGGTGCCCGAGGAGCGCGAGCACGGCGAGGCCGGGCTGCTGCGCTCACCGGCCATCAGGTTCCTCGCGCTCGAGGGGGCGCTGATGGGCCTGTCGGCGGGCTTCATCACGATCGGCATCCCTGCGCTGGCCACCCTGTCCGGGGAGGAGGGCATGGCCGGCCCCGTCATGTCCGCCATGGGCGTCGGGGCGATCATCGGCACCCTCTGGGCGGGTGCCAAGGCGAAGGAGATCGCGCCGGTCAACGGGCTGCGCGCCGCCACGCTGCTGTTCGCCATTGCGCTGCTGCCCCTCGCCTTCGTGCCGATCGGGCCGTGGATGATGGCGGTCGTCCTGGTCGCGTGGGCGTTCATCGGTCCGGCGAACGTCTTCTACCTCGAGGTCATCGACGTGGTCCGGCCGCGCGGCACGGCCGTGGCGGCCCTGGGCACCTTGTGGATGATCGAGGGTGCCGGCATGGCCGTCGGGAACGCCGTCGGCGGCGTCATCGCCGAGTCGGTGAGCCCGCATCTCACGCTGGCGCTCGGGAGCCTGTTCGCGCTGGCCTCGCCGATCCTGTTCACGATCGGGATGCGCGGGGTGCTGAAGCCGGCGACCCGAGCGACGGCCGACCAGGCCCTCGACGCGGCCACCACCTGACCCGCACGGGCCCCGCAAGCGATTGCATCGACCCCCGGGAGTGCCCCTAGACTGGCGGCATGGCTGCCATCGACGTGATCATCGCCCGCGAAATCCTCGACTCCCGTGGCAATCCCACGGTCGAAGTGGAGGTCATGCTCGACGACGACACCGTGGCCCGCGCGGCCGTGCCGTCCGGCGCCTCCACCGGGGCGTTCGAGGCATCCGAGCGTCGCGACGGCGGCACCCGCTACGGCGGCAAGGGCGTGCTCGAGGCCGTGAAGGCCGCCGAGGAGGAGATCGCCGCCGAGGTGATCGGTCTCGAGGCGACCGAGCAGCGCCTGCTCGACCAGCTGATGATCGATCTCGACGGCACCCCGAACAAGTCGCGCTTGGGAGCCAACGCGATCCTCGGCGTCTCGCTCGCGGTCGCGAAGGCGGCCGCGCTGTCGGCCGAGCTGCCGCTGTTCCGCTACGTCGGCGGACCCAACGCCCACGTGCTGCCCGTGCCGATGATGAACATCCTCAACGGCGGTGCCCATGCCGACTCGAACGTCGACATCCAGGAGTTCATGATCGCGCCGATCGGTGCGACGACGTTCGCCGAGGCGATGCGCGCCGGCGCCGAGGTGTACCACGCACTCAAGAGCGTCCTGAAGTCGTCGGGGTACTCGACGGGCCTGGGCGACGAGGGTGGCTTCGCGCCGTCGCTGCCGAGCAACCGCGCCGCGCTCGAGCTGATCGCCACGGCCGTCGAGTCCACGGGCATGAGCTTCGGCCGGGACATCGCCGTCGCGCTCGACGTCGCTGCCACGGAGTTCCACTCCAACGGCTCGTACACCTTCGAGGGCGCCGAGCGCTCGGCTGAGTGGCTCACCGCGTACTACGAGTCGCTGGTCACCGACTTCCCCCTGGTCTCCATCGAGGATCCGCTGTCCGAGGACGACTGGGCCGGCTGGGTGCACCTGACCGAGACGCTGGGCGACCGGGTCCAGATCGTGGGCGACGACCTCTTCGTCACGAACCCCGAGCGGCTCCAGCGCGGTATCGACGAGGGCGCCGCCAACGCTCTCCTCGTCAAGGTCAACCAGATCGGCACGCTCACCGAGACCCTCGACGCGGTGGCTCTCGCCACCCGCAACGGCTACCGCAGCATGATGTCGCACCGCTCGGGCGAGACCGAGGACACCACCATCGCCGACCTGGCCGTCGCCACCGACTGCGGCCAGATCAAGACCGGCGCCCCGGCCCGGTCCGAGCGCGTGGCCAAGTACAACCAGCTGCTGCGCATCGAGGAGGAGCTGGCCGAGGCCGCCCGCTACGCCGGCGCATCGGCCTTCCCGCGTTTCTCGGCGACTTCCTGACGTCGTTCGCCGCGTTTCGCTCGCTAGCCCCGTTGGGGTTTCGTGACACGATCACTACGTGACATCGCCCGGCACTGAGGTTCGCACGCCTCCGCCCAGTGCACCGCCGCCGGGTCGTCGTCCCTCTGCGGGCTCGTTCACGGGCCGCGCGCTGATCCTCGCGCTCGTGGCGGGAACCCTGCTGCTGTCCCTCGCCGTGCCCGTCCGCGCCTGGTTCTCGCAGCGCTCGGAGATCGCGGGCCTGCGGGCGGACGTCGATGCCGCCCGCGATCGCGTCGCAGCGCTCGAGGTGCAGAAGCAGCGATGGGATGACCCGGCCTTCGTCGCTGCCGAGGCCCGTCGGCGCCTGCACTTCGTGCTGCCGGGAGAGGTCGGGTTCGTGGCGCTCGGCGCCGACGGCTCGACCGATGCGACCGCCGTCGGCGATGACCCTGCGGCCCCGTGGTACTCGTCGCTCTGGGGCGCGCTGCAGGCGGCCGATGACAGTGCCGGTCCCGCCGACAAGTAGCCCGCTGGCACCGGACGACGAGGCGGCGGTCAGCCGCCAGCTCGGACGGGCGCCCAGGGGAGTGGTTCGCGTCGCCCATCGGTGCCCCTGCGGCGAGCCCGACGTCGTCATGACCCGACCCCGCCTGCCGGACGGCACCCCGTTCCCGACGCTGTACTACCTGACCTGCCCCAAGGCCGCCGCCCTCATCGGCACGCTGGAGAGCAGCGGCCTCATGCGGGACATGGAGGCGCGGCTTGCCCACGATCCGGGGCTGGCCGGGCAGTACGGGGCGGCGCATGAGTCGTATCTCGCCGAACGCGATGGAATCGAGCCGGTCGCGGAGCTCGACGGCATCAGTGCCGGCGGGATGCCCACCCGGGTCAAGTGCCTGCATGTCCTCGTCGCGCACGCGCTCGCCGCCGGACCGGGAGTCAATCCGCTCGGCGACGAAGCCGTCGCGGCCCTGGGGGAGTGGTGGGCCGGGGCGTCGTGCCGAACCGAGGGCGAGGGCTCATGACCCGGGCCGTCGCCGCGATCGACTGCGGCACCAACGCGATCCGGCTGCTCGTGGCCGAGGTCGACGCTGACGGCGTCCTGCACGAGCACGTGCGCCTGATGCAGATCGTCCGCCTCGGGGAGGGGATCGACCGCACCGGTGAGTTCGCCCCCGAGGCTCTCGAGCGGACGTTCACCGCGGTGGACGAGTACGCGGAGGTCATCAGGGTCCTGGGCGTCGCGCGCACGCGGTTCGTGGCCACCTCTGCCAGCCGTGATGCGTCCAACCGCGATGAGTTCACCGCTGGCGTGCGGAGTCGCCTGGGCATCGATCCCGAGGTCATCAGCGGCACGGAGGAGGCCGCGCTCTCGTTCGCGGGTGCTGTCCGTGGGCTGCCACCAGGGCTGGTGACCGCGCCTGCGCTCGTCGTCGACATCGGCGGGGGATCGACGGAGTTCGTCCTGGGGACTGCGGCACCGGAGTACTCGGCCAGCGTCGATGTGGGCTGCGTGCGCATGACGGAGCGCCACCTGCACGACGACCCGCCCACCGAGGGGCAGATCGCTGCTGCCTGGGCGGACATCGAGGCCGCTGTGGCCGCCGCCGGTCAGCGGGTCCCGTTCGCCGCCGCCGGCTCCCTGGTGGGGCTGGCGGGCTCGGTGACCACTGTCGCGGCCATGGCCATGGACCTGCCCGAGTACGACGCGAACGTCCTCCACGGGTCGGTGGTGTCCGCTGGTGACGTCGCCGACGTCACCTCGCGCCTGCTGGCGATGTCCCGTGCCGACCGCGCCCGACTGCCGTTCATGCACCCCGGGCGAGTCGACATCATCGCCGGCGGTGCCATGGTCCTGGAGGCCGCGATGCGGAGCGCCGGGGCAGATCGGGTCGTCGTGTCCGAAACGGACATTCTGGATGGCATCGTTTACACCCTGACCGCCAATTTGGGGTGATTGAGGCTGCAACCTTTCATGTAACCGGTTGTGTGCACGGTGACGTCTTGCCTAGACTCGCAGGTCAGGAGGATCCCGTGGCCATCACCATCAAGGACGTCGCCGACGCCGCAGGCGTGTCGACGGCCACCGTCTCACGCGCCCTGCGCGGGCTTCCGAACGTCGACGCGTCGACGCGTGACCGGATCCAGCGAATCGCGACCGAGCTCGACTACGTCATCTCGCCGAGTGCCTCGCGACTGGCGAGCGGGCGCACCGGGAGCATCGCGGTCATCACGCCGTACATCGCCCGCTGGTACTTCAGCACCGTCCTGTCGGGCGTCGAGTCGGTCCTGCAGAACGCCGGCATGGACCTCCTGCTCATGAGTGTCAGCACGCCCGACGGGCAGCACCGCCTTCCGCCCGCGCCGCGACTGCGCCGCCGAGTCGATGGCGTGCTCGTCATCGCGCTGCCGCCCCAGGACACCCAGCTCCATGAGGTCCTCGGCCTGCACATGCCGACCAGCCTCATCGGCCTGACCATGCCGGGAGTGCCCAGCGTCACCATCGATGACGTCCTCGCCGGGCAGATCGCCACCCAGCACCTGATCAACCTCGGGCACGAGCGCATCGGGGTGATCAACGGCGCACCGATCATCTCCCCCTACACCGCTGAGAACGACCGCTACCGCGGGTTCGAGAACGCGATGAAGGACGCGGGCCTGCCCATCGACCCGATGCTCGAGGCGTACGGGTACTTCACCATCCCGGGCGGCGAGCAGGCGATGACCGCGCTGCTGACGCAGAAGAACCCGCCTACTGCCGTCTTCGCGATGTCCGATGAGATGGCCTTCGGCGCGATGAAGGCGATGCGCAGCCACGGGCTCCAGCCGGGCAAGGACATCTCGCTGGTCGGCGTCGACGGGCACGACATGTCCGAGTTCCTCGATCTCACCACGGTGGTCCAGCCCGTGCAGGACCTCGGCCGGATCGCCGCGGAAGCGCTGGTGCTGCAGCTGCGGTCGCCCGGCGCCGAGGTCTCGACCGACTCGATCCGGCTTCCCACGCAGCTCATCGTCCGTGGATCGACGAGCCCCTTCAAGGGATGACCCGTCCGTGGTGGCATCACGCCGCCGTCTACCAGGTCTATCCCCGCTCCTTCCGCGACAGCAACGGCGACGGCACCGGCGACCTGCGTGGCGTGATCGACGGCCTGCCGTACCTGGAGTCGCTCGGCGTGGACGCGGTGTGGCTGTCGCCCTTCTACCCGTCGCCGCAGCGCGACTCCGGCTACGACGTCGCCGACCCGCGGGATGTGGACCCCATGTACGGCACCCTGGCGGACGCCGAGGAGCTCATCGCGTCCGCGCACGCGCGCGGGCTGCGGATCATCGTCGACGTGGTGCCCAACCACAGCTCCAGTGATCGCGCCTGGTTCCAGGAGGCGCTCGCCGCACCGCCCGGCAGCGCCGCGCGGGCCCGGTACCACTTCCGCGACGGTCGTGGGCCGGACGGTGCCGAGCCCCCGACGAACTGGGTCAGCTGGTTCGGGGGCGGTGCCTGGACCCGGATCACCGAGGCAGACGGCTCGCCCGGGCAGTGGTACCTGCACCAGTTCGACACGTCCCAGCCGGATCTCAACTGGGCCAACCCGGAGGTGGTCGCCGACGGGCTCGAGACGCTTCGCTTCTGGCTCGACCGCGGCGCCGATGGCTTCCGCGTCGACGTCGCGCTCGGACTCGCCAAGGACATGACCTACCCGGACATCGACGATCCCGAGAGCCTGATCCTCGCGATGCGCATGGACCTCGATGACGGCTCGCAGGAGGCGGCGGAGCGCCGCGCGCGCGTCGCCAACTCGGCCGTGCTCGACCGCGACGAGGTCCAGGACATCTACCGTGGCTGGCGACGCGTCATGGACGAGTACGACCGGGATGCGATGGCGGTGGCCGAGGCCTGGGTGCCGGCCGAGCGCGCCGCCCGTTACGTGGCGCCTGACACCCTGGATCAGATCTTCAACTTCGACTTCATGGCCTGCCCGTGGGACGCCGATCGCCTGCGCGTTGTCATCGAGAAGACGATCGACAGCCTGACCGTCACCGGTGCTCCGGCCACCTGGGCCCTTTCGAACCACGACAGTCCGCGCGTGCCGTCCCGTCTCGGAGGTGGAGACGAGGGCCGACGCCGCGCACGTGCGCTCGCACTGGTCGCGCATGCCCTGCCGGGCGCCGTCTACGTCTACCAGGGCGAGGAGCTCGGCCTCGACGACGTCGACCTTCCCGACGAGGTGCGCCAGGACCCGGTGTTCCTCCGCACGAACGGGGAGCAGAAGGGTCGCGACGCGGCGCGGGTGCCCATCCCGTGGTCAGGCGACCGACCTCCCTACGGGTTCGGCGCGACGGCGGACACGTGGCTCCCGATGCCCGAGGGCTGGGAGGAGTGCACGGTCGCGGCCGAGGAGACCGATCCTGACAGCACCCTGTGGCAGTACCGGTCGATGCTGCACCTGCGCCATGCACTGCCCGCCCTCCAGGGGCAGGGCTTCGCCATCCGGGACGCGGGGCCGGACGTGCTCGTCATCGACCGCGGTGCCGGGTTCTTCTGCGTCGTGAACGCATCGACCGAGCCGATCGACGCTCCTGTGGTGGGGGAGGTCCTCGTGGCCAGCGATCCGAATGTCATGGAAGAGGGCGGCAGGGTCACCCTGCCGCCCTCCACCGGAGCCTGGATCCAGGCTTAGCGGTCCGTGTTCCCTACGACAGGCGGAGCTGCGCGCCCTCGGTGTCGAAGACGTACGTGCGGCTGGGGTTGACCTTGACGACGCTGCCGATCTTGGGCGCTGCCATGCCCTGGCCGCGGGCGACCAGGTCGACGGGGCCGTCCGGTCCGGCGTAGGTGCCGTAGACGTAGGTGTCGGCGCCGAGCTCCTCGACGAGGGTGACGGTCATGTCGGCACCCTCGGTGGCCAGGGTCAGGTCCTCCGGGCGCACGCCGAGGATGACCTTGTTCGTCGTCGCCCTGTCGAGGATGGTCCGCTCGATCGGGACGAGATGGCCGTTGACGTCGACGCCGCCCTCGGTGATGAGCGAGGGGATGATGTTCATCGACGGGGAGCCGATGAAGGTGCCGACGAAGGCGTTGGCCGGGTCGTCGTACAGCTCACGGGGGCTGGCGCACTGCTGCAGGATGCCGTCCTTGAGCACGGCCACGCGGTCGCCCATGGTCATGGCCTCGACCTGGTCATGGGTGACGTAGAGGGTGGTGGTGCCCAGGCGGCGCTGGAGTGCGGCGATCTGGGTGCGGGTCTGCACCCGCAGCTTGGCGTCGAGGTTCGACAGCGGCTCGTCCATGAGGAACACCTCGGGCTCGCGGACGATGGCGCGGCCCATGGCCACGCGCTGGCGCTGGCCGCCGGACAGGGCCTTCGGCTTGCGGTCCAGGTACTCGGTGAGGTCGAGCAGCGCGGCAGCGTCCTTCACGCGGCGGGCGATCTCGTCCTTGGAGACCTTCTGGATCTTGAGGGCGAACGCCATGTTCTCGCCCACGGACATGTGGGGGTAGAGGGCGTAGTTCTGGAACACCATCGCGATGTCGCGGTCCTTGGCGGGGACGTGGGTGACGTCGCGCTCGCCGATGTAGATCGTGCCGCTCGAGATGGGCTCCAATCCCGCCAGCATGCGCAGGGAGGTGGACTTGCCGCAGCCGGAGGGGCCGACGAGGACGAGGAACTCACCCTCGGCGATGTCGAGGTCCAGGTGGGAGACGGCGGGCTTCGTGCCGCCGGGGTAGATGAGCGAGACGTCGTCGTACTTGACCTGCTTGGTCATGGTGAATCCCTTCTACCGGCAGGAACGTGCCGGACGATCCGAGTGGAAGGAGCGGTGCGCCCCCACGGGACGCTCGGGCAAGGCTAGCCGACCGGAAGGGTCCGCGGCAGGTCGATGGACGAGTCGCCATGCAACGCGTTACATCCGATCGGGTGGTCGACGTATATCAAATTGTGATGAATTGCAGGGCTTCGAATGGTCGACAGGGGTTGCAACGGCAGCCGCATGCGGGACAAGATGACAGCGTTTACGTCGAATGGCTCAGTCCCATCGACGTTCATCGGTCGGGGAGACTCCCCGTCGATTCCGTGAGGGCAAGGAGAATCCATGACCGCATCCATGCGGCGCCGTGGGGCCACGCTCGTCATCGGTGGTGTCGCAGCGACCATGCTGCTCGCCGCCTGTGGCGGGAGCAGCTCCTCGAGCGAGAGCAGCAGCGAGGCTGCTGCAACGACAGAGGCGAGCGCAGCTGCCAGCGGCGGCGCGGTCGCGGCCGGCTGTGAGGCCTACGCCTCCTACGCCGGCAACGAGGGCACCACGGTGACCCTGTTCACCTCGGTGCTGCCGCCCGAGCAGCAGCGCTACGAGGATGCTTGGAAGCCGTTCGAGGACTGCACCGGCATCGACATCGTTTACGAAGGCAGCGACCAGTTCGAGGCGCAGATCCCGACCCGCATCGCCGGTGGCAACGCTCCCGACCTCGCGTGGATCCCGCAGCCCGGCCTGCTCGCCAAGCTCGTCCAGGCAGGTGGCCCAGTGGCCGCTCCCCAGGCGGTGGCGGACAACGTCGACAAGTACTTCAACCCGGCGTGGAAGGCCTACGGCTCCGTCGACGGCACCTTCTACGGCGCGCCCAACAGCTCCAACATGAAGTCCTTCGTGTGGTACTCGCCGAAGGTGTTCGCGGAGAAGGGCTACACCGTTCCCACCACGTGGGACGAGATGTTCGCACTCAGCGACCAGATGGTCGCGGACGGCATCAAGCCGTGGTGCGGTGGCATCGAGTCCGGTGGCGCGACCGGTTGGCCGGCCACTGACTGGCTCGAGCAGATCGTCCTGCGTCAGCAGGGTGGCGACGTGTACGACCAGTGGGTCGCGCACACCGTCAAGTTCGACTCGCCCGAGATCACGAAGGCGATGGACACCATCGCCGGCTGGATGAAGAACCCCGATTACGTCAACGGCGGCATCGGCAATGTCCAGACCATCGCGACCACCGCGTTCCAGGAGGCCGGCAAGGGCATCATCGCCGAGCCCGCCACCTGCGGCATGCTCCAGCAGGCCTCGTTCTACGCGGCCCAGTGGGAGTCCTTCAAGCCGGGTGCGGTCGTGGCTGAGGACGGCGACGTCTACGCCTTCTTCCTGCCGCAGATCGATGAGGCCATCGCGCCGAACCCGGTCGTCGGTGGTGGCGAGTTCACCGTCGCGTTCTCGGATCGTCCCGAGGTGCAGGCTGTCCAGACCTACATGTCCTCCCCTGAGTACGCGACCGCTCGCGTTGCCCAGCCCGGTGGATGGGTCTCGGCCAACAACGCAGTGCCGCTCGAGACCTACACGGACTCGATCGCGGCCCTGTCGGCCAAGTACCTGACCGACCCGACCGGCGTCTTCCGCTTCGACGCCTCCGACCTCATGCCGGCTGCTGTCGGTGCGGGTGAAGAGTGGAAGCAGATGACCGCGTGGTTCGGCGAGGACAAGCCCACGCAGGAAGTGCTGGCGGCGATCGACGCGGCTTGGCCCGCGTCCTGACCTGATGGCAATCAGTTGGGTTGAATGACTGAGCGCCGGGGCCTGCAGGGTGTAGACACACCCTCAGGCCCCGGCCTCATGTTCATGGCTGTGAATCGATGACGTGGGCCGGCGGATCCGCCGGAATTTCGGGCTTCATCACGACGGAGGAGGTGCGGTGGACGAACTCACCACCGGGCTGGCAAAGGTGGCCACGGGGCTGGCCGCCGTCGCAATATTCCTCGGCCTGCTGCTGATCATCTTCTTCGTCGGCGCGAGAGCGAAGGGCAAGCTGCAGTTCCCCGCCGCGATGATCGTCTTCCTCGGTCCCGCCGTCCTCCTGCTCGCCTACGGCCTGGTCGCGCCCGCGTTCCTGACGACGTGGGGCAGCTTCCAGGACGCGAACGGCAAGGAGTTCGTGGGCCTGGCCAACTACGGGTGGATCTTCACCACGCCGGACAACCGCACCTTCCTCATCAACACGATCGCCTGGATCATCATCGCGCCGCTGTTCTCGACCGGCATCGGCCTGCTGCTCGCCCTGCTCCTCGATCGCATGCGCCGCGAGTCGATCTCCAAGTCCCTGATCTTCATGCCGATGGCGATCTCCTTCGTCGGCGCCGGCATCATCTGGGGCCTCGTCTACGAGTACCGCGACCCGGCCGGGCCCCAGATCGGCCTTCTCAGCCAGATCGCGATCTGGCTGGGCATGGAGGAGCCGCCGAACTGGCTGCTGACGCAGCCCCTCAACAACTTCCTGCTCATGGTGATCATGATCTGGATCCAGGTCGGCTTCGCCATGGTCGTCCTCTCCGCCGCGATCAAGGCCATCCCGGGTGACGTCGTCGAGGCGGCGGAGCTCGACGGCGCCACCGGCTGGAAGCTCTTCAGCCGCGTCACGATCCCGATGATCCGAGGGACGCTCATCGTCGTCCTCACTACGATCGTCATCGCCGTCCTCAAGGTCTTCGACATCGTGCGCGTCATGACCAACGGCAACTTCGGCACGCAGGTCGTGGCGAACGAGATGTACGCCCAGGCCTTCGTGGCGTTCGATGTCGGCCGAGGCAGCGCGCTGGCCGTCGTGCTGTTCGTCGCCGTCATTCCCCTGATCGCCTACAACGTCATTCAGCTGCGGAAGGAGCGGACGATCCGATGAGCGTCGAAGCGCACGAGATCATCCCCATCCCCGTGCCCCGCGAGGAGTCGATTCCCGAGGCGGCCCGTCGCAAGCTGAGCAGCCCGTGGGCCACCGGCCTGGTCATCCTCATCACGATCCTGTGGACGATCCCGACGTTCGGCCTCCTGGTCACCTCCCTGCGCCCGTCGGCGGAGGCGCAGACCACGGGCTGGTGGACGATCTTCACCAACCCGACCCTGACCCTGGACAACTACAGCCAGGTCATCAGCGGCGGATCGGTGATCCCGAACGGCATCGCCCCGTACTTCTTCAACTCCTTCGCCATCGCGATCCCGGCCGCGATCTTCCCCCTGGTCATCGCCTGCATGGCCGCGTACGCGATCGCCTGGATCCCGTTCAGGGGCTCGACGTTCATCTTCTTCACGATCTTCGCACTCCAGGTCATCCCGCTGCAGATGTCGCTGCTGCCGCTCCTCACGATGTTCAACAAGGGCTGGAGCCTCGGGCCGCTGACGATCTTCCCCGACCTCAACAAGCCGGGCACCGAGCAATCGATCTTCGTGGGCACCTACGTCCCGCTCTGGGTGGCCCACACAATGTTCGCCCTGCCGCTCGCCATCTTCCTGCTGCACAACTTCATCCAGCAGCTGCCCAGGGAGCTGTTCGAGGCCGCGCGAGTCGACGGTGCGAGCCACTTCCTGATCTTCCGCAAGCTCGTTCTGCCGCTCACGGTGCCGGCGATCGCCTCGTTCGCGATCTTCCAGTTCCTGTGGGTCTGGAACGACCTGCTCGTCGCGCTGACGTTCGCGGGAGGTACACCAGACGTGGCCCCGATCACGGCCTATCTAGCAGGCATCAAGGGCTCCTACGGCGCGCAGATCCACCTCATCACGGCCGGCGCGTTCGTGGCCATCATCGTCCCGCTGATCGTGTTCTTCTCACTCCAGCGATTCTTCGTTCGCGGCCTGCTGGCCGGTTCAGTCAAGGGGTAGCAGTTCATGGAACTTGAGTTCCCGCCCGGTTTCGAACTTGGCGTGGCTACCTCCGCATGGCAGATCGAGGGCGACGTGGCGGGCCGGGGCCGGTGCAACTGGGATGACTTCGCGGAGGTCCCGGGTGCCATCGTCGACGGCTCGACCGGCGAGCCGGCGTGCGACCACGTCCACCGGCTCGAGGAGGACCTCGACCTGCTGTCGTGGCTGGGAGTCGACGCCTACCGCTTCTCCATCAGCTGGGCACGCGTCATGCCGAGCGGGACGGGCGAGCTGTCGGCCGCGGGCCTGGACTTCTACGACCGGCTGATCGACGGCCTCATCGCGCGAGGCATCAAGCCGGTGGCGACGCTGTTCCACTGGGACCTGCCGACGCCGCTGGAGGAGACCGGGGGCTGGCCCAACCGTGACACCGCCTACCGGTTCGCCGACTACGCCCAGGTCATGGGCGAGCGGTATGCCGATCGAGTGGACCGGTGGGCGACGCTCAACGAGCCCTGGTGCTCTGCCTTCCTCGGATACTGCTCGGGGTACTTCGCCCCGGGTCGCACCGAGCCGGGCGCCTCGCTCGCTGCGGCGTACCACCTGATCCTCGGTCACGGCCTGGCCATCGAGCGGCTGCGCGCCACGGGCGCGCGGAACCTCGGCATCGTCCTGAACCTCATCCCCGTCATCAGCGACAGCCCGTCGATGGATGCGGCGACGCGGCACGTCGACGGCACCCAGAACCGCCTCTTCCTCGACCTGCTCGCCGGCAAGGGCGTACCCGCTGACCTCATCGAGTCATGCGCGTCGGTCACCGACTGGGCCTTCGTGCGCGAGGACGACAACGCGATCCTGGGGACGCCGATCGACTGGCTTGGCGAGAACTACTACTCCGTCATGCGCGTGGCCGAACCCGACATGGAGAACACCGACGCCATCGGCCAGGACACTGCCGCCATCCCGGCCTGCCCTCCGCTGCGCTTCGCCCCTCGTCCGCCGTTCACCGACATGGGCTGGGAGATCCTTCCTGAGGGGATCGAGCTCGCCCTGCGCAAGGCCACCGACCACCTCCCGGGCGTGCCGCTGTGGATCTGCGAGAACGGTGCCGCGGTCGACGAGGCCACGGACGACACCGGCATCCACGATCCGATCCGCACGGCCTACATCGGCGACCACCTCCGTGCCCTCACCCGGTCGATCGACCGCGGCTTCGACGTCCGCGGGTACTACGCGTGGAGCCTTCTCGACAACCTCGAGTGGGCGTCCGGCTGGACCAAGAAGTTCGGGATCATCCGCGTCGACCCGGACACCGGAACCAGGACGCCGAAGGACAGCGCCCGCTGGTACCGCGCGGTCCTGGCGTCGCGCAGATAGTCATACGTGCGCCAGACTGACGTCATGCGAAACACGACCATCAGCATCGCCGGCGAGGACGTTCCCGGCTACATCGCGATTCCCGAGTCCGGGTCCGGCCCGGCGGTCATCGTCATCCAGGAGTGGTGGGGGCTGGTGCCGCACATCGTGGACGTCGTCGACCGCCTTGCGGCGGAGGGGTTCGTGGCGCTCGCCGTGGATCACTACCGCGGCGCGGAGACGACCGAGCCGGATGAGGCGCAGAAGCTCATGATCGGGCTGGACATCGCGCAGGTGGCCGCCGATCTCGCCGCCGCCGCCACGGACCTGGTGGCCCGTCCTGAGGTCGTCGGAGATGCGGTGCGAGTCGTGGGCTTCTGCATGGGTGGTGGCCTCGCCCTGCTGGCTCCCACGGTGTCCGATGAGATCTGCTGCGCCGTGGCCTTCTACCCCGCGATGCCGTGGCCGCAGTACGCCCCGGACTGGTCGAGGTACGCCGGCAAGTCGGCCGTGGTGAACAAGGCGCTGTCCGACGAGCCGGGGAACGGGCCCGCGATAGCCGCCTACGCGGAAGCCATCCGCGCGGCCGGTGGGGAGGTCCAGGTGCTCGACTACCCCGACAGCGTGCATGCCTTCTTCAACGACGCGCGTCCCGAGGTCTTCCAGCGCGACAACGCGGCACTGGCGTGGCAGCGGACACTCGACGCCTTCCGTGCCTGCACCGGCTGACCTGCCCTCGCTCGACGCGGACATCTGCGCCTGCGTCAGGTGCCCGCGGCTCGTTGCGTGGCGCGAGGAGGTGGCGGCCACGAAACGGGCGGCTTACGCCGACGAGGAGTACTGGGGTCGTCCCGTGCCCGGCTTCGGCTCGACGGAGCCGCTCGTCTGGATAGTCGGCCTTGCGCCCGGCGCCCACGGTGCCAACCGCACCGGTCGCATGTTCACCGGCGATCGCAGCGGCGACTGGCTGTTCGGCTCGCTGCACAGGGTGGGACTCGCTACCCTGCCGACGTCCTCCCATGCCGGCGACGGGCAGCGGCTGGAGCACGTGCGCATCACCGCTGCCGTCCACTGCGCGCCCCCGGACAATAAGCCGACGACGGAGGAGCGGCACGAGTGCGCCCGGTGGCTTCACCTCGAGCTCGGCCTGGTCGAGCCGACCGTGCGCTGCATGCTGGCCCTCGGCGGCATCGCCTGGGCAGCGCTGCTCGCCGCGGTGCGTCAGGCCGGCTGGAGCGTCGACCGCGTGCCGTTCGGGCACGGCGCCTCCACCGTCGCCACGTCCCCGTCGGGCCGGGCCGTCCTGCTGCTCGCCTCGTACCACCCGAGCCAGCAGAACACGTTCACCGGCCGTCTGACCGAGTCGATGCTGGACGACGTGCTGGCGCGGGCGAGGGGGGCAGCGGGGCTGGGACAGCCGTATCCTCGAGGCGGGCCCCTGTAGTCCAACTGGCAGAGACACCCGGCTTAAACCCGGCACAGTGAGGGTTCGATCCCCTCTGGGGGCACTGGGGAGCGCAAGGAGGCAGGGATGGAGTTCCTGACCCGTATCCGCGGGAAGAACGGAGCCGCAGCCGGCGCCGCGACCGCCCTGGACCAGTTCTTCAGCCCCGGGGCGGCCCGGGCCCGAGAGGAGACGGATCGGCAGCACGAGCTCGTGCTGCCGACCCCCTCACCGGGGGACCGGCTGCTCGACGACGGTGTCCTCGTCATCCCCGTCCCGGAGGACCCGCCCCCGGCCTAGGGGGAGGGCCCTGATTGGCGAAATGGGCTGCGTCGGTTAACGTGTTTTCATGCAGTCAAACAACCCAGTCCTGTCCCGTTACGAGAAGACCGACAAGTCGGGCTTCGCCTACGACGAGGGCGTCTCCGCCTACACCCAGGCGGCGGCCGGCGGTGCCGGTGCGGCCGACGTCGACGCAGCCTTCCAGCAGGTCACTGCTGCCGGCGGCGCCCGACTGACGATCAACGACGTCATCGTCAAGACCTTCGCGGTCTTCGCGATCACCGTGGTCTTCTCCGTCGTGGGGTGGAACACCTACGACACGATGCCGTGGCTCCTGATGGTCGGCCTGCTCGGTGGCCTGGCCCTGGGCCTCGTCAATGCCTTCAAGAAGGTGCCGTCGCCCCCGCTGATCCTCCTCTACGGCGTGTTCCAGGGCGTCATGCTCGGCGGGGTCAGCCGGTGGTACAGCGACTTCGCCGCGGGCAACGGCTGGAACGACATCGTCCTGCAGGCCGTGGTCGCCACCATGACGACCTTCGGCGTGATGCTCGCCCTGTACGTGACCGGCGTCGTCAAGGTGAACAAGAAGTTCGTGAGCATCCTCATCGTGGCCGCGGTCTCGTACATGGTCCTGGGCATCGGCTCGTTCATCTGGGCCATGTTCGGCGGTGGCGACGGCTGGGGCATCTACGGCACCGGCTTCGGCCCGATCGTCGCCGTGGTGGGGGTCCTGATCGCGGCGTTCTTCCTCATGCTCGACTTCGAGGCGATCAGCCAGGGCATCAAGCTCGGCGCCCCCGAGCGCGAGTCGTGGCGGATGGCGTTCGGCCTCCTGGTGACGCTGATCTGGCTCTACCTGGAGTTCCTGCGCCTCTTCGCGATCCTCAGCCGCAACTAGCGGACTCCGTCCGGAAGGCCCCGAAGGCGCTGCCTTCGGGGCCTTCCGGCGTCTGTACCACACCTTGGCAGATGTATCGCAGGCGTAATCGATTGATTTCCTTGTATTCTGCTGCTCATGGACGATATCGACCTTCGAATCCTCGACCTGCTGAGTGCCGATGGCCGGGCGACCTTCGCCGACCTTGCCGAGCAGATCGGACTGTCGGCACCGTCCGCGGCCGAGCGGGTCAGACGCCTGGAGCAGCGCGGGGCCATCGTCGGCTACGCCGCGCGGATCGACCCCACGGCGATCGGCGTCGGCCTGACCGCCTTCGTATCGGTGACCCTGGCGGAGCCGCAGGCGAGGAGCGGCCTGCTCGCCGCCCTGGCCATGTTCAGCGAGGTCGTCGAGTGCCACCATGTCGCAGGGGATGACGACTACCTGCTCAAGGTCCACGTCGACGGCACGCACGGGCTCGAGCAGTTCGTCAGCGACCGCCTCAAGGCCGTGCCCGGTGTGGCGCGCACCCGGACGACGGTCGTCCTGTCCACGGCGCTGGATCGCCCCCTCGCGCCAGCCCCCCGCTAGTCGATGAGCGGCTCCGTCGACCTGTTCGCCCGGATGTTCGTCATCGGCATCGTCGTGGCCGCGCCCGTGGGGGCCATGGGGGTCCTGTGCATCCAGCGCGTCCTGGCCCACGGCTGGCGGGCGGGACTGGCCACCGGCGCCGGTATCGCGACGGCGGACGCCGGCTACGCCGCCCTCGCGGCGTTCGGGGTCACGGCGGTCTCGCAGTGGATGATCGCGTACCAGGCGCAGTTCCGGATCGTCGGCGGCCTCGGGCTGATCTGGCTCGGCTGGCGCGCCCTCAGGACACCGCCGGCCCGCACGGCGGCCGTGGTCGTCGATTCGCCGCGCCTCGGCGTGCTCTACTCCAGTGCCGTCGGCCTCACCCTCACCAACCCGATGACGATCATGGCCTTCGCCGCCATCTTCGCGGGCGCGGGGCTGGTGGCCCAGGCGGGCACGGGGAGCGCGCTGGTGGTGACCCTGGGCGTGGCCCTCGGGTCCCTGAGCTGGTGGGTGGCGCTGTCCACCGGCGTGTGGGCGGTGCGTCATGCCGTCAGCGACAGGGCGATGGTCATCGTCAACCGGATCTCGGGGGGCCTGCTGGTGGCCTTCGGCGTCCTGGCCGTGGTTGCGGGCGGTCGCGGCCTACTCTGATCCCATCGACCGGAGGAGCTGCCATGAATCGCCTGAGTCGAATCCTGATCGTCGGCACTGTCGTACTGAGCGCGGCAGTCCCTGGGGCTGGTCCCGCTTCAGCCGAGACCGGGATCGCGGCGCTGGAGCGGCTCGATGCGGCGGTGAGGGCGACCAGCGCGGCTGCCGCCACGGGGATCGATGTCATTCAGTCGGCTTCCATCGAACGAGCTGGTGACCTGCGGTCGTTCACTCCCCGGCTCATCATGGATGTGGGCCGGCGTAGCCAGATCCGGGTTCATGCGACCGTGAATGCGGACACGTCGTACTACTTGAGCGTGCGGGACAACTACTCCGGACGACTCCTGGCAGCGTCCGGCCGGGAGAACGCTTCCGCGCGCCCCTGGGCGACGGTCTCCATGCTCGACGCGCGAGATGCCGCCAGGGCGAGGGCGGCCGGCCTCAGCGACCGAACCGCTCTCGTCGGACTCCCAGCCGATCGGGAACTCTACGACTACTACCTGCCCGACCAGCCGGAGGCCATCGCCCTTCGACTGATCATCCCGCCCTATTCCGACATGGCCGGCGCGGGCTGGTCCGACGTCGCGAGCAACACGCGTCCGGACGGCACCACGGTGATCAGAGGCAGCGTGCCCGTCGGTGCGCTGGCCAGTGACGGCGCAAGTGGCTGCTCCCGGCCAACGGTGCGGGTCGTGGTCGGCACCGACGGCGTCATCTCTTCTTCACGGTGGCGCCAGTCCTGCCCTGGGCAGGGGACGGTCGTCTTCCGTTCGGCCGCCACCTACGGGCCGCAGGACGTCCAGCCGCCGACGCGCCCGCGGCGAGAGGCGTCCTCGGTCCTCGGCTAGGGCAGGGCCCGCCTGAGTTCGACCAGGGCGGCGGTGACGACCGAGACGTCTGCATCCGGCGCCCGTCGCACGGCATCGAGGTAGTCGGTCCCGAGCACCGCGATCATCGCCCCGAGACCCTGCGGCCCCAGCTCGGGTAGCTCGGCATCCACGGGGATCTCGTCGCCGAGGGCGCGGGTCTGGTCGACGATGACGAGGGCGGCGGTGCGGCAGTCCGCGGCTGCTCCCTCGGCTCGAGCGAGGGGCATGCTGGTGAGGCGGTCGACGACGCGATCGAGCTCGCGCTCCAGCTCGCGCAGGCTGTCGGGATCCGTCATGCGCCCTTGCGCCTCAGGAAGCCGCGGACCTGCTCGCGCGCGCTGTCCCGGATCTCGGGGCCGTGCGTGAACGCCGCGATGTCGTACTCGAGCTCGCCGAGCACGTGCGCGGACTGCTGGTTCTGGCGGATGGACGTGCAGACGGCCGCCATCGGCCAGCGCATGCGGGACGCCATGTTGAAGATCGCGTCGCCCGTGATGAGCACCCCGGAGTCCTCGTGCAGGAGTGACACGTGGCCGGGCGTGTGCCCCGGCGTGTGCACCACGCGGAGCCCCCCGCCGACGTCGATGACCTGTCCGTCGACGAGCTCGGTGACGACGGGGAAGGGGGTGAACCGGGTAGCAGGGCCACGGCTCATCAGGCGTCCCATGGTCGACCCCGCCGTGGGCGCACTGCGACCCGCCATGGCGAAGGGGGCGTCGGACTCGTGGATCTCGACCCCTGCTGCGGCCGAGCGCTGGACCATCTCGTGGGCGCCGCCGGCGTGGTCGAAGTGGGCGTGCGTGAGCACGATGCGCGTGACGTCGGCAGGGGTCCTGCCGATCCCCGCGAGGGCCTCGACTATCCGGCGCGGGGCGCGGGCGATGCCGCAGTCCACGAGCGTCACCTGGCCGTCCGAGTCCAGGAAGGCGAAGGAGTTGATGAAGTCGCCGAGGGTCGGGATCCGGTAGACGCCCGGAGCGAGGGTTACCACCGGTGCCGCCACGCCGCCAGCCTACGGCGGTAGTGTCGCCGGATGCAGGCACACGACTCGGTCCTCGATCTGATCGGCAACACCCCGCTCGTCCGGCTGCGGCGCGTGACCGAGGGGGTTGTCCCTGCATCCGGGCCCCAGGTGCTGGCCAAGGTGGAGTACCTGAACCCCGGCGGATCGGTGAAGGACCGCATCGCGGTGCGGATGGTCGACGCCGCCGAGCGCGACGGGCTCCTGAAGCCGGGCGGCACGATCGTCGAGCCCACCAGCGGAAACACCGGGATCGGGCTCGCCCTCGTCGCCCAGCAGCGCGGGTACTCCACCGTCTTCGTGTGCCCCGACAAGGTCAGCGAGGACAAGCGCAACGTGCTCAAGGCCTACGGCGCGGAGGTCGTCGTGTGCCCGACGGCCGTCGATCCCGAGGACCCGCGCTCGTACTACAGCGTGAGCGACCGGCTCGCTCGTGAGCTCCCGGGCGCCTGGAAGCCGGACCAGTACGCCAACCCCAACAACCCGCTGTCGCACTATGAGACCACCGGGCCCGAGGTCTGGACCCAGACGGAGGGCCGGGTCACGCACTTCGTGGCGGGCGCGGGCACCGGGGGGACCATCTCCGGCGTGGGCCGGTACCTCAAGGAGATGAGCGGCGGCCGGGTCAAGGTCATCGCGGCCGACCCGGAGGGCTCGGTCTACTCGGGCGGCTCGGGGCGTCCGTACCTCGTCGAGGGCGTGGGCGAGGACTTCTGGCCGACGACGTACGACGCGAGCATCCCCGACGAGGTCATCGCGGTGTCCGACAAGGACTCGTTCGAGATGACCCGGCGGCTGGCCCGCGAGGAGGGGCTGCTGGTCGGTGGCTCATGCGGGATGGCAGTGGTCGCCGCGCTCCAGGTCGCCGCGACTGCCGGACCCGACGACGTGATCGTCGTCCTGCTGCCGGACGGCGGCCGCGGGTACCTGTCCAAGGTGTTCAACGACGAGTGGCTCAGCAGGTACGGCTTCCTGCAGGCCGACGGTGAGGCGACGGTCGGCGACGTCCTGCGCGGGAAGTCCGGCGAGCTCCCCCCGTTCGTCCACACCCATCCGACCGAGACGGTGCGCGACGCCATCGACATCCTGCGCGAGTACGGCGTCTCGCAGATGCCGGTCGTGCGGGCGGAGCCCCCGGTCATGGCCGCGGAGGTCGTCGGCTCGGTCGTCGAGCGAGACCTCCTCGACGACCTCTTCAACGGTCGCGCGCAGCTCGCCGACAAGGTCGACGCGCACATGTCCGCCGCGCTGCCGATGGTCGGTGCCGGCGAGGCGGTGCAGGTCGCGGTCGAGGCGCTCCAGTCCTTCGACGCGGTCATCGTCGTCGATGACGGCAAGCCGACAGGCGTCGTCACCCGCCAGGACGTCCTCGGCTACCTCTCGCGCTAGTGGTCGATCCGGACGCTCCTCGCGCAGTTGACCGTCCGACTGCGCGGGTTCTCCTGATCGACGGGCTCGACCGGGTGCTGCTGTTCGAGATGCACCCGGCGGACGGACGCGTGTTCTGGTGCCCTCCCGGTGGCGGCCTGGAGCCGGGGGAGACGCACGGGCAGGCCGCGGTCCGGGAGGTCCGTGAGGAGACCGGGTGGGGCGCGCCGGTGCTCGGTCCCGTCATCGGCCGGCGGCGTCAGGTCGTGACGTGGAACGACGGCGTCACCTACGACTGCGCCGAGGTCTGGTTCCTGGCACGCGTCGAGGCCCTCGAGGTCGACAGTGCGTCCTGGACGGACGAGGAGCGGATCGACATGGGGGCGCACCGGTGGTGGACCCTCGAGGAGCTCCAGGATGCCACCGTGGAGCTCACCCCGAACGACCTCGCGACGCGCGTGCGCGCCATCCTCGCCGACGGACCGCCCGCCGAGCCCTGGCAGCTCGGGCGCTGACCGCGCCCGGCTGGGTCACGTCCGCCTAGAGGGGCGGGAGGGTGAGCCCGGTGTTGGCGTGGCAGCGGTACCCGTTGGGGTTCTTGTAGAGGTACTGCTGGTGGTGGTCCTCGGCCAGGTAGTACGTGTGCTCGTCGGCAGGACCGATCTCCGTGGTGATGGCCGGGTAGCCGCGGGCGGCGATGACCTCGGCGTAGGCGTCGCGCGTGCGCTCGAGGAGCTCGCGCTGCTCGTCGGTCGTGTAGTAGGCCGCACTGCGGTACTGGGTGCCGTGGTCGTTGCCCTGCCGGTAGCCCTGGGTCGGATCGTGCTTCTCCCAGAACTCCTTGAGGATGTCGTACGTGGACGTGACCGCCGGGTCGTACGCAACCATCGTCGTCTCGGTCTGCCCGGTGCGCCCGGAGCAGACCTCCTCGTACGTGGGGTTGGGCGTGAAGCCGCCCATGTAGCCCACGCTCGTGCCGACGACGCCCGGACGGCGCCAGAAGATCTCCTCGGCACCCCAGAAGCAGCCCATCGCCAGGTAGAGGACCTGGGTGCCCTCGGGCCAGGGGCCGGTGAGGGACGTGCCAAGCACGGCATGCGGGGCCGGAGCCGGCAGGACCGGGTTCGACCGACCCGGAAGGGCTCCGTCGGGCTCGACCATGCGGGACTTGCTGCTGCCGAAGATGCTCATCCCCCTAGGGTACGGAACATGGACGGATTCGAAACTCGGGCGATCCACGCCGGCCAGGAGCCCGATCCCCTCACGGGGGCGGTCGTCCCGCCGATCTACCAGGTGTCCACCTACGCCCAGGACGGCGTCGGCGGGCTGCGCGGTGGGTATGAGTACTCCCGCAGCGCCAACCCGACACGCACGGCCCTGCAGGAGTGCCTGGCCGCGCTGGAGGCCCCTGGCCTGACCGGCGCCACGGGGCTGGCGTTCGCCTCGGGGCTCGCTGCCGAGGACACCCTCCTGCGCACGGTGTGCCGTCCAGGCGACCACGCCGTCATCCCCGACGACGCCTACGGCGGCACCTACCGCCTGTTCGCCAAGGTCGGCGCCCCCTGGGGCCTCGACTACACGCCGGCCGCACTCACTGATCCCGACGCCGTCGCGGCGGCGATCGTGCCCGGCCGCACGAAGCTCGTCTGGGTGGAGACGCCCACGAACCCGCTGCTCAACATCGCCGACATCGCGGCCCTCGCCGAGGTCGCGCACGCGGCCGGCGCCATCCTGGTGGTCGACAACACCTTCGCCTCGCCGTACCTGCAGCAGCCGCTGCTGCTCGGGGCGGACGTCGTCGCGCACAGCACCACCAAGTACCTCGGCGGCCACAGCGACGTGGTCGGGGGCGCGCTCGTCACGGCTAACGCCGACCTCTCCGACCGGCTGACGTACCACCAGAACGCGATGGGGTCCGTTCCCGGGCCCTTCGACTCGTGGCTCGTGCTGCGCGGGATCAAGACACTGGGCGTGCGCATGGACCGGCACAGCGCCAACGCCCGCGCCGTCGCCGAGTTCCTCTCCGGCCACCCGGCCGTGTCCCGGGTGCGCTGGCCCGGCCTCGCCGAGCATCCCGGCCATGACGTCGCGGCGAGGCAGATGAGCGACTTCGGCGGCATGGTGTCCTTCCATGTCGCCGCCGGTGAGCAGGCCGCTGTCGACGTGTGCGGCCGCACCCGGGTGTTCACCCTCGGCGAGTCGCTCGGGGGAGTGGAGTCGCTGATCGAGCACCCCGCCCGGATGACCCATGCCTCTGCGGCCGGCAGTCCGCTCGAGGTCCCCGGTGACCTCGTGCGGCTGTCGGTGGGGATCGAGACGGTCGACGACCTGCTCACGGACCTTGACCGGGCGCTGGCGGGCTAGGCGTGCCCGACGAGCCCGGCGACGCACCAGAGACGCGGGGCGAGCATCGATGGCCCATGGCCGTCGCGGTCCTCGCCGCGGCGATCCTGCATGCACTCCTGCCGGATGAGCTGAGGCTCCAGCAGTCGCCCTGGCTGCCGTGGGTGGCCTTCGTGCATGCTCGTCGTCCTGATCATCGGCGATCCCGGCCGGATCAACCGGGTGCGGACCTGGATCCGGGTGCTCACCGACATCCTCATCGGCTTCATCACGCTCGCCAATGCCTACGCGGCGGTGATGCTCGTCGTCGGCATCGTCGACAACGCCTCCTTCGAGACGCCGAGGGAGCTGCTGTTCGCGGGCGGCGCCGTGTGGGTCACGAACGTCATCGCCTTCGCCCTGTGGTTCTGGGACCTCGACCGGGGCGGCGCGGCCGAGCGGGCCAGGGGCACCGACGCGAACGCCCGCCTTCGTGTTCCCGGAGATGCAGCACACCGAGCACGTCCGGCCCGGCTGGTACCCGACGTTCGTCGACTACCTGGCCTTCTCGTTCGCCACGGCCACCGCGTTCAGCCCGACAGACGTCTCCGCCGTGAAGCCGTGGGCCAAGGCGCTGGTGGTCGTGGAGTCCCTGCTCTCGCTGGCGCTGGCGACCCTGGTCATCGCGCGGGCCATCAACATCCTGACCTGACCGGGGCTCGTCCGAACGAGGTGAGGACGCGCGGCCCGATCCGGCAGTAGCGTTCGGGAGTTCTCGGACCCAGGGAGGCCATCGTGCCAAGTGCCGCTGCACGGATCGTTCCGCCATGGATGCGTGGCTACAAGAAGGAGTGGCTCAGCCGCGACCTCGTCGCAGGTGCCACGCTTGGCCGCCGTCGCGATCCCCGAGTGCATGGGCTACACCTCCATCGCGCAGACCCCGATCGTGACGGGCCTCTACACGATCATCTTCCCGACGCTGGTGTTCGCGCTTCTGGGCTCGTCTCGCCTCCTCGTCGTCGGAGCGGACTCGGCCACCGCGGCCCTGCTCGCAGCCGGCCTCGGCGGCGCGGCCATCAGCGGGGTCACGCCGGGCTCCCCTGAATGGCTCGCGTACACGAGCATCATCGCGCTGATCTGCGGTGGGTTCCTTCTCATCGCGCGGATATTCAGGCTCGGCTTCCTCGGCGACTTCCTGAGCGCGTCCGTCCTGATCGGCTTCCTGACCGGCGTGGGCGTGCAAGTGCTCACTGGGCAGATCCCCGACATCCTCGGCATCCCCAAGGGCACCGGCACCTGGATCCAGCAGCAGTGGGACATGCTGACGTCGCTCGGGGACATCAGTTGGCCGACCTTCGCCTACGGGCTCGGGACGATCCTCATCATCACGGGGTTCAAGCGCTTCATCCCGAAGGTGCCGGGCGCCATCATCGCCGTCGTGCTGTTCATCGTGGTGTCGACGATGCTCGACTCGGAGGCGAACGGGGTCGCCGTGGTCGGCGCGGTCCAGGGCGGATTCCCGCCCATCGGGCTTCCGCAGGGCATCACTCTCGACGACATCACCGCGAACATGGCCACCCTGCTGGCCATCGGCTTCTCCTGCTTCGTGCTCATCATCGCCCAGAGCGCGGCGACGTCCCGGAGCTTCGCGATGAAGCACGGGCAGCCCGTAGACGTGAACCGCGACATCGTCGGCCTCTCCGGCGCGAACGTCGCAGCAGGACTCAGCGGCACTTTCGTCGTCAACGGGAGCCCGACGAAGACCCAGATCCTCGACGAGCAGAAGGGCATCACGCAGCTCGCGAACATCACCATGTCGGGGATCACCCTCCTCGTGGTGCTGTTCTTCACCGCGGCCCTGACCAACATGCCCAAGGCAGTGCTCGGCGGCATCGTCTTCCTCATCGGCTGGAGCCTCGTCGACATCGCGGGCCTTCGCGAGATCGCCAAAGTGCGCAAGGCCGAGTTCGTCATCGCGGTCGTGACCGCGGTCGTCGTCTGCGCGGTGGGTGTGGAGCAGGGCATCATCCTGGCGATCGTGGTGTCGATCCTGAACATCATCCGTCGGCAGTACCGGCCGAAGGACTTCCTCGTGGGCGTCGACGAGGCGGGGCAGCCGACCTACACGCCGGCCACTCCCGGGACGCAGAGCGCGCCTGGACTCATCATCTTCCGGTATGACGCCGAGCTCTTCTACGCCAATGCCAATCGCTTCGTCGATGATGTCGAGGCGCTGGTGAGTGAGGCCCCTGAGCCGGTGGAGTGGCTCATCGTCGATGCCTCGTCGATCGATGACATCGACTACTCGGCGGGACGCGCGATGAACGGGCTGATCGACTTCCTGGACGCCAAGGGCATCACGATCGCGATCGCCCGCATGGACCCCAGCCTCATCGGCACGCTCGACTCGCATGGCCTCGCCGAGCGGATCCCCGCGGACATGCGGTTCGGGAACCTCGTCGACGCCTACGCGGCGTTCACTCGCAGGACACCGTCCTCGACCGGCTGATCGTCAGCCGGTCGGGTCCGCCATCACGATGGCGTCGGCCGTGCGGCAGGAGTCGCCCGAGCAGACGCGCAGCGCCTGCAGCTGCGAGTACAGGCTCGCCACGAGGCCGGTGTCGGCCGTGGCGATGATGTTGTTCATCTCGAACGGGTCGGCCTTCAGGTCGTAGAGCTCGCGCTCGCCGTCGCGGTAGACCACGAACAGCCAGTCCGGGGTGCGCAGTGACGTGTACTGAGGGGGCGCCTGAGGCTGGTAGTCCGGGTCGCCCGGCCCCGACGTGCCGAGGCTCTCCGAGACGGTGGCCTGGCGCCAGGTGGCGGGCGCCTGGCCCGTGGCGATGATGTCGGTGAGCGACCGGCCGTCGACCCAGGCCGGCGCCTGGGCGCCCAGGAGGCTGGTGAAGGTGGGTGCGAGGTCGATCGTCGAGGTCATCGCGTCGACGCGGGCACCGGGCGTCACGCCCGGGCCGATGACGATCAACGGCACCACGGTGTCCTCGCGGAAGGCCGTGCGCTTGCCCTTGGTCAGGCGGTGCGTGCCCACGTGGTAGCCGTTGTCGGAGGTGATGACGACCAGCGTGTCGTCCGCGCGCCCGGCCTCCTCGAGGGCGGCGAACACGGCATCGACGGAGTCGGCGACGGACTCAGCCGACTGCGCGCGCTGTCGCCACAGCTGATCGAGACGGGTCTGCTTCCAGGCCGGGATCGCAGGGACGGCCCGCAGCCAGGACGGCTCGTTGGTGCCGAACTGGTTGTAGTTGGCCGTTCGCGGCGCGACCGTCGACTGGTGGGTCGCCTTGTTGCGCGTGGCTACCGGCGCTGGCTTGTGGGGGTTGTAGGTCGAGAGGGTGACGAAGAAGCCGTCAGGAGCGGTGCGGATGAAGTCGGTCGCCTTCGTGGTGATGACGTCGTTGAGGAAGTCGGTCGGCTTCTTGCCGTAGCTCACGAGCTGCCCGTTGGAGTTGAGCACGTAGTCGTAGCCCGTGTACGAGTCGCCGCGCGACGTGGGCACGCCCCAGCTGTCCCAGCCCGGGGGCACGTACTTCGCGCTCGCCGGGCGCTGGGTGGCGGGGTACTCGTTGAGGTACTTGCCGAAGAGGGCGGTCTGGACGCCGGCGGACTGCAGCCACGTCGGCAGGCAGTCGGTGTGCCAGCCCTTGTCGCGGAAGGTCGGCCAGCCGCCCCCGGTCCTGCTCAGGTTGGAGACCACGTCGTGATTGTGGATGTACTGGCCGCGGAGGATCGAGGTCCGCGAGGGGCAGCACAGCGAGTCGGTGACCGTGTGGTTCGTGAAGGTCATGCCCTTGTCCTGCAGGGCCGCGAGGCGCGGCACCTGCTGGAACAGGTTCCAGTCGAGGTCGTCGGCAAGGACGAAGACGACGTTCGTGACGCCGGCGAGCGTGCCGGCCTCGGTGACGGCCGCATCCGCGACCGCCTCGGTGGGCTGTGCTTGCTGGGTGGTGGAGGAGGACGGCGCAGTCGCGGGCTCGGTTGCCGCGGTGACCAGGTCGATCGGGGTCGCGTCGAGCGTCGCGGCGGCGGTCTCGGGCGAGGCCGCGGACGCGAGCGACGGGGTCGTGGTGAGCCCGAGGAAGCCGACGCCCGCGATCGTCGCCACGGCCGTCAGGGCGGCAGTGGCGGTCACGAGGGCGCGTCGACGACCAGGCTTGTCGGGCTGGTTCATGCGGCTGCGGGCTTCCTCGTCCGGTTGAGAGTCTCAGGCATCAGGACTACAAATGTAACCGCTACCAGACTCAACCCCGCACCCGCGGCGAACGCCCAGTCGAAATCGAACATGTCCACGAGGAACCCCGCCATGAGGGGTCCGACAATTGCCCCCACATCGGACATCATCTGGAATGTCGCCACGACGATGCCGCCCCGGCGCCCGCCCATGATGTCGCCGACCACGGCGGCGGGGGCAGATCCCAGGAAGGCGCCCGCCGCCCCTTGGATGGCCATCGCGATGAGGAAGAGCGCGGTCCCGGCCACGGACTTCGTGCCCCAGCCGTTCGTGGCCACGTCCGCCGCGGTCAGCGCGAGCATGCCGATGGCGGTGCCGATGGTCCCGTAGAGCAGCGCCTTGCGACGCCCCTGGGTGTCGGCCATGCGGCCCGCGGGCAGGAGCAGCACGGCCTGCAGCCCGGCGGCCACGAGGAAGCCGATGCCGGCAAGGGACGCCGTGCGCCCGAGCCCCTCCGGTGACGAACAGGGGGACGGCCGAGGACCGCAGGCCGAAGACGACGAACCCGGTGACGAGGTTGACCGTGATGGCCGCCTGGTACGCCCGGTCCTTGAGCGCCTCCCGGAGCTGCTCCAGCCGGCCCTCCTCACCCTTGGCCACAGCGTGCTCGAGCTCGTTGAGCCGGCTCTTGGCCAGGAAGACGAGCGCGACGACAGCAGCCATGAGCAGGGTCGCCGCGTACACGAAGAACGGCGCGCGGATCGACCAGGCGACGACGAGTCGCCCACGGCAGGGCCGGCCACCCCGCCCAGCAGGAAGCCGCCCTGGAACGCGCCGCTCGCACGGCCGCGCTGGTCCGTGTCGACGACGCGCAGCAGCAGGGCGAGCGCCGACACGGTGAACATGCTGGAGCCGAGGCCGCCGATGCTGCGCAGGACGATGAGCTGCATGTAGGTCTGGGAGAAGCCCGCCGCCGCGCTGGAGGCGGCCACGATCAGCAGCCCGGACTCGAC
>CAVOWW010000048.1:0-50117 GCA_963700255.1 uncultured bacterium | reverse complement strand
CGCGACCGACGAGTTCCTCGTCAAGGCCGGCCGGTTCTTCACTCCCGGGAAGGTGTCGTCCGACCTGCGCACGGTGACGAAGACCGGTGGCCGCGAGGGCGACATCTTCTACCGGGACCGCTGGAGCCACGACAAGGTCGTGCGCAGCACCCACGGCGTGAACTGCACGGGCTCGTGCTCGTGGAAGGTGTACGTCAAGGACGGCATCATCACCTGGGAGTCCCAGCAGACGGACTACCCCACCGTCGGCCCCGACAGCCCCGAGTACGAGCCGCGCGGCTGCCCCCGCGGCGCCGCCTTCTCCTGGTACACGTACTCGCCGACCCGCGTCCGCTACCCGTACGTGCGCGGAGTGCTGCTGAGGCGTACCGCACGGCGAAGCTCACGCACCCGGATCCGGTTGACGCGTGGGCCTCGGTTGTCGGCGACCCCGAGACCCGTCGGAGCTACCACCGTGCGCGCGGCAAGGGCGGGCTCGTGCGGTCCTCGTGGCCCGAGGTCCTGGAGATCATCGCCGCCGCCCACGTGCACACGGTCAAGAAGCACGGACCGGATCGCATCTTCGGGTTCTCGCCCATCCCGGCGATGTCGATGGCCTCGCATGCGGCCGGCGCCCGCTTCATCAGCCTCATGGGCGGCTCGATGCTGTCGTTCTACGACTGGTACGCCGACCTGCCCGTCGCCTCGCCCCAGGTGTTCGGCGACCAGACCGACGTCCCCGAGTCGGCGGACTGGTGGAACGCGGCCTACCTGATCATGTGGGGCTCGAACGTCCCGGTCACCCGCACGCCCGGACGCGCACTTCATGGCCGAGGCCCGCTACCGCGGCCAGAAGGTCGTCACGGTCTCGCCGGACTACGCCGACAACACGAAGTTCGCCGACGAGTGGATGGCCCCGCACCCCGGAACCGACGGCGCGCTGGCGATGGCCATGGGCCACGTCATCCTGAAGGAGTTCTTCATCGAGCGGCAGGTGCCGCGCTTCGTCGACTACGTCAAGAAGTACAGCGACCTGCCGTTCCTGATCAGCCTGAAGGAGCGGGACGGCGCCTGGATCCCCGACAAGTTCGTCACCTCCGCCGACCTCGGTGACACGGCCGAGGGCGCGACCTTCAAGACCGTGCTCGTCGACAGCGCAACCGGTCGGCCCCACGTCCCCAACGGATCCCTCGGCTTCCGGTTCAACGAGTCCGGCGAGGGCAAGTGGAACCTCGACCTCGAGGGCATCGACCCCGCCCTCTCGCTCCACGGCGCCTCGGGAACAGAGAACGTCGAGATCCTCCTGCCCCGCTTCGACATCGGCCAGGCCGACAACGAGGGCGGCGGATCGCATCGACGCGGTGTCCCCGCCGCGCGACTCAGCACGACGAACGGCGAGCGGCTCGTCACCACCGTGTTCGACCTGCTCCTCGCGCAGTACGGCGTCGGCCGCGACGGCCTGCCGGGGCAGTGGCCCACGGGCTACGACGACCCCGAGCCCTACACGCCCGCCTGGCAGGAGGAGATCACCGGCGTGCCGGCCGCCATGGCCGAGCGCATCGGCCGCGAGTTCGCGCAGAACGCCGAGGACTCGGGCGGCCGCTCGATGATCATCATGGGCGCGGGCACGAACCACTGGTTCCACTCCGACACGATCTACCGCACGTTCCTGACGCTGACGACGCTGTGCGGCACCCAGGGCGTGAACGGTGGCGGCTGGGCGCACTACGTCGGGCAGGAGAAGTGCCGACCGGTGACCGGCTGGGCGCAGCTCGCCTTCGGTCTCGACTGGTCGCGTCCGCCGCGGCAGATGATCGGCACCGCGTTCTGGTACGTCCAGACCGACCAGTGGCGCTATGACCGCCTCGGCGCCGACCTGCTCGCTTCGCCGCTGGGCGACGGCAGGTTCGTCGGCAAGTCCATGATCGACACGATCGCGCAGTCGGCCCGCTCCGGCTGGATGCCGTCGTACCCGCAGTTCAACCGCAGCTCCCTCGACGTCGTCGCCGAGGCGGAGGCCGCCGGACAGGCGCCGGCCGCGTACGTGACGGAGCAGCTGAAGAGCGGCGACCTGAAGTTCGCCATCGAGGACCCCGACGCGGAGGAGAACTGGCCGCGGATCCTCACGGTGTGGCGGGCGAACCTGCTCGGCTCCTCCAGCAAGGGCAACGAGTACTTCCTGCGCCACCTGCTCGGCACCAGCAATGCCGTACGTGCCGAGGAGACGCCCGAGGGCGAGCGCCCGCAGGACGTCACCTGGCGTGACGAGGCACCGGAGGGCAAGCTCGACCTGCTGGTCAGCATCGACTTCCGCATGACGAGCACCGGGCTCTTCGGCGACATCCTGCTCCCTGCAGCCACGTGGTACGAGAAGCACGACCTGTCGACGACCGACATGCACCCCTACGTGCACGCCTTCACCCCGGCGATCGACCCCCCGTGGGAGACCCGCAGCGACTACGACATCTTCCAGGACCTCGGCCGGGCCGTCTCGGAGCTCGCGCCCGGGCATCTCGGGGTCGTCAAGGACCTCGTCGCCGTTCCGCTGCTGCACGACACCCCGGACGAGATGGCCGTGCCCGGCGGCGTGGTGCGCGACTGGAAGACCGGCGAGGTCGACCTGATCCCCGGCGTCACCGCACCGAAGTTCGTCGTCGTCGAGCGTGACTACGCGACCATCGGAGCCAAGATGTCCGCCCTCGGGCCGCTCACGGCGAGCGCCGGCATGCTCACCAAGGGCGTCCCCTTCTCCCCGGTGGAGGAGGTGGAGATGCTCGCCTCGAAGAACGGGGTCATCCCGGACGGGTTCGCCGCGGGGCGTCCGTCCCTCGTGACCGACATCCACGCCTGCGAGACGATCCTCGCGCTCTCCGGCACGACGAACGGCCGCCTCTCGGTGCAGGGGTTCCGGGCGATGGAGAAGCGCACCGGGATGCCACTCGCCGACCTCGCCATCGAGGAGGAGGGCAAGCGCATCACCTTCCCCGACACGCAGGCGCGACCGGTGCCCGTCATCACGAGCCCCGAATGGTCCGGCAGCGAGCACGGGGGCCGGCGCTACACGGCCTTCTGCATCAACGTCGAGCGGCTCAAGCCGTGGCACACCCTGACGGGGCGCCAGCACTTCTTCCTCGACCACGACTGGATGACCGAGCTGGGCGAGGGACTGCCCACGTTCCGGCCGCCCCTGAACCTGCATCGCCTCGACGGCGACCAGCACACCGGCGCGGGCATGGAGGTCACCGTCCGCTACCTGACCCCGCACTCCAAGTGGTCGATCCACTCCGAGTACCAGGACAACCTGTTCATGCTCTCCCTGTCGCGCGGCGGCCCGGAGATCTGGATGAGCCCGCAGGACGCCGACAAGATCGGGGTCAAGGACAACGAGTGGATCGAGGCCTACAACCGCAACGGCGTGGTCGTGGCACGGGCGATCGTCTCGCACCGGATGCCTGCGGGAACGGTCTTCATGTACCACGCGAAGGACCGCACGGTCGACGTCCCGAAGACGGAGACCTCGGGCCTGCGTGGCGGGATCCACAACTCGCTCACCCGCCTGATGATCAAGCCCACGCACATCGTGGGCGGATACGCGCAGCTGTCGTTCGCCTTCAACTACCTGGGGCCGACAGGAAACCAGCGCGACGAGATCACCGTGATCCGTCGCCGTTCCCAGGAGGTCGAGTACTGATGCGCGTGATGGCTCAGATGGCCATGGTCATGAACCTGGACAAGTGCATCGGGTGCCACACCTGCTCGGTCACGTGCAAGCAGGCGTGGACCAACCGTGCCGGCGTCGAGTACGTCTGGTTCAACAACGTCGAGACGCGCCCGGGTCAGGGCTACCCCCGCACCTACCAGGACCAGGAGAAGTGGAAGGGCGGCTGGGTCGTCAAGCGCGGCAAGCTCAAGCTGCGCGCTGGGGGGCGCTTCAAGCGCCTCACCCAGATCTTCAACAATCCCAACCTCCCGACGATGCAGGACTACTACGAGCCCTGGACGTACGAGTACGACATGCTCCTGTCCTCGCCCCTGGGCGAGCACACGCCGGTGGCCCGTCCCAAGTCGCTCATCTCCGGCAAGAACATGAAGATCGAGTGGTCGGCCAACTGGGATGACGACCTGGCCGGCGGCCCGGAGCTCGCACCGAAGGATCCGGTGCTGGTCAAGATCAAGGACCAGGTCAGCGACCGCGTGAAGATGGAGTTCGAGCAGGCGTTCATGTTCTACCTGCCGCGCATCTGCGAGCACTGCCTGAATCCCTCCTGCGTCGCGTCCTGCCCATCGGGTGCGATGTACAAGCGCAGCGAGGACGGCATCGTGCTGGTCGACCAGGACCAGTGCCGCGGCTGGCGCATGTGCGTCAGCGGCTGCCCGTACAAGAAGGTCTACTTCAACCACCGCACGGGCAAGGCCGAGAAGTGCACCATGTGCTACCCGCGCATCGAGGTCGGCATGCCCACGGTGTGCTCGGAGACCTGTGTCGGCCGGCTGCGCTACATCGGCCTGTTCCTCTACGACGCCGACCGCGTCACCGCCGCTGCGGCAACCGAGAACGAGCACGACCTCCTCGACGCCCAGCTCGACCTGCTGCTTGATCCGAACGACCCGGAGGTGCAGGCGGCGGCTCGTCGTGACGGCATCCCCGAGGACTGGATCGATGCTGCGCGCAAGTCGCCGGTGTACAAGCTGGCCAAGGTCTACAAGGTGGCGCTGCCGCTGCATCCGGAGTACCGCACGATGCCGATGGTCTGGTACATCCCGCCGCTGTCGCCCATCGTCGACGCCCTGCGCGAGACCGGCAACGACGCCGAGGACGCGGGCAACCTCTTCGGCGCCCTGGACTCGCTGCGGATCCCGATCGAGTACCTGGCGGAGCTGTTCACCGCCGGCGACCCGAAGCCGGTCCAGGCATCGCTGCGCAAGCTGGCGGCGATGCGCTCCTACATGCGCGACGTGAACCTCGGCCGCGAACCGCGGCCGGAGATCCCGGCCTCTGTCGGGATGGACGAGGAGTCGCTCTACGAGATGTACCGGCTGCTGGCCATCGCCAAGTACGCCGACCGGTACGTGATCCCCAAGGCGCACGCGGAGACCGCACGCGACCTGGAGGAACTGGCCTGCGCGGTCGACTACGGCGACGAGGCCATGAACATCGGCTCCGGTCCCTTCGGGGAGGCCTCCGGCCGACCGGTGCCCGTCGCGGTGGAGACGTTCCACGCGCTCAAGCAGCGGCAGACCACCGAGGTGATCATCCCCGTCGAGGCGCTACGAGTGAACCTCCTCAACTGGGACGGGCTGGGAGGCAAGGATGAGTGACAAGCAGACCGCCGCGGCCCGTCTGGCCGCCGCCTGGCTCCTGTCCTACCCGGACACGACGCTGCTGGAACGACTCGACGGCATCGCGGCAGTGGTGGACGAGCTTCCTGCCGGCACGGGTGCTCCGCTCTCCGCCTTCCTCGCGCACCTGGCGGACACGCCCCTCTCAGAGGTGCAGGCCCACTACGTCACGGTCTTCGACATGAAGCGCAAGGCGTGCCCGTACCTCACCTACTGGACCGACGGCGACACCCGCAACCGCGGGCGAGCCATCCTGCGCTTCAAGCAGGCCTACCTCGAGGCCGGGTACGACCTCGGCAGCGAGGAGCTGCCCGACCACCTGTCGGTCGTCCTCGAGTTCGCCGCCATCGGCGACACCCTGACCGGCGAGGCCCTGCTCGCGGAGCACCAGGACGCGATCCACCTCCTGCGCGACGCCCTGGCCAAGATGGAGTCCGCGTACGTCCACGTCCTCGACGCCATCGTCGCCACCCTGCCTCGGCTCACCCCCGAGATCCGCGAGCGCATGGCCCACATCGCCGCCTCCGGACCGCCGGTCGAGTCCGTCGGGCTCGAGCCCTTCGGCGTGAGCGTCACCATCGACCCGATCGGAGCCCGTCGATGACCACTCTGGATGTCCTTCTCTGGGTCGTGCTGCCCTACGTCACCATCGCCGTCTTCGTCACCGGCACGGTCTGGCGCTTCCGGTACGACAAGTTCGGCTGGACGACCCGCTCCAGCCAGCTCTACGAGCGCAAGCTGATCCGCATCGCCAGCCCCATCTTCCATATCGGGATCCTGGCTGTCGTCATGGGTCACGTGGCCGGCCTGCTCATCCCCGAGGACTGGACGAACGCCGCCGGGCTCAGCGAGGACGCCTACCACGTGATGGCCGTCGGCCTGGGTGCAGTCGCCGGGGCATGCACCCTGTTCGGCGTCGCGATGCTCATCTACCGGCGCCGCACCACAGGCCCGGTCTTCATGGCCACCACCAACAACGACAAGACGATGTACGTGTTCCTCGTGGCGGCCATCTGCCTCGGCCTCATCACGACGATCGTCGGCTCGGGCGTCATCGGCGACGGCTACAACTACCGCGAGACCGTGTCGCCGTGGTTCCGGTCGATCTTCCTGCTCAACCCGCAGCCGGAGCTGATGGCCGAGTCGCTGCCGTCGTTCCAGATCCACGCCGTCGCCGGCATGCTGCTGTTCATCATCTGGCCGTTCACCCGGCTGGTGCACGCGTTCAGTGCTCCGTTCGGATACCTGTTCCGGCCCTACGTCGTCTACCGCGACCGCGGTCCGCATGACGCCGGCAGCCATGCCCCGAAGCGCGGTTGGGAGAAGGTCGGCTGATGTCCCACGTCGAGCCGAGCTGGCACGAGGCTCGTGAGATCGCGCATGCGTGTGTCGACCGGCTGCCCACTGAGCAGGTGCGCCTCATCGAGGCGCATGGGCTCATGACCACTGAGGACGTGAAGGCGCTCACCCCGCTGCCGCCTTCGGCGATCTCGGCGATGGACGGCTGGGCGGTCGCCGGCGACAGCCCGTGGGTCGTCATCGGCCAAGTGCTCGCGGGTGCGGTCTGGCCGACGCCTCTGGTGGCGGGCCAGGCGGTGCGGATCGCCACGGGCGCTGCGCTCCCGCTCGGCTGCGACGGAGTCCTCCGCAGCGAGGACGGTCTCATCGACCCGGACGGAACCGTTCGCGGTCGAGTTCGCTCGGGAGGCGACGTCCGGCGCGCAGGCGAGGAGTCCCACGCAGGGGAGGTGCTGATCCACGCAGGCTCGATCATGACGCCAGCGCGGATCGGACTCGCGGCTGCTGGAGGGCACGACACCGTCTCCGTCCGACGACGGCCGATCGTGCGGCTCCTCGTCCTCGGCGACGAGATCCTCGCCGAGGGACCGGCGAGGGACGGACGGGTGCGCGACAGCCTTGGACCGCAGCTGCCGGGCTGGCTTGTTCGCCTCGGCGTCGACCTCGTCGAGACCGTCCACGTGGAGGACACCCTCCAGGGGCAGTCAGCCGCGCTGGCGGCCGCTGTGGAAGCGGCCGACCTCGTCATCACGACCGGAGGCACCGCGGCGGGTCCGGCCGATCACCTCCGCGCGGCCATCGCCGCGACCGGAGGCTCACTCATCGTGGACCAGGTGGCGTGCCGTCCGGGCCACCCGATGCTGCTCGCGGGGTGGGCAGCGGGCGGGCGACTTGTGGCCCTGCCAGGGAATCCCCTCGCGGCGATCGTCGCCCTGCTGACCCTGGGCCAGCCGCTGGCTGCCGGGCTGAAGGGCCATCCGCTTGAGCCGCTGCCTGGCGTGCGGCTCGGCGACTTCGTGTCCTCGCAGGGAGCGAAGACCCGCCTTGTCCCGTGCCGACGGGAGGGCGAACGAGTCTTCCCGATGGAGCACATCGGCTCGGGCATGTTGAGGGGGCTTGCTGACGCAGACGGCTTCGCAGTTGTCGCGGCCGGTGAGGGGGAACCCGGATCATCCGCCGAGTGGCTTGAGCTGCCGTAGCGTTGCGCGCAACGCGGTGAATGGGACCAGGTGTTCCTGGGTTCGTGGCCCTTACATGGCCCTTTCATGCTCGGGGCGGTGGCCCTTTCTTGACGGGCCTGGGTGGTTCTGGGAGGGTCCGGGTGGGCCGGAATCCGTTGCAATCGCTTGATATTCGGCCCTCTGCGGTGTGATCGGGAAGGCTTTTAATCCGTAGGTTCGGGGTTCGAGCCCCCGGCGACCCACTCGAAAGTCGTTGCGCTGCAACAGGTTTCAGAGACTGCGAGATGGCTCGCAGGGCATGTTCATGGGTCTTAGCCCCACGCTTAGCCCCAAACGTACCGATCCGGCTGCTGGACTGGGGCTAAGACTGACCTCCGTGGGCCACGGTGCGCCTGCGTGGGCTCGAATGTCGTCCGCTAACGCGCTACCGGCGAATGCGCAATCCGTAGGTTTCAGGCATCGGCTAGTAGGCCCGTGATGGCGCGTTGAACCACTCGATCGAATAGGTCGTTGGTGTGCTGGGGTTCGGTCACCGCGGCAGCCAGGGCTGAGGCGAGGTGTGGGTGCTGCCCGTCTTGTGCTTTCGCCGTGAGGTGCGCGGCTGTGGCTGTCTGCCAGTCACGGCTGGCTCTGCTTGCAGGCGCATCCTCCATCTCGTTGGCGACCAGCATGCGCACGAGGGCGGAAAGCACGCCGACGGCCTCGAGCTTCTGCTGGCTCTGGAGGGCCGATGCGGTGAGCGTCGAGAGAGCCCAGTCCAGGTAGGTGATCGCGTTCGGCCCGAGGACGCCCTGGCTGGCATGGGCTTCGGCCATCCAGGGGTGGCGCCGATAGATGGCCCGCGCCTGCCCCGATAGATCCATCAGGCCGTGCGCTCCGGAGCCGACGAGTGCCGGTCGGTAGGTGAACTCGCCGATGACGTGGTCCACCATGAGTTCCAGAAGTTCAGCTCGAGACCGGACTGTGCGGTAGAGCGATGCAGGGGCCGTGCCCATGGCCTGTGCCATCGACCGCATGGTGACCGCGGAGAGGCCATGGTCATCTGCGTGCGCGATGGCGGCCCGGGCGAGGTCGGAACGGGTCCACCGTGATGCGGGTCCTCGGGTCCCGCGCTCAGGGCGCAGCCAGATGCTCGACGGCTCGGTCACCTGGCCCCCTTCGTCTGTCGCTCGCAGTCAGGCAGCATATACTGCGAACACTGATCGCAGTATAAAGCGAGTGGAGTCCCATGACCGACCACGTGCACGACGAAGCTTGGACACCGGCGGCATACGCCCACACCGGCGATGTCGACTTGGCGTATGACCGGCTCGCCGGCGCGACGGGAGATCCTCTGCTGCTGGTGATGGGGCTCGGGACCTCGCGCTTCTGGTGGCCGCTGGGACTGGCCCAGGAGTTCGCGCGGCAGGGCTTCGATGTTGCCCGGTACGACCAGCGCGACGCGGGTGAATCGACCCGCATGCCCGACACCTCCACGGGCAACCCATTCGCGGCGTTGTTCGGCAAGAGGGGCGGCGCCTACACCGCTGAGGACATGACCGATGACGCTATCGCGGTGATGGACGCACTCGGCTGGCCGAAGGCCCATGTGTTCGGTCACTCGTTGGGCGGAACGATCGCCCAACGAATCGCGCTCCGGCACCCGGATCGCGTCCTGTCCCTCACCACGTCGGCCGCTGTTCCCAGTGATGTGTCAGGCCTTGCCGTGGCGGGCTACCTGCGCTTCGGACTGCTCGCCAAGCTCGCCCGGATGAAATTCCCCGAGGGCCGGGACGGGGACATCGCGGCGAGTCTTGCCGTAGCCCGGGGCGTAGCTTCACCCGCCTACCCGTTCGACGAGGCTGCGGCGCGCGAGTGGATCGAGCGGCAGGTGGACAGTGGGCCTCGGGACACGAAGGCGCAGAGCCGCCAGATCGGTGCCCAGTGGCACGGGCCCAAGCTCAGCGCCCTGGACAAGCCGACACTCGTGATGCACGGCGACGCAGACCCCATCGTCCGAACGCGCGGAGGACGCGTTACCGCGAGGCGGATCCATGGCGCCAACTACGTGGAGCTGGCTGGGGTGGGGCACGACCTGCCGCAGCAGCTCTGGAGTCGCGTCGCGACGGACGTCCGTCGTAACGCGAACAGGGCCGAGACGGGTACCGCCTGATCGCCCGGCGTCAGACGTCGAGGCGCCAGACCTTCTCTAGACACAATCAATTATGTCGTGCAAAATAGGTGAGTGTTGATCGAGTTCACCCAGTCGGCGCGCAAGCACCGAATCGGGCGGGCACGGGTCCGACAGGTCCTCGCGGACCCGATAGCGGAAGCGATTCTGCCTGCTGAGCACGGACGGCAGGAGCGACTCGTATTCGTCGGGGACGACGAGTCCGGCCGGGCGCTCGAGGTGATGGCGGTGCGTACGGACAAGGGACTGCTGGTGATCCATGCGATGGACCTGCGACCGAAATGGCGGACGCTATACGAGGAGGCGAAGCGATGAGCGGCAAGAAGGCAGCGAAGACCACGGCATGGACGACGCCAGACGGCCAGGTGATCACCGAGGACGATGCCGCCCGACTGGCACAGGAGTTCGAGGATGACGACGCCGCCCTTAAGGGTGTGGAGATCACCTTCCCGCGGAAGGCCGGCCGACCATCTCTGGCAGGAGGTTCGGGCACCTCGCCGCAGGTGACGTTCCGCCTGTCCCCATCGGTGCGAGAACGGGCCGAGCGCCTGGCGGCCGACCGTGGGACCACCGTGTCGGCACTGGCACGGGAGGCGTTGGAGCAGCTCGTCAGGAAGGCGGGATGAGCACGTCTTCGTCGCACAGCGTATCTGCAGGCTTAGCCCCAGCGTTAGCCCCAAACGTACCTGCCTGGGTAGGTCTGGAGCAGTCTGTGTGGGTCGAGAAGCGTTGGTACTGCTCACATTTCGGTCATAAGGACGCGGTTCCCTCGGGCACTTAATCCGTAGGTTCGGGGTTCGAGCCCCCGGCGACCCACACTGTGAAGTCCCGGGACATCCTTATCTTGCGAGCAGCTCCCTTGGGTGACAGGGAAGCTCCTTCGCCGCCAGGGCGATGGCACATCTGTGGCACATCGCCGGCCGGGGTCAATTGCTGACAGGGTCGTCAAGGTTCGATTTCCCTCGTCCGCGAAGCCACGTCGTCAGGCTGGCAGCGTTCGTCGGAAGTCGGTGCTCCGTCAGCACGTGAACCCTCGATGATGATCCGCTGCTTCGACATGCAGCGAACGGTCGCCCCTCAGGCGATAAGGATGTCGCGGGACATGCGATATATATGTCCTGGAACAGCACACCCGGCGACCCACTCTCGGAACCTGTTGCATGCGTGACGCGGCGACGTCGAATCGCGAAGCCTCAGCCCATCCGTCGGCGTCGTGGTTGCACGCCGACGCCATCACCCGCTGTCGATGGTGGCGTGCTGAACACAGGTTCGGGCGGTGGGGCGAGCCTCCAGCCGTGCAGCCGGGATCGGCTGGAGGCACACCCCACAGGTTCCGTAGGTGCCCTGCTCCAGCCGCGCAACGGCCGACTCGATGCCGGACAGATGCTCCTGGGCCGCGCTGATCAGCGCTGACAGCTGGGACCGCTCGTAGGCGATGGTGTGACCCTCGGGATCGTGCTCGTCATCGGCGTTGGAGTCCACCGATGCGGCGAAGACGGAGTCGAGATCGTTGGTCATGGTCGCCAGTCGGGCGCTGACCTCCGCCCGGTCCTCGCGCAGGCGCTGGGCAACGGCCTCCAGGTCGAGGCCTGCCTGATCGCCATGGGACACCGGTCGGTCTTGGGGTTCCGCCATCTGCACACCATCCTTCACGAAGCAGGGCGCTGTCAGGGTGATGCGGGGTTGGACCTCTTGGCCTTGACGGCGAGGATCGCGACCGCGGCGTAGTGCGTCGCGAACCCGACGACCGTCATCGTGTGGAACGCCTCGTGGTAGCCGAAGGTGGCCGGCGCCAGGGCTGGACGGCGCGTGCCGTACATGACCGCCCCCGCTGTGTACGCCGCGCCGCCCGCCGCCAACAGCACGCACGCCGTCGGCGAGGCCGCCCATGCATGACGGACTCCGACCACTCCGACCCACCCCAGGGCCACATACCCAGCGGACGCGGTCCGGTTCGCCCGCCCCGTAGCCCGCAGGCCCGCCCCGACTGCTGCCGCCGCCCACGCGGCAGGCAGCACCCACCGGGTCGTGCGAGCGCTCGTCGTGTACGCCAGCACGGGGGTCGCGGTCCCGGCGATCAGCGCGTAGATGGTCGCCCGGTCTGCGCGGGACATGGCCTCCTGCGACGCGCGGGTCGCTGCGAAGGTGTGGTACGCCGCGGACACCCCCAACGTCGCGATGAGGGTCCCGCCGTACACCGCGACGGGCCATCGCCGCCGGGGCGGCGCCAGGGCGATGAGGACGGCGCTGGCCGGGACCGCGGCGAGCAAGGCGTACGTGTGCTGGCGACCGCGCCACGTCGGCTTCGCCACCCCGTCACCGCGGTGATCTGCGTGCGGGGCGGCGGACGGCCGCAACGCCACCCGGGCCTGCGTGCTCAGGCCCGTCACCGCGCGCCGCCACGAGGCGCGGTGGACAGGCTCCGGCGACGGGGACAGCCGCTCCGGGGAAGCCATGGACTCATCGTGCCGTGCCCGGGGTGCGGGTTGCAGCAGGAGATTCCGGTCGGGTGGCGCCGGTCCTTCTAGACGGACGACCAGGTGACCTGGCCGAGCGGGACGTACGCCACGGCGAGGAGCTCATCAAGGTCCCGGTACCCCGAGGCGCAGCGTGTACCAGCGCACCGCCACGGGCATCACATCAGGAGGGAAACGGAACCCGGCGATCCGTCAGTGCAACAGTGCGGTCTTGGCGCGCCCGTAGGTCGCGGTGCAGTCTGCGGCGGGCATTCGCCGTTGTTCGGTCCGACCGGTTCGGCGTAGGCTCACCCGCGAGGCGGGAGGTTGCCACGTGGCACGGTCGGACCGCATGGCCAGCGTCGTGGTCGTCGCGCGCGCATCCGACCCGCAGATGGCGGTCAACGAGGCTCTCAACGGTCTGGGTGGGCCGGCGCCCCTGGCCGGCGGGCGCCGGGTGTGCCTGGCCATCGGGCTGGGGTCAGCGGCCTACGCCGATCCGGTTGTCGTGCACGCGACGACCCAGTGGCTTGCAGCGCAGGGAATCGACACGCCGATCATCCTTGCCAGCGTGCCGCAGAGAGATCGGGACGCCGGCTGGGATGCGGAGGCGTTGGCCGCACGCCATGGCTACCCACCCCTGTCGCTGGTCGACGCGTGGTCGGTGGTCGAACCCGCGGACGTGGGCCAAGGTCACGTGATTCGTGGGCGACCCGTCCCCGCTGCGTGGCAGCAGGCGGATCTGCGCATCGTGCTGGCTCCCTGCGCAACCGACGCCATCGATGGGCACGCACTGGTCCTAGACGTTCTTCGTCACCTGCCCCCGACAATTGCGGGCGCCGATCCCTCCGACGTCGTGACGGATCTGCTGCAGACCATGCCGCCCGACGTGAGCATTCTCGACGCCACAGTGACGAGCGACGGGATGGCTGGCTCAGCGGTGCGCCGGCCCGTGCGCACCGACACGATCGTCGCTTCGACATCAGCTGTCCTGGTGGACGTCATTGGCGCAACCCTGCTCGGCGCGGATGCGATGCGCTCGCCACTGCTGTCCCGCGTCGTGCCGGTTACCGGGCTTCCGGAGGACTACCGCATCGTCGGCGACTTGACGGCGTTCGCCGGGATCAGCTACCCGCCGGAGGCCCTGCTCCGCTCGACGGGAGCAGCCGGTCCAGCGCTGGCTCGGGTTCTGGGCGCAGCCATGGTCGCTGAGTACGTGGCGCCGGCAGGCGACGATGTCGTCATGACGTACCTGCGCCAGCAGGTCCAACCGTGGGTGTCGGCCTCGCCCGACGGGCAGTCGGCTGCCTCATCGCTTGCGTGGCCCACCGCGGGAGCGGCCGCAGTTGCTGCGTACATCGATGCGTTCCGAACCACGTTCGCAAAGGATTCGGTGTCTCGCCGCGTTGCTTCGATCGGCCTGGACCTCGGTGCCTACACTGCGCGCGACTACGAGGCTGCCGAATCCTCGCTGCGCCCGCTGCTGCAGCTGGTCGAGGGGCTGCCCATCGATCGCGACGGCTTGCGATGGAGACACCTGGACGGTGCCGTCGTGTTCGAGGCATCGCGCGTTGTGGCCGCGCCTTACGCCGCGTGGATCGAGCGGGTCGACGTGTCAGCCGCCATCTCGATGATGGCCGACTACCTCGGTGGGTGCGTGGTTGTCGTCGCCCGCGACAAGGAGGGCCGCACCGTCCGGCAGGCGGAGCGGAACATCTACCTGCCGCAACCGAACTACGCATCATTCAGCGGCGGCCAGGTCATCGACGTCTGCAAGCTGTCGGTCGTGCGGCATCGCGCCGACGCGTGCGAGATCTGGTGGCGAACGGTGCGCAGCCCCAACGACACTGCGACCCACGACGATGGCACCGTCTCGTTCTCCGCCGCCGGTGAAGGCAGGACGCGCGTGACGATTCGCGGGCGCCAGCAGTTCACGCTCCCTCCGATGCTCCAGGCACTCGACCTCGACCTTCAGCCGGACGTACGAGACTCGCTGACTGACGATGCCTACCGGCGCTTCTTCTCCACGACACTGGACAACTTCGAGGCGCGCTACGAGGGGCGCGACTTCGCGATCGGTCGAGAGCCGGTCGTCGATCTGCCGACCGTCGGGCTCTCGAGGTTGGCTCAGGTGGCCGGCGATTCGGTCAAGGAGTGGCTCTCGTCCACACAGCGAGACTCGAACGCCGGCGGCGTGCGAGTCGAATCGGTCGACGACGCCGGCTTCACGCATGTCGCTGGCACGAGGCGCTGATCCATGCGCGTCGTGGTCACAGGTGCGACCGGACTGGTCGGCGGTCACGTGGCGGCCTCCCTTCGCGAACGCGGGCACGACGTAACCGCGTTCGTACGCCGGCGATCGTCGCCCCCCGAGGGCTACCGGGCTGTCAAGGGCGAGCTGGGATCGACCAAGGACCTTCTCGAAGCGCTCACAGGCGCCGATGGCCTCGTGCATTGCGCGGCGCCCTACTCGTACGACCTGAGCCCAGAAGACCTCACTGCGGCGCATGTCAAGGGGACACGAGCCGTCCTGGATGCGGCGGCCGAGGCCGGCGTCCGGCGTGTGGTCGTGACATCGTCGTCGGTCACCTGCGGATCCTCGGCGGGTCCGGACCCCGTGGATGAATCAAACAGTCCCGGGTGGGAATTCTCTCCCGCGTACTTCCAGGCCAAAGCCGACCAGGAGCAGCTCGCCCTGACCATGGGCCGCATGCTCGACATCGACGTGGTGGTTGCCTGCCCGACCGTCGTCCTGGGCGGACCGGATCGCAAGCTGGTGCCCAGCAATGCCGTCCTCGCCCGCTACCTGATCGACCCGACCAGGTCGACCTTCCCCGGTGGATGCAACGTGGTCTCGGCGGCCGACGTCGGCCGCGGGCATGCGCTGCTCCTCGAATCGGGGGAGGCCGGCACGCGCTACCTCCTGGGCGGCCAGAACCTGCGCTGGCGCGAACTGCACCAACTGGTGAGCGACCTGGCCGGCGTATCCGGCCCCTATCTCGAAGTTGATGCGAGCACCGCGCGTGCAGCAGCAGTCGCCAGCGACTGGTGGGCACGCCTCACCGGCTCGCCCGCGTTGGTCACCGAGGAGGAGACCCGAACCGTCGGACGGTACTACTGGTACGACCACTCGCGGGCCGCCGCGCTTGGCTACGCGCCGATGCCAGCTCGCGAGACGGTTGCCGTCGCACTGTCCTGGCTGCTCGCCTCGACGCACCTGCCCCGTTGGGTCCGAGAGGGACTCCGCCCGGCGGCACAGGTCCGAGCGGCCCGCCCCCTGATACCGCGGTCGCTCGAGGAGCCCGCGCCCCCGAAGCCGAGGCGCGCTACCCGATCCGTATCGTGAGGACGAGCACGACTTCGTCGCCACCGAGGATCCGGATCTCGCCACGGCACTCGTCCCCCGCGGCGGCATCCTTCGGATTGATCTCAAGCCGCATCGTCACTTGACGCTCCTGGCCCGGGGCCAGCGTCGAGTGCGCTGGATCGAAGGTCACGTGCGGATGGAAAGGCCCGTCGGGCCCCGTGAATCGACCGACCTCGAACTCGACCCTGCGCGTCGCGCCGCGGGTATTGCTCACGGTCACCTGCGTCGTGATCGGCTCCCCGGAAACTCCGGACAGCTCGACCGGAACCCGGTCGACGACCACGCGCGTCCCGCTGGACCGGTTGAGGCCCTCGACGTCCGAGAGGAGGCGCTCGGCCGCGTGCTGGGTTGTCTGGATGACGTTGTTCACGTACCCGACGCCGAGCGTGACGATGTCGTTCCAGTACTGCAGGCCCTCACGACCCCAGGCCTCGAGCTGCTCGCGATCCATGAGTGACGTCGGGATCTGCGTCTGCTCGCCGGCGCGACGCAGCACCTCGGTGGCGTCCCGCGTGATCCGGCCCTGAGCTTCCATGGAGCGGGCAATCAGCCCCGTCCACTGGCTCCACGCCTCATCCGGCGTCGGAGTTCGATCCTGTGACTCGTTCATGGTCGCCGATCCTCAGCAGCCGCAGCCGCAGCAGTCGATCTCGTGGGCATCGCAGTCGCGCGGCAGCACGACCACAGCAAGCCTAACCGGGCGCGCGCAGCCGTCCGTGCTGATGTCGCCGTACACGGTGGTGCACCGGGTCAGCGGCGCCTGCTCACGGTTCTTGTCGGACAGGGCGACGATGACATCGATGACGGTGCGGCTGCACGGTGGCAGAACGAACTCGCCATGGGGCTGCGTCGTTACCGCGATCTCCACGTCCTCCGCGCAGGGGTCACACGGTCGGAAGGCACTGACGCCGATGGTGATCGGACGCTCGCGGCGCCACTCGTTGTGAACGACCAGCGGCACCACTCGGCGCTCCCCGACGCGGGCGACGAGCACGAGGTCGGCGTCTCGCGCGGTGCAGCTGCATCGATCGCTGCAGCAGCCGTGCTCGTGGTCATGCTGATGCTCATGCTTGCGACCAGCGTCCCGCGGGGCGGTGGGAGCGGCCAGCGTGGTCGCATTCGTCCACGCTGTCACCCACGGGTCCAGCATCGTCATCGAATCGTCGAACATGCGGCGCAGAACGTCGTTGGGTTGGGGCGTCGTGGCCATCAGGACTCCTTGGGTGGGTTGGGTCGCTTACGTGCCGGGCGGGATGCCGTCGCTGGAGGATCGGTGGGAAGGACGGTGACTACGAGGTCGGCGGGCCCGACCGGCAGGCGGGCGCGGTGACGCCGATCGGCCGGAAGTCCCTTCGGGATCTCGACGTCGACCTGCATGGAGACCTCCTTGCCAGGCTCGACCGTCAGCGATCGCGCGAGTCTCAATGTTGCATCCGGTGAGTCCTCGTCGGGATCACCGCTGTCGTGAGCCATGAGATGACCGCGGCTGACGCGTGCCAACGACACGGGGACATTGCCGAAGTTCCGGATGATGATGCTCACTCGGTTGACCCCGGTCACGACCAGCGCATCACCGGGAGTGATGTCCAGGCCGACCGTCTGTACGACCCGCACCTCGACGTCGCGGCGCTGACCGTTGACCTCGAGCTCACCGTGGCACGGTGCCCGCTGGCCAGCCGCCACCCAGATCGGCCGAGACCATGGCCTCGGTCGTGGCGCCGGGGCCGACGAGCGCGGTCAGCGGGACAGGGATCGGATCCCTCTTCGGCAGGTGGATGATCGCACCTCGGATGACCAGTCGCTCGGCCCCGGTGTTCTCCAACGTGATGCGGCCACGGACCGCATGCGGCGGTCCGGTCAGCACCAGAGCGGGCGATTTCGGCCGGACAGCCTTCGCCTGGGCAGCCTTGGCTGGCGCGCGCTTGCGCGGCGCAGCAGGTGTCGTGCGTTCGGCCATCGATCAGCCCAGCCTGATGCGGAGACCGGGGTGCTCGTCGCTGTCATGCGGATGGTGCACGACGTGACCCTGCTCGATGGACCCGATGATTCGCGGCTCCGGGGTCACGGGCATCACCGTTGTCGCCGTTCGGCCGGCCACCGTCCACGCGACCAGCTCGACTCCCAGAACACTCAGCCCGAAACGCTGCTCCCACGGCGTGCTCACCTGCGTCGGCGGCAGCGGCCCGAGCTCCACTCGGACGCAGGAGTCGACGGCGACGGGCGCGAGGTCGACGTTGCTCGTCGTCGCGACCTTGCTGTCGGTGCTGACGGCACTGTCGGTCTTGACCTTGCTGTCGGTGCTGACGGCACTGTCGGTCTTGACCTTGCTGTCGGTCGCGAGCTTGCCGTCGCTCGTGACGTTGGCGACGACCTTGCTGTCGCTGCCGAGCTTGGAGTCGACCTTGATGTCGTTGAGGCCGCCGAGCGTGACGTCAGCGGCCACGTCGGATGCGATGGAACCGCTGAGGTGAGTGTCGAACGAGTAGTCGGCCATTGCAGCTCCTGGCGTCGTTGTTCAGGCAGTCGGGACCGGTGCGGGCGGGCTGAGCAGCGTGCTGTGATGGAAGCCGAGGCGGGGATCAGCCCACGACGGAACACTGGGGTCGAACTCCTGGATGTCAGGCATCGCGAAGCGATCGCGGATTCGCAGCGACGGGTAGTCGTAGATGGTGATGTGGTTGCGACCTCGGTTGGCCGTGAACAGGAGTGATTGGTCCGCAGACAGCTGGCACGCGTACACGCCATCGAGCAGTGTTCCGCGACTGACCTGCAGAGCCCCAACGAAGTGGTTGCTGTCCGTGAAGAAGTTGCCGCGCGCGAAGGCGTCGACCACAGTGGAGGCCGCGCTGCGAGCATGCATCCATTGCTCGTCGCTTGTCGCTCGCTCATCGATGAACCTGGTGGTCGCCATGTCATCCAGCGAGATCAGCACCACGGTGGAACTGCCGCCCGTGCAGAAGATGAGCTCTCGATCCGAGACGCACACGTCGCTGTTGACGTGAGCGGGCACCTCCTTGCCGGCTGTCCAGTGGCGCAGCACCTGGCCGGTCTCGGCGTCGATCTCGTACGCGTACTCGCGCAGGTACGCCATGCCCCACTGGTGCCAGTCCGTGCCGCCACCCGGGGTGACCCGGAAGGACAGCGCGTAGAACACGTCAAGTTCACGATGCGCCGTCACGTGCCAGCACGTGGTGGGCAGCGGTACACGTCGCGCTGCCCCGGTGACGAGGTCGAGGATTCCGACCTCACGCGCTTCGCCGGTGTCCGGATGGTCCATGCCTCCGTACGCCAGGTAGCGGCCTGAAGCGGTGCGCTTGAGGGCGTGCGGGAGCTTCAGGCCGTGCCGCGCGATCGGCTCGGCCTTCGTGAGGCGGTTGACGTCAAAGCGCCAGAACTGCTCGCCGATGGCGGTCACGAACTGGACGTCGTCCAGCCACGCCACGTGGGTGCTTCCGCGGAGGGCATGGTCGGAGACCTCGAAACGCAGCGTCGAGACCCGATCAAGCTCGTCGAGCGTCACCGGGTCGTAGAACAGCAGGTGCTGCCCCACGTTGCCGAGGAATCCGGAGGTGCGTTCCGGGCTCACCGATGCACCATGTCCGCCGGAGGCACCGGCGAAGTAGGTGATCTTGTAGGCGTGATCGCCGGTGTCGGGGTCATAGCGCAGCACGCAGACGCCGGCACGGCCCTCGAGCCCGTTGAGGCCGCTGCCGTCGAGGGCGACATGGAAGGCGTAGGGATACGTCCGCACGGGCATCCCCCTTCCTTGCAGCTCGGTGCAGGCCCGGCGAGGCGAAAACGAGGTGCCGCCACCATAACCGTCCGAGCCTGTGACCGTAAGACCCTCTCTGCGAGGCCTGGACGGGGTTTGCTGCGGGCTGAGTGGGCACCGTCCATTGCGGGACGCGGCCTCCGTACGCGCTGTCCGTAGGTCCGGGTGTGGCGGCTCGGCGACCACGCGTCCTGACGTCGTGTGGCTGCTCAGCAGTCGTGTCACTACGCCTGCGCTCGCCTGGGCCCGCGGTCCTCGCCTTGTCCGTTGACGGGACCGGAGTGGGGGTCGGGGACATCGAGACCAGCCACCTGCATGCCCTCAATGAGTCCCTCGCGCAGGGATCGGTTTGCCTTCGGGGCCGTGATGGCGCTCTGGTTCGCGGGATCGGCGATCCTTGCGGTGACCGGTGCGGAGGCCCTGGAACAGCTGGTGAAGAAGGCCGGCTGAGGCTGTGCGCAGCTCTTCACGCGTCCGTAGTCGTTCGGGATGTGCTCGCGGCGAACGGGCCATTGACAGGCCCGTGGGCGACTGCGACCATTTGGTAAGCCTAGCCTTACTCAAGGTGGGCCAGCAGATTCCACGACCAAAGAAGACCTCAGCGTCAGTCCACGGGAACCGTGACAGGGCGCCAGGGTCACTCAGAGCGCCGACGCCAACGGCGGCACCGGAATATCCCTCATCGGCAGGACGATCCACTGCGCGGAGGAGCCCATATGCCTATCGATAACGATGCGCCGAGAGTGCGGATGGCGGAGGGCGGGGGCGACGACGCGTCGCTCGCCCACATCCGCACGATTCCCGACATCACCGGCGACGAGCGCCTGTACGCCCGCCTCATCTCCACGGTCTCGGCGATGACGGCTGGCGGGGCCCGCGCTGAGGAGGCCTACCGACGGGCTCTCGAGGAGGTCCGCGATGACGAGGAGTTCGCCGCCGTGACCGTCAGGACGGCGGACGCCCTGGACGAGGATGCCTATGAAGAGCGCTGGGCTCTCACGCAACTCGCGATCGACCTCGAGCATCCGGTTGTGGAGCGCTACCTCTCCGACCTCGTGCGCCGTCCGATTCCCGAGGAGCGCGCGGAGGATCCGAGCCACGGCCTGAGCACCGTGACCGAGGAGGTCATCCTGCGCACGACCGCGATCGAGGGCCTGGCCCGGCTGCAGCGCCGCGACGTCGACACCGCCGACGTGCTGCTGGAGACGATCGCCAGAAGCGACTACCTGTCCCTGCGGCGCGCCTCGTGGTTCGCCCTGCTCGATGGCGGGCGAGAGGACGCGTCTGAGCGGGCCAAGTCCATCCTCATCGACCGGGGCGACGGATGGATCACTGAGATCCGACGGATTCCGGTCGAGGAGGCCCCCCAGGCCGACCGCCGCCAGATCGGTGCGGCAAAGAGGCGTCGCGACGCCGTGCCCACCCCCTTCGACGAGTGAGCTGCCCGCCTCGCCACCCGCCTCGCACACGCGTCACCACCAGATCCGGAGGAGAGCCGCCATGGTCCACTGCACGTACACCGTGCCCGACAAGAACGCCTCGGGCGACAACTTCTATGGAGCTTCGATCTGCAGCCAGGTGTACGTCGACTACTTCTGGCGCACCTACGGCTTCCAGGGCAACAAGGCGTACTGGGACGAGGGTTTCGGCTGGGACGACCCCTGCAACACCGACCAGCCGCTCGCTCGAGCCTTCAACGGCTGCTACGCGCTGACCTACTCGGCCAACGACTACCAGAACGACGCCTACTCCGGCGCTTGCCTCAACTGGGCGCGCCGCTACGTCCGTGAGCACATCGACGACCTGCGCTCGATGTGTGGTGACGGCAGCGCGATCGCGAGCTACTCGGGCGGCACTGTGGAGCTGTACCTGGGCTTCTTCTACTCCAAGAACGCGCCCGGGCGAGCCGAGACCCTCCTGCACGAGTCACGGCATTCGGCCAAGTCGCACGACGCCAAGTTCCCGGCCGGTTCGACATTCGGTGCGGGCAAGGACGGGGCGGACTCGAGCTTGGGGATTGAACGGCGCCTGGATGTACGGCGCCCTGTATCTGTGGTGGTACTTCGCACAAGGTGCCAGGACCACCAGCGCCTTGCGGCAGCTGGCCCGTCAGCGCGCGAACGTGGTGATCGACGGGGCCTTCGCGACGCATCCGGGCTTCAGCATCTGACCCTCCCGCGGTTGGCCTGGCCCGCGGATGACGCCTCCGCATCACTGCCGAAGGGCCGGTCCTTCTAGACGGAGGACCAGGTGTGTACGGGCTCGTTGCTGTGCATGCGCGTGACGTACTCCTGGGTCATGACCCTCAGGGCCTCCTCGCGGGGCAGCCCCATCCGTTCCAGGTCCTGCACCGCGCTCACCTGCCAGGTCGCGCCGTTGCGCCCCGTAGCGCAGCGCCCTTCGATGATTCCCAGGAGGCGCTCGCGGATGGCATCGTCCACTCCCCAGTCCATGAGGCCCTCATGCGCCAGCGGCAGCAATTTGCGAAGCGTCAGCTCACTCACCGGCACCTCGCCGCTGCCTGGCCAGAAGACGGTCGCATGGATGCCGATCATCGCGGCGTTGATGAAGTTCTCCTCGGCCGTCGAGAAGGCCATCTGGGACCACACCGGCCGGTCCTGCGCGGCGAGCATGCGCAGCGCGCCGAAGTACAGCGCTCCGTTCGCCAGCATGTCGACCACAGTGGGTCCCGCCGGCAGCACCCGGTTCTCCACCCTCAGATGGGGAGCGCCGTCGTGGATGTAGGGCACTCGCTGTCCGGCGTACGACTCACCCGGACGCGATTGCTGCAGCGCCGGCAATGTCGTGACGAGGCTAGGGACGAGGCGGATCCCAAGGCTGAAGGGTGCGGGCGCTGCCGGCGATGCGCGGGTCCTCGCGGACGAGTGCGGGACCGCCGTACAGACCTGGGGCCAGGGGGCCGGACACGGGGAGGGAGCGCAGCAGGTCGCGGCTGGCCGCGTACGCCGCGTCGGCCAAGGGGATGGTGTGGCTGAAGTCGAGCTGGTTCGTGCTGATCAGCTCGGGTCCTGCCAGCCACAGGACCGGGACGTCGAGGCAGCCGGCAAGGTCGTTGATGACCTGCTGGCGGGACTGGATGGCGACGGTCTGCGCGAGGACGTCGATGATCGAGTCCGTGAGTCGAGGGCTGACGCCGAACAGCCCGCAGTCCAGGACCACGATGGACGCAGCGCCGCGCTTGCGGGCGATGTCGGTGGACACGTTCGACACCAGTCCGCCGTCGACGAGCCTGCGACCGTCGCGGTCGATCCAGGGGAAGATCCCGGGGATCGCCGAGGATGCGAGGAGTGCGCTCAGCAGGTCCCCGCTGTCGATCTCGACGCGCGTGCCGTCCTCGAAGTCGGTTGCGACGGCGACGTACGGGAGTCGGAGCTCCTCGATCGTCGACACGGGCAGCCGGCTGGCGAGGTACTGGGCGAGGTTGGCTGAGTCATACAGCCAGCCATTCGAGATCCGCAGGGTGTTCAGGGCGCTGAGGATGCCGCCGGGGAAGACCTGGTCGCGGGTCACCGAGGGCCACAGCCGGCCGAGGATCTCCGCACTGTGCTCGGGGTCAGCCGCAGCGATGGCACCGTTGAGGGCGCCCACGCTGGTGCCCACGACGAGGTCGGGCCGGATGTCGGTCTCCGCCAGCGCGCGAAGGATCCCCCAATGGAGTGCGCCCCACGAGCCGCCACCGCCGAAGACGAAGGCAGTGGGCTTGGGGAGGAGGTGGGCCAATGCGAGGAGTCCATCTGTCGGCTCGACTGTCAGGTCCTCTGTCATCGTCGACTCCATCCGGTTGTCTGTCCGGCGCACGGACCCGCATCGTCCGAGGCAGCACGCCTTCCTGGGGAGCAGTCAAGCAGCCGGACACCGGCCGTGCTTCGTCAGCGGCTGGCTAGTGTTGCGATCACCGAAAGGTCCGAGAGGCGCACCTCGTCAACGCGACAAGCCAAGGAGCTCGCATGGGCACGTCCCACCGCATCCTCACGGCCTCACTGGCTGTCGCCGCCGTGGCCGCGGTGGTCGTCGCCGTCGTCGCCATCTCCCGGGTCCGGGCCATCCACGAGGAGGTGGACGCGGCGACCGACTCCATCCACGACCAGCTCGATGCGCTGGACCCGGTCGCGCGAGCTGCCGTGATCGCGCGGCTCACCAAGGACGCCGCCGATGAGGCCACGGCCCGCAGCCAGGCCTGAACGGCACGACGTGATGACGCGAGTGCCGGTGTGGGGAATCGCGACGGCCGCGGCCGCTCCGATCCTGCTGGTCGGCGGGTGGACGATCGCCGCTCGCCTCCAGCTAGGCGGCTTCGACCCGGTCGCCCAGACGATCAGCGATCTTGCTGGAGCCGAGGCGTCGCACCGGTGGGTGATGACCGCCGCCATCCTCGGCACAGGTGCGTGCCAGATCGCGACCGCCGTCGCCCTCCGACCGGCGGCCCTGGCCAGGTCGGCTCCTCTTCGCCACGGGCGGGGTCTGCACGGTTCTCGTGGCGTTGAATCCGCTGCCCCCGGCCGGGCAGGCAGCGACCGTGCATGCCGTCGTCGCCGCGGGATCCTTCGCGGCACTGGCCGCCTGGCCGTTGGCCAGCTGGCGTCGGGGGGAGGCGGTCCCCTGGGGCCTGCGTCGCGGTGTCGCCGTCAGCGCCGGGTGCGCGCTGGTAGCCGTGACGGCGTGGTTCTTCCGAGACGTGGTCACCGAGGCGGCGACCGTGGGGCTGTCGGAGCGCGCCGCCGCCGTCGTTCTTAACCTCTGGCCCCTTGCGGTAGCCGTGTCGGCTGGACGACGGGCAGCTACCGCAGACCGCTAGACGCGGGACCTGCGCCCCGACACGGCGACGTAGATCCACACGAAGACCGCTGCGAGAAATGCCCACACGAAGTCCATTGGTCTTCCATTGCTCCACAGGTCTGCTGTCACGCCCCAGTTGCCCGGTGCGGTCCTGGTCAGACGCCGGTCACAGCCTGTGCTGGAGCAGCGATGCGAGTGCGCAGGGCCTCACCCCGGTCCGCCGCACCCGTCGATGTCAGCCACCCGCAGCAGGGGAGGGAGCCGGCAGCAGCGGGGCACAGGTGTCGACCGCCGACTGGACGGCGGGGTCCGAGCGGTCGAGGTCGCGCAGCGGATCCTGCTCCTCGGCCAGCTCGACGCCGTTGTCCGACAGGCAGGACCGGAAGGCCGCCAGTGCCGACTCGTCGATGCTCCCGGCGCCACCAGGGCCACCTAGGCCACCCGGTCCGCCCGCTGGCGCCAGGTCCGCGCACGCGGCCTGCGCCGCGGCGAAGGCCTCCTGGTCCACGCCCTCGGGGAGTGCTCCGGGGAAGGCGCCGGGCCCTCCAGAGGGCATGGCGCTGGGCATGGCGGACGGCCGCTCGCCGCCGGGGGCGCCCATCTCCGGGAGCGTGACCCCGTTGTCGGCGAGGCAGTCCCGGTAGGCGGCGAAGTCCGGCGCGCCCGATGCCGCGGCGGCGGGCAGCGAGGATGTCGCCGGAGCCGGGTCCGCGGCGCCACCGGCGGAGGAGCCGGCGCTGCACGCGGTCAGGGCCAGCACGGCCGCCACTGCGCTCATGGCCGTGAGGCCGGTCGTCATCGTCATGCGTCTGCGCATCAGTTCTCTCCTTGGGTGGTGGGCGTGCTGGGCTGGGCGCTTGCGTCCTGGGAGGCCGCTCCGCCGGGCAGGCCGCCGGGCAGCGAGCCCTCCGACACGGATGTGGCTGTCACCGTGCCGTCGGCGGCGGTGGTCCCGCGGATGACCACCGTGCTGCCGGCCTCGAGGTCGGCGAGGTCGACCTCCTGCTCGGCCGTGACCGTGGCGGTGTCGGGAACGCTCACCTTGACCGTCGCACCGTCCGGCGTGGTGATGTAGACGCTCCGCTTGTCCACCAGCTTCACCGTGCCCACGGTCATGTCCCCGAAGGCCGCGCCGGCGCCCTGCCCCGGTGAGGCTCCGCCTGGGATGACCCCCGGCACCCCGCCGTCAGGAAGGCCCGCTGGGAATCCGCTGGGCAGGCCGCTGGCCGTCGCGCCGAATCGCTCGTTCACGTAGGCGCCACCGACGAAGCCGGCGCTGACGAGGAGCAGCGCGAGCAGGATCCACGTGACCCGGTTGGGCCGGGCGTGCTCGCGCCGGCGGAGCAGGCTCGGCAGGTCGTCGTCGGCCATGCCCGCGGGGCCGGCGTCGTCGAGCCCGTCCATGCCACGTTCGTGTCCTCACTCATGTCGCAACGCCTCGATCGGTCGCAGGGATGCTGCCCGGTTCGCCGGGTAGCTGCCGAAGAACAGCCCCAGCGCCACTGACACGCCGAAGGCGCCGATGACGGAGAGGGGGACGATGACCGGGGTGACGCCGACGATGTCGACGCGCGTCACGAGCAGGGCCACGGCGACCCCGGCCAGGCCGCCGATCATCGACAGGACGGTGGCCTCGACGAGGAACTGCCCGAGGATCGCGCCCCTGCTGGCTCCGATCGCCTTGCGGATGCCGATCTCGCGGGTCCGCTCGGTGACCGTCACCAGCATGATGTTCGTGATGCCGATCCCGCCGACGAGCAGGCTGATCGCGGCGACGGCGCCGAGCAGCACGGTGAACACCTGGTTCGTGTCCTCGACGGTCGACAGCAGGCTCGCCTGATTGAGCACCTGGTAGTCGCGGGTGGAGGCGTCGGTGATCGCGTGCCGGTCATCGAGGATGGCGTAGACCTCGGACTCCGTGGAGTCCATGACCTCGGACGAGTCCGCCTGCACGAGGATCGAGTCCAGGCTGCCGTAGCCGGTGAGGTGGTTCCGGACCGTCGTGATGGGAGCGATGATCACGTCGTCACCGTCCTGGAAGCCCGTGCTGCCCTTCGATTCGAGGACACCGACGACGGTGAAGGGCGTCCCGCCGCACTCGATCACCGCGCCGACCGGCTCCGACGAGCCCAGCAGCTCGTCCACCACTGTCTGCCCGACGACGACGGTGCGCCGGGAGTTCGTGACATCGTCGTTGACGAAGTAGGTGCCCTCGGCAACGGGGGAGTTCGATGCCTCGAAGTAGGACGGCCAGGTGCCGGTGATCGAGGTGTCGTGGGTGCCTCCCTCGAAGGTGCAGCTGACCTGGGCGCTGACGACGGGGGACGCACTGGAGACGTCGGGGGCGAGCGTCTCGTCCATCAGCGCCTCGGCGTCGTCGATGGTGAGGTCCTTGAACTGGGTGCGGGTGCCCGAGTCGGGTGGTCCGAAGGTCCCGTGCCTGATGGTCAGGGTGTTCGTGCCCAGGCTCTCGAGCCGGTCGGTGATGGCCTGTGACGATCCGTTGCCGACGGCAACGAGGATGATCACCGCGGCCACCCCGATGAGGATGCCGAGCACCGTCAGCCCGGAGCGCAGACGGTTGGCGGTGATGCCGCGCATCCCGATCCGAATGGTCTCGATCAGGCTCACGTCAGCACCTCGGCAGCCCGGCTGCTGCCGCGAGGGCGGTTCCAGCGGTCGTCGGAGATCGCGCCGTCCACGAGGGTGATCACGCGGTCTGCCCTCGCGGCGACGTCGTCCTCGTGCGTGATCATGACGATGGTGCGGCCGTCGAGGTGCACCTGGTCCATCAGGTCGAGCACGTCCGTCGTGGACCGGCTGTCCAGGTTCCCGGTGGGCTCGTCGGCGAGCAGGAGGGACGGCTCCGCAACCAGGGCCCGGGCGACGGCGACCCGTTGCTGCTGGCCTCCGGACAGCTCGTTGGGATCGTGGTCCATCCGATCCGACAGGCCGACCGCTGCGAGTGCCTCGCGGGCACGCGCCAGCCGCTCGCGTCGCTTGACCCCCCGGTAGAGGAGCGGCAGCTCGACGTTGGCGAGCGCCGACGTGCGGGGGATGAGGTTGAAGGACTGGAAGATGAAGCCGATCTTGCGGTTCCGCACGATCGACAGGGCGGACTCGTCCAGCGCATCGATGTTGATGCCGTCGAGCTCGTAGTGGCCCGCCGATGCCACGTCGAGAGCCCCGATGATGTTCATGAGCGTCGACTTGCCCGAGCCGGACGTCCCCATGATGGCGACGTAGTCGCCGCGCTCGACCTCGAGCTCGATGCCGCGCAGGGCGTGAACCGTGCTCTCGCCGGAGCCGTACACCTTGGTGATGCCGCGAAGGTCGATGACCGGGGTCATGATGGGCCCCCGACCCCGGCCGGCGGGCCGCCTCCGCCGGAGAGCCCGCCGGGGATCCCGCCAACGGGGAAGGTGAACCCGCCGCTGCCGTCGGTCGTGCTCACCACGAGCTCGTCTCCGGAGGCGACACCGCTGGTGATCTCCGTGCCCGTGTCGCCGGCCAGCCCGGTCGTGACAGCGACAGTGGTGTCGACGCCGTCCACCCGCACGGTGACGGTGCTCGTGCCACCACTCGTCGTGATGGCCGCCGTCGGCGCCCACAGGACATCGGTGGCCTCAGCGGTCGTGACCACGACGGACGCACTCATGCCCTGGCGGACGCCCTCGGGAGAGTCATCGAGGGTGAGGGTCACGCTGTAGGTGGTGACGCCGCTCTCGCCTGTCGAGGGGAGGATGTCCACCGCCGTGACGGTTGCGGTCGCGCTGGCGTCAGGGAGTGCGTCGAACGTCACCGTTGCGCTCTGGCCCACCTCGACCTTGAGGGCGTCGGCCTCGGAGAAGCTCGCCACGACCTGGAGCGCCGCATTCGGCAGCAGCGTGATCACGGGCGTCCCCGCTGCTGCTGAGTCGCCCGCGGCCACGGACACTGAGGCGACGGTGCCCGCAACGGGTGCACGCAGGACCGTGTCGCTCACGGCATCGCGGGCCGATGTGAGGCTGGCCTTCGCGACGTCGATAGCCGCCTGACTCGCCGTGGTGCTCCCGACGAGCGTCGTGACCGTCCGGGAGGACGACTGCTGAGCGGCGAGCGTCTCCTTCGCCCTCGTCACGGACTGTGCAGCGGTGGCCAGCCCCTTCTCCTGCGACAGGAGGGCCGACTCGACGGCATCCTGGGCGGTCGAGATCGCATCGGCTGCCTGGCTGACCAGCATGTTCTGGAGCTTCTTCAGGGCGATGTTCGCCTGCGTGATCTTGGTGTCCGCGTTCGCGAGGCCCTGCTGCGACTGCAGCGCGGCCGTCTGGTTGGCGTTCGCCTGCAGCTCGTACTGCTGCTGGGCGTTGCGGGTGCCGCTCACGGCCGACGTGCACTGGTTCGAGGACGAGCCGTAGGTGTTGCAGGCGGCATCCTGATCGGCCTTGGCGTAGGACACGTCCATCTGTGCCTGGTTGAGCTTGATGTTGTTGGTCGTCTCGGTGGCCGAGGCCGTCTGCACCGCCTGGTCGTAGGCAGACTTCGCGCTCGTCACGTCGGACTCCGCTGCACGCAGCTGCGACCAGGCCTCCGCATCCGGGCACGTTCCTGCCGGATCGAGGCAGGCGTCCGACCACGCGGCCTTCGCATCTGCGAGGTCGGCGCGTGCCCGTCGAACGGACTCCGCGTACTCCTGCTTGCTCAGTGCGGCGGTGGCCTGTGCGTCCTCGACGCCCTGCTGGGCGGCCGCGAGCGAGAGCGCGGACTGATCGGCATTGCCCACTGCCTGCACATAGCTGCTCCGTGCGCTGATCACGTTCTGCTGTGCCGACGTGTCGTCGAGTCGGGCAAGCACCCGGCCCGAGCGGACTCGATCGCCCTCCTCGACCCGGACGGAGTCCACGGTTCCGACCGTCGTGAAGGACAGGTCGAGGGCTCCTGCGGTCTCGACCGTGCCTGTCGCCGTCACCGTCTCGCTGACGGTGCCCGACTGCACGGCCACCGTGCGACCCGTGGCCACCGTCTCCTCGGGCCGGAACAGCCAGGCGTAGGCGCCGATGCCCACGGCCACGAGCAGGAGGGCGAGCCCCGCGTTGATCCACACGATCCGTCGTTTCATGGGCCCACCATGCGTGCGGATCCTGTGTGGTGACTGTGAGCGGGGTGAGGGTCGGCTGTGAGTCCGGGGCCGACGGTATTCACAGGATGCTGACAGGAAAGCCACAGGAATCCTGACACTGATGTGGTGAGACTGGTGCCGTGATCGCCGTCAGCGCCCCAGAGGCACGCCTGCTCGTCGTCGACGACGAGCCGAACATCGTCGAGCTGCTCGAGGCCAGCCTGCGCTTCCACGGATTCGAGGTCACGACCTGCCTGGACGGTGCCACGGCGTTGCGGGTCGCGAAGGAGATCAGGCCGGATCTCATGGTGACGGACGTGATGATGCCCGGCCTGAGCGGATTCGACCTCGTGCGCAGCCTGCGTGCGGACGGCCACCACTTCCCCGTGCTGTTCCTCACGGCGAGGGACTCGGTCGACGACCGCGTGACCGGACTGACGATCGGTGGCGACGACTACATCGTGAAGCCGTTCAGCCTCAGCGAGGTGGTGGCACGCATCCGCGCGGTGCTCAAGCGCACCGGCAAGGCCCAGCATCTCGTCCCGCACGCCATGCTCACCTACTCCGATCTCGAGGTCGACGAGCAGGCACACGAAGTGCGGCGCGGTGGTGACGAGCTGGCGCTGTCACCGACGGAGTTCCGCCTTCTCTGCTACCTGGTGGAGAACGCCCAGACGGTCGTGAGCAAGGCCCAGATCCTCGACCATGTGTGGCAGTACGACTTCGGCGGCGAGATGAACGTCGTGGAGTCCTACATCTCCTATCTCAGGCGCAAGGTGGATGCCGGCCGCCCGCCCCTCATCCACACCGTTCGCGGTGTCGGGTACGTGCTGCGCGAGGCCAGGTCATGACCAGGCCCTCGGGCCTGTCGCTCCGGGTGCGGCTCACCGCGCTCGTCGTGGTGCTGCTCGGCGCCGGCCTCATCGTCTCCAGCCTGCTCGCCACCGCGGCCCTGCGCGGCTACCTGCTGGACCGGGTCGATGAGCAGCTCACAGCCGGCGCGCGGCCGTTCGGCACCTTCCCGGAGCGACTACCGCTGCCGGCCCCCGAGGAGTCCGAGGCTCCTCTACCGCCCACCCGCTTCTACCTCGCGGTGATCGACGCGACTGGCACGCGGGTCCTGTTCAGCCCGACGGACGTGGACCAGTCGGCTCCCGTGCTGCCGGACGCGGCGGACCTGGCCGCCTCGACGACGCGCCCGTTCACGGTCGACGCCGTCGACGGGGACGGGCAGTGGCGGATGGTCGTCACGCCATTGGCAGGGCAGGACGGCTGGGCCGTGGGCGCCTACCCGCTGAGCGATATGACGGCGACAGTCGGGCGCCTCGTCCTTCTCCAGGGTGTCGTGGGGATCCTGGTCATCGCGATCGCGGGCCTCGTCGGGTACGTCCTCGTGCGCCGGAGCCTGCAGCCGCTCGACGAGATGGCGGGAACAGCCCATGCCATCGCCGACGGGGACCTCAGCCTCCGGGTGCCGGCATCACCCACGACGACCGAGGTGGGTCAGCTGGCCGAGTCCTTCAACGCCATGGTCACGCGCATCGAGCAGTCGTTCGACGCCCAGCGGACCTCCGAGGCGGAGGCCCGGGCATCCGAGGAGCGCATGCGCAGGTTCGTCGCCGACGCGGGCCACGAGCTGCGCACGCCTTTGACGAGCATCCGGGGCTACGCCGAGCTGATCCAGCAGGGGGCTGCTGCAGATCCGGACGTCGCACTCGCCCGCATCCAGGACGAGGCTGATCGGATGGGCGGCCTCGTCGACGACCTGCAGCTGCTCGCCCGGCTGGACGAGCAGCGACCACTGAGGCTGCAGGACGTCGATCTCGACGGGATCTGCTCGGCCGCCATCGCGGGAGCACGTGTGAGCTCGCCGACGCGACTCATCACCCTGCGGTCCGGGGACAGTCCCGTGACGGTGCGTGGCGACGAGGACCGTCTTCGGCAGGTGATGGACAACCTGCTGTCCAACGCGATCCGCTACTCCCCGGATTCGACCGCCATCAAGGTGGTGATCGATGAGCCCGCGCAGGACGGCCTCGCGAGCGCTGTCCGTGTCCGGGTGATCGACCGTGGTGCCGGTCTCTCCCCGCTCGACGCGGCCCAGGTGTTCGACCGGCTCTACCGGACCGACGATGCACGCAGCCGGGTCGACGGGGGAGCCGGGCTCGGGCTCGCCATCGTCCGTTCCATCGTCGAGGCGCACGGAGGCGAGGTCTTCGTTCGTAGCCGTCCCGGGGAGGGATCGGCGTTCGGTTTCAGCCTGCCCACGTCGTCCGTTCCGTGACACTGGGCGAGAGCATCCCTACGACCCCTTTCGGCCGCCTCCGCGAGGCTCTGTGGTGGCGGGCATGCTGTGCTGCGTATCGGGGGTGGTGACGTCCCAGTCGTAGCCGACTCCGCCGAACCTGCGCACGATCTCCTTGTAGGTCATGGCGCCCACCGTGTTGAGGCCGGTGAACACCGTCAGGCCACTCAGGGCGAGGGGCTGCAGGTACTTCAGGGGGATGCCGTTCTTGCACTTCGTGAGGTCGGCGCGGTTCGCGGCACCCTTGAGCTCCGTCTTGCAGATCTCGCGGATGTCGGCGAGGAACTTGTCGTCGGCGTCCTCGCGCGACATGGTGCGGAAGTCCACCTTCCTGCCCTGGAACTTGTCAAAGACGGTCGACCCGGCATAGGCAGCATCGTGCAGGTCGCAGGCCGGACTGACCTGGACAGTGGTCGTTCCGTACGTGCGGGTGTTGCCCAGGACGTTCTGCACCCATTCCGGTACCTCGCCGAGGGCAGCCGTCCCGCACCCGTTGGCAACGACGTCCAGCGGAACCTCGACCGAGAGCCATGCGCAGTCCGACTTGGTCCCACCCGGGCTCGGGTTGCCGGCCTTGTCGACGCCGGACACGCAGAAGTAGAACGGACCCTTGACGCCCGCGACGTACGGGAACTTCAGGGTCCCCTTATGGCCCGAGGGCACGTAGTCGGGAGTGTCCTGCGAGGCGACGAGGGTGCCGCCGGAGTACAGGTCGGCATGCACCCTCACCGGACCCTCCGTGTCGTACGCGCGGTACCCGGCCGGGATGGGCCTGCCGACCGGGATGATCCCCTTGTGCGGGTCGGCCCTGACGGTCGGCGGTGTCCGGTCGACCTTGGGCGCCTTCCCCGGCAGCAGCGCCAGGTACATGATCACCTCAGGCCCGTCGCAGACGCCGTTGTCGTTGCAGTTGCGGGAGTCGACCATCGCCTGGACGGTGTTCAGGGGCGCCGCGGGAGCGGCGACCGTGGCCTCGACCGACCGCGCGCGCGGAACGTTCAGCTTCAGGTTGAAGGGCATCGTGTATGTGCCGGCGGAGACTGGCTTGCGCAGGGTCGCGGTGTCCTTGGCGTCCATCATGAATCCCAGCGAGGCCGTCATGTCGAGGTTCGTGACCAGGCCAGCGCCGAGGGTGAAGGTCTCGGACCCGGACAGGGTGACGACTGACCCTTGGTAGATGACCCCGTCATACGGGTATTCGAGAAGATCCGGCCTGTTCGCAGGGACCGGGAACGCCCCGCCGATCGTCCACGTGACCGTATGGCCGGCGCTTGACTCGGTACCGGAGAGCGGATGGGTGGCCGCTGGGACGATCGCCCCGGCCCCCGGGGCCGACAGGGGAGCCAGCAGGGCGAGTGTCCCGATCGCAGCGGAGATACCGAGGATTCGACTACGGCGAAGATTCATGGTGTTCCTCCACGGCCCCGGCCGTGGGGCCCTCGACCATTCTCCGCCCGAGCCCCGTCCCGACGCCTGCTGGACGTGCCCTGGCGGAGGCAGGTGACGCGTACCACTCGCTGCCGGGGCTGCTCAGCGCGCATGCGCGGCCACGAGTTGGGATTCTTATGTCACAGACCCGCAGGAGGAAGAGTGGCCGTCGACGTCGACTCCTCGAGGGGGACCTCCCCCGTCGGTCCGCAGGGCGCACGCCTCAACGTCGTCCTGCGTCGCTCGCTGGGCCGGTTCGACCTGGTCATGATGACGATCGCGGCCGTGATCTCGGTGGACACCATCGGAACGGTCGCCGCCGGCGGCGGTACGGCTTTTGTCGCCATGCTCGCGCTGGTGGTGCTGTTCCTCGTCCCTTACGGGATGGTCTTCGCCGAGCTGACGTCCACCTTCCCCGAGGAGGGCGGCCCCTACATGTGGGTGCGGCTGGCCTTCGGCCGGCTTGCGGGTGCGATCGCGGTGTTCTTCTACTGGGTGACCAACCCCATCTGGCTCGGTGGGACCCTGGCCGCCCTGGCCACGGCGACGTTCTCCGCGTTCCTGCTCGACCTCGGGGGCAATCTCGCGGCGATGTGGCTGGTGCAGGCGGCCTTCATCTGGGCGGCGATCTCCGTGGCGATCATCAGCCTGCGTCGAGGCAAGTACGTCATCACGGTCGGCGCGATCGCCAAGCTCGCGCTCGTCGCGGTCTTCACGGTCACCACCGTCGCCTACGCACTCCAGAACGGCGTCCAGTCACTGGGGCCAGGCTTCTTCAGCCCGACTCTGGCGGGCTTCCTCGCAGTGGCGCCGATCCTGCTGTTCGCGCTGTCCGGATTCGAGGCCGCCTCGGGGGCCGCTGAGGAGATGCGCAATCCGAGCCGTGACATGCCGGTGTCGATCGTCCGCTCCGGCCTCGTCGCGGCGGCCGTCTACCTGCTGCCCGTGCTGGCCGTGTTCGCCGTGATCCCCGCCGAGCAGATCACCGGCATCGACGGCTTCATGGCCGCCGTCAGCCAGGTCTTCAGCGTCTACGGACCCGCGAGTGGCGTGATGACCTCCCTCGCCGCCGCGACGCTCATCGTCGTCCTGCTGACGCAGGGAGCGGCGTGGATGGTGGCCACGGACCGCATGCAGGCCGTCGCCGGCGCGGACGGAGCCTTCCCGGCGTACTTCGGGAGGTTCAGTCCCCGCTTCGGCACCCCCCTGCGGGTCAACATCGCCTCCGGAGTCATCGCGACGGCCTTCATGTCCGCCGCCCTCGTGCTCCTGACGAATGAGGGGGGCGACGCCGCGAGCCTGTTCATGGTGGTGCTGCTGATCGCCACGACGACCCTGCTCATCTCCTACCTGATCATCGTCCCCACGGTGATCGCCCTGCGCCATCGCTACCCGGACCTGGCGCGGCCCTACCGCGTGCCCTTCGGAACCCCGGGACTGTGGCTGGTCACCACGGTCGTGATGTTCTGGTTCGGCCTCGGCACCATCGTGGCCGTGGCCCCCGGCGCTCTCGAGGGCCTGCTGGGCATCGAGTACGACTTCGACGAGATCTGGGGCTTGGACAGGTTGCGGGTCGAGGCGTTCACGCTGGGCACTCTCGCCGTCCTCGCGGCGACGGCCGTCGTCGGATACCTGCTCGCGCGCAGGGACACCAGAAGGCGACGTCGGCATCACGGACTGAGGGTGCGGCGCCGCTGACGTCTCTGGCGAGGCAGCGGGCAGGACTTGGCGGAATCCGTGTTCGCCACGCAGGATCAGCCCATGACGATTCGACGCCACCTGATCGCTGTCACGGCTGCCGTCCTCGTGGCTCTGCTGGCCGCGTGCAGCGGCAGCACCACGAGCGCCGAGCCGCCGGCCCCGACGTCCGCGGCCCCGACGTCCGCGAGCCCGACCGTGACCACTGCGGAACCGACGTCACCGGCGTCGGCCCCGGAGGCCGTCGGATGCCAGGACACGCTGGTCGAACAGACTGAGGGGCCGTACTACACGGCGGGCGCACCCGAGCGGACCGATCTCACCGACGACGCCACGGTCGGCATTCCGCTGACGTTGACCGGACGTGTTCTCGATGCGAGCTGCGCACCCGTCGCGGGAGCGCCCATCGAGTTCTGGCAGGCCGACGGCGCCGGCGTGTACGACAACTCCGGCTATGAGCTGCGCGGCACCCAGGTCACCGACGCGAACGGCGCCTACACGCTCGAGACCGTCATCCCCGGCCTCTACCCCCGTCGTACCGAGCACATCCACGTCAAGGTGACCGGCCCCGATGGCGTGGTGCACACCACCCAGCTGTACTTCCCCGATGTCCCGCAGAACGACGACGACGGCATCTACAGCGACGCGATGCTCGTCACTGTCACCGAGCAGACCGACGACAGCATGGCGGCGACGTTCGACTTCGTGCTGCCCTAGAGTCACCAACGGATGGGCCGTGCCACCGAAGGAGCGATCGTGACACAGAGAATCACCCCCAATCTCTGGTTCAACGGGAATGCCGACGAGGCCGTCGACTACTACGTCTCGGTGTTCCCGAACAGCCGAGTGGTCTCCAAGGAGCGCTACCCGGACAGTGCCGCTGAGGGGCTCGCGGACTTCCAGCTCGACCGGGCAGGCAAGACACTGGTCGTGCACTTCGACCTGGACGGGCAGCGGTTCGCAGCCAACAACGGCGGTCCGGAGTTCGCGTTGACCGAGGCAGTGTCGTTCGCGATCGAATGCCGCGACCACAGGCGTTCGCCCACCTGATGCAGATGACGAAGCTGGTCATCAGCGACTTCTAGTCCATCAGCCGAATCACCACTGCGATCACATCATCTGGTGATGTGCGGTCACCACGTCGATCCCTACCGTCGCTGACGTGGCCGGACACTCCGCTCGGCCCCTAGGGACCAGGAGTCCGCCATGACGATCACCACCAGGGGCCTCACGCGAGCCGCCGGCCTCAGCGCCGCCGCCGCAGGGCTCATCTTCATCGCCGTCCAGATCAACCACCCGCCCATGGACGTGGCCTCGGTCGCCACCACCGAGTGGGTGGTGCGCAACTCGGCGAAGGTCCTGATGGGCGCGCTCGCGCTCGTGGGCATCACCGGCATCTATCTGCGTCAGGTGCGACAGGTCGGCCTGCTCGGGCTGATCGGCTACCTGCTCCTCGGTACGGGCTACCTCCTCATGTTCAGCACCGAGGTCATCTCGGCGTACGTCCTCCCGGGGCTGGTGACCCTCGCGCCGGGCTACGTGGACGACATCCTGGTGGCGGCCGCCGGCGGCACGCCGGTCGGTGACATCGGCGCGATGTCGACCGTTCTCGCCGTCACCGGCGCCGGCTACATGGTCGGGGGCCTCATCTTCGGCATCGCGGTCTTCCGCGCCCGCATCCTGGCTCGCTGGGCAGCGGCGCTCCTCGCGGTGGGCACCATCGCGACAGCGTCGCTTGCCTTCCTGCCCGATTCCTTCAATCGGCCCATGGCCGTCCCGGTCGGCATCGCACTGATCGGGCTGGGCATCTCGCTGTGGCGCGACCAGCGCCCCCAGGCTGTCGAGGCCGACTCCGACATCGCCCGCAACGCCTATGCGACCGTCTGATGACCACTCATCGGCCGTCGAGCCTGCCGGGGCGCCCGCCCCGGCAGGCTGCACGGAGGAGCTGGCCCGTGCCAGCGGCCCTGCTGATGCTGAGCGTCATCCCGGTCCTGGCCGGCCTGCTCCGGGTGGTCCAGCTGCTCGGCGGGCCGGAGCTGATCCCGGCCGACGACCGGTTCGCGGGCTTCCCGCTTCCCCTGGTGGCCCACATCGCCGGCGCCGGCGCGTTCCTGGTCGTCGGAGCCTTCCAGCTCGTGCCGCGGTTCCGCCGCAACCACCTCGGCTGGCACCGCCGTGCCGGCCGGGTCCTGGCCGTTGCGGGCCTGCTCGTCGCCGGCTCGGCGATCTGGATGACGCTTCTCTACGCGGCGAAACCCGGAACCGGCTCGCTGCTCTACGTGCTGCGCCTGGTGTTCGCCTCCGGGATGGCCATCAGCCTGATCCTCGGCATCACGGCCATCCGTCGCGGCGACGTCATGGAGCACCGCGCCTGGATGATCCGGGCGTACGCGATCGGCCTGGCCGCGGGTACGCAGGCGCTCACGGGAGGGATCGGCGGCGCGCTGTTCGGAACCGGAGTGCTGCAAGGCGACCTGGCGATGGGATCCGCGTGGTTCATCAACCTTGCCGTCGCGGAATGGGCCATCCGCCCAACGGTGCATCCCGTTCGTCGGGTCTCTCGGCGCGCGCTGCTCGGCGTCCCGCACCGGCCGGAGCGCCATCGTGACCTCCGGCACGCCCCGGACCTACCGGATGCGTGTCGTCGGGCACCTCGACGACCGCTGGTCGAGCTGGCTGGGGGAGTTCACGATCGATCCCTGCGACGACGGCACCTGCACGCTGACCGGTCCGGTGGCCGACCAGGCCCAGCTGCATGGCATCCTCGCGCGGCTGCGCGACATCGGGGCCACCCTGCTCTCGGTGCGCGCGATCGAGGATGCCGAGGACACCGGCTCCGTCGGCGGCTCAGCGACCGGTCAGCAGGCCCAGCTCGTGGCTCCGGCGGACCGCGGCGCGACGGTTGTTGACGCCGAGCTTCGAGTAGATGCTCTTCGTGTGGGTACGCAGGGTGTTGATCGACACGAACAGGTGCCGGGCGATCTCGGGACCGTCGAGGTCGGTGGCAAGCAGCTGTAGGACCTCGAGCTCGCGCACGCTGAGTGACTCGGCGAGGGCGCTCGGCCCTGAGGAGTCCTGCGCCTGCGCCGCCTCGTGCCCGGGTGCACTCGCGAGCGTCGCCAGGCAGGCCTTGAGGACCAATCGTGCATGGGGCGAGGCCCCCGGTCCCTCGGCGAGGGAACGCACCAGCGGGAGGATGAGCCCACCGTGCCGAGCGAAGACGCGCACCTGCCCCTCGGGCTCTGCCCGTCGGAGGGCCTGGTCGAGGAGCAGCAGTGCGGTTGCCTCGTCCTCGCGGGCCTGGGCCGTCAGGGACTGGAGGGCGAGAACCTCGATCACGGTGGCGTCCCTGCCGCCCAGCGTCGCGGCGTCGAGCAGCCGCTGCAGGAGGCGATCGGCGTCGAGGAGCGCGGCCCCGTCAGCCAAGCGCGTCCCGCGGGCGAGCATGGTCTCCGCCAGGGTCACGTGCTCGAACTCATGCAGGTACGAGAGCTCCTGCGATGCCGCGACGCCGTGGTCACTGGCCCATCGCTCTGCAGCGTCCAGGTCGTCGAGTCGGATGTGGAGCCGTGCGGCCACGGCGTGGAGAGGCCGCACGTTCGGCGAGAAGTCGCCGAGGTACACCTGTTGCGCCTCCGTCACGAGCGCGAGTGCACCGGTGAGGTCGCCCTCGTCCTCCGCGAGCATCGCCTCGACCATCCGCGATCGGTACGCATACGGCGGAAGGCCGCGATCCTCGCCGAGCCCGTGGGCCGCTGCCAGCTCGCGGCCAGCGATCCTGTGGTCGCCGCGCTCCAGGGCCACCCGCGCGCACGCGACGTGGATGTCCGCGACTCCCCGGGGCGATGCGTCGCCCGAGGAGGCCGCCAGTCCGGTGGCCTGCGCGTAGGTCGCGAGGGCATCGCGCAGTCGGCCTTGGGCCAGCTGGATCTCCGCCACGGTGAGGTAGCAGCCGAGGGCATCGGAGATGTGGTTCGCGTGGCGCAGTCCGTCGATGCACGTCGTGTAGGAGCGGATCGCCTCGTCGAGCTCCCCGCAGGCCCAGTGCGCGAGCCCGGACAGCCCGGCCGCCCCGGCCGGGACGACGTCATCGTCCGCAGTGGCCGCGTCGATCGCCAGTCGGGCGTGGCGGTGCGTGGCGGGGAGATCCCCGGAGACCAGGGACAGGCCTGCCCAGTACAGCTCGACCGCCGCTGGGACCCTCGCCAGCTCGGAGAGGTCGAGCGCCACGATTCCGCCGGCTCGTCCCATTGACGGGTCCTGTGCCCCCGGCGAGGTGCGCCGCGATGTCGGGCAGCTGGGCCTCGACCTGGAGGAGTCGTCTCTCGACGTCTCCGAACTCGTTGCTGGACATCAGGGCGCCGATGAAGGCGATGGCGAGGACCGGGCGCTTCTGGACGACCTCGTCAGGCACGTCGTCGAGCCAGCGCCGGATCGTGGCCTCCTGCCGGGTGCGCCGCAGTCCGGGGGTGGCCGCCTCCACCAGATCGGCAGCCCCGTCGACTGCGCCTGCCGCCAGCGCGTGCCGCACAGCGGGGACGGGCTCGCCGACACCGTCGTACCAGCGGCTGGCGCGCAGGTGCAGCGCGGGGATGAGTTCGGGCTGCTCGCTGCGCAGGTGCGCCTGCAGGACGTCGGCGAACAGATGGTGGTACCTGTACCAGTTGCGCTGGTCGTCCAGCGGCACCAGGAAGAGGTTCGCGCGCTCCAGCCTCTCGAGCATCGCCCGGCTGCCGGTCCGCTCGAGGACGGCGTCGCAGAGGTCGCCGCCGAGCAGGTCGAGCACCGACGTCCGTTCCAGGAAGTCGCGTACCTCGTCGGGCTGGCGGGAGAGCACCTCATCGGCGAGGTAGTCCACGACGTGGCGATCGGTCCCGGCGAACCCTTCGATGAAGTCGCCGATGTCGTCCCGGCCCTGCATCGACAGGGACGCCAGCTGCAGCGCAGCCGCCCAGCCCTCGGTCCGCGACTCCAGTGCCGACACCTGCGCGGGCGCGACGGGCAGGCCGCCGATGTCCGTGAGGTAGGACGCGGTCTCGTCGACTGTGAACCGCAGGTCGCGGGCGCGGATCTCGACGAGCTCACCGCGGGCGCGCAACCGTGCCAGCGGGAGGTTGGGATCCGCACGCGTGCTCACGACGACGTGCAGGTTCGCAGGCCGGTGCTCGAGCAGGAAGGTCATCCCCTCGGCCACCTCGGTGCTGTCGGCGAGGTGGTAGTCGTCGAGGATCAGGTCCACGTCGTTCTGCTGGTCCGCGACCTCGTTGAGGACCGCTGTCAGCAGCGTGCGGGTCGCCGGCTGCCCTGCGGCCAGCAGCGGCAGGACGCCCGCCCCGACGCCGGGTGCGGCCGAATGCAGCGCCGTGACGACGTAGAGCCAGAACGATGCGGCGTGGCTGTCGGACTCGTCGAGTGAGACGAACGCGGCTGTCCGTGGTTCGCCCGACGTGCGCGTCAGCCAGGCGGCGAGGACGGTCGTCTTGCCGAATCCGGCGGGAGCCGACACGAGGGTGAGCGCCGCCTCATTGCCGGCGTCCATGAGCGTCGTCAGCCTGGGACGGGGCACGAGCACGCCGCGCACACGCGGCACGGAGAACTTGGTCGTGACGAGAGCGCTCGACATGCTCGCTCCCCTCACGCGGTCGCGGGCGATGCCTCGACTCTAGCCACCTCGGACGGGCCATCGTCGAGGTGCGCCGTCTCGCAGGACTGGCCACGGGAATCGGGCTGGCGGCCATCGCCGACGGAGTGCGTCCGACTCGAGGCGTCGATGTGATTGCGTGGGTGCGTGGTGGGCACGCCGCGAGCCTGACTGACCGGGCCCCATGGAGCGTCGAGTGCCACTATGCGTGCACGCCGAAGTGGCCGCGGTGGACGACCGACGCCACGTCGCGGCGGCGCTCCTCGACGGCAGCCGGCTGCACCGGGGTGTCGGGCGAGCGATGCCCCACGGTGATGCCCCCGATGGGCGCGTACTCATCGGGAATGCCGAACTCGGCTCGGAACGGCGCCAGCATGTCCGGCTGGATGCCGAAGAAGCACGCGTCCAGGCCCTCGTCGACGGCGGTGAGCAGCATCAGCAGGGAAGCCATGCCGGTGTCGATGAACCAGTACGGCGCGGGCCAGCGAGCCTCGGCCCGGTCCTCCCAGCCCTTGTCCGCCTCCGCATAGCGCTCGAGGTACGTGGCCTTGTGGGCCAACGGAACGATCACCAGCGGGGCGAGCTGCATCGTGGGCGTCTGCTCGACCCGCGTCGGGACGAACGGCCAGAAGCGGGCCCGGTCCTCGGGCGTGGTCAGGGCCAGGAAGGCCCAGCCCTGCGAGAAGCCGGCCGAGGGGGCGCGCAGGGCGGAGGCGAGGATCCGCTCGATGACGTCGGGCGAGATCGGCTCGTCGGTGTAGTGCCGGATCATCCGGCGGCGGCGCACGACCTCGGTGAACTCCATGCCGGGGAGTCTGGCATGGTGCTTGGGCCCCAGGACATGGGTTCGATCAGGACTCGAGGCAGACGTCAGCTGATGCCGGCATCGAGGATGCGCAGGCGCTTCGGGTCGTAGAAGGGCGTCAACTGGACGATCGCGGGGAGATCACCGCGCCCCGTCCGGATCGTGAACTCGTGGCTGCCGAGCCACTGGGCGTCGACCCCGTCCGGCGCCGTCACTTCGGCCAGGCCCACCGCTGCCCCCACGGTGTGGCCGAAGGCCGCGGCCCGCACGTAGCCGGCCCAGACGCCGTCGGCCAGCACCGGTTCGTTGCCGAAGAGGTCCGTGTGCGGATCCGTCAGCCGTACGCCGACGACCCGCCGCCGGGGAGGCCCCTCGCTGCGGGCGGCTAGCAGTGCATCACGTCCGATGAAGCCACCGGCCTTGTCCCACGCCACGGCGAATCCGAGACCGGCCTCCAGGGGCGTGTCCGTGTTGTCGATGTCGATGCCCATGTCGCGGTACCCCTTCTCGAGGCGGAGTCCGGACATGGCAGCCATGCCCACCGGGCGGACGCCGAGGTCCGAACCGGCGGCGAGGAGATCGTCATAGACGCCGAGGGCGTACTCGGTCGGGACGTACAGCTCCCACCCGAGCTCTCCGACGTAGGTCACTCGCGAGGCGATGACGGGCGCGTAGCCGACGTGGATGTGCTGACTCGTCAGGTACGGGAACGCGGCGTTCGACAGGTCCGCCTGCGTCAGGCGCGACAGCAGGGCGCGCGACCGCGGCCCCTGCACGGCGAGGAGGGTGTAGGCCGACGTCACGTCCGTGACGACAACCGTCTCGTCCGTACGGCACTCCCGGCGGATAGAGGGCTCGATGCGCCGGTGGATCAGGTCGCTGGCGACCACGAGGAAGTCATCCTCTGCCAGCCGAGTGACCGTGAGGTCCGCGACGATGCCGCCGGCCGGGTTGAGCCACTGCGTGTAGACCAGCCTGCCCACCTCGCGCGTGACGTCGTTGGCCGACAGCCGGCTGAGCACGCTCGCCGCATCGGGTCCCTGCACGCGGAGCTTCGCCATCAGGCTGACGTCGAGGATCCCCACGTCCTCGCGAACGGCCCGGTGCTCGCGTTCGATGAGGGAGAAGGACGCCTGCCGATCGAATCCAGGAACCGGCTCGACCGGGTTGCCGGGCTCGTCGAACCACTCGGGGAACTCCCAGCCGACCGATGCGTTGAAGTGGCCGCCCCCTGCGACGTGTCGTTCGTGGATCGCGGACCGGCGGATGTTGCGTGCTGTGCGCTGCTTCCACGTCGGGTACCACGAGTCCCCGAACGAGGCGCCGAGCTGCTCGACGACGCGCTCGGCCCGGAACCGGGGAGTGACCTCGTGAAGGGCGGCGCGGTCGACGGCGAATCCCGCCACGTCCACCGGAGGGACACCGTCAACGATCCAGGTCGCCATGACGCTGCCCACGCCCCCGGCCGACAGGATCCCGAGGGAGTTCATCCCGGCGGCCACGAAGTAGCCGTCCAGCTCCGGCGCGGGACCCATCATCGGATGCAGGTCCGGGGTGAAGGACTCCGGTCCGCAGAAGAACGTGCGCACGCCGATGCTGTCGAGGATGGGGATTCGGCCCAGCGCCTGCTCGAGGAAGGGACCCATCCGCTCCCAGTCGGGCGGCAGCGTGCCGAAGGCGAAGGAGTCGGGAACCCCGTCGACCGACCACGCCGCTCCGCGCGGTTCGAAGAGCCCGACCATCATCCCGTCGCCCTCGGGCCGGTAGTAGCCGTATCGGTCGCCGTCCTCGATGACCGCGAGGTCAGGATCCATCCCCGGGACGGTGTCGGTGATGAGGTAGTAGTGCTCGGCGGCCTGGAGCGGGATCGCCACGCCGCTGCGCTCGCCGAGCTGCCTGGCCCACATCCCTGCGGCATTGACGACGATCTCGGTCTCGATGCGGCCGTGGTCCGTCTGCACGCCCACGACTCGGCGTCCTTGAGTCTCGACGCCCGTGACTCGCACCCCCTCGACGATCGTCGCACCGAGCTGCCGGGCTCCCTTGGCGAGGGCGACGGTGACACCCACCGGATCGGCGCGACCGTCCGTGGGAGTCAGGAACCCCGACACCAGGTCGTCCGTCCGCATCAACGGCCAGATCTCCGACAGCTCCCGGGGGGACAGCTCGAAGTAGTCGATGCCGTGGCCCGTCATCCAGGCGGCCTCGCGCCGCAGCGCTTCACGTCGCTGGGGGTTCGCGGCGACACCGATGTGCCCGACCTCCCGCCAGCCCGTGGAATGACCCGTCTCCGCCTCCAGGCGGGGAAAGAGCTCGCGCGACCGCTGGAAGAAGGACAGGCTCGTCGAGTTGGTCATGCCGGCGACCGTGATGAGTCCGGCCGCGTGCCAGGTGGTGCCCGCGGTCAGCCGATGCTGCTCGACCAGGACGATGTCCGTCCACCCCAGATGCGCAAGGTGGTAGGCGATGCTGGACCCGATCACGCCACCGCCGATGATCACCACGCGGGCCCGCGTCGGCAGGTCGCCCGAGTCCGCCTTCGCCTCCGTCACGGCCGCACCCCAGGCTCCATGCCGACACCCTCGCCGAACCCTGTCGATCCGTCAATGAACTGCCGCGAAGCGTGGACGCGACTGCGGACGGTTGGCGTCCCGCTGGATGTGCCCATCGCTCGGGTCAGTCTCCCTGCTCCGCCACTATCCAGATCGAGCCGGGCCAGGCCTTCGCCTGAGCAGGGTCACTTCACCAGGTCGCACATGCCGACGATCGAGTCGCGGGCCGACGCGAGCGACGCAGCGCTGCTGTCGGCGAGCAGCGACTCCGCAGCGTTCACCATCGTGTCGCGGAGGTCCGATACGACCGGCAGGCTGCCGGCCAGGCCTAGTGCGGCATCGACCTCGGCGGTTGCCGTCGTCAAGGCCGCCTGGGCCTCGTCGATCGGCGTGCCAGGCACGGTGCCTTCCAGCGCGGTCCGGCAGGCCTTGCTGATCGCGTCCGGGGCGTTCGTGATCGCAGCGGCGGTGTCGACGAGGGACTGAGCGTCGTCCACCGCCGCCTGGCCCTGGTCGATCGCCTGCTGGGCCATGCCGCACCCCGAGAGGAGGAGTGCGGCGACGGCGACAGAGGCCGACGTGACTATGGGGCGGATGCGTGTCATGTGCGTGTCCTTCGGTGGGCGTTACGAGCGGTGCTCGGGGACGGTGTCGGCGCCGGAGTCCACAGGGGAGCCACCGGAATCGACCTCGGCCGGATCCGCGTCCGGCTCGGCCTCGATGGCCGGCCGGTTGCGCGTGGCGATGAGGCTGGCGATGACGGACGTCGCGATGATCGCCAGCACGATGCTCAGGCTGAGCACGGTCGGGATCTTGACGAACCCGTGGCTCACGATCATCTTGACGCCGACCCAGACCAGCACCAGCGACAGTCCCAGCTTCAGGTAGACGAAGCGGTGGATGAGGTCGGCGAGCAGGAAGTACATGGCCCGCAGGCCCAGGATGGCGAGGGCGTTGCTGGCGAACACCAGGAAGGGCTCCTGCGTCACGGCGAAGATGGCGGGGATCGAGTCGACGGCGAAGATGATGTCCGTCACCTCGACGATGACGAGCACGGCCAGCAGCGGAGTGGCCATGAGGATGCCGTTGCGCCGCGTCAGGAAGCGCTGGCCGTCGTACTCGTCCGTCGTCGGGACGAATCGGCGGAACAGCCGGAGCGTCCGTGACTTCGACACGTCGATGTGCTCGTCCCGCTGCCGCAGCATCTTGATGCCGGTGAGGATGAGGAACGCGCCGAAGATGTAGAGGACCCAGGCGAAGCTGGCGATGAGGACCGAGCCCAGCGAGATGAAGATCGCCCGGAAGATGAGCGCCCCGATGACGCCGTAGAACAGGACTCGGTGCTGGTACTGCTTGGGCACCGCGAAGTAGCCGAAGATGACGGCCCAGACGAAGACGTTGTCGACGGCGAGCGACTTCTCGATGACGTAGCCGGCGAAGTACTGGAGCCCGAACTCGGACCCGTAGCCCCACCAGATCAGGCCGCCCACGGCCAGGCCGATGCTGACCCAGACGGCCGACCAGATCGCCGCCTCCTTGACGCGGATCTCGTGGCTGTCGCGGTGCATGAAGAGGTCGACGGCGAGCATGGCGAGGATGCCGCCCAAGAGGGCGACCCAGATCCAGATCGAGACGTCCATGTGGCTCCTTGTGTCGTGGTTTCACGGCACAAGGTCTCTCGCCACCACCCGAAGGTGGCCTGCCGGCCGGACGCGTGAGCGTCGTATTGACGACCGACAGCGATGGGGATACTCCCCTTGCTTCATTTCACCATGCCAGCCCGCCGCCACGTCCGCAAACTGGGCTCGTGGCCTCCACGACTATCGTCGGGCCGTGCCTCCTGACCGCGGGTACGCACCCGCATCCGCCCGACGAGCAGTGACCGAAGCGCAGCTCTCCACGGGAATCGAGATGGCCTACACGAGCGTGGGCCCGTCGGATGGTCCGGTGCTGCTCCTCCTGCACGGGCTGACGAACGACGCTGACTCGTGGGCGGAGGTTGTGGCCGACCTCTCCGAGCGGATGCCCGGCCTGCGGATCGTGGCTGTGGACCTCCGCGGGCATGGGCAGTCGTCGCGGCCATCGGACCCTGCGACCTTCTCCATCCCGTCGATGGCGCAAGACGTCGTCGCCTTCATGGACGCGCTCGGCATCGACCGGGCCAGCCTCGCCGGGCACTCGATGGGCAGCCTGATCGCCCAGGACGTCGCCCTCTCCGACCCCGAGCGCGTGGACCGGCTCGTTCTCATCTCCAGCACCGCCGACGCTCGGACGGCACCGATCCTGGGGAGCTGGCTCCTGGACGAGGTGATCCGCGGCACCTGGCGCGCCGACCTCGCTGCGCAGGGGGTCGACTGGCCCCAGCCGGCGCTGGCCCGTTCGCCGCTCGACGCCGACCCCGATGCCGTCACGTGGATGACGACCTACTGGAACGTCTACCCGCTGACGCCCGGGCGTGACCTGACAGAGGTCGCCACCCGAGCCGCCGCTCTCCCGCTCGCCACCTGGCTCGGAGCCACGGAGGCGATCATGGCGTTCGATCGCCGCCAGGAGCTGACGGCGCTCGGGATCCCCGTGCTGGTGCTGTGGGCTACGCAGGACGCGTTCTTCCTGAGGGCCGACCAGGAGGTGCTCGTCGAGGCACTGCGGACGGCCGCGCAGCAGGGCGGCTCCTTCCGCTGGAAGCAGTACGGGCGCCTTCCCCTCCCCGCCGATGGGCTCCAGACCGACGACATCGGCCACAACCTCACGTGGGATGCGCCGCGCCAGGTGGCGGAGGACATCGCATCGTTCCTCGAGACGGGCGAGCCGACCAGCACGGAGTGGTACGCAGACGCACCGGCATCGACGGACATCGTCGAACAGGCAGGAAGCGCAACGATCCTGCGCGACTGACCCGCGCGGCTCGCCGGGTGCGGATCGGAACCCGGTTTCCCCGCCGGTGCCCAGCCGGAAGGTGGTAAGACGTGCGGAGGCCGTTCGACGGTCGCCGATGAGGAGAGGACGCACAGTGGCGCACGACCTCATCACCGGCGGCGGTGCCGTCCTCGGGATCGAGCTCGGGTCCACCCGCATCAAGGCCTGCCTCATCGCGGAGGACGGGACGACGCTCGCGACCGGCAGCCACGACTGGGAGAACGCGTACGTCGACCGGGTGTGGACGTACTCCCTCGACGACGTCTGGGCGGGAGTGCAGGGCTGCTACGCCGACCTGGTCGCGCAGGCGCAGGCACGCCACGGAGTCATCCCCACGTCGTACCGGGCGATCGGCGTCTCGGCGATGATGCACGGCTACCTCGCCTTCGACGAGGCCGATCGGCTGCTGGTGCCCTTCCGCACCTGGCGCAACACCTCGACCGGGCCGGCAGCCGCCGAGCTCACTGCGCTGTTCGGCCATCCCGTTCCGCTTCGGTGGTCGATCGCCCACCTCTACCAGGCCGTCCTCGACGACGAGCCGCACGTCGTCCGCGTCTCCTCGCTGACGACCCTTGCCGGGTACGTGCACAGGCGCCTGACCGGCCGCGACGTGCTCGGTGTCGGCGATGCCTCGGGCATGTTCCCGATCGACCCCGCCTCGGGTGGCTACGACGCGCGCATGCTCGCCCAGTTCGACGAGCTCGTCTCGGATCGCCTGCCCGGGTTCCGGCTCGCGGATCGCCTGCCGGAGATCCTGCGCGCGGGGAGCGATGCCGGCCGGCTCACTGCGGAGGGTGCTGCCCTGCTGGACCCGAGCGGGCGCCTGCTCCCCGGCACGCCCCTGTGCCCTCCTGAGGGGGATGCCGGCACCGGAATGGTGGCGACGAACTCGGTCGCCCCTCGATCGGCGAACGTGTCGGTGGGCACGAGCATCTTCGCGATGGTGGTGCTCGACGAGCCGCTCGCCGCGGTGCATGAGGAGATCGACCTCGTCACGACGCCTGCCGGCGATCCGGTGGCGATGGTGCACTGCAACAACGGCGCGTCCGAGCTCGGAGCCTGGGCGGGGCTCTTCGGCGAGTTCGCGGTCGCCCTGGGAGCGGACGTCGGACGCGACCGCGTGTTCGAGGTGCTGCTGCAGCAGGCCGTGGCAGGCGAGGCCGACGGCGGCGGACTCATCGCCTACAACTACCTGTCCGGCGAGCCGATCACCGGACTCGCCGAAGGCAGGCCGCTCGTCGTGCGCACCCCGGACTCGAGCCTCACGCTGGCGAACTTCATGCGCGCGCAGCTGTACGGGGTGTTCGCGACGCTGAGCCTGGGCATGCGCACGCTCGCGAAGGAGGGAGCGGTGGTCGACGTGATGGTCGCCCATGGGGGCCTGTTCCGCACCGAGGGCGTGGCGCAGACGGTCCTCGCAGCCGCCATCGATGCTCCGGTTGCCGTGGGTGCCGCGGCAGGCGAGGGCGGTGCCTGGGGCGCGGCCCTCCTCGCGGCCTACCGCCAGGAGGCTGCGGAGGTCGATCTGGCGACCTTCCTCGATCGGCGGATCTTCACCGATACGGTCGTCACACGCGTGGACCCGGACCCGGCGGAGGTCGCTGCCTTCAGCGCCTTCCTCGAGCGCTACACCGCGGGACTCGCCGTCCAGCGTGCGGCCGCGGAGGCGTTGTGACCGGTCCATCTCGGAACCTGCGAAGGAGCACACCCGCATGACCGTCGACCTCGCCTCCTACCCCGCCTCGGTCCGGAGCGAGGTCGCGCGCACGCGCGAGGTGGTCGCGAGACTGCATGCCGAGCTGACGCGCTGGGAGCTCGTCGTGTGGACGGCGGGCAACGTGTCGCAGCGAGTGGTGGTGGATCCCGAGGCCGGGCCCGGGGATGGCGACCTGCTGGTGATCAAGCCCTCAGGCGTGTCCTATGACGAGCTCACCCCCGAGGCGATGGTCGTCTGCGACCTCGACGGCGCACTGGTCGACGGGCAGCACTCGCCGTCATCGGACACGGCCGCGCACGCGTACGTGTACCGGCACATGCCGGAGGTCGGGGGAGTGGTGCACACCCACTCGACCTACGCGACCGCGTGGGCCGCGCGCGGCGAGTCCATCCCCTGCGTGCTGACGATGATGGCCGACGAGTTCGGCGGCGACGTCCCCGTGGGGCCGTTCGCGCTCATCGGCGACGACTCGATCGGGCGCGGCCTGGTCGAGACACTGCGGGCGACGAGGAGCCCGGCCGTGCTCATGGCCGGGCACGGCCCGTTCACCGTCGGCAAGGACGGGACCGCCGCCGTCAAGGCCGCCGTGATGGTGGAGGAGGTGGCGCGCACGGTCCACATCGCGCGGCAGCTGGGCGAGCCGCGGGCCCTCGAGCCAGCCGACATCGACTCGCTGTACGCCCGGTACCAGAGCGCCTACGGGCAGGCCCCCACGGAGGAATGACGATTCACGTCCGCGACTCGGGGCTGGGTAGGGTGCGCCGCATGATCGCCCCGAGATGCCCCCACTGCGGAACGATCGCCTTCCTCGAGATGCAGGAGTGCCCGAGCTGTGGCGCGAGCATCGGCTACCACTACCCCACGCTCTCCTTCGTGCCCGCCGATCCGGACGGCGCGATGGTCGACGGCGTCCGGTGGGTGCGCTGCGGCAACTGGACTGGAAGTGCAACTGGCTGGTGGCGACGACGACGAGTCGGGCCGCTGCTTCGCCTGCCGCCTGATCCGCCGACGCCCCGCCTCGGACGACACGATCGCGCTGGAGAAGCTGGCGGACACGGGCGTCGACATGCGTCGACTGCTCGTCCAGCTGTTCGCGCTGCGCATGCCCGTCGTGCCCTACTACGAGCGGGAGGGCGGCCTGGCCTTCGACCTGCTGTCCAGTCGCAGCGGCGAGTCCGTCGTGATCGGGCACGCGGACGGAGTCATCACGATCGACCTGGCGGAGACCCTGGACGCCCACCGCGAGGCGCTGCGCGTGCGACTCGGGGAGCCGTACCGCACGATGCTCGGCCACTTCCGCCATGAGGTCGGCCACTACTACCAGCAGGTGCTGGTCGTGGAGGAGCCGCTGCTCAGCGAGTGCCGGGAGCTGTTCGGCGATGAGCGTGCCAGCTACGCCGAGGCCCTCGATCGCCACTACCGGCTCGGTGCGCCGGAGGACTGGGCCGACAGCTTCATCTCCGAGTACGCCACGATGCACCCGTGGGAGGACTTCGCCGAGACCTTCGCCCACTACCTGCACATCACCGGCACGCTCGCCACGGCGGCCGCGGCCGGCGTGGTGCTCGACTCCGACCGCATCGACGGTGT
>CAVOWW010000047.1:0-20929 GCA_963700255.1 uncultured bacterium | reverse complement strand
GCCGGCCCCTGTCCAGCGTGCGCGCGTGCGCCGTCGGCATCTCAAGCACGTCACCGTGAACATGGGGCACCTCACTCCCCCGGGCTTCCTGTCGGCGCCGGCGGAAGACGTTGATCACCTGGATCACTCCAGAGGGCCTGCCGGAGGTCCCGGGGGCGGGACTGGGCCTGGACTCCCTTCACTCAAGGAGGACGCAGAGGCCGTCCTCGCCTGGCTCGTGGATCCCCCACGCTCCGATGACATGCTCGCGCGCCGCACCGACAACCACGGGGATGAGCTCGGCCGTGCGCGCGCAGCCCTGCGTCTGCGGCTTGCGTCTCGCCGATCGGTCGGCCACCCGCCGCGTGGGCGGGCGGCAACAGCGTCCTCTTCGACGCGCGCCCGGGGGACAGCGTGCCTTCGGGTCCGCGGGGAATCGGTCGCTTCCCCAGAGGTCGGCACTGCATGACCGTTCGGGAAGCCGTCGGTGACGACCACGTGGTGCTGCTCGTTGATCGGGGGCTCGAGGAACTCCCCTTCGAGCTGGCCGGCACCTGCCGGCAGGTGTCCCGGATCCAGCGATCGCGACGCTCCCTCGATTCGGGGTGCTCGTGCAGCCCTCTCCCATGACCGCGACCTCCCTCCCCCTCATTCCCCCTGCTGCACAGCACTGCGCGCAAGATCGCCGTCGTCTTCGACTTCATCCCCCGGCACCACCCGACCGTCTACCTCCGCGACGCGAGCCTCGCGTGGCGAGTACGCCGCAGCGCTGGATGCCCTCCGGCTGTACGACGAGTTCGTGTGCATCTCCCATCTGGCGCAGACAGAGCTCGGCTCCCTGCTCGGCCGCCCCCTGGAGGGTCCGGATGCGCTGAAGTCGGAGGTGGCATGGCCTCGCGACGTGCTGCCCTCTGAGAGCCTTCGCGTCCTGCGGGGGCAGCGACGGGCCCGATCGTGGTGATGACGGGTGACGATGCCCGCAAGAACACGTTCGGCGGACTGGCCGGCGTCGCTGCTGCGACAGCCGACGACGAAACCGGGGACGTGGTCGTGATCGGCATGGCCGGTACGGGGGATCGCGTGCACCACTGGTCGATTGCCGCGGCCATGCGCCAGGGCGAGGCGCGCACTGCCGAGCGGCTCAGCGACGAGGAGATGGACGCTCTCCTGGCGGGGTGCGAGCGTTGTCGTCGTGCCGTCCTTCGACGAGGGACTCTCGCTTCCCGTGATCGAGGCGCTTCGCGCGGGAGCCCCCGTGGTGGCGTCCGACATCCCCGCACACCGGGAGCTCATCGGCGCCGGCTCGTACCTCGCAGATCCGAGGAGCCCCGCCAGCCTCGCGAAGGCCGTGCGTGCGACCGCAGGCATGTGCGGGGTCCGGGCCGCCAGCAGGAGCGGCTGAGGCGCACCGAGCATGAGGCCCTCGAGGCCGTCGTCGCCGAGCGGGTCGCCGCCCATCTGCGAACACTGTCGATGTTCCTGCGTCGTCGGTGTTCGTCGGGGCCGGCCGTTGACGTCGGGATCGGGACGCCCTGGGTACCGCAGCGCTCGGGCGTCGCCGACTTCTCACCACCACGATCATCGAGCTGGCCCGGCTCTGCGATGTGACCTCTACGCCACCGAGACGCCGATGTCGCGGGGACCATGCCGGCAGGCGTGCGCATCACTCCGCTCGCATCGACGACGTGCATCGCGCGGGGAAGCGCCGCACGACGTCTTCGTCTCCGTCGTCGGGAACAGCCACTTCCACCTGCCCTTCCTCGAGGTCGTGGACCGCGTCGACTCAGTGGTGGTGTCGCACGACACGCGCTGGTCGAGCTCTACATGGCCCTGCGCGGCCGGGGGGGCGTCGAGCAGGTGATGCTGCGTGGCACGGGCCGCGGTCACCTCGCCCCTCCCTGGACGAGCAGATCGACGACATGCGGCTGCTGGAGAACGCCGGCTTCTGGGAGGTGGCCCGGCGGCGGGATGCTTGGTCACACCCCGAGCGCGCCGGCGCATGCGCCGGAGACAGGCGTGCCGCGCGCTGCTCCCTTCGCCAACTACCGGCGCCCGGGGCGGCGTGACACCCGAGATGCGGGCCGGGCGCCGGCCGTCTGGGATTCGACGAGGGCGCCGTCCACATCGCCTCGTTCGGCTACCTCGACGTGCGGACCAAGATGACCGACGTCGTCGTCGAGGCTGCGGCGTGGCTGAGCCAGTGGGGTCACCGGGTGTCGCTCCACCTGGCGGGTCCGCGGCGCGCCCGGCGAGGTCGAGCTGCTGGCGCGGGCCGCGGAGGCGGGGATCGCGCAACTTCGAGATCACGGGCTTCCTCACCGACGAGCAGTTCCGCGACTACCTGCTGGCGTCGACCTGGGCCTGCAACTGCGCATCAGTCCGCTGCTGGGTGTGAGCGGCCCCCTCAGCGACCTGGCCGCCTACGGCACCCCCGCGGTCGCCTCGGGCCTGTGCGTCGATGTCGACACCCCTGACTACGTCGACCGGCTTCCCGATGACGTCAGCCCGGTCATGGTGGCCGAGGCGTTCGAGCACGGCTGGCGAATCCATGGCGCCCGACGAGCGCGAGGCGATGCGGGTCGACTACATCGACCGGAAGTCGCCGCACGCTATGCGGAGGAGCTGCTCGGGCTGCTCGGCCGTGGCACGGGCCCGGGGGTGATGCCTGATGCACGTCGGCATCGACATCGAGCAGTTCGTGCGGGACCCCTATGGCTCGGGCATCCAGCGGGTCCTGCAGTACCTGGCACTCGAGTGGCCGCAGGGCGACCTCCAGGCCGACTTCGTCGTGCCGATGGACGGCGGGCACGGCCTGCTGACGCCTGCACAGGCCGCCGAGGTGCTGAGCATTCCCTTCTGCCGCGCGAACCCGGAACCGATGTGCGCGATGCGTCCGCGGCGGATCGCGGAGCTCGAGCCGATCCGGGTCAAGGACGGCGACCTGCTGTCGATCTACGACGCGTGGCTGCTGCCGGAGGTGTCGTACCTGCCGTCCGTCCTGCGGCGCTTCGAGCTCTTCGCCCGCTGCGTGCCGACGGTGATGATCGGCTACGACGCGCTGCCGATGACCGAGCCCGCGAACTACCGGTTCCGGCCGGGCTCGTCGGCCTGGGTGAGTGAGTACTTCCGGCACCTCGCCACGGCGGATGCGGTCGTGTGCATCAGCGACTGGTCGAGGGACGCCATCCTCGGGCGACTGCGACGCGACCCGGCTCTGCCGATCACGGTCGCGCACCCGGGCGGCGACCACCTCGCCGTGCGGCCCCCGGCCCTGAGGAGAGGCCCGTCTTCGCCCGTCTGGGCACCCTGGAGGCGCGCAAGCGCCCGGTCGAGATCGCCGAGGCCTTCCGCGAGGCCGTCGCCTCAGGAGGGCTGGACGCCGAGCTGCTCTTCATCGGCGGGGCGTCCGCCTCGGATGACGCCATCAACCGGGCAATTCGGGCACAGGTCGACGCCGGCAGCGTGCGCTGGGTCGAGGGCGCCTCGGACGACGAGGTGCGCGACCTCGTGCACCGTCGAGCGCGTTCCTGTCCATCGGGGTGGAGGGCTACGGCATCCCCGTGCTCGAGGCGATCCGGCTGGGCACCCCGGTGCTCTTCGACGGGGTCCAGCCGGCTGGCGACCTCATGGTCGGCCGCGGGGCGCGTCGGATCCCCGGGATGAGCCACGAAGGCCTGGCCGAGGCCTTCCGGGCCTACGCCGACCCGACCGCCCTCGCAGGGCTGCGGGAGGAGCTCGCGCCCGATGCTGTGCCGACGTGGCGGGACTTCGCCCACGGCGTGGCGGACGCGGTGACCCAGGCATGAGGAGGGGGAGGGGGGGGGGGTCGAGGAGGGAGTCGGGGGGGGGAGGTAAAAGGTGTGGTAGGCGAGGCCTCGGGAGGACAAGCATGAGCGGGCGGTGCCGAGGGCAGGGGTAACGCGGGATCGGTGGGGGAGGGAGAGAACATAAGGATGGGTGGGTGTCGGCGGGGGGTGGGGATGAGGGAGCGGGAAGGATATCAGGGAAGGGGGTTTTCTTTTTGGGGGAGGGGGGGCGCGGAGGCCAAAAGAAGGAGACGCGTGTGCACGCGTGTAGACATATTTGTGGTCTTCTTGAACGTTGGGCCGGGGGGCGGGGAAGAGGGGCGGGGGAGGGAACGTATGAAGTTATGTATGGTTCTTGTGTGGTCGGACGCTGGATGTGGGTATGGATCCCCATCGCGTTCTTCGTCACCTGCACGGGCTGGGCCCTTGCCTCTCCGGTAGGGGCGGCACCGGATGACGACTACCACCTCGCGTCGATCTGGTGTGCCCAGGGCGAGCGTGAGGGAGTGTGCGTCGACCCCGGAGTCGAGCCGGCGACCCTCCTCGTCCCGGCCCCGGTGGTCCAGTCGGCCGTTTGCTACGCGTTCAAGGCGGACGTCACGGCGGACTGCCAGGACGAGGTGCTCACCTCGACGGAACTCGCCGGCACGCAGCACATCAACCAGATCGACGGCCTCTACCCGGGCGCCTACTACACCGCGATGTCGGTGTTCGTCGGGCAAGACGTGGAACGCTCGGTCACCGTCATGCGATTCGTCAATGCGCTGCTGGCGTCCCTCCTCCTCGCGGCCGTGCTGCGCCTCCTCCCTGCCGGCCTCGCTGCAGCCGCAACGCTCGCCGTCGTCGTCACCTTCGTGCCGCTCGGGCTGTCGCTGGTCGCGTCCACCAACCCGAGCTCGTGGTCGATCATCGGCATCGGCACGTTCTGGGCGTTCGCCCTCGCCTTCCTGCGAAGGCCGTCCGTCCGAGACCGGCGGGGCATCCTCATCGGGATCGCCATGGTGGTCTCGGCTGGCATGGCGATCGCCTCACGTGTCGACTCGGCGGCCTACGTGGCGATCGCGGCGGTCGTGGTGGTGACCCTCGCCGGCTGGCGCGCGAGCCTCGGGCGGCCATGGCGAGTGGCCTTCGTGGCAGTGCTCGCCCTCGCCGGTGCCCTCACCTACCTCAACCGCGGGCAGCCCCTGACCGGCACCGACTCCACGCTCGGCACGGCGGACGCAGGTGCCGGTCTCCTGCTGACGAACCTCGCGTACTTCCCGGTGCTGGTCCAAGGCGTGGTGGGCGGCTGGAACCTGAGCTGGAACGACGTGCTGATGCCACCGCTCGTACCGGTCGTCGGCGTCCTGATCCTGGGTGCCCTGCTCTACCGCGGGCTCCAGACCCCGAGCCGTCGGACTCTCGTCGCGGCCGGCATCGCGGCCCTGGCACTCGTGGCCGTCCCGATCGCCTACCTGCAGTCGCAGCGGCTCGGCGTGGGTGAGGTCGTGCAGCCCCGCTACGTGCTGCCCCTCCTGACGCTGGTCGTCGGGGCCGTCAGTGTCGGGCCGAGGCTGGGGCGCCCGCTGCCGATGCCGAGGGTGCCGGCGTGCTCCTGTCAGTCGCCCTGTCGATCAGCGCGGTCCTCGGGTACTGGGCCTATGCGCATCGGTTCTTCGCGGGGACGACCGTGGGCCTGTTCGACCCGAAGGTCGACCCGGCCTGGACGAACGGCGTCGGCATCCCAGCGTGGCTCGTCGTCCTCACCACGGCCGCCGCGAGCGTTGCCTTGGTGTGGGGGACGGTGTGGCTCAGCCGGTTGCCGGAGCCGAAGCGATCTCCGGACGGATCCTCGACCACAGCTCAGTCAGCCTGAACCGTTCTGCGGGATCGACGACCCGGCTCGGGTCACGAGTCGCGACGGCTTCCAGGTAGCCCTCAGGAATCTCCCGGTGGAAGTGACCGGGCTTCCAGCTGTAGTCCCTCGCCGTGGCCGGTGCTCCGGCGAGGAATCGGTCGGTCAGCGCGCAGCTGTCGACCAGATGAGTGATCGGTCCGGTGGCGATGCCCACCGTTCCGAGCATGCCGCAGAAGACCCCGACCTCCGACGGGTTGGTGAAGTCGACCGGCCTGGGCGGCCACTCGCGTGCGCTCTTGTCGATCTCGCGGAGGGTGCGGGACGAGTCCGGTGCCGTCACCGATCGGCACGATATTCGGCTTCACGTATGCGAGGGCGAGGGTGTCCAGCATCGCCTTGAGCGTGTGCCCCTGCTCCGCGTACACCCCTCGCTCGTCCCCCACGCCCGCATTGAGGTTCGTGTCCACCGCCCACCGCTGAGTCTGGGTGTTCGCCAGCGACACGGGGGTGCTGCCCGCGAACGAGCTCACGATCAGCAGGACGGCGACGATGCCGGCGGCGGCACCGATCGAGCTGGCATGCACGGGCTCGGAGTCCTGGTCGGGGCGGAGTCCCTTGCGAGACGACGAGCAGGAACACGGCGACATACACCGGTACGGCGAGGAAGCGGCCGGCCATGAAGTCCCCACCCACCCAGACGACGTAGGCGAGGTAGAGGAGCACCCCCGTGGCCCAGGCCCTCTCCATCCCGCGACCGACGGCGAACGCCATCCCCGAACCCGAGGAGCAGGGCGACGAGGCTCACGGGATCGTGCTCGAAGGTCACCCAGAGGTAGCGGAACCCCTGGACGATCAACTCGAACTGCGGGATGTCGATGTTGCGCTTCGCCTCGAAGGTGTTGGGCACGATGGCGGAGTACGTGACCCACGACCAGGCGAACCAGATGGCGAGCGGGGCAAGTGCAGCCGCGGCGCCGATGCCCACGAGCCCCAGCTGGCGGCGGTGCCGGATCACGGTGAGCGTGACGACGGGGGCGAGCAGCAGGGCGAGGTCGTAGCGGGTGAGGACCAGGGCGCCGGACTGCCAGGCCGAGCGCTGCCGCCCACGCCAGCCCCGACCGACCGGCACCGGGTCCGGGCCCCAGCGTGAGCACCATGAGGAGGCCGACCAGGGCGTAGGCGAGCGGGTTCTCCAGCCCTGAGGTCGCGTACTCGATGAAGGCGTTCGACAGCACGAGCAGGCCGGTGGCGAGGATGATCCGCGCGACGGTCTCCGCTCGCCACACGAGGAGTCCCACAGCCAGTCCGGTCAATGCCACGCTGGCGACAAGAATGCCGAGGACCCACTGATCTGTCAGGGATCCGATCGCCACCCAGAGCAGGAACCACAGTGGATGGGTGTACGCCTGCACTGACTCGGTGACATTGAACCCCGGACCCCAGCCGTTGGCGAGGTTGAGGGCCGTGCGGAGGGTGATGAGCGCGTCATCGCCGATCCATGCGATGCGCAGGGCGGCTATGGCCACGGCGGCAATGGAGATGATGCGGGCAACCGTCAGCACCCGCCGGTCCGCCTGCGTTGCGACCGCGGTGCGCTCAGATCCTTCAGAGTCTCCCCCGAGCCTCACGGCAACAGGATACCGACAGGTCGGATAGCGTGGGCCCCATGACGTCTGGACGCGCTCTCGTCGCGATCCCGGCGTGGAACGAGCGCGGATCCATCGCCGACGTCATCGCCAAGGTTCGGGAGCACAGGCCCGATGCCGACATTCTCGTCGTCAACGACGGCTCGACCGATGACACCGCCATACTCGCCGAGGAGGCGGGGGCGACAGTCGTGTCGCTCCCCTTCAATGTCGGCGTCGGCGGCGCCATGCGCACGGCCTTCCTCTACGCCAAGCGAGAGGGCTACTCGGCCCTGGTGCAGGTCGATGCCGACGGGCAGCACGACCCGGCTGACCTCGACAGTGTGCTCGACGGTCTCGACCAAGCCGACGTCGTCGTGGGCACGAGGTTCCATCCCGACTCGATGTACTTCGTCGGTGGCCCGCGCCGCTGGGCCATGGTGCTTCTGTCGAAGACGCTGAGCCGCATGAACAAGGGCACGATCTCCGACCCCACCTCGGGCTTCCGGTCGGCCGGGCCCAAGGCCATCTCCCTATTCGCGGTCGACTACCCGGCCGACTACCTCGGCGATACCGTCGGCTCCCTCGCCATCGCCATCCGCAACGGCCTCGTCATCCACGAGACGCCGGTGACGATGTACTTCCGGCAGACGGGTCGCCCGAGCAAGAACGCCGTGTGGTCCGCGCTCTACCTCGGCCGCGCCACGCTCGCGATCATCGCCACGAGCCTGAAGTCGAGCACTCCGCGGGGTGACTCCTCGTGACCGCGCAGATCCTCGGGGCACTCGCCTCCATCATCACCTTCGCCTTCGTGTTCTGGCTGCTCCGTCGTGGGGTCCTGCGCGAGAAGTACGCCGTGCTGTGGCTGCTGCTCTCCGGGGTCGCCCTCTTCTTCTCGGTCTTCCCCGGCGCGCTGAAGTGGGTCAGCGACACCCTCGGGGTCGAGACGCCCGCCAACCTCCTGTTCTTCGTCACGATCGTGCTGCTGATCCTCGTGTCCGTCCAGCTCAGCTACGAGCTCAGCCGGCACGAGGCCCGGCTGCGCCGACTCGCCGAGGAGGTCGCGCTCCTCGACGAGGAGCTGCGGCGGCAGAGGGAGAGTCGTGCCGACGACTGAGCCCGTGCTCGTCATGGCCTTCAACCGTCCCGACCACCTGCAGGTGCTGCTCGACCGGCTGCGCGAGGTCCAGCCGCCGCGCCTGTACGTGGCCGTCGACGGAGCGCGCCCGCAAGGGAGGGTGAGTCCGAGCGGGTGCAGGCCTGCCGTGACCTCGTGTCGACCGTCGACTGGGACTGCCAGGTGCAGACGCTGTTCCAGGACTCGAACCTCGGCTGTGGCATGGGCGTGAGCACGGCCATCACCTGGTTCTTCGCGCAACGAGGAGCGCGGGATCATCCTCGAGGACGACATCATCCCGGACCCGAGCTTCTTCCCCTACTGCGCGGAACTGCTCGACCGGTACGAGCACGATCAGCGGGTGTTCGCCATCTCCGGATGCAACTTCGTCCCCCCGGAGGCGCAGTCCCATCCCGAGCAGGCCTACCGCTTCAGCCAGGTACCGCACATCTGGGGATGGGCGACGTGGCGCCGGTCGTGGGCGCAGCATCGGCTCGACATCGCCGGCTGGCGCACCCAGCTCCCCCCGACGCGTCTGTGGGCTCGCGCGGGGCGATCGATGCCCGGCACCGTCTACTGGGGGAGCACCTTCGAGCTGCTCGCCCGCAAGGAGGTCGACACCTGGGACGGCCAGCTGGTACTGGCCTCCATGGTCTCCCACCAGCTCACCGCCACGAGCAATGTGAACCTCGTCGAGAACATCGGGTTCGGCGCCGACCGCGACCCACACGGTCGAGGACCTGCACGAGCTGCGCGCAGTCGAGCCGATCGCTCTGCCGACCGCCCCCGTCGACGTCGCGCTGGATGCGCGGGCCGACGCATGGACGCGCAAGCACCACTTCCGTGCCACGTGGCGCGGCATGCTCGACCAGGCGGATCGCTACCGTAAGCAGCGTCGAAGGAGGGCATCGTGACGATCGCCAAGGGCCGGGCTCTGGTCACCGGGGGCGCGGGCTTCATCGGCTCGCACCTGTGCGAGCGACTGCTCGACGACGGGTACGACGTGCTCTGCGTCGACAACTACTACTCGTCGACCAAGGACAACATCGCCCACCTCCTGCCGAACCCGAGGTTCGAGGTGATCCGGCACGACGTGACCTTCCCGCTCTACGTCGAGGTCGACGAGATCTACCACCTGGCGTGCCCTGCCTCGCCGATCCACTACCAGCGCGATCCGGTGCAGACGACGAAGACGGCGGTGCATGGCTCGATCAACATGCTGGGCCTCGCCAAGCGCACCGGGGCGAAGATCCTCACCACGTCGACCTCCGAGGTGTACGGCGACCCGAAGGTGCACCCCCAGACGGAGGACTACTGGGGCAACGTCAACCCCATCGGCCCACGCGCCTGCTACGACGAGGGCAAGCGTGCGGCCGAGACCCTGTTCTTCGACTACCACCGCCAGCACGGCCTGCGCATCAAGGTCGTCCGCCTGTTCAACACGTACGGCCCGCGCATGCACCCGCATGACGGCCGCGTGGTCTCCAACTTCGTCGTCAGCGCCCTGACGGGCAAGCCGCTGACGATCTACGGCGAGGGGCAGCAGACGCGGTCCTTCCAGTACGTCGACGACCTGATCGCCGGGCTCATCGCGATGATGCAGTCGGACGACGAGGTCACCGGCCCGATCAACCTCGGCAACCCGGGCGAGTTCACCATCGCCGAGCTCGCCGCGATGGTGCTCGAGCAGACCGGATCCGACTCGGGGATCGAGTACCTGCCGCTGCCGCAGGACGATCCCGTCCGTCGCCAGCCCGACATCACTCGCGCGAAGGCGACTCTCGGCTGGGAGCCCACCATCCCGTTGACGGACGGCCTGGCCCGCACGATCGAGTACTTCCGCTCGACGCTGGCCTAGCGTTCCTTCATGCTCATCCTGACGGGCACCGCCCTCGTGCTGCTGACGTGGGCGGTATGCCTCCTTGGGCTGACGGTCCTGGGGCTTCCGCTGGCAGCACTCACCCGACGGGGGCCGCTGGGTCTCGCGGATCTGCGGCGAGGGCTGTGGTGGGGACTGCTGCTCATCATCGTCGTGGTCTACCTCGGAAACCTGGTCTGGCCCGCTGCGTCCGGCACCATGGCCTTCGCCGTGATGGCGATCGTCCTGTGCGCTCGGATGCGTCGCCGATTGCCCTGGTGCGACGTCGTGGCTGGCTCGCGCGCGGGCGTGTGCGGGTCTGGACCGCGGTCCTCTGGGTGGCGCTTGCGGCAGCCGTCGCGTACCTCGCAGTGGCTGCACTCGGACCCGTGACCAACTACGACTCCGGCCTCTACCACCTCGGGGCCATCCGCTACGCAGCCGACTTCGCGACCATTCCGGGGCTGGCGAACCTCTACTTCCCGTTCGGCTACGGCAATGCCGAGTTCCCACTGGCTGCCCTGCTCGGCAACGGTCCGTGGGGAGCCGAGGGATTCCGCCTGCTGAACGGCCTGGTCATAGCCGGACTCTGCGTCGATCTTGCGATCCGGTGCTGCCGGCCGGCGCCCCGGCCCCGGGTTCTACGTGCTGGCGGCCGGCGACGACCGCCGCCCTCGTCCCGATGGTCGCGCTGTCGGACTACTGGGTCACCAGTCCCAGTCAGGACTCGGCCGTGTTCGCGGTGACAGTGGTCGCCTCGGCGTACGTCGTCGACGCAGTCCGTGGCGGACGATCATGGGTGGCCGACAGTGCGGCCGCGCATGGCACTGACCGTTGTGCTGGTCATGCTCCGACCCACCATGGCCGCGTACGCGGTCGACGGTCGTCGCTGTCGTCGTGCTGCTTCGGGTCCGTCGCGGGCGAGCATCGTCCCCGTGGTTCGCGAGATCGGCAGTCGCGGTCGGCACGGTGGCGGTAGCCGCTGGAGTCGCGGCCGCCACGAGGGACTATCTGCTGAGCGGTTGGCTGCAGTACCCGCTCTCGGTCTACCCCTTCGACGTTCCATGGCGGGCCCCCGACCCCGCTCCGGAGCGCATCGCCACCCTGGGCTTCCATCGTGACCCGACGAACCTGTACGAGGCGGCGGACGGCTGGGGATGGGTAGGGTCCGTGGCTGGCGCGGCTGCCCCAGCAGTGGGAGACCTACGTCTTCCTCGGACTCGCCGTCGTCACGGGCATCGGTCTCGTGGCTGGCTGCGCGTTCAGGGCGACCCATGCGCTGGCGCGCAGTCCTGCTGTCGATGGTGCCCAGCGTCGTGATGACGTCGCGTGGTTCGTCGCGACCCCTCCGTCGTTCCGATTCGCCTGGGGGCCGGTGTTCACCGTCCTGACGGTGCCACTCGGCTGGGCCGCTGTGGCAGATCGTGCGACGGCCGGTCCGGCCGGGATCGATCCCGCGCACTCGTGCTCGTGTCGGTCCTCCTGGCGGTCCCGGTCCTTCTGGTGACCCTGTACAGCGCGGCGATGCGACTCGACACCACGGCCATGACGCGAGCGCCGAGAGTGGTCCCTCGGCGTCTCCATCCCGTTTGCCGTCGCGCCCGTTCCCGACGGTGCCGACCACCGAGGCGGGCTCGCCGAGGGTCTCGTCGTCCGGATTCCGACGAGCGGGGAGCAGTGCTGGACCGAGTTCCCCCTGTGCACGCCGACGACTGCCCTCGACGGTCCGCTACCGGGTGCCCGGCGAGGGCCTGGCCGGCGGCCTGCTGCCCTGACGTCAGGCCGGCTTGAAGCCGATCGCGTAAAGCGACTCGTAGTCGCGCTCCGCGAGGTCGGTCTCGGGGTCGAACTCACGGGGAGCCACGCGGTCGAACCCCGCGGCGTTCAGGATGTGGAGCAGGTTCTCCTGGTCGAACAGGTACTTGTGCTCGCCAGCCATGTAGGCGATGTAGTTGAGGGCATCGATGCGGGTCGTCCCGTTGTAGGCAGGCTCCCAGCCGAAGAAGTCCTCAGGAAGGTCGCGTTGCCCGAGGTAGTGCTCCACGTACAGCCGCGCGTTCGGCACGACGATCGAGAACGATCCGCCGGGCTTGAGCACCCGCATCGCCTCGGCGAGGAGCTTCTGGCCATCGGGGTAGGGCAGGTGCTCGAACAGGTGCGAGGAGTACACGTTGTCGACGGACCCGTCCGCGAAGGGAATGCCGTACCGGAGGTCCCAGTAGAGGTCGCACTCATGCGACACGTCGATCGTGATCCAGCCATTGGTGCCCTTGCGGTACCCGCCGCCGAGGTCGATCTTCAGGGGGGAGCGAGCGGCGATCTCATCGAGCCGCTTGCGCGAGTGCGCCATGCGCCGTCGACGTTCGACATCCTCGTAGATGGCGGTGCTGAACGGCACCTTCGCGCGGATGGTGCTTCGCAGTGTGCTCACGATTCCTCCGCGGGCAGATTACCGCTCAGATGAGCCCCACCAGCCCTTTCGGCGGGGATATGTGGCGGCAGCTCGGCCCAGCTGAGCGGCGCTGCGGGCGCGCTGCCGGGACGCCGTGGCCGAGAGGGGGAAGCAGCCACCGACGTTGCCCGTCGCGACCGCAGCCTCCTCGCCGAAGCTGGACGCGGCCGTGTAGACCAGCGCCCGCGATCGGCCCAGCAGCCGCCAGTCGAGCATCGCGTCGAGCCCGGCAGTGGCCTTGCCGCGGTCGTGGTCGATGGCCTGGACCGACCACGGCGCGAACCCGAGCACCGCTGCCTCGTCGGCCCAGCGATCGCGACCTGTCCCCGGAGTCGGCCGCGATGAACAGGCTGCGCTCATCCGTCGAGTCGGCGAGGGCGGTGAGGCCGTCTCGGATGGTGCGGGCGGTCGGGGCCTCCAGCGACCTGTCCGTGCCGCGCACGTGGAGCGCGACATAGTCCGCATGGTCGACGAGCTCCTCGGCCATTCTGGCGTTCAGGTCGGGGTGCCACGCGAGCTGGCGGTAGAACACGGCGCGCTGGCGCGTGAAGTCCTCGTCGGTCGGGAGGTGGAACTTGCCGCCGGCGATGATGACCAGCGTCGTCGGCTCCTCCAGCCCGAGCAGCATCGCTGCGAGCTGGCCCATGAAGGCCTGCTCCCCGCGATCGTGACCGGCGAGCACGATGAGGTCCCGCTCCCTGTCATGGGTCAGGTAGCGGGGGAGCTCCTCGTGGGCGCCGCCGACCAGCGCGTCGAGCCGGCTCCGCTCCCAGAAGGACCGGGCGACCACTGAGGAGTCGAACAGGTCGGCCGGTGCAGCGGGTGCGGGCTCCTCCGTCTCCCACATGATCCGCAGCGGGACATCGAGCTGCGCCGCCAGGATGGCCGAGCTTGCCCAGGCCTGGAGCCGGTTGACGTATCCGTTGCGCGGGACCACGACGACCTGGTCGAGGTGGTGCTCCACGGGGGCCTCCGGCGGGTTCGGGGAACGCTGCCCCCGCACGCTACCCTTGCCCGGTGGCCGATCCACGCGTTCTGATGGTCGTGCCCACCCTCGGAAGCCGACCCCAGCTGCTGCAGCAGTGCCTTGCGTCGATCGCGTCCCAGGGGGTCGATGTCACCATCGTGCTCGTCGCTCCCGCGGGCAACCCGGACGTCGAGGGCCTTGCCGCGCAGTACGGGGCGGTGCTCGTCCCCGACCCGGGCAGCCTGGCCGCAGCGATCAACCTGGGCGCCCAGCAGGCGCAGCCGGGCCACGAGTTCGTCAACTGGCTGGGGGATGACGACCTCCTCGAGCCCGGATCGCTCGTGACGACGGTCGGCGCCCTCGACGTCGCCCGGGAGGCGGTGCTGGCGTTCGGGGCCTGCCGCTACATCGACGAGGACGGTGCCGAGCTGTGGATCAGCAAGGCCGGGCCGTGGGCGCCGCGGATCCTGAAGTGGGGACCCGATCTCATCCCCCAGCCCGGGATGCTCGTGCGCCGATCGGCGTGGGATGAGGTGGGCGGCCTGGACGAGTCCTTCCGCTTCGCCTTCGACCTCGACCTCCTGCTCAAGATCCAGCCCCTCGGGGGCTTCATCGACGTGGGCCGGGTCGTGTCGTCCTTCCGCTGGCACGGCGACTCGCTCACCGTCGGAGACCGCTCCACCTCGCTGCACGAGTCGGAGGTGGCGCGTCGCCGGGCCCTCTCTCCGACGGCTCGCCGACTGGCCTGGCTGTGGGAGGCCCCCGTGCGGGTTGCCACCCGGGCGGCGGCGAACGAGCTGCATCGCCGGGCTGCCCGCAAGCGCGCCGGAGCGAGCGCGTGAGCCTGACTCCCGAGTTCCCATCGCTCGAGCAGTACCTGATGGAGACGCTCACGGACGATGAACGCCGGTCGTTCGGCCTCCTCACCTTCAACCAGTGGCCCTTCGCGCTGGGCGCGGTGTGCGAGACCGCCCTGGGGGCGCAGGCGATCGGGGCGCACGTGACGGTCGGGTTCTGGTCGGGACAGACACCGCTGTACGACACGGGCTGGATGACGAGCCGCACGGTGGCCCGTGCGCTGGGCTCGGCGACCATGGACCAGCGGGCGGAGAAGGCGCTCCGTGAGGCAGGGCTGCCGGCCGAGGCGTTCGTCGACCCGCCCATCCGACGGTGGCGACCGCAGGGACTGCCTGACCTGCCGACGCCACTGACGAGATCGCATATCCGGTCCCTCACCTACAAGGGCTCCGACATGGGGCGCTCGATCCTCCAGGTGCATCCGAACGACAACACGCCCATCAGCGAGGCGCACGCGTGGCCGCGGCGGTGGGTCAAGGCCGCGATGCGCTCCTACGCCTGGGTCTATGACCAGACGCAGGCGTTGATCCGTGAGCGTGGGCTCGGGACGATCGTCGTGTACAACGGCCGCTTCACCCATGACCGGGCGGTGGCGGCGGCAGCCCAGGCCGAGGGCGTCCGCGTCCTGTACTACGACACGGGTGGCTACGACACGGACTTCGACCTCACCGAGGCGACGACTCACGACTGGGCCCACCTCCAGGGGCGCATGCTGCGGATGTACGACGGCTGGGATCCGGCCGAGCGCGACGCCATCGGGTCGTCATGGTTCATCAACCGGCAGATCCATGCGGACGACAACAACAAGGTCTTCACGGGCACCCAGACGCGCGGCCACGTCGAAGGCCTGCCGGAGGACAGCCACGTCGTGACCTTCTTCAGCTCGTCGGGCGACGAGATCGTCGAGCTCGACCTCGACTGGGAGGAGTACCTCCACTCCCAGGAGCGGGCGCTCGCGGAGCTTGCGCAGGCGTGCCGACACCGGCCGGGCACCGAACTCGTCGTGCGCACGCACCCGCACATGCGCCTGAAGCCACCGCGCGACCTGCAGGAGTGGACCGCTGCTGTCGAGCAGGCGCGGCCCGCCGTGCACTTCGATCCATGGTCGCCCGTCGACTCCTACGCGCTGATGCGCGAGAGCGACGTGGTCTTCACCTACGGGTCGACCTCAGGCGTCGAGGCGGCCTTCATCGGCAAGCCTGTGGTCGTCATGGGACCGTCGGCCTACGACCTGCTCGGCTGCGCCCGCCGGATCACCAGTGCGGACGAGATCGCCGCGTGCCTGGACGAACCTCCGACCACGCACCCGGAGAAGGCGATCCCCTACGGCCTGATGATGCAGCGCCGGGGCTTCAACTACGCACGGCTCCGGCGTACGGACGACGGCAGGCCCGAACTGGCCGGAGTGGTCTTCGGCGAGGCCAGCCCGAACGCCCAGAAGGTCAGCGACGTCGTGCGTCGCTGGTGGACCCGGTGGCTCACGCAGGCGTGATCGCCTTGCTCCAGCGCTGCAGGATCTGCGGCATCTCCCGGTAGCGGGACAGGCTCTGCTCGGAGGGCGTGAACACCGGGTAGTCGACCGGCGCCCCGAAGAGGGACGTCGCGAACTCCACCTGGAGCACGCAGCGGTCGCCGGCCACCGGTGGCTGGCCCTTGTGCAGGCCGGCCGTGTCGACTGCCATGAAGGTGCCCGCCGGGCCGGTGAGCTCCACGACCTTGTCCCACATGCCGGCAGACCGGACCAGGTCGTCGTCCTTGCGACCATCGGTGGCCAGGGCCTTCGGAACCTCGTTCTGCGTCCCGCGGACGACGGTGTGCGGACCGTTGTCGGGCCCGACGTCGGTGAGGTAGCAGAAGAACTTCAGGAAGGAGAGCCGGTCACGGTCCTGATGGAAGAGCCAGGCGTTCATGGCGGCGTCGGCCGCACCCTTGGTGGTGGTCCACCACAGGGCCGTCTGGTCCATGATGACGGGCTGCTCGAGGTAGCGGGCGGCGATGAGGGCGAGCGCAGGGTCGCTGCAGTAGTCCTGCATGTCGGGGCTCGCCATGGTGGCGTCCTCATCGATGTCGTAGCGACCCACGACGGGTTCGGCCCGGGGGTAGGGAGCGGCCGGCGTCTCCAGGCCGCGGGCCGTTGCCGGAACGGAGAGCGCGCTCTCCCGCATCCGCGTCACCATCGCCTCGGGGATGCGCTGCTTGAACACGTACACGCCGTCGGACCGGAGCGTGCTGACGCACGCATCGACCTCGCTGAAGTCGACGAAGGTGCTCTGCTTCGCCTGCTCCACCATCGGGATCCCGCCCCGAGGGCTGCGGACGCCGCGTCGTGACATCTCCTTGCCAGCGGTGGGACGGATGTCCATGGCCGACCGCATGTTGAAGAAGTCCTGGCCGTCGGTGAGCTTCCCTGCGGCGTAGTCCTCGTCGAAGCGGCTCACGGCCTTGACGGTCTTGCCGAACCTGAGGCGTCGCAGCACGGGCTCGACGATCGCGTTTCCCTCGGACACTTCCTGATCCTCCCTCGGCTGACGTCGCGCCTAGCCTGTCACAGCCCGAGCAGGGAGGCCTGCCGGTCGAAGCCGGCCACGTCGTTGCGCACCTCGTCGAACGTCCCGCTGCTGATGATGCGACCGCCTTCGAGGTAGAGCAGCTGGTCGGCGCGACGGACCGTGGCGAGCCGGTGGGCGATGGTCATCGTCGTCACCTCGCCCTCGAGCGCGTCGAGGGTCTTGATGATCGCCACCTCGGTCTCCGCGTCGAGTGCGCTGGTGGCCTCGTCCAGCACCAGGAGGCGGGGCCGGGTGTACAGGGCCCGAGCGATGCCGAGGCGCTGGCGCTGCCCGCCGCTGAGGCGCACGCCTCGCTCGCCGATCATGGTCTCGAGCCCCTCGCGACTGTCGCGGAGGAACTCGGCGAGGTAGGACCGCTCGAGGGCCTCCCAGACCATGTCGTCGTCGATCGCCGCGCGGGGCAGGCCCAGCGCGACGTTGTCCCGGACGGTCCCGAACACGAGCGCCACCTGCTGCGGCACGTAGGCGATGGCTCCGGGCCAGCGGGAGATGGCCTCGCGAGGAGGGACGCCGCTGATCGTCACGGTGCCGGCGGCGGGCTCGAGGACTCCGAGCACGACGTCCGCCAGGGTCGACTTGCCCGCCCCGGTGCTGCCCACGAGGGCCACGGACGAGCCGGAGGGAGCGGAGAACGTGGCGTCGATGAGCGCCGGCTCGGCCGCGTCGAGGTAGGTCACCGATGCCGCGTCGACCACGATCGAGGCGTCGAAGTCGCCGTGACCGGCCGCGATCCGGGCCTTGATCGCTGCCGCGGCAGGAGCAGGGGTCGGACCGGCGTTGGCCTCGATCGACGTCTGGATGTCGAGGAAGTCCGCCATGTAGAAGGTCGGCTGGGCCTGGACCGAGGCGTTGCGGATCGTGATCCCCGCGCCCTGCAGGCGAAGGAGCGCTGGCGTGACGCGCGTGCCTGCCGCCAGGAAGAGGGCCGTCGTCGAGGCGGCAGCAGCGAAGTCCTTGGTGACGAACTGCACCCCGGCCAGCAGGAGGATCCCCAGGTACAGGGCCGACTCCAGCACGTACTTGGGGATCTCCATGATGAAGGCGGTGCTGGCGGTGGCCCCCGCGTACTGCCCGATCAGTCGCTCGTAGCGGGCCAGGTAGAGGTCGCGACGGTTGAGCACGGTGGCCTCGCGGTAGGTCTGCAGGGCCTCCGAGACCGCAGCCAGCGTGTCGATGGAGGCGTCCGTCATGACCTGGGCGTTCCGGGTGGTGCGCTTGGTCAGGACCCGTTGCATGACGAGGCCGAGCGCCGCGAACATCGCGATCGCGACGATCGTGACGATCGGATCGAGGAGGAACAGCGATCCCGCCACGATGGCGAAGAGGAAGATCTCGGAGGCGATGATGATCGCAGCGCCCAGCAGCGAGACGGTGGCTGCGCCCACGCCGCTGCCCAGCGCGTAGATCGCCTCGGGCTCCGTCCATCGCTGGACGTCCATCAGCGGCCGGCTCAGGAAGGCCCGCGCGAGTCGCGCCGAGACCTCGGCCTGCCTGTTCGCCAGGAACCGGAAGATCCGCCGCTGCATCACGGCCGAGAGGGCGGTCTTGGCCACGAGGACCGTGACGGCGGCCACGGCCACCACCGCGGAGAGCTGCGTGATGGTGAGGTCGCCGAGGCCGAGGGCGTCGAGGACGGTCTGGACGGGGGCCGGGATGGTCGAGATGCCGGTGCCCGACACCGCCACCGCGGCGAGGATGCCCACCAGCGCGATGCCGAGCAGGTCGAGCAGGCCCAGGGAGACCTGGACGGCGGCCGCGGCGAACAGCAGGCGTCGCTTGCCCGGCGGCAGGAGGCGAACCGCCTTGCGGAGCGAGTTGACGATCGTGTCGCGCTCGAAGTCGACGACGTTCTTGCCGCCGCGATCCGGGGTGCCCTCGCTCGCCGCGGGGGTCGGATCCTCACTCACCCCGCTAATCTACTGGGGTTCCCCTGCCCCCAAGCCTCGTGACGGTGCCCGTGCCAGCCGACCTGTTCATCGGCCTCGTCACGCACGAGCGGTCCCGGTTCGCCGATGCGTCCACGGAGACCGGGCCTGATGGCCAGAGTGGCCGAAGCCGCCGCGCGGGCAGGTGCCACCGTGACGACGGCCATCAGTGATCGCGACGAGTACTCCGAGGACCTGCTCCCGGTCTCCGCGGAGGTCGTCCGGGCATCGATCCGCGCCGAGCTGGCGGTGGAGCTGCGCTGGCGGGAGCACCTGTCGGGGCGGCCGGCGGGAGCGGGCCTCAAGGCGTTCATGGCACTTCGCCGCGGCTACCGCGAGGCGAAGCTCGCTCCGCCCTGGCGGAGGACCATGGGACGCGACGATGCCGGGGCACGCATGGTGAGGCGCCTGGTCAACATCGAGCTGTCCCACCTGCGCCTGATCGACGAGGCGGTGGCTTCGGGGGCTGCCTGGTGCCTCCTCCTCGAGGACGATGCGTGGTGCGACGACCCCGAGGGTTTCGCTCGGGAGCTGCTGCGCTTCGTCAGCGAGGCGGAGACCCGAGGACAGCCGCTGACGGTCAACATGTCGGAGTCCTTCTCGCTCGACGATCTCGGGATCCGGCACCTGCTGACCCCCATCCCGGCGGACCAGGCCGGCCCCTGGCCGATGCTGGCCGCAGCACGGCCGGTGACCAACACCGTGTGCGCCGTTCTCTACCGACGCGACTTCCTGGCCCGGCTGCACCACGAGCTCGGGCAGATCCCGCTGGCACCGGTCATCCCGATCGACTTCAAGCTGGACGAGGCCCTGATGCGCATGGCTCCCACAGTGGCGCCAGGCGACTTCTGGGTGGCCTCGCCGGCGCCGCTCAGCCAGCGCTCGGGTGTGCCGACCGTTCGGATGTGAACGGCGGCGAGGGTAGGCTCGCCGGGTCGGGAACCACGCGCATCGGAGGGTCATGAGCAGGCTGGAACGGGTCGTGGCGAGTGCCGCCAGCCGCGCCGGCCTCACCATCGGCCGCTCGTCCTACATCGCCAACCGGCTTCCGGTAGAGGCGACTGCCGACGACCGGCGCATCATCGAGAAGGTCCGGCCCTACACGATGACGAGCTCCGAGCGCCTGTGGAGCCTCATCCGCGCGGTCGACTACGTCGTGGGCGACGGCGTCGAGGGTGACTTCGCGGAGTGCGGGGTCTGGCGTGGCGGCAGCATCATGACGATGGCCCTGCGGCTGCAGGAGCTGGATGTCACGGACCGGCCCATCTGGCTGTACGACACGTTCGGCGGGATGACGGCACCCACGGCTGAGGACGTGGAAGAGGGCACGGGTCGCACGGCAGCCGAGATGCTGGAGACGACCGAGGTCGGCGACGGCAACAACGTGTGGTGCGTCGCCTCCGAGGACGACGTCCGCACCAACGTCACGAGCACCGGCTACCCGGTCGAGCAGTTCCGCTTCGTCGTCGGGGACGTGGCCCGCACCCTTCACGAGCAGGTCCCCGAACGCATCAGCCTGCTGCGGCTCGACACCGACTGGTACGAGTCGACCCGACTGGGCCTGGAGATCCTCTACCCGCGACTGTCCATCGGGGGCGTCTGCATCCTCGATGACTACGGGCACTGGCTGGGTGCGCGGCAGGCAGTCGACGAGTACTTCGCCGCGACAGGTGCCCGACCGTTCATGCACCCGATCGACTTCTCCGGTCGCGTCTTCATCAAGACGCGGTAGCGATGCAGGAGTCGACGCGTCCCTGGCTCAGCATCGTCACGGTCGTGAAGGACGACGTCGACGGCTTCCGCACGTACTGCCGACTCCCTCCGGGCTCAGGACCTCGACGGTGTCGAGTGGGTGGTCATCGACAGCTCGGCGGACCTCGGTGAGATCCGCGCCGCGATAGACGCGGCAGCACTCACCGCGGAGTACCACTGGAC
>CAVOWW010000046.1:0-17903 GCA_963700255.1 uncultured bacterium | reverse complement strand
CTTCCCCGACTCTTTCACCTTCATCGACCTCTTCGCCGGAATCGGCGGCTTCCACATGGGTATGAAGGCCAACGGGGGACAGTGCGTCTTCGCGAATGAATGGGACCGATTCGCCCGGGAGACCTACCGGAGTTGGACTTCACACGAGGTCGACGATCGCGATATTCGACTCATCCCGGTGGACACGATCCCTGACCACGATGTGCTCTGTGGCGGCTTCCCATGCCAGCCCTTTTCCATTGCAGGCGTGTCCAAGAAGAACAGCCTCGGCCGCGCTCACGGCTTCGACGATGAACGTCAGGGGAACCTGTTCTTTGCCATTCGAGACATCGTCCGTGAGAAGCAGCCGAAGGTGCTCATCCTCGAGAACGTGAAGAACCTGAAGTCGCACGACAAGGGAAACACATTTCGCGTAATCAGCAGCGAGATCAATGACCTGGGTTACGAGATGCGTGAGCAGATCGTTGACGCACAGGGCTGGGTCCCGCAGCACCGGGAGCGGATCTTCATGGTCTGCTTCCGCCGCGATGCCTTCACCCCCGAGGAGATCGCGTCATTCTCCTTTCCGAAGCCGCCCAAGCGGACGCCCAAGATGCGTTCGATCCTCGAGAAGAAGCCCGTCGACAGCAAGTACACGCTGACCGAAGGGCTGTGGACCTACCTCCAGGAGTACGCGGCCAAGCACCGTGCAAAGGGAAATGGCTTTGGCTATGGCCTTGTCGGTCCCGACGACGTGAGCCGCACCATGTCAGCGCGGTACTACAAGGACGGGTCCGAAATCCTGATCTCTCAGGGCGCGGGTCAGACTCCTAGGCGCCTTACCCCCGCTGAGGCCTCTCGGCTGATGGGCTACAAGGAGCGTTTCGCCGTCCTGATGGACAAGCCAGAGGGCTTTCCGCAGGTGGTTTCTGACACCCAGGCATACAAGCAGTTCGGCAACTCCGTATGCCCCTTGGTCGTCGAGGCAATCGGGGCTGAGGTCGTCAAGGTTCTGCAGGCACGACAAGCTCGGCTGCAGACTTCGCAGGCCATCTAGGCGCTCCCTCTTGGCCAATCTGCCGGACTGGATCACCGCAGCCGAGGCTCGCGGCGCAGTCGTCGTTGGCAAGCGACTGTCTGCCAACGACACCGGGGCCACAGGGGCTCACCAGGTTGGTCCATACGTCACACGCTCAGTCGTCGACGAGCTGTTCGCCGAGATGCTCCTTCTCGATGGCGTGGAGAATCCCAAGTCAATCGTTCGGGCCTCGTTCTCGTCACATGACGCGCCCGCGCAGAACGTGACCCTGACCTGGTACAACAACCGATTTCGCGGTGGCACCCGGAACGAGTTTCGTCTCACCGGGTGGGGCGGCAGGTCATCACCCATCCAGGAACCGGATGCCACCGGCTCACTCGCACTCTTCGCATTCGGCCGAAACGGCGAACAGCAGATCGTGTGCGATGTCTGGCTGTGCAGGGACATTGCTGACGAGGAGGTGGCGGAGTCCTCGCTCGGTGCCGTCGAACCCGGCGAAATGGCTGTCCTCTTCTCTCCCGGGGGCGCCGTTTCCACGGTTCAACGACACGTTGGACTCGCTTCTCATTCCAGCCGCGTGGCACGGGCAGTTCCCCATTGCCCAGGAGCTGGTGGCTGAGTCAGTTCGACGTGTCCCCGATGACGGCAGCGGAATTGACAGGCTCCTGATCCGACGCCGAGACACTGAGTTTGACCTCTTCCGGCAGCTGGAGGACGCCGTCGCTTTGCCCAGAATTAGGGAGGGCTTCCACTCCCTCGATGAGTTCATCCAGTTCGCTGGATCGCTCACCAACCGACGGAAGGCGAGATCGGGCCGGTCCTTGGAGCTGCAGGTCGTCGAACTCCTCCAGCGCCAAGGCGTGCACTTCGAGCATGGGGCCGTGATCGAAGGGGGCAAGCGCCCTGACTTCCTTTTCCCAAGCGTTCGCGCCTATGAAGACCCCTCAACGCCAGCCGAGCAGACTGTCGATGCTCGCGGTCAAGACCACCTGCAAGGATCGCTGGAGACAGATCCTCAATGAAGCTTCCCGGATTCCGCGGAAGCACCTCCTGACGCTGCAAGAAGGCGTTTCCGAGGGGCAGTACGCCGAGATGGAGGAGGCACAGGTCGTGCTTGTCGTTCCAGCGCCCCTGCACGACAAGTATCCCAGGTCCGTTCGATCCCGCCTTCTCACATTGCAGGACTTTGTCGATCACGTGAGGGCACTTGAACTACCCACCAGCCAACAGGGCGCCAAATAGAGCCATGGTGGATCCTGGGGCCTCGTGGGCCAGCAGCGACGCAACCCGCAGGACCATGCTGGGGAATCGTTCTCGCGACACCGCCCCGGAGGTCGCGTTGCGGCGCCTTCTCCATGCGCAGGGCCTTCGGTATCGAATCGCCGCCCGACCATTGCCCTCCGTTCGGCGAACTGCCGACCTGGTTTTCAGGCCCTCAAAGGTCGCAGTGTTCGTCGATGGCTGCTTCTGGCATCGATGCCCAGACCACGCCACCGATCCGAAGACGAACTCGGACTACTGGAAGCCGAAACTCGAGCGCAACGTCGAGCGGGATCGAGAGACCGATCGCCTACTGGCTGAAAGCGGCTGGCTGAGCATTCGCATCTGGGAGCACGAAGACCCTCGAAAGGCCGCACAACGCGTCGTACGCATCGTGAGGAGTCGTCGGACCTCCGGCCCCTAACCGACCGCATCGGCCGTGCAACGGATTGAGCCCGCTGCCCGAGAGTGTGCCAGCTCTCAGGGTTGAGTCGAGCCGGCGGGGGGTCACAGCATGCCAGAGCAAGGAGCGGTGCAAGCCGGCTTCTGATGACTGTCGGCGAGAACCGACAGCACGGCGGCAACGCCGGCTAAGACGATCAGGCCGACGTCTACTACACATGGGACAGCACTGTTGCCCACCATGAAGACATCAAGGTCGGTGACCCAGTAGCCCTCTGGGATAAGGAACGGCTCCTGGGTCTGTCGGTTATCGAGGAGATCGAAAGCGAGACTAAGGAGAAGCTGCTCTTCAAGTGCCCCGCATGCCACATGGCCGGCATCAAGAAGCGAGTCACGAAGACCCCGCGGTTCAAGTGCTACAAGTGCGGCGCCCTATTCGACACACCTGAAACGCAGACGGCCACGGTCACCGAGTACAGGTCCAGACATATGCGGCCTGGTAGCCCTCGAAGGCCTCATCTCGGGCAGGACCTCCGCATGCTGTGTCAGGCGCCGAAGAGCCAACAGAGCATGCGGCCGCTTCAGTGGGACTCGTTTCGTCTCCGCGATCGAGTCCGCCGGCGCTGTTCGCGCAATCGAACGAGTGGTGCACCGCACTCCGGACTACTTCTTCCCCCAAGGCCACAAACTCGAGGTAGTTCGCGTCCGCCGAGGGCAGGGGGCATTCCGACAGCACCTGCTCGACTCTCAGGGCGAGTCATGCGCATTCACTGGCGAAGCACCGGCCCGCGTGCTTGAGGCTGGCCACCTGTACAGCTACGCGGAGCTGGGAGTTCACCATGAGCATGGGGGTCTCCTGCTCCGGAGGGACATACACCGGCTCTTCGACGATGGAGGACTGGCCGTCGATCCAAATAGCCTTCGCGTCGACGTATCCGAGATGGGCTCGGCCCGTACCCTCAGTACGCCTCGCTTCATGGTCATCGCTTGCAGACTCAATTGCGAGACAAGCAAGTCGAGTGGCTCTCCCGCCACTGGGCCGAGCATCGCGCCAGCTAGACAACGCAGGCGCCACGAAACGCCAAAGCGCCCTGTGGAAGATGCCCCATTTCTGCCCTATCTTCTGCCCTATCTTGGTGAGTCTGGGTGGTTCTCAGTGGGTCTGGGTGCGCGAAAATCGTTGAATACCAACGATTTCGGGATGTGGCTTCTTAGAGGGGGAGGGTCTGAAAATCGGAAGGTCGGCGGTTCGACCCCGCCCCTGTCCACCAAGAGTGTTGCAGTGCAACAGTCTTCGCGTCGATCCCAGCGAGTTCACCGTTTGCTCGGCAATCCCCAGGTAGGCGACCCGGATGCACTCCACGGTCAGGGTAAGGCGATCGGCGATGGTCGCCTTTTGACCGAACCCCCTGGCCTGGTTCATGGTCTGACCACCGACCTGCCAGCCGGGCCACATGATGCTGCCGCGCATGCTGTCGAGGACGGGATTGGTGGCGAGGATTCGCTCCATCAGGGCTGGGTCCTCGCGGAGACCACGAGGGCAGTACACGGCCGGGTGGATCGGGCCGCCCTCAGTTTCCTTGTCTTGGCGCGACTCACTCTGCGATGTGCGCCTAACGTGCCGACAGGAGGTCGCTGCACTCGCGGTGGCCTTCCCTACGGCCTTGAGGGGACGCCATGAGAGCACGTCGGGTACCGGCAGGTATCGCAGCTGCAGGCCTGGTCCTGGGGCTTGGACTTGCTGGTGCAAGCCCAGCGTCTGCGGCCGCGGGTGTCGTGGACAACGGCAACGGCACTGCGACGGTGGACCTCACGGGCCTCATCCAGGGAACCGCCATCGTGATCTGCGCCCCCAGTGTCGCTGTTGTGGACTGCAGGAGCACAAACCCGGGATTCGCCAACGTCCTCTACTACCGCATTGGCGACACCGGCGTAGTGGTCATCGAAGTGGGGCTTCACGTATCGGGCGATGATGTGCCGGCCGGGCTTCCGGCTGGCCGCTACACGATCGGGCTTGACGAGAGCACCGGCGACAGCCAGGTCGGCGGTCTTCAGGACGTTCGTATCGGCCCGCCGTCCGCGTCGATAGTCGACGCCCACCCGATCCCGGCTTGGGTTCAGGCCTACGGACGATTAGGCGAGGACGACTCTTGCCTGAACGGTTGGGGCCCGTCGTGGCAGCCGTGGGCCGAAGAGATCACCGGCGGCCGAGTCTGCACCCGCAGCATCCCCAGCCTCGGATAGCCGGTCGTGGCAACGGCGGCGCGTCATCACGGGCCTGCCGAGCGTCAGCCCTGGCAGGCGCAGAGACGCGGGCATCGACGTTCACCGCGCAAGTACTCTGGCAGCATGCCTTCGCCACGTGGTCGCACTGTCGCCGTCGTGATCGCCGTCGTGGGAACGGCTCTCACCTCGATCCTGGCCCTGACTCCGGCGCACGCGGGTGACGTGTCAGCTGTTCGCTCGACGAGCTCGGTCTGAAGGCCTCGGACGTGACCACGCTCGACGGAGTCCTGCTCGACGCGTGGGGCGGTCTGCCGGGCGGAGCGACGGCTGGACTGTGGGTGCCGGGCAAGGGCTGGTGGGTCGGGTCAGTCGGCGAGGCCAACATCACGACGGGCCGGCTGATGAGTCCGGACCTGCAGATGCCGATCGGATCGGTGACGAAGACGCTCACGGGCACCCTGATCCTGCAGGAGGTGCAGAAGGGCACGCTCTCCCTCGACGACACGATCGCTGAATGGTTCCCCACCTTCCCGAAGGCCGACGCCATCACCATCCGCATGCTCCTCGACATGTCGTCCGGCATCGCAGACTTCTTGAACGGGAACATCGCGGAGGTCACCGCCCAGCAGCGTGCGCATCCGAGACGGATCTGGAAACCCGATGACATCATTCGCGGCGCCGCCGCGCTGCCACGCACCTTCGACGTGCCGGGCTCGGCGTTCGCCTACTCGAACTCGAACACCGTCATGCTCGGACGCATCCTCGAGATGGTGACGGGGAAGAGTCTGACCACGCTCCTCGACACCCGACTGCTCGCACCCCTCGGCATGAACCACAGCCAGTTAAACCAAACCGGTGCTCTCGCGCCTCCGTTCGCACAGACCTACTCGTCGCTGTACGGGGAGATCCATGGCGGTCCGGACCTCGTCAAGACCACCTCCTGGTCGGGCTCTCCCTACTGGGCCGCGGGCGGCCTAGCATCCACGCTCGCCGACCTGCGGATCTGGGCGAAGGCGCTCGGCACGGGCAAGGGCCTGTTGAGTCCCGCGATGAGCCGCAAGCGGATCTCGGACTGCATCGTCCAGAACGCTGCCGCGACGATGACGCAGAAGTACTGCCTCGGCGTGGCCGTCGTCAGCGACAACGCCACCGGCGATCCGATCGCCATCTTCCACAACGGCACCGTCATCGGCGCTTCTAGCTACGTCGCCTACTACCCGCGCACCGGAGCGGTCCTAGTGGTTCAGTCCAATCAGGACAGCCAGACGGGCACAACGCGTGGACCATCCCCGACAAGGTGTCCATCGAGATTGCCGCCACCCTGCCTCAGTTTCTCGGGATCGGCTGAGCGCAGCTGCCCCTACCCCGCGTGCCGCCGGAATCTGGCGGCGTTCGTCTACCGGCTCCCGTTCAGGCGGTCGACGATGGTCAGCACGTCGGCCAGGTCCTTGATGGTGAAGTCGGCCGCGGCAGGTGCGGCTAGGCCGCGCGACAGCGGGGCAACGGTTCCGGGTTCGCCGATGAGAACGGTCCGCATGCCGACGGCCTGCGCACCCGCGACGTCGTGCTGCGGGGAATCACCGACGAACAGTGTCTCTTCAGGAGTCCTGCCCGCGCGGGCGAGCGCGTAGTCATAGATGCCCCGGTCCGGCTTGCAGGAGCCGGCCTCCTCGGAGCTGGTCCAGGAGTCCAGCAGCTGGTCGAAGCCGTGGCGCTCCACCAGCGGCCTGCAGGTAGTCATCGTCGGCATTGGACACGATCGCGACGTAGACGCCCCTGGCTCTCAGTTCCTCGAGCGTCTGCCGGGCGTCATCCTGAGGAATGAGGTTCTCGATGATGGCCTGGCGGTTCTCCTCGTCAAAGCGATCGAGGACCTCGCTGGGGGCGGTTGCGCCGAGCAGCTGAGCCGTGCGCGCCACGCGGTCGCGGAAGAGGTCTCTGTGGAGGAAGGACTTCTTGACGGCGTACTCGCGCTCGACCTGCTCCGACGCCGTGCGCCGGGCAGCGACAACGGCCGGATCGTCGGGTGAGAATCCCATCCGTTCGAGGGCCACCGTCGCTGGGCGGTGCAGCTGGTCGCGCCGGTCGTAGCCGAACAGGGTGCCGCCGAGGTCGAAGAGCACCGCCGTGATCGACGTCATCCTGACCTCCTGAAGCGGTTCCTGAGCATTATTGACAGTGATGTGGTTATTGTCCAGCATGTCTCGGAGGCCACTGCGGTCAGAAGGGAGCGGCTCGTGGAGCCGATCATCTGCCGTCTGGCCGACGTGGGTGCGAACAGCCTGAGCCTCGTCGGCGGGAAGGGCGCCAACCTGGGCGAGCTCGTTGCCGCCGGGGTCCCGGTGCCGCTCGCCTTCTGCGTCACCACGGCTGCCTATCGACGTCACCTCGCCGAGAACGACCTCTCCCCGCGGATCGCCCGCGCGCTCGAGGATGTCGACTACGCGTCCCCCGCACAGGTGGGCGAGATCGCCGCCGCCATCCGGGCGCTGATCCTGGATGCTGCGATGCCCGCCGACATCGAGGCCGTCATCGCCGCCGCGTACGACGATCTCCAGCGGTCCGGCGCTGCCTCTGGAGCGGTCTCCGTCCGGTCATCCGCGACGGCGGAGGACCTGCCGGGCACGTCGTTCGCCGGCCAGCAGGACACCTACCTGCACATCTCCGGAGCGACGCAGGTCATCGACGCGGTCAAGCGCTGCTGGGCCTCGTTGTGGACCGACCGCGCAATCGCCTATCGGCATGCGCAGGGCTTCGACCATGAGTCGGTCCTCCTGGCCGTGGTCGTGCAGGAGATGTTCCCCTCCGAGGTCTCGGGGGTGCTCTTCACTGCCAACCCGGTCACGTCCAATCCCTTCGAGTTCTTCCTCAATGCCAGCTGGGGACTCGGGGAGGCGGTCGTCTCCGGGCAGGTCAACCCCGACCAGCTCGTCATCAGCAAGGACTCGCGCGAGATCGTCGACCGACGCGTCGCCGTCAAGGAGGTCATGACCGTCGCTCACCCATCGGGACAGGGCTCGACAACCATCGACGTCCCCGCGGATCGACGGTCCACGCAGGCTCTCTCCGATGAGCTGGTTCGCGAGCTCTGCGCGATCGGCCAGCGCATCGAGGATCACTACGGCTTCCCCCAGGACATCGAGTGGGGCTGGGCTGACGGGCGTTTCGCTGTCCTGCAGGCCCGGGAGATCACCGGTGCCGATCTCGACTTCGGTCACGAGCTGGAGGCCTGGAAGACCCCGAAGGCCCTTGCCGACATGTACGACGAACGCTGGACCTGGTCACGCGCCTACTCCGACGAGGCGCAGACGGGCCCCTCGACACCGTCGTTCTACACGTATCTCCAGAGCGGGATGACGAACCTCAAGGCCAAGGCCCTGTCCCTGACGTGGACCGAGGAGTTCGACGAGTACACCCCCGAGACCTTCCTGGACTTCCCCTACTTCCGGTGGCACGGGGCGCGCGCCTACTACAACCTCACGTTCGAGCAGGAGCGCATTCGTCGATTCATCCCGCCGTTGGCTCGCGACGAGGCCACCCTCTGGCCGTTCCCGAAGGCCGATCGGGAAGCCGTGCGTGACATGCCGTTCGACTGGGACGAGTACATGTCGCTGCTGTGGCGGCTGCACCGTGAGCGCTACGACGTCTCCCTGCTCGGGACCACGCAGGTCATGTACGAGGGACTGGAGCGATGGACGGACGAGGAGGATGCCTTCTGGGATCGGTTCGACCTCGATAGCGCCACCGTGGCGGAGATGTTCGCGGCGCAACTGGCCTCCCGCCAGGGGTCGCGGTTCGGCGAGAACGTGGTCCTCCCCTTCACCATCTACCTGTTCACGCTGCCTCAGTCGCTGAAGGCCCTGTGCGCGAGCTGGCTCGGCGACCACGATGGCCGGATCTACGGACGCCTCCTCGCGGGTATCCGGACGAAGACAGGCGAGGAGAACCTCGCGCTGTGGCAGCTGTCCCGCACCCTCCGGGGTTCGGCCCGGCTCCGGCATCTGGTGGAGACCGCATCGGGCGAGGACGTGCTCGCCGCCCTCGACGACGACCAGGACGGGCGTGACTTCCGGCGCGACCTCGAGCTGTTCCTGGCCAAGCACGGACACCGAGGCGGAGCCGAACGGGACGCCTACCACCCCCGCTGGCGTCACCAGCCGTCGCGCGTCTTCCAGGCCATTCGCCCTCTCGTCGCTCTTGACGACGACCACTCGCCCGCCATGCGCGAGGAGCAGCTGTACGAGCTCATGCTCGCAACCAGAGCCGAAGCGGTGGAGCAGCTGAAGCGCCAGCCCCTGGGAGACATGCAGGCCCCCTTCTTCACCTGGTTCCTCGCCCTGGTGCAGGACTACATGTACTACCGGGACTTCGAACGCTTCTACAACGACAAGACGATGTCGCGCTCACGCGACCTCTACGAGGCCATCGCCCGCCGCTTCATCGCCGCGGGCCTCCTGACCGACCCAACGGACATCTTCTTCCTCGGCCGGCAGGAGATGCTGGCGGCCGATGAGGGCCAGCTCACCGCGCGGCAGATCGCGATCCGGGTGCGCGCCCGGCGTCGCGTCTATGAGAAGTACTCGCGCACGGAGCCGCCGAAGTACCTTCGCGGATGGCAGGCCTTCGACGACGATCAACTGGGCGATGACGCGGACCTGCAGGGGATCGGGGCATCCAGCGGCGTCGTGACCGGTCGCGCCCGCGTGTGCCGCGAACTCGCCGATATCGCGGACGTCCGGCAGGGCGACATCCTCGTGACCGTCGCGACCGACCCCGGATGGACGACCGTGTTCTCGATGATCGCCGGGGTGGTGGTCGAGACCGGTGGCGTCGTCGCGCATGCGGTCATGATCTCCCGCGAATACGGCCTGCCCTGCGTGGCGAACCTCGCCCGAGCGTGCGACCTGATTCCCGACGGTGCCATCATCACGATCGACGGCCAGACGGGGCGCGTCAAGATCCACGAGGCCGAGCAACCGGAGGCGCGATGACCACGCCAGCGCCGGAGACGCACGCGAACGGTGACCGCGGAGTCGTCGCGATCTGCTCCAGCCATGCACGGGCGAGGGCAGCGGCCGATGCCGCCCTGGCCCACGGACCGACGGGCCTGGCGATCTACCTCGGCAGTGCCGACGAGCCCTCACTCGTCCACGCGAGCGGCCACATCCCGTCCCTGGCGGCCGCGATCGAGGACCACGCCGACGTCGCCGTCTATGAGGTAGCCAGCCGTCGCGTACTGCGTCAACGACGGACGTGGGACCTCGGTACCTCCACCCCCGGCCTCACACGCCTCTACATGATCCATGCGCACCCCGGCATGAGTGCCGACGACTACCACCGGTACTGGGAGCGTGAGCACGCTCCCCGAGCGCTGCGCCATCACCTCGGCATGACCGACTACACCCAGATCTCCGTGACCCGCACACGGCGCGGCGAGGACATCGACGGGATCACCCTCACCCAGTGGCCGCAGGCCGAGGACCTCGCCGACCGGTTCACGGACGGGGCCGTCGGGGACCTGGTGATCCACCACGACGCTGCCCAGTTCGTGGATCTCGACCGACTGCGCCGCCACACCATGCAGGAACAACTCCTCGTCGAGGCTCCCTGGCCTGCCGATGGAGTTGTGCACGTCAGCGACGCACGCAGCCACCAGTTCGACCTGGCGGCCGAGGACGTGTGGGGCGTGGTCGGTCGATTCGACGGCCTCCTCGACTGGTGGCCCGGTGGATTCGTCTCGTGCTCAGCCAAGGGCGAGATGCGAGTCGGCATGACCCGCACCCTGACTCGCGCCGACGGGACGGTGGTCGTGGAGAGGCTCCTCGACTACCGGGCCACAGAACGGATGCTCAACCTCGTCATCGACACGGGCCTGCCCGAGACGATCCAGCACTACAGCTGCCGGTACGAGGTCCGGTCGATCGATGCGGGGCGCTGTCGATTGGACTGGTATCCCCGGGCGGACGTGCAGGCGGGCGCAGTGGGCTCGTTCGAGCGAATCGTGGACCGGGGCTGGTCGATGGTGGTCGACGGGCTGACCCGGGCGTTGGCCGCGGCATGATCGAGAGCGCGAACGAGCCCGCGGGTCGACGCGGACGACCCCGACTGGTGGCCGCGAGATCTGGCCTGGAGCCCCGAGAGGAGATCCTTCGCGAAGCGGCCCGACTGTTCTCGACCAACGGCGTCGCGGGAACCCGGATCACGCACATCGCCGAGGCTGTCGGCGTCACCTCATCCAGCGTCTACTACCACTTCGACAACATCGATGCGATCGTCGAAGCGCTCCTGACATACGTCGTTGATGACTCGGCCGCGTTCGCGACAGCAGCCGCACGCGACTCCGGCCCATGCTCTGAGCGCCTCCACGCCCTCGTGACGCAGCACGTGAGTCGCCTCACCAGCGGGCCATACGACCTGTGGTTCGTCGTCGGGCCATCGCAAGCGGACTCGAAGGGACTCCCGGCCGTGGGCCGCAAGGCTGAGCAGTGGCGGGTGGCAGTCGCGCAGCTCGTTCGCGAAGGTGTCGCCAGCACCGAGTTCAGGGAGATCGATCCCCCGTTGGCCGTGGCAGCCGTCATGGGCCTGGTGTACGCCGCTCTGCAACTCCGCCATCAAGGCGGCGAGATCAACCCATCCGCCGTTGCCGACCTTGCGGTGGCAGCACTAGCCAGGTGATGGAGCTGCCGGGCGATCCGTCGCAACTGGCGTCTTGCATGTCCGTCGTCAGCTGCTCGTGATGGCGGTGGCGATCCGGCGCGACTCGAGACCGGCCTCGCGCAGCATCCCGGATGGGGAGACGAACTGGCCGCAGAAGTACAGGCCCGGCAGCGACGTGGCCCCGCCGGAGACCAGCGGACGGCCGTCGTCGTCACACACGGCCTTCCACTCCGGAAGGAAGTCCTCCAGCGCGGGGCGGTAGCCGGTGCCGAGCACCACGGCATCCACGTCGAGGGCCGTGCCGTCCTCGAAGACGACCCCGGACTCCGTGAAGTGGTCGACGGCACCGTGCACGGTGATCCGGCCCCCCTTGATGTGATCCATCGTGCCGATGTCGAGCAGCGGGATGTGGCGGTCCTGCGCGATCTGGGCGTTGGGGCCGTAGGGGAGCTTCCGCAGCCCGACCTTCGTGATGTCGCCGACGGTCAGGCGCACGAGGGGGGCGGCGAGGGCGTCCGCCACCGTGGGCGGGAGATACCTCATGATCGCGCCGACCTGCAGGATCGGAACGAGGCCGAACATGTCGCGGGGCACGACGTTCACTGCTCCCCGGACCGACAGGTGCGTCGTGACGCCATGCTCGACGAGGTCGATCGCCTGCTCGCAGGCCGAGTTCCCGAAGCCGACGACGAGCACGGTGCCGCCTCGCCAGGGCTCGCCGTTGCGGTACTCGCTGGAGTGGAGGACGGCCCCCGTGTAGTCCTGCATGCCGGGCCAGCTCGGGCGCACCGGGCGACGCGTCGCGCCCGTGGCCACGACGACGTTCGGCGCGGTCCACGTTCGGGTCGCGGTCGTGGCGGTCCAGTAGCCGTCGACCCGCTCGAGACGGGTGACGTCCTGGCCGTAGTGCGGCTCGATCCCGTGAACGGTGCGGTACTTCTCGAGGTAGGTGACGACCTGGTCGCGGGACGGGTAGCGCGGCCAAGCCGACGGCATCGGGAGTCCCGGAAGGGCCGAGGATGACTTCGGGGTGTGCAGGTGCAGGCGGTCGTAGTGGTGACGCCAGGCCGTTCCGACGACATCGGTCGCCTCCAGCACCTCGAATGTCCGGCCTGCAGTTGCGAGCGCGGCCGCCGTGGCGAGTCCGGAGGCCGACCCGCCGATGATCAGGGTCTCGGTGTCGACGGGCATGACCTGAGGGTAGGTGCAGGTCGGCTGGCCGGTCATGCCGTTAGGTGCAGCGACCCTGTCGCCGCGACAAATCAGGCGCTGAACAGCTTGCCGGGCGACCCTCGACGCCGCCAGCGCGCCCTGATTCCGTCTCCGCTAGCGGCAACACTCGCCTCGGGGAATGCCCGAACAGCGTGAAGGACTCCTTTGCCCCAGCGCTGACCCCGACCCCGGGGGTCACGGCCACGTGGCGAGCCACTCCTTGACGAGCGGACCAGCGACGTTCGCCCCGTAGATCGTGTCGTGCGTCTGCTCAGGCACGACCTCGACAGTCACGTCCGACCCGGCCGCGCGGAGCGCGTCGGCGAAGTCCGTCGTCTGCTGCAACGGCACCAGCGTGTCGGCGTCGCCGTGGATGAGTAGGGCGCGCAGGCTCGCCGCAGAACTGGGGCCGCTGGCCGCCCAGTGCATCGGGTCGCCGTCGTCCCACCTGTCGGGTTCCTGACTGGCGGACGCGCCGAAGAACCCTTCGAGCGTGCCGCCCAGGGCGCGCACGTCGTACACCCCGGCGATGCCGACCAGGCCGTCCACCGTCACGGGTGGAGCCGGACAGTCGCCGCCGAAGCGGCCGGCCGACAACGCGACCAGGGACGCAAGATGACCGCCCGCCGAATGACCGAGCACGACGACCTCCTGGGGAGCACGCCCCGCGGCGTTGGCCTGCTGCGCAGCCCAACGGACTGCGCAGGCGACGTCGTCGACGGGCACCGGGAACTCCGACCCCATGGCCGTCGTGCTGTAGGTCATGGTGACCGTCGTCGCCCCGGAGTCCCTGAGCGACTCGGCGAGAGGAATCAGGCCGGTCGGGTCGGCCGACTGCCATCCCCCGCCAGGAACGAGGACGACCAGCGGCGCCGGACCGGTCGGGGCGGGAACCCTCATGTCCGCGCGGAGGCCGGGCAGGTAGTCCTCGAAGACGGTCGGGGTGACCGTCGGCTCCTCGGCGTCGACGCTCCGGCCGGGATCCGTCGACGGGGCCGCGCATCCTGCCGCAGCAAGGACGATCGCCAGCACCGCGCCACCCAGCCTTGCGGAGACCACACTCCGACCGTGCCACGTCGCGGCTACCGTCAACAGGGACCTTCGGCCACCGTGGAGACGTCCATCCACGGCCCGGCAGTTCGCCGGCTCGAAGGGGGCGGCAGCCTTCAGGTCGAGCACCTATCCATGCGTCACTTCACGCCGGTCACGACCAGCATCTCGCAAGGCCCGACGAACCCGTCCGGACCCTCGAACCTGCTCAGCTCGTCGGTGACCTCCTGCCACGCGGCGGCCTGGCCAGCGAGGTCGACACCGACGAGCATCTGGTGCAGGGCGCCGAACGACTCCCGCTCGAACCGTACGCAGTCCGCCGCGCGGGCCATCCGGACCGGCGATGGCACCGCGGTGACGGTGATGTCACGCAGCCCGGCCGCCAGGAACGCCGCCTCAGCGACACCGGGGGCGCCCAGGCTGAACGGACCAGGCTGCCCCGGCAGCGGCGGGGGGAGCTCAGCAACGCGGCGGATGATCCCGACCGGGAGCGAGAAGAACTCATTGCGGTCAGCCGTGGAGTAGACGACAGCGGAGAGCCGGCCACCAGGTCGGAGAACTCGGCACATGGACTCCAGCGCGGCGCTCTGGTTGGGGAAGTAGATGAGCCCGACCCGCGAGATCACCGCGTCGTACGACGAAGGCTCGAGGGCGGAGAGGTCTTCACCGTCCGCCTCGAGCGTGCGCACCTGCGGGAGCCCTGCTCGTGCGGCGGCCCGCGCGGCATACTCCAGGATCGTCGGCGAGATGTCGGTGGCCAGCACATGCCCAGTCGGCCCGACCCGCTCCGCAGCCGCCAGAGTCTGGCCTCCCGGCACCTGCGGCGACGTCGAGGACCCTGCCTCCCGTGGTGATCGCGGCCTCGTCCAGCATCACCTCTGTCGCCTGCCCGAGCCAGTCCTCGATGGCGGGTCCCCAGCGGTCCCAGGCCTCAGCGGCGGTCTCCCATTGCGCGCGGGTCGTCCTCTTGTAGGCAGCGGGATCGAAAGTGGTGGTGGTCATCGGGTGCTCCTCAGGTCGTGATCCAATGTCGGCACTTCGAGTACACCGACGGCACGCCTGACCAACCAGTGCACGCAATGGACCAAGCCGGTACTGATTCCGTACTGGACGCGGGGCCTGACCCACCGGACACTGTCGGTATGCGCGACTACAACCAGTACTGCCCGGTGGCGCTCGCGAGTGAAGTGCTCGCGGACCGATGGACCCCGCTCATCGTCCGCGAGCTCGTCCTGGGCAGCCACCGGTTCAACGACATCGCGCGTGGACTGCCAGGCATCTCCCGCACTCTGCTGCTGCAACGGCTGCTGCACCTCGAGCGGCGCGGCGTCCTGGACCGTGAGCCCGTCAGGGGCGGCCACGAGTATCACCTCACCGAGGCCGGGCGCGACCTCGAATCGGTGATCATGGCCTTCGGCGAGTGGGCCGTGCGCTGGATGTACGCCGAGCCGGAGCCACGAGAGGTCGATCCCGTGTCCCTGACCTGGTGGATGTCCCGACGACTCGACGCCGATCGGCTTCCGCCCCGTCGCGTGGTGGTGGAGTTCGTCTACACCGGCATCAACGCCACCCGGATCTGGCTGGTCCTCGATCGCGGTGAGCCCTCCGTGTGCACAAGCCATCCCGGTTTCGACAGCGACGTCACAGTGACCACGGAACCGGTGGTGCTCATGCGTGTCTTCTCCGGCATCGTCAGCCTTCGCGAGGCACGCGATTCGGGGGTGATCGAGGTGGCCGGACAACCCGGGCTTGTCCGCCAGTTCCCCGGCTGGTTCCTGTGGAGCCCCTTCGCTCCGGCAGTCCGCCTCCGGATCGACGCAGGCTGAGCCGTCTCCCGACTCCTCGCCTCGGGCGCATCCGCTCCGCGCGGCGTGACGGCCCTGTTCGCCCGACTGCCGATGATCGCATCGGCGAGTGTCATCATCGCCGGGCCGTGGATCGGGGTGCGGAGCGTCCTCGTGTTGCGATGCGAGCCGCAGACCTGGCGGCTACCCCTCGAGCGTGTCCCGGGGCACCGTGCGCATGCGCCAGGCATCTGTGACGAGTTCCCGCAGCCGCCTCCCGCCAACCTTCTCGAGCCGGACCATGACCAGGGGGACGTTCTCGTACCCGGGTGCCGTGAAGAAGAGGTCGGGCTCACCCAGCAGCAGGGCTTGCTTCTCCGACTCGTCGCCCACGAAGAGCACGGCGATGTCGCTCCTGATCACGCGTCGCCCCGTCGAACGATCGGGGTACGACCAGACGAACCCATGTCCGGCAACCCTGAAGTCGAAGCCGTCGCTGTCGATCTCCACGACGCCGGCCAGGGACATGGCGATGCGGCGAACGTCGTCGGCATCGGACACGGAGGCTCCTCCTCGCTTCGCGTCAAGTATTGGCGAAGGGTGCGTGCCGGGAGAAGCAGCTCTCCGCTCCTGCCGCTTCACTTCGGTGTTCGCTGGCTCAGTCATGTCTTGAGTGGAGGAATCTTGACTGATCACTCTAGAGTGTTTACTCTAGAGTCATGAAGTACGAGCCCAGCGACATCCTCGAGGCGGCCGTCCGGCTCATCAACCGGGACGGCGTCGGCGTCTCGATGGCCAAGGTGGCCGACGAGGCCGGCGTCTCCAACGGGACGCTCTTCCACTACTTCGGCACCAAGCAGGACCTGCTCGACCAGCTCTACGAGTGGCTGAAGTCGGATCTCATCACCGCCATCGGCGACGTGCCGGACGATCTCACCGCGACCGAGCAGCTCCGCACCCTGTGGATGCGGTGGATCGGCTGGGTCCGGCGCTACCCCGCGCGGCATCGAGCCAGCCAGCTGCTCCGCGGCGCCGAGATCGTCGGCCCGGCCGTCGTCGAACGCACTGACGCGATGTTCGCGCGCTTCCTCGTGATCCTCGCCGACGCCCACGCCACCGGCGGGCTCTCGGACCTTCCCCTCGCCTACCTCAGCGAGAGCCTCATCGCGCAGCTCGAGGTGGCTGCCCGCAGCGACCTCACCGACGAGCAGTGCTCCCAGGCGTTCGACCTGGCCTGGAACTCCATCCGGCCCGTCACCGTCCGCTGACCCCCACTCCCAGACCACCCAACCCCCAGGAGCCCCCATGACCACCGTCCTCGTGACCGGAGCCTCCGGCTTCATCGCCAAGCACATCGTCCGCGAGCTGCTGGAGAACGACTACACGGTCAAGGCGACCGTGCGCTCGGACCGCGGACGCGATCAGCTCGTCGCGCTGTTCCCCGACGCCGGCATCGACTTCGTCCACGTGGACCTGCTCGCGGACGCGGGATGGGACGACGCGATGGCAGGGGTAGACGTCCTGATGCATACGGCCAGCCCGTTCCCGGACAGCGAGCCGAAGGATCCCCAGGAGCTGATCGCACCCGCCGTGGAGGGGACGCTCCGAGCCCTGCGGGCCGCGCAGCGGGCGGGAGTCACGCGGGTCGTGCTCACCTCCAGCTGCGCCGCCATCTACAAGGACTCGTCGAAGCCTCCGATGCAGCGGTCCACCCGCGAGAACTGGACCGACCCCGACGGCCCCGCCACCTCGGCCTACGAGGCATCCAAGACGCTCGCGGAGCGGGCCGCATGGGACTTCGTCGCGGAGCACCCGGAGATGACGCTGACCACCATCAACCCCGGAGCCGTGTTCGGAGTGCCGATGGACGAGCACTACGGGACGTCGCTCGCGTACGCCGAGCGCATCCTCAAGGGCTCCGACCCCGCCTACCCGAACATGGCGATGCCGGTCGTCGACGTGCGCGACGTGGCTCGCATGCACGTCACCGCCCTCGAGCACGACACCGCGGGTCAGCGGTTCCCGGCCAACGCCGGCGCCGTGTCGATGGTCGAGATGGCACGAGTGCTCAAGGCGGCCTACCCGGACCGGAAGATCGCCACCCGGCAGGCTCCCGACTTCGTGGTCAAGGCGATGGCGCTCTTCGTCCCCCTGATGCGAACGGTCGCGTCGAACCTCGGTCGCAACCTGGACGTGGACGCCACCGATGGTCCCCGGGTAATGGGGTTCACCTACATCCCTTCTCGCGATGCGCTGCTCGCCTCGGCCGCGTTCCTCGCCGGCAAGCCGGAGAC
>CAVOWW010000045.1:0-6567 GCA_963700255.1 uncultured bacterium | reverse complement strand
GCATCGTGCGAAACAGTGGCGATTCGAGATCGGAGGGCATCAGCCGGTCGTGGTGGCGACCCAGCGCTGCGCCAACTGCTCCGCCACGGCGTTCACCGCAGCCTGGTCGAGCGGCATGTCCCGGACCCCTTCGACCGACGTGTAGTAGGTCACCGTCTGGATGGCCGTGCCCATGAGCAGGTGGATCATGTAGTTCTTCGAGCTGAACTCGTAGCAGGCCACGGGGCGGCCCGCGGAGTTCGTGCAGGAGTCCGCGGCGGAGGGCTGGGTGTCGAGCTCACGCGACCAGACGCCTGCAGTGCCGCCGAAGGTCAGGGCGGATGTCCCGCTCCACTGACGGGACGCAGGCTTGGTCGGGCTCAGGGGGCCACGACCGCCACCCGTGCAGGACAGGACGGCGGCCGAGAGCTTCCGCCAGGCGGCGCTGGCAGCCGCGGCGGTCGGATAGACCTCGATCCGCTGGTCCCAGGATCCCGGCTCGGTGACGACTCCACCGTTGCCGCCGAAGCCAGTCTCGAAGGACGCCGTGCCCGCGGGGAGCTCGGACCCTCCGCACGCCCACGGGCCGTTCCCCGGGGCGTAGGACTGGAAGCTCGACCAGCCTCCCTTCGCGGGCAGGGTGTAGGGCAACGCGGCCGGAGTGTCGGCCGGGGTGATCATCGCTCGCTGGGCGGACGTCAGGAGGGGGTCCTGCGTGAGCGGAAGCGTGCCGGCATCTGCGAGCCGTGCAGCGAGTGTCCGGCTCAGGGAGTCGACGCCGGCCCGCTGGGCCCGGGACGCGTTGCTGGGGATGTTGTTGAGGAGGACCATCTGGACCGAGTCGCCCACGGGCCGGATGGTGAGATAGCTGGCGCCGGCGGCCGCCTTGTCGACGTCGGTACGGACCCACCAGCCGGCCCGAGTGGTGGCCGTGGCGGCCAGCCGACCTGACGTCACCGTCGTCCTCGAGTCGCCGAGCGTGAACTCCCCCGTGCACTTCGCCGGGACCTGCCGGCTGACGGTGGCCCAGGCCGCTCGAGCGCTGGCTGGGCTGGCGTACGCGTAGACGACCTGCGTCAGGCCGTAGGCGCCTGCGCTGTAGCCGATGGCGTCATCGAGCGGCAGGTCGACTGACCGCCGAGGCGAGTAGACGCACACCGGGTACGGGTCCTGGCCGCCGGGCGGACTGAGGTAGGACACCGACCACGCCTCGTCCGGGAGCAGGCTCGCCGGCACGTCGCTCGGGCGCATCATGGCGTTGCTCGTCGAGACGACGACGTCTGCGCTGGGCGGCGGGAGCACCGGGCTCGGCGGCGCCGCCCCTGAAGGAGTCGCCACCGCGATCGTCGCGCCGAGCGCGGCCGCGAGGAATGCTGCTACCCGTGTCGTGGACATCATCGTCGCCCCCTGGACTTCGTCCGCCCCGTGCGACGACGATAGCCCGATCGGCAGCCTGCGGTCAGGAGCGTGGCGCAGTGGTCGGCGGCAACGCGCCGGACAGCCAGGTGCCGACGACCAGTCGCGCCGCCTGCACCTGTCCCAGTTCACCCACGGCGATCTCGTCCCACGCGGCGAACAGCAGCCCGACGTACCCGGCTGTGAGCCACCGGGCGGGCTGGTCGCGTCGCAGTCGCCCGGCGGTCTGCAGTGCGTCGATGTACACGGCCAGCGGGGTGACGGCCTCGGCCCAGTGTGAGTCGAGGCTGGTGCCCGGACTGGCGCGGAGGAAGGCCGTTCGGGGTCCCAGGTCCATGAGTGCGCCGGTCAGGCGCAGCAGCACCTCACGCGCATCGCCCTCGTCGCGCGGGGGAATCACCGCCATCGCGTCGCCGATCCGCGCCAGCGTGTCGACCGCCAAGGCGGCGAGCAGGTCGTCCCGCCTGGGGTACTTGTTGAAGATCGTCGTTCGACTGATGCCGGCAGCATCGGCGATCGACTGGAGAGTGGCATCGGGACGACGGGCCAGCACTGTCGATGCCGCGTCCAGGATGTGCTCGTTCCTGATCGCCATGTTCAGAAGTTAACACGTATGTTCACTTCTCTTCTAGGGTCGGGCCATGTCACGCCCCGCCCACCCGAGAAGCCCTGCCCGACCGACTGCGGGGGGTCGCGCTGCTGGGCATCGTCGTCGTCAATGCGCCCTTCCTCGGGATCTCGGCCGACGGCTGGACTCAGTCCTCAGTCGACGGACTCCCGAACCAGCTGACGGCGCTGCTGGTCGTCGCCCTCGCCCAGGGCAAGTTCTACCTGCTGTTCGCGTTCCTCTTCGGCTACAGCTCCTCGTTCATCCTCCGCGACGACTCGAAGCCGAACCGACGACGGTTCCGTCGGCGCCTCCTGGCATTGGCGCTCATCGGATTGGCGCACGCGACCTTCTTCTTCGTGGGCGACATCCTGATCACCTACGCCCTCCTCGGGCCTGGCCCTGATGGCGGTTTCGCGCTCATCGGATCGCGCGCTTCGCCGGTGGACCGTCGCCAGCCTCGCCGTGGCCCTCGCGGTGATCGGCGGGGTGTCCGCACTCACCGCCGCCTTCCCCGAGTCCGGCTCGGGCCTGTCCGCACTGGACTCAGCCCTCGCCACGGGCTCGTTCGCGGAGGCGTCGCTGGCCCGCCTCGAGGCGCTGCCGGTGGTCTTCCTCGTCATCCTCCTCATCCAAGGGCCTATGGCCTTCGCGGCGTTCGTCCTGGGCCTGCGGGCATCGCGCCGGCGACTCCTCGCAGATCCCGCGGCGCACCGCGACCTCTGGCGGCGCCTGGCGATCCTGGGGCTCACGATCGGGCTTCCCCTTCAGGCGGCCGCTGCCGTCCTGCAGGTCGGTGCCATCGCGGACGGCACCCCCTCCTCGCCCACGCCGGAGCCCTGGGGCTGGCGATCGACCTGGCCACGGCACCGGTGCTGACGGCCGGCTACATCGGGCTCATCGCCCTGGGAATGGCCCGCCGGCCGAGGCTGCTTCGGGCGGCTGCGCCCGCCGGCCGCATGTCCCTGACCGTCTACATCGGCGAATCAGCGCTGCTGTCGCTGCTGTTCAGCGGCTACGGCCTCGGCTACTTCGGCCAATGGGGTGCGTTCGCGGTGGTGCTCTCCGGCATCGCGGCATGGGCCGTTCTCTCCTGCTTCGCCTGGCTGTGGATGCGCAACTTCGGGCGCGGACCGCTGGAGACGATCCTCGCGTGGGCGACGGGAGCCCGGACGAGTTCGATCGGCACACCCCTGGCGGTCACCGCCGCAGCTTCCCCTGAGTTCGGGCGTCAGCCGTCAGATCTGCGCCATGTCGACGAACCGCGAGTAGTGCCCCTGGAAGGCGACCGTGACTGTCTGCGTAGGTCCGTTGCGGTGCTTGGCCACGATGAAGTCGGCCTCGCCCGCCCGGGGTGACTCCCGCTCGTAGGCGTCCTCGCGGTGGAGGAGCACCACCATGTCGGCATCCTGCTCGAGTGAGCCCGACTCGCGAAGGTCCGACAGCATCGGCTTCTTGTCGACGCGCTGCTCCGGGCCTCGGTTCAGCTGGCTGATGGCGATGACCGGCACGCCGAGCTCCTTGGCGAGGAGCTTCAGCGAGCGGGAGAACTCCGAGACCTCCTGCTGCCGGCTCTCGACTCGCTTGCCGCTCGTCATCAGCTGCAGGTAGTCGACGACGACGAGGCGAAGGTCATGCCGCTGCTTGAGCCTTCGGCACTTCGCGCGGATCTCCATCAGTGTCATGTTCGGGGAGTCGTCGATGAACAGCGGTGCCTCGCTGACCGTGCCCATCTTGCTGGCGAGCTTGCTCCAGTCGGCATCGCTCATCGTGCCGGACCGCATGTGGTGCAACGGCACCTGCGCCTCCGCGGAGAGCAGGCGCATGACGATCTCGTTGCGGCTCATCTCCAGGGAGAAGATGACGCTGGCGAGACCGTGCTTGATCGACGCAGCGCGGGCGATGTCGACCCCCAGAGTGGAGTTGTGCGTCGGCACCATCGATCGGCCCGCGAGGTACATGTGGGAGGCATTTCCCACCTCGATGCATCGAACGGGAACACTCGGCACCGGACTGACGTCGACGACGAACCGGCTGATTCGTCGGGCGTTCGACTGGTGTCGGGTGCGCTCCTTGTGCGCGATCTGCTTGCGATGCAGCCGGAACACCGTGTCGTGCGTGCTGAAGTTCAGGTCGTAGACCGTTGACGAGTCGACCGAGCGTCCTCGCACCTGCTTGGTGGCCACGGAGCAGCGGTACCCGAGGGACACGATCAGCTCGTACACGCCGTCCGCGAGAGCGCGCGACGTGGTGGTGAACTGGACGTTGCCGTTCGCGGTGACCGTGCCGTCGGTGTCGAGGAGCCCGGCAAGCAGGTCACGGCGCTGTGACTCCGCCGCACGAAGGTAGGCGGCTGGCACGTGCTTGCTGCCCAGCAGTCCCTGGGATCGCAGGATCGCCTGCACCGAGCCGTGATCGTGCATGCACTCCTGGCACCGTCCCATGCGCGTCACGGGACCGCCGCAGTCGGGACAGGCCGGCGCGGGGAGTCCGTTGCGCACGCCCTTGGCCTTGCCACCGCATGACTTTCCGCACGTCTGCACGAGCGGCTCGTTGGGCACGAAATCCGTTCCGCAGACGACGCAGACGCGATGGGCGACCTCAGGCGACTTGTGCAGGCGCAGTCCGTAGCGGAGGTTGCCCAGGTGCGGCGCCTCGAGTCCCTCGCCTTCGACGTAGGCGGCGATCTCCGGATCCGCCGACGTGAAGTGGGCGGCGGCGGTCGTGCCGTCGCCGAGCCACACACCCAGCGTGTACGGCGGAATGGGCAGGTCCGCGTCGGGCAGTTGCAGCGGGCCGGCATTGCGGATGCTGTGGTTGAGCCGGCGGTCGGTGGTCGCGCACCTCAGCGTCGTGCGGAGCTCCCGAGTCGTGCGGATCGCGGCGAAGGTGCGCTGGTTGCGGTAGCCGTTGTACTGCGCAGCAGCAGCCTGGGCTGACTTTCGTGACGCACGATCATCGGTGAGCCACTCGTGCTCGGCATCGGCCACGATGGAGCTGCCATCGGAGAAGGTGACCCGGAAGCAGGGACGGTTCTCCCAGGTCTGCGTCACTCCTGTGACGGGCGTCGGCACTACCGTCGTCACCGATCACCACGTCACCGACGCTGGATCTCGCCCATCGTCGTCCAGCCCGTGGGGGTGGCGATAGGAGTGTCCAGCGCGAGCGCCTTTCCGATCGCCGGCCTGGCCGCCACGATGATCAGCTGCCCGGGGTGCAGGCCGTTGGTCAGCTTGTCGAGCTCGGTGAACCCGGTGGGCACGCCGACCATCTCGCCGCCGCGGTTCGAGATCGCCTCGATCTCGTTGAGGGCGTCGCCCATGATGTCGCTGAGTGGCGCGTAGTCCTCGCTCGTGCGCCGGTCGGTGACGTCGTAGACCTCGGCCTGGGCGCGGTCGACCATCTGGTCGACGTCGCCGGTGCCGGTGTAGCCCATGGACACGATGCGGGTGCCGGCCTCCACGAGGCGGCGCAGGATGGCCTGCTCCCGCACGATGCGCCCGTAGTACCCGGCGTTGGCCGCGGTGGGGACCATCGAGACGAGGGTGTGCAGGTAGGGGGCGCCGCCCACCCGGCCGAGCTCCCCGGTGCGCGCGAGGTCGGCCGCGACGGTGACCGCGTCGGCCGGCTCACCCCGGCCGTAGAGGTCGAGGATCGCCGCGTAGACGACCGCGTGGGCGGGCCGGTAGAAGTCGGCCTCCCGCAGCACCTCGACGACGTCGGCGATGGCGTCCTTGCTGAGCAGCATGGCCCCGATGACGGACTGCTCGGCCGCCACGTCGTTCGGCGGGGTGCGATCGGGACCGGGGGCCTCGCTCGGGTGCAGTTCCGCGACGCTCACCGGTCCCCCTTCTGTGCGGTCCGGCGACAGCTGCGCCGGGACTGCCCCCAACGTACGGAGCAGGTCTGACGGTGTCCACGAGGCCTGTGGACAGACCTGTGGATGACATGGGGGGCGCGCCGCCCCACCCTGCTGGTGGGCTGGGGACAGACTGGGGATTTCCGAGGCAATCGTCCGCCGATCCCCGCGTGCGACCGGGGGCAACGCTGTCCCGACCCTGTGGATGAAAACTCGTCAGGCTCGCCGGACTAGCCTTCCGGCATGGCTGCCCGTCCCGTCCCCTACCGGATCACCGTCGTGTGCCTCGGCAACATCTGCCGCTCGCCGATCGGGGAGGCCGTCCTGCGCGCTCGCCTGGCCGACGCCGGGCTCGCCGACCGCGTCCAGGTCGACTCGGCCGGCACCGGGGACTGGCACCTGGGGCACCCCGCCGACCCCCGGGCGCTGGCCACCCTCGACGCGCATGGATACCCGCACGACCACATCGGCCCGCCAGATCTCGCCGCACTGGATGGACGGCATCGACCTGCTGCTCGCGATGGATGAGGCCAACTACCGCGACCTCCGGGCCATGATCGGGGGGCGACCGGCACCCCGGAGCTGCGGATGATGCGCTCGTTCGACCCGGCCCTGGCGCACCTGCCCGAGCCCGATCCCGGCCTCTCCGTGCCCGACCCCTACTACGGCGGCCCGGAGGGATTCGACGAGGTCCTCCGGATGATCG
>CAVOWW010000044.1:0-5266 GCA_963700255.1 uncultured bacterium | reverse complement strand
GCGTCAGCCGCCGAGTGCCGCCCGCAGGAAGGCGATGGAGGGGCCTACCTGCTCCTCGTCGATCAGCGGGTCGGCATGACCGGCACCCTCGACGATGGCGACGGTCTGGGCTACGCCCGCGTCCTCGAGCACGGACGCCAGTTCGCGGGACTGGCCGTCGGGGACATTGCAGTCGGAGTCGCCATGCGCGAAGTAGAAGGCCGGCACGCTCTGGGCTCCTGCCACATAGGAGCCCAGGTCTGTCAGGGCCGTGACCTCGGGAACGTCGGCCAGCGCTCCTCCGAGCCACCTCGACTCCGGTGAGTCGGCAGCACCGTGAGCCTGCGACTGCCCACCGCAGGCGGTGACGTCAGCAGCCTGCTCGTCCATCGTCGCGAAGTCGGTCGGCCCGAACCAGCTCACCACGGCCTGGACCGCGCTGGACACGTCCGCGTTGCCCAGCGCGGAATCGTCGAACACGGTCTCCTGGTCGCTGGTCACTCCCAGCATGCTCGCGAGCCAGCCGCCCGCCGAGGATCCCCATGCGCCGATCCGGTCGGGGTCGATCCCGTACTCGTCGGCATTGGCCCGCAGGAAGCGGACCGCCGCCTTGGCATCCTGGGCGCCGGCCGGGAACAGCGCCTCACCGCTGAGTCGGTAGTTGATGGAGGCGACCGCGAAGCCCTCGTCGACGAGGGCCTGCGCCTTCTGCGCCTCCATGCTCGAATCGCCCATCGCGAACGCCCCGCCGTGGATCAGCACGACCAGGGGTACGGCATCGTCGGTCGCGGCAGGCAGGTACAGGTCCAACGTCTGCGACGGTGAGGTCGACGCGTACGGAACGCCCGTGAGCACGCTCGGGGACCGGGCCGAGGCACTGTCCGGGGCAGCCGACGCGAGCGGCGACGACGGTGGGGACGATGCCGACACCGACGCGGAATCGCCTGCCGGGGTGGACGACGACGGATCGACAGACACAGCGGAGCCGCTGCACGCCGACAGAGTCAGCGCACCGGCGGCGCCGACGGCGGCGAGCAGCATGAGCGGGGCTGGCCTCTTCGTGGACACGGACATGGAATTCATCTCCTCCTGCTTGGTGCCCGCGACGCTAGTGAGGCTGTGTTGACGTCCTGTGTCACCCAGGTTCGGGTGCCGTAAGGGACTGCCCGGCCCCGCCGCTCCCGTCGCCCTGCGAGGATGCGCGAGTGAGCCGTCCGGACGTCATCCTCCTCGACCTCGACGGCACGATCACCGACTCGATCCCCGGGATCTTCCGCTGCCTGCGCCTGGCCCTGCCGGTGCTGGGCATGGAGTCGATCAGCGACGACGAGCTGCAGACCTGGCTCGGGCCGCCGCTGCGCCACACCCTGCTCGAGCGCTACGGCCGCAGCGAGGACGAGCTGGACGCCTTCGTCGCCGAGTACCGGGCGCACTACTTCGGTGGTGGCGAGTACGAGTTCGAGGTGTTCCCGGGAATGGCCGACCTCATCAGGGAGATCGCTGCCACCGACACTCTCCTGGTCCTCGCGACGGCCAAGCCGATCGAGTCCGCTGACCGCGTCCTCACCCGTGCCGGACTCATCGGCTTCTTCGACTTCGTCAGCGGTACCGAGCTCGACCTCATGCGCCAGGACAAGCCGTCGGTGATCGCCCATGGTGTCGAGGGGGTCGGACTGGACCCTGCGGCCGTCGACGCCGTGATGGTCGGAGACCGCAAGGAGGACATCCTCGGCGGGCAGCATCACGGCTACCGGACGGTCGGCGTGCGCTGGGGGTACGCGGATCCGGGGGAGCTCGAGGAGGCCGAAGCCACGCATCTCGTGGACACCGCTGACGAGCTCCGCACCGTCCTGGGGCTGGGTCCGGCCACGTCGGCCGTCTCCCCGTGACCGACGCGCTGCTGGCGGACGCGCAGGCGTTCGCCCGGACCGTGGATCCCCGCAGTCGGGCCGGAGTCGAGCTGGAGGGCCTCGTCGCCTCCGGAGCCCTCCCGATCGACCGGGAGGAGCAGTGGCACGCGGTCGCGTCCCTCCTCGTGGTCGACGGATCCGGTTCGATCCTGCTGGCCCGCAATGCCTCCGGCGGCTGGGGCACCTGCGGGGGGCACATCGAGCCGGACGACTCCTCGATCCGCGCCGCGGTCGTGCGCGAGGCCCAGGAGGAGCTCGGCCTCGAGCTGGATCCGTCCTTCTCGTCCCGCTGCTGTTCGTCCCGGACACGATCGTGTTCCGCCCGGGCCATGCGCACTGGGACTTCTGCTACCTGTGGGCGGCCGGCTCGCAGGTAACGGTCTCTGCGGCGGACGACGTCACCGATGCGCGCTGGTTCGCCTTCGACGACGTGCCCGAGCTGAACGCGCACATGCGCGCCCTCGTCGATGCGGCCAGCTCGGCACGCCTGACGGTCACGACGGCGACTACGGCTCCGGCTCACCCGCCTGCTGGCCGTAGGAGTCGAATGGCAGCTCCGGCACCGGGCAGCGGTGACTCCCGCTCGTACGCCGGCCGGCACGGGTACTGCGCATACCACTGGATGTAGGGCACGACGATGTGCGACTCGATGCGCTCGGCGGACCAGCCCGACTTGACGTAGGCATCGGCCTGAGGCCGCCCGTGCCCGTCCAGGCCCCAGCTGTACCAGGTGCGTCCGCCACGGGACAGCTGATGGGCGATCTGGGAGTTGTACTTGCGCTTGAGCAGCTGCTTGCGGTTGAACCAGTCCTCGTCCTTCCACGTCTCGGTGTTGATCTGGAACAGCCCGAGATCCCCGGTGGCGGAGACGGCATCCGCGCGACCGCCGCTCTCGCGCATGACGATGGCCCACGCCTCGCGAAGGTCCTCGCCCTCGTATCCGGACCGGGAGAGCAGTCGCGTGAGCCAGTCGCCGCACTTGGAGATGCGGCCGTACTCGTCGCTCCGGTCGACCGTGGTGAGCCTCATGAGCGTGGCGTGCTCCCGGCGAGCCTCGCCGACCGTGGCCAGCGCCGTCTTGACGTCGACGGCCGCGGCAGCGCGGGCTGAGTCGGCCAGCGCGACCGCGGTCCCCGCCACATCATGGTGGGTGTCCGCCGCCGAGTGGCTGGCGATCGCCTGCTGGCGAGCCAGCTCGGTGAGGCCTGCCCACTGCACGACGCGGTCGCCAGCCGTCGAGAGGTACTGCCGCGTCACGAGGCTCCGGGTCAGCCCCTGCTCGGTGTCGGCGGTGAGCATGACGTCGACGAGCGTCGGCATCGAGCCGCCCGACGTGTACATCGTCCGGGCGATCCCGTCGATGGTCGCCTGCGACTGCGCCGCGGCGAGATCCGCGCGGACGGCCGCCAGGTGTGTCTCGCGGAGGGTCGAGGTCGCCGCATCGAGCTCGGTCCGTGCGGCTCTCGCTGCCGACTCGACGGTCGCCTGCCGGGCTGCCGCCTGCCCCAGCGCCTGCCGGGCGGTGGCGAGGGCGCGGGTGGCGGCCGGGACGGCGGCCAGGGCCTCGATGAAGGTGACGGGAGGCGTCGAGGGGGCCGCAGCGGCCGGGGTCGCCCCCATCACGGGGATCGCCAAGGAGACGGCCAGAGCAGCGACGCACGCCCTCGCCCGTACTGCCGTCCCCTTACGCACGCCCCAAGTATCGGCCCGGTGCCCTCCGTCCCCGCGCCGAGGGCGGTCGGCCGGGCAGATGGACCTGTTCCCCTTGCATTGCTGTGTCTCACACAGTATCGTGCAGGTATGGGTACTGATCAGGTCGTGGACGGCCACCTGCAGGAGCTCCGGCGCGGCACGATCGTGCTGGCCAGCCTCGAGATCCTGCGCCGTCCCGGCTACGGGTACCGACTGCTGGAGACGCTCGACACGGCGGGGTTCGGGGTCGACGCCAACACCCTGTACCCGCTGCTGCGCCGCCTGGAGAAGCAGGGGCTCCTGACGAGCGAGTGGAACACCGACGAGACGCGGCCGCGCAAGTACTACACGACCAGCCCGGCCGGTGAGGAGCTGGCGGAGGCCCTGCGGGCCGACTGGTCACGGCTCGCGGCGGCGGTCGACGGTCTGGCCAATGAGGGCGAGGAGTGACGGACATGACGACAACGACGAACACATCGCTGACCGACCGCTACGTCGCGGCGGCACTGAAGGGCGTCCAGGCCGACCAGCGGGAGGACGTCGCGGCCGAGCTGCGCGGCTCGATCGCGGACGCGGTCGAGGTGCGCACCGCTCAGGGCGAGAGCACGGACGCCGCCGAGCGGACCGTCCTCCTCGAGCTCGGCGACCCGACCCGGCTCGCGGCCGGGTACTCAGGGCGTCCGCTGTACCTGATCGGACCGGCGTTCTACCCGGACTACATCAGGCTGCTGCGGCTGCTGCTCTCGATCGTCGTGCCGATCATCGCCATCGTGGTCGGCGCCGCGTCCGCCGTGTCGGGGGCGGGCCCCCTCGACATCCTGCTCGGCGCGCTGGGCTCGGCGTTCTCCGTGGGCGTCCAGCTCGCGTTCTGGGTGACGCTGGTCTTCGCGCTCGTCGACCGGAGCGGAGCAGCGCCTCGCACCGCCACGTCGGGATGGGATCTCGACGACCTCCCCGAGCCACGTGACCGCAGGATCGGCCTCGGCGAGACGGTGGCGTCGGTGACCGGGCTGTCCCTGCTGATCTGGTTCGTGCTGTGGCAGCCCGGCTACCAGGAGTCCTTCGATCCGGGCGGTCCATCGATCCCGATCCTCGATCCGGGGCTGAGCACCTTCTGGATTCCCGCGCTGGTCGCCGTCCTGCTCGCGAGCATCGCCCTCGAGATCGTGAAGTACCGACGGGGTCACTGGACGGTCCCGCTCGCCGCGGTCAACACCGTGCTCAGCCTCGCGTTCGCCATCCCGGTGCTGTGGCTGATCGTGACGGATCAGCTGCTCAACCCGGAGTTCCTCGACACCGTCGCAACCGGCGAGTTCGCCTCGCTCGTGGACCTCATGCCCACGGTCGCCGCCTGGGTCATCGCCGTGGTCTGCGTGGTCGACATCGCCGAGGGCTGGTGGAAGGCCGTTCGCACGTGAGGACAGTGACCGCGCTGCGTCAGGCCCGCCGGGCCGACACGACGCGGCGGGCCTGGCCGGAATGCACGCTGGTGCCCATGTGCCGGAAGCAGAAGCCGCCGTACTGCGGCAGCGCGGCCTCCTCGCAGAGTGCGCAGCGCGGGGTCTGCAGGGAGGGCTGCCAGCGTTCCGGATCGCTGCTGTCGAATGGCGTCATGCGGTGAGCATGACTGCGCGCGGCGTCAGGGAGGATGCCTCGCAACAACCGGACCGTGAATCTCCGGTGAA
>CAVOWW010000043.1:0-42073 GCA_963700255.1 uncultured bacterium | reverse complement strand
GCGCTCGCGGCACGCGAGACACCGTGGCGGCACTCGGGGCCGCTGGCCGATGCTGACCCGCGGGTACTGGCCGAGACGGTCATCGCCGTGTGCGCCCAGGCCGCTGAGCAGGCCGGGGAGGACGTCACGGTCCGCTCCATCGGGGTGACCGGGATAGCCGAGGCGGGCGTACTGATCGATCCCCAGGGGGATCCCTGCGCCCCGGCGCTCGCCTGGTTCGATCCGCGCGGGGACGCGGCGTCCGTCCGGGCCGTCGTGGCGGCGCGGGACTTCCAGCGGGCGACCGGGCGCCGGCTGAACTCCAAGCCGTCGCTTGATGAAGGTCCTGTGGCTGAGGGCCCACGTGCCCTCGGCATCCGCAGCCGTGCGCCACCTGTGCATCGCCGAGTGGATCGTCCGAGCGATGGGGGGCGAGGAGGTCAGTGAGGCGTCGTTGGCCTCACGCACGGGGATGCTCGACATCTCCCGGCGTGAGCCGTGGCCCGTGGCGGTCGATCTCGTGGGTGACCTCCTCCCGGCCCAGCGCATCTGGGCGGGCGACCCGGCCGGGGCGGCCACGGGAGCCGACGTGCCCGGTGTCCTTCGGGGAGCCGTCCTGACGGTCGCCGGGCTCGACCACCAGGCCGCCGTCCTCGTCTCCGGCGCGGCCCGTGACGGCGCCCTGTTCGACTCGATGGGCACGGCCGAGGCGCTCATCCGGACGGTGTCGCGTCGGGTCGAGACCGATCAGATCGAGTGGCTGACCGACCAGGACATCGACGTCGACTGGTCGGTTCTCCCGGACCACCAGATCCTCCTCGCGGGCCGGCTCACCGGGCTCTCGCTGGAGCGGGTGGCCGCCATGCTCGGAGCGGTCGACCGAGATGCCCGACGGGCGCTGGGCGAGGCAGCGCTCGCGGTCGAGCGGGGGGAGGGCGCGCCCCGGCTCGTCGACGTCGGCAACGACGCCCTCGTCCTGGGCGGCATCACCGACGGCATCTCGCCGGGGCTGACGTGGCGCAGCGTCGTCGAGGACCTGACCGAGATGTCAGGAGTCGCGCTCGAGCAGATGGCCACCGTGGCCGGGCCCCATACCTCTGCCGTGCTCGCCGGCGGCTGGACGCGCAATCCCATGGTCGCCGATGCCAAGGCCCGGCAGCTGGGAGCGCATGAGGTGATGGACCTGCAGGAGCCGGGGGCCATGGGGGCGGCCTTCCTCGGTGGCGTGGCCGCGGGGGTCCTGTCGCGGCCGGGCGCCGACGGGGTGCCTGCGTGGGCTAGTGCGTGATGATGAGCTCGACCACGACGACGAGCACCCCCAGCAGTGCGTAGTTGACGGCGAACGACCAGCGTCGCAGGCGGGTGACCCCAGCCTGCCGTCCCGCGAAGTAGCCCCACCAACCGAGCGAGAACAGTCCCACGACCTGGACGATCAGGATGATGCGGTTGGCGTCCAGCCCGAAGAATGCCAGCGCCATGATGAGGAGGGTCGGCGGAATCGCGACGTAGAGGTACTGCAGGTTCGTGCCGAACAGGTGCAGGCGGTCTGCTCGCGTCAGGCGACGGCCATTGCGGATCTGCATGTCCAGCGAATCAGAGAACGCGTGCGCCATGGCAAGGGCGAACAGCGGGGCGATCGACAGGCCGACGATCTCGATGATCGGGCCCGCCTTCAGCGGGTCGGTGCCCTCGTCATAGATCGCATACGTGGTCATCAGCAGGATCGTCGAGTAGATGATCCGGTGCGGATCCATCGTGATGGGGCCGACCCGGAAGGCGAGGTCGAGGGGGGTCGGATCCTGGGCGGGCGTGGTGCTCACGGCACCAGCCTTCCATGTACGACGTGGAGCGTTCCCTCCCGGCAGTCAGCCATCGCGGCTCCGTCAACGGCAGACGTGACGGTCGGCAGTTGGTTGGATGGGCGCAGCGGGGTACCGCACCGACGAAGGAGCACCTGTGGCAACCATCGATCGCGAGCAGCTGGCGACCCTCCTCGAGACGGAACGTGCCGAGCACGCGCGTCGTACGCCGACGTCGCGGGCGGCCTTCGAGGCCGCCGATCACCTGCTCGGCGGGGTACCCGATGACCTGGATGAACAAGTGGTCGGGGGGCTACCCGCTCTACCTGGCCACGGCCCACGGAAACCGGGTCACCGACGTCGACGGGCACGAGTACGTCGACTTCGCGCTCGGCGACACGGGGTCGATGGCCGGGCACTCGCCTGCGGCCACGGTCGCCGCCGTCCAGGAGCGCATCGGGCGGGCGGGCGGGATCACGACGATGATGCCCAGCCTCGACGCGGAGTGGGTGGCGGCCGACCTCACCCGTCGTTTCGGGATGCCCCTGTGGTCGTTCAGCCTCACCGCGACTGATGCCAACCGCTGGGCCCTGCGGCTCGCCCGCATGGTCACCGGCCGACCGATGGTGATGGCCTTCTCGTACTGCTACCACGGGTCCGTCGACGAGACCTTCGTCATCATGGGCGAGGACGGGCAGACCCTGCCCCGGGGCGGCAACGTGGGGCCGGCTGTGCCGGTGAGCCAGACCACCCGGGTCGCCGAGTTCAACGACATCGCTTCCGTCGAGGCGGGGCTGGCGCACGGTGACGTCGCGGTGCTCGTCATGGAGCCGGCGCTGACGAACATCGGCATCGTGCTTCCGGAGCCCGGCTTCCTTGAGGCGTGCCGCGAGCTGTGCACGAGGTACGGGACGCTGCTCCTGATCGACGAGACGCACACCATCTCGGCGGGGCCGGGCGGATGCACGTCCGCCTGGGGCCTGCAGCCGGACATCTTCGTCATCGGGAAGAGCATCGGCGGCGGCATCCCGTCCGGCGCGTACGGGATCACGAACGAGATCGCCGATCAGATCCGCGCGCATGCGGAGGCCGATCTGGTCGACGTCGGCGGAGTGGGCGGCACGCTTGCGGGCAACGTCCTCTCCACGGCCGCGATGCGCGCCACACTCGGCGAGGTCCTCACCGACGCCGCGTTCACCCACATGATCGCCCTTGCGACCCGGTTCCGCGAGGGAGTCGACGCCACGCTCGACGAGTTCGATGTGCCGTGGTCCGTCGCGCAGCTCGGGGCACGCGCCGAGTACCGCTTCGTCCGCCCTGCTCCCCGCACCGGCACCGAGTCCGCCGCCGCGCACGATGACGACATCGAGGAGTACCTGCACCTCTACCTGTCGAACCGCGGCGTGCTCATCACGCCCTTCCACAACATGGCGCTGATGTGCCCCGAGACGACGGGGGCCGACGTCGACCTGCATACGGTGCTCTTCCGTGACGCCGTGGCGATGCTGATGGCGTCGTGATCCCCGCGCCGTTCGACCTGTCGGGAAGGGTCGCCCTCATCACCGGTGCGGGCTCGGCGTCCGGGATCGGGTTCGCGTGCGCCGCGCTGCTCGCCGATCTCGGGGCGTCAGTCGCGGTGACGTCCACGACCGACCGGATCCACGACCGCGTGTCCGAGCTGGTGGCGTCGGGTGCCCGGGTGACGGGTCATGTGGCCGACCTGACGGACGAGGCGCAGGCCGCACGGGTCGTCGACGAGGTCATCGCAGCGCATGGCGCACTGGACATCGTCGTCAACAACGCCGGGATGGTCAGCGTCGGGAGCGGTGCCGAGTCAGGGGGCCTGCTGTCGATGGACCTCGCGACGTGGCGTGCCGGCATGGCGCGCAACCTCGACACCGCCTTCCTGATGTGCCGCTCCGCGATGCCGCACGTGGCCGCCCGGGGATGGGGGCGGATCGTCAACGTGGCCAGCGTGACGGGTCCGGTGATGGCCATGCGCGACGAGCCCGCCTACGCCGCGGCCAAGGCCGCGATGGTCGGCCTCGCCCGGTCGATCGCGGTCGACTTCGGCCCCGTGGGCGTCACGGCCAACGCGGTGGCCCCCGGCTGGATCGCGACCGGGTCGCAGACCGAGCATGAGGCAGCCCAGGGTCACAGCGTGCCGGTCGGGCGCAGTGCCACCGCGACCGAGGTGGCCAGTGCGGTGGCGTGGCTGTGCACGCCGGGGGCCGCCTACGTGACGGGCCAGTGCATCGTCGTCGACGGCGGCAACTCCGTCGCCGAGGAGCGCTCCCCGTAGCCCTTTCGTTGAGAGCGGGTGGCTACTTGCGCAGCTGGACCGGGCTGAAGGTCCGGATCTTCGCCTTGGTGACCGGCTTGCACGTCCCGTCGAGCGAGCAGACCTGGCTGAAGCCCTTCGTCGGGAACGCAGCCCGGCCGCGCTCGGGGTACACGATCCGGAACACCTTGCCGTCCTTGGCGAACCGGCAGGTGACATCGCTGCGGGTGGCCGGGGAGCAGCCGTTGAACGTGGCCCCGACGATCCAGTCCTGCAGCGTGCGGTAGGCCGTCGCAGCGGGCCGCCCGGTGTTCATCTGGATGCCGACGAGATCGTTCTCCGGCCCCCACGCGTACCAGTACACCCGGCTGATGCCGAGGCGGAGCGCGTCGAGGTAGGTACGGGCGGTCCAGTCCGCGGCCCGCCGGTCGACGATGTCCTGGTCGGGGTTCTCGGCCCCGGGACCGGCCAGGCCGAAGTTGTTCTCCGTGTCCCACACCGGCAGGTCAGGGGCACCCTCGGCGGCAAGGACCGCCAGGAAGTTCCGCGCCAGGACGGCGCGTTCCACCGGGGTGCCGAGCGAGGCGGGGTAGGTGTGCGCGGCCCACACGTCGACCGGCCAGCCCAGCGCCTTGAGCTCGCGAAGGAATGGGGGGTAGAAGCGCTTGAAGGGGCCACCGAGGCGCGTGCCGGTGCTCGGGGCCACCACGGTCGCGGTCGGGTCGATGGACTTGATGATGTCGTAGGCCCGCTTGGTGAGCTGTGCCATCTGCTTGGGCGTCCCGGTGGAGAAGGTGACGAGGTTGGCCTCGTTCCAGGGCTGGTACGCGGTGATCTTGCCCTTGTAGCGGGTGGCGACCTGTCGTACCCAGTCGTCCCAGTCGGCCAGGTCCTTGGGCATGCCCGCCGCCCCTTGAAGGACGCCGGCAGCGCCGCCCGACGTCGGGTTGTCGGTGGCCCACGCAGGCGTGCCCGCCAGGACCATGAGGATGTCGCTCACCCCGTTGCCCCGAGCGGTGTTGACGGCCGAGTCGAGCTTGGTCCAGTCGAAGACGTTCTGCGCGGTCTCGATCGACGACCAGGTCGTCTGGTTGTCCCACAGCCGGATCGACCCGACGGGAACGGTCGGGAACACCCCGTCCTGGAGGTTGAACACGTGCATGCCGAACAAGGTGCGGGCGATCGTCGTCCCCTTGAGGCTCACTGACGGCGACAGGGGTGCGGGCGCCGCCTGGGCAGCGGGAGCGACCACGAGGGACGCGACCACGGCGAGCGGCGGACAGGCTGGCAAGGGCGATGGGGAATCGGCGCATCCGTCCATGGTGCCATGCGGACGGGAGTGGCCCGAACGGCCCGCCTCAGTGTCGGCGCGCCGCAGCGACCAATGTCACATCGTCCCGTCGCCAGTCGGCAGCGCGGTGGCGCACCTGCGCGAGGAGGCGGGAGATCAGCTCCTCGGGGTTCTCCCGGACCGGGCCGTCCATGCCCCTGATGAACTGGGAGACCTTCGAGGACTCCAGCTCGTCGCCGTCGGCGTTGCGGGACTCGACGAGGCCGTCCGTGAAGGCCACCACGACGTCACCCGGCTCGAACAGCCGGGCCCGCATCGTCCACTCGCCGCCGAGGGCCGAGACGAGCGGCCCGGTGGGCTCGCACAGCGAGGCCTCCTTGTCGCGAGTGACGACGATCGCGGGGTGATGCCCGGCGTTGCACCACGAGAGCGCACCGCCCTCGGCGTCGAGGACCAGGATGATGGCGGTGACGAAGTGCTCGTCATCCGAGCAGGCCCCGGCCGCCATCGACATGACCGCATCGGGCGAGATCCCGGCCTGCAGGGCCGCGCGCATGATCGAGCGCACCCGCACCGCGGTGACGCTGGCCTCGGGGCCGTGGCCCGAGACATCGGCCACGACGACGGCCACGGTCCCGTCCGGACGGGTCACTGCGTCCCACCAGTCGCCGGCGACGACGCCTTCGGCGGACTGCATGGATCCCGCGACGACCAGCCCGGGCGCCGAGGAGACAGGGGAACCGCGCAGCTCGGCCTGCATCGCGGCGACGAGCGGGGCGTCCTGGACCAGGCCCTCCCTCGCCGCCTGCGCCTCGTCGATCTCACGGACCAGGCCGCGGCGCAGGAGCTCCGCATCGATGCCGACGGCCCTCAGCTCGGGCGGGCCTATCGGTCGGATCGGCGACATGTGCCCCGGTTCGCGGGCGGCGCGCTGGATGTCCTCGCGCAGGCCCCTCAGCGGCGCCAGCACCCACGACTGCAGTCCCCCGAAGAACGCGGCGAGCCCGAGAAGGACGATCAGGCCCACCACGAGCAGGGAGACACCGAGCAGTCCCGTGAAACCTGCGACCGCGTCCGCGGCCTCGTCGCGGGTGCTGTTGAGCGACTTCTGCAGGGCCGCGGTCGCAGCGGTCATGGCGTCGTAGGCGGCCCACGACTCGGGCGAGCTGGTCTCCTTGATCGCGCGCGTGCGCTTCCCGGCCTCCATGAGCGTGATCGACGGCTCGGCGTCCGTCTTCACCCAGCCGCGCTGGGCGGCCCGGACAGCGGCGACCAGATCGGTCAGCTCCGGATCCTCGGCCACGGAGTCCTTGAGCTCGTCGATGAGGGTGGTGGCCCGGCCGATCGTCTGCCGGTACTCGTCGAGCGAGGCCTCCCGGCTCAGCATGATGTAGTCCGCGAGCGCCCCGCTGGCGTTCGACTGCTCGAGGGCGAGCGTCGCGGTGGTGTCGACGGCAGGAGACAGTCCCGACTGCAGCGCGATGCTCGTGGCCGCGGTCAGCGTGTACTGCGCGAGGAGTACCAGGCCCATGAGGAGGAGCGCCACGAGGGCGACGCCCGACGCGATCAGCGTCCTTGTCCGGAGGGTCACAGCCGAAAGGCTAATCGGTAACGCCGGCACGTAGGCTCGCCTTCGTGACGCTCCCCCGCCTGCGCCCCGACATCGACGACCTGCCGGCATACAAGGCCGGGCAGCGCCCCGCCGAACGCGACGACATCGTCGCCTACAAGATCTCCAGCAACGAGAACCCCTTTCCGCCGCTGCCGAGCGTGCTCGCGGCGATCACGCGGGCGGCCCAGGACATCCATCGCTATCCCGACCCGTTCTCCCGACGTCTGGTCGAGGCGATCGCGGAGCGTTTCGACGTCCCCGCCGAGGCGATCGCGCTCGGGACGGGCAGTGTCGCGGTGTGCGGGCAGATCATCGCGGCGGCGGCCGGTCCGGGCGACGAGGTGCTCTACGCCTGGCGCAGCTTCGAGGCCTACCCCATCTGGACGCAGATCTCCGGAGCCACCAGCGTCCAGGTGCCGTTGCTCCCGGACGAGCGCCACGACCTCGAGGCCATGCTGGCGGCCGTCACCGATCGCACGCGCGTCGTGTTCGTCTGCAACCCGAACAACCCCACCGGCCAGGTGGTGACCGAGGCCGAGCTCGTCTCCTTCCTCGACCGCGTACCGCGGGACGTCATCGTCGTCCTCGACGAGGCGTACCGGGAGTTCATCGCCGGCGATGACGTGGCGGACGGGATCGACCTCTTCCGTCGCTACCCGAACGTCGTCGTGCTTCGCACGTTCTCGAAGGCCTACGGCCTGGCGGCCCTGCGCGTGGGCTTCGCCATCGCGCACGAACGGGTCGCCGAGGCGCTGCGCAAGACGGCCACGCCCTTCGGGGTCTCGACGATCGCCGAGGAGGCGGCCATCGCCTCGCTGGACGCGGAGGACGAGCTGCTCGCCCGGGTGCTGCACCTCGTCGAGGAGCGCACGCGGGTCTGGGACGCGCTGCGCGACCAGGGCTGGACGGTGCACCGCACCGAGGCCAACTTCGTGTGGCTGCGCCTGGGCGAGGACTCGGGGGCATTCGCCGCGGCGTGCGAGGCGGCCGGGATCACCGTGCGCCCGTTCGCAGGCGAGGGCGTGCGCATCACGATCGCCGAGCAGGAGGCGAACGACCGGGTGATCACGGTTGCGCGGACGCTCCGGGAGCGACTCGGCTGAGTACCTCCGCGAGCCCATCCGCGAGCAGCAGGGAGCCGGGCACCGCGAGATGGGTCTCGTCCTGGAAGACGGGCGCGTCGTCACGTTCCGTCGAGCAGGTGTCCTCCGTGCACAGGGCCGGAATCGGGTCGTGGACGGTGACCCCGGGGTGCTTCGCGGCGAGTGCCTGCTCCACCTCGAGGGCGGGCCGCCGGAACTCCTCGGCCTCATCGCGGCCGATCTCGAAGGCCTGCGAGCCGAACGCGCTGGACAGCAGCGACGTCCGGTCGGTGTAGCCGGTCATCTCGGGCACGGCGGCCATGATGATGACCGGGATCCCGGCCTCGGAGAGCTGCGCGACGATGGGCTCGAGGCCCGCTCGGTAGAGGTCGACCGCCTCGTCCGTCGAGTCGGCCCGGCCACCCCCGTCGCGCTCGACGGTGCGCCAGCCGATGTCCGGGCGCACGTAGCCGCCTGATCGATTCGTGATGACCACGGCGGCGGGCCGCTCGGCGAGGGCGTACTCGACGATGGACTCCTGCCAGCTCCCGCAGGGGTAGTTGTGCACCCCGCTCGACTCGCGGTCGAGGAACGGGCAGCCGGTGTGGCTGGTGGCCACGGTGTCGAGGCCGAGGCGCTCCGCGGCGGCGATGACCCCGTCGGCGAGGGCGTACGCCTGGGAGTCGCCGGCCAGCAGCACCGTCCCCCGCGCATCAACGGGACCGAACCGGCAGCGGTCGGGCTCGAGGTCGGTGTTGACGCATCCTGCCTTCACGACCGCGTGCTGGGAGCGCAGGCTGCCGCCCTCCCCGCCGGCCACCTCGCCGTCCGCCTCGGCATCGCCCCCGACAGGCACCGGCTGCGACGCCAGCCCCTCGCCCGCCTCGTTTGCGTCAGTCGTGGCTGCGTCCTGCCCGGTCTGTCCAGCCACCATTGACGCAGCATCGGTGGCCGCGTCGGCAGGCGGTACCAGGCCCCAGCCGGAGTTGGCGCCCACGAGGAGGACGACGCACGCGACGAGCGGCACGGCGAGGGTGGTGCCGATCAACGCGCCGGCGCGAGGACGGGAGCGCGGGCGGTAGCCCCGCAGCGGCTGCTCGAGCCACCGGTACGAGGCGACCGCGGGGAGGAGGGACACGGCCGCCGCGGTGATCAGCAGGCCCGGCCGGTGGGGGAACAGCAGCGCGGTGAACACGATGAGCGGCCAGTGCCAGAGGTACCAGGAGTAGGACGTGTCACCCAGCCAGACCATCGGCCGGGCGGACAGGGCCGCGCTGACGCCGGTGGTGTGGTGCGAGCCGGCGAGGATGAGCAGGACGGTGCCGGTCACGGGCACGAGGGCGACCACTCCCGGGAAGGCCTGCCCGTCGTCGATGGCGAAGGCGGACACCAGGAGCAGCACGGCGCCCGCCGCCCCCATCACTCGTGCCACCGAGACGGTCGGCACCGGTATCCGTGCCATGCCCAGGGCCAGCAGCGCCCCGGCCGCGAACTCCCAGGCACGGGTCAGGGAGGAGTAGAAGGCGAAGGACTCCGGTCCGCCGAAGTAGGAGGTGAGACCCTCTGCCGACGTCGAGCCGAACGACCAGGCGACTCCCAGCCCGAACGAACCGACGGCGATCGCCGTGACGATGACGACGGGCGCCCTCCTCCGGCCACGGCGCGCCAGGAGCCAGGCGAGCGCGAGAAGGGCCGGGAACACGAGGTAGAACTGCTCCTCGACCGACAGCGACCACGTGTGCAGGAGCGGATTCGTCGTCGCGCTGTCGGCGAAGTAGTCACCTGCGGCGTGCCCGATCACGTAGTTGGCCGACAGGAGCATGGCCCCGATACCAGTGCGGGCCGTCGTCTGCTGGGCTCCGAAGGGGTTCTGCAGGAGCACGGATGCAAGGGCGACCACGGCGACGATCAGGGCAAGGGCGGGCGTCAGGCGAAGGAACCGCCGCAGGTAGAAGTGCCCGAAGCGGATCCGTCCATGCCGTGCCCACTCGCGCATGAGCATCGCGGTGATGACGAAACCGGAGATGACGAAGAACACGTCGACGCCGACGAAGCCGCCGGGCACGGGAAGCTCGGCGTGGAAGAGCACCACGAGGAGGACCGCGATGGCGCGCAGGCCCTGGATGTCGCGACGCCGTCCCGGCGAGCTGCTGGCCGGCGGCGGGGCGGTCCGGGCCGCACCTGCGTGGTGGCCGTCATCGGCGTTCCCCGGTCACCACCAGGACGACCCCCCCGACCACCACCGTGAGTCCGACGAGTACGTCGCGCGTGATCGGCTCGCTCAGGACGATGAAGCCGAGGAGGACCGCCACCACCGGATTCACGTACGCATACGTGGAGGTGAGGGACAGCGGGGCGTGGCCGAGCAGCCAGGTGAATGCGCTGTACCCGCCGATGGACGCGGCGATGAGGTACGCCCATGCCCACCACGACTCGGTCGTGATCTGGCCGAGGTCGATGCGCTCGCCGCGCAGGGTTCCGGCGAGGACGAGCGCCACGCCCGCGACGGCCATCTCGTAGGTCGTCGTCACCAGCGAGTTGCGCGGGAAGGTGTAGCGAGCGGACCGCCAGGAGAAGTACGCCCAGCAGAACGTCGAGAACATGATCGCGACGGACCAGATCACCACGTCGCCGTCGCTGCCGGCGACGGGAGCGGTGCCGCCGGGCAGCAGCATCAGCGCCAGCCCGGCGAGCCCGACGGCGACGCCGATGAGGGTCAGCCCGTTCGGCCGGTCACCACCGCGCAGGCGGAGCAGGACGACGTACAGCGGCATCACGGCGATCAGCAGGGCGGCGACCCCGCTCGGGACGTACCTCTCCGCCAGCGACAGGGTGCCGATGCCCACGCCCAGCAGGGCCACGCCCATGATCGAGACGGATCGCAGCTCGGCGCGCGACACGCGCAGCGACGCCGGACCCCGGCTCAGCGCGAGGATCGAGCCGAGGACGAGGGCGGCCGCGAGGAAGCGGAACCCGTTGCCCATCATCGGCGGCATCGACTCCACGAGGACGGCGATGCCCAGGTACGTCGAGCCCCAGATCAGCCACAGCGCGATGAGCGGGCCCCAGACGGACAGCCCGGAGACCCGCAGCCCGCCGCGTGCCTGGGTGCCCGTCACGGCGCCCACTGTGCCATCCCCCTCGTGGAGCGCGAACTCCGCTTCGCGCCGTGCCATCACGCGGAATGCCGCCATTCCGGGCCAATTCAGGACCAAAGTCCCGGTGGATACGGACTCACGCCGCTCGAATGGGCTCCGCTGAGGAGAAGAATCCGAGCAGCAAGCAGGGATTCCAAGCCCCGGCATCACACGTCTGCCTCACGGCAACCGACGACGAAGGACAGCGACCATGGGTGCGCTCCAACTCTCCCAGTGGCAGTTCGGCATCACGACCGTCTACCACTTCCTGTTCGTCCCCCTCACGCTCGGCACGGTCTGGCTGGTGGCGGGCTTCCAGACGGCCTGGTACCGGACGGGCAACGTCAAGTACCTCCAGCTGACCAAGTTCTTCGGGAAGCTCTTCCTGATCAACTTCGCCATGGGTGTCGTGACCGGCATCGTGCAGGAGTTCCAGTTCGGCATGAACTGGTCCGAGTACTCCCGCTTCGTCGGCGACGTCTTCGGCGCCCCGCTTGCGATGGAGGGCCTGCTCGCCTTCTTCCTCGAGTCCACCTTCCTGGGCCTGTGGATCTTCGGCTGGGACCGCCTGCCCAAGGGCCTGCACCTCGCCATGATCTGGCTCGCGGCACTCGGTACCGCGCTCTCGGCCTACTTCATCCTCGCGGCGAACGCCTTCATGCAGCACCCGGTCGGCTTCGAGCTCGATCCCGAGACCGGGCGCGCCGTGCTCAACGACATCGGCGCGGTGCTGTTCCAGAACACCGCCTGGATCGCCTTCCTCCACACGCTGTCGGCCTCGTTCCTGGTGTCGGGGGCCGGCGTCGCCGGCGTCTCCGCCTGGATGATCATGAAGAACCGTCAGGCCGACATCTTCCGTCCTGCTGCGAAGCTGGGCGCCTGGGTGATCCTCGTGTCCGCGGTCCTCGTGTCGGTCACCGGCGACATGGACATGAAGGTCATGGTGGACCAGCAGCCCATGAAGGTTGCGGCCGCCGAGGCCCTGTACACCACGCAGGAGAACGCCCCGTTCAGCATCCTCAGCGTCGGCGACCTGTCCGGCGACACGGCGACCACCATCATCGAGATCCCCGGCCTGCTGTCCTACCTGGCGACGGGCACCTGGAACGGTCCCGAGAGCACCGTGCAGGGCATCAACGACCTGCAGGCGCAGTACCTCGAGGAGTTCCCGCAGTACGGCCCCGAGATGAACTTCGTGCCGTACGTCCCGGTCACCTACTGGGGCTTCCGCCTGATGATCGGCCTGGGCATGATCGCCGCCCTGTACGCACTCTGGGCGCTGTGGGCCTTCCGCGGCGGCCGGACGCCGAAGGGCAGGTTCGCCTCCATCGCGAGCGCGACCATCGTGCTCTTCCCGCTCTTCGGGATCTCCGCCGGCTGGATCTTCACCGAGATGGGCCGCCAGCCCTGGATCGTCTTCGGCCAGCAGATCACGGCTGACGGCGGTCTCACCGCTGCTGACGACGACGGAGGTGTGGATCTCGATGATCGGCTTCACCCTCGTCTACGCGATCCTCGCCATCATCGAGGTGGCGCTGCTCCTGAAGTACATCAAGAAGGGCGCGCCCGAGGTGGTCGTCGAGGATCCCTACGAGGATGCCAAGAACGACGACAACAAGCAGCTCTACTTCGCCTACTAAGCCGTTCGAGAACAAGAAGAAGGAATCGCCATGGATCTGCAGACCGTCTGGTTCGCACTGATCGCAGTGCTCTGGATCGGCTACTTCGTTCTCGACGGCTTCGATCTCGGCGTCGGCATGCTGCTGCCCGTGATCGGCAAGGACGACCTGCGCCGTCGGGTCATGATCAACTCGATCGCCACCGTGTGGGACGGCAACGAGGTGTGGCTGCTGGTGGCGGGCGGTGCGACCTTCGCGGCGTTCCCGCTCTGGTACGCCACGATGTTCAGCGGCTACTACCTGGCGCTGTTCCTCGTCCTCCTCGGGCTGATCATGCGCGGCGTCGCGTTCGAGTACCGCGGCAAGCGCGACTCGGACACGTGGCGCAAGCGCTGGGACTGGGCGATCGTCGTGGGCTCGGCCCTGCCGGCGCTGCTCTTCGGCGTCGCCTTCGGCAACGTCGTCGGCGGATCGCCGATCGAGCCGGTCGCGGGAACGCAGCCCGACCTCGCCGGCAGCATCAACTACACCGGCAACCTGTTCAACCTGCTGAACCCGTTCTCCCTGCTCATGGGCCTGATGACGCTGACGATCTTCATGGCGCACGGCGCGATCTACCTGTCGCTCAAGACGTCGGGCGAGGTCCGGGACGCGTCCCGCAAGGTTGCGCTGCGCATCGGTGTCGTCTCCGCGGTGATCGCGGTGGCCACGCTGCTCTGGTACCAGGCCTTCTCGGGGCGGGTGGCCGTCACCCTTCCGCTGGCCCTCCTCGCAGCGGTGTGCTGGCTGGCAGCACTGTTCATGACCCTGAAGGGCCGTGACGGCTGGGCGTTCATCTTCAGCTCGACCACCATCCTGCTCGCCGTGACCACGCTGTTCGTCGGCATGTTCCCGAACGTCATGGTCAGCAGCATCGACGAGGCCTACAACCTCACGATCACGAATGCGTCGAGCCAGCAGTACACGCTGACGGTCATGACGATCGTCGCGGTGATCATGACGCCGATCGTCCTGATCTACCAGGGCTGGACGTTCTGGGTGTTCCGCAAGCGGATCAGCACCTCGATGATCCCGCCGCAGCCCGAGTCGGGCCGCGCCGACGACCGGTTCGCCAACGCGGCGGGCTAGGCCCTCCACCTCGGATTCGACGGGGTCGCCCCACAAGGGCGGCCCCGTCGGCATGTCAGGATGACGCCACCATGAGACCGCTGGATCCACGACTGCTCCGCTACGCGCGCAGCACGCGCGGCTTCATCGCGATCGCGGTCGTCCTCGGCGTGGTCACGGCCGTCCTCGTCATCACGCAGGCGCGGCTGCTGTCGGACGTCATCGTCTCGGTCACGGGCGACGGGGCTGACTGGTCGGACGTCCGCGACACCGTCATCGTGCTGGCCGCGGTGTTCGCCTGCCGTGCGCTGGTGGCGTGGGTGGCCGAGGTGGCCGCCGTGCGGGCCTCCGCGCGGGCCAAGCAGCAGCTGCGCGAGACGACGGTCGCGCACGTGCTCGCACTGGGCCCGGCCGGCCCCGGGGCGCACAGCCCCGGCGAGACAGCCGCCCTCATCACCCGCGGCATCGATGCCCTCGACGGGTACTACGCGCGGTACCTGCCGCAGCTCGTCCTCGCCGTGATCGTGCCTGTGGCCGTGCTGCTGACGATCCTCGGGCAGGACCTGCTCTCGACGCTCATCATCGCGGTCACCCTGCCGCTCATCCCCGTGTTCATGGTGCTCATCGGCATGTACACGAAGTCGCAGGTGGACCGGCAGTGGCGGACGCTCGGGCTGCTGTCCGGCCACTTCCTCGACCTGGTGTCGGGCCTGCCGACCCTCAAGGTCTTCGGCCGCGCGAAGTCGCAGGTGGCGGCGATCCGGGCCATCGGCGATCGCTACCGCAGCACGACCATGGGCGTGCTGCGCGTCTCCTTCCTGTCCTCGCTGGCCCTGGAGCTCCTGGCGACGCTGTCCGTGGCGCTGGTCGCGGTGTCGGTCGGCCTCCGGCTCGCGGAGGGGCAGATCACCTATCCCGTGGCCCTGTTCGTCCTGCTCCTCGCACCCGAGGCCTACCTGCCGCTCCGGCTCGTCGGCCAGCACTTCCACGCGGCGGCCGAGGGACTGGGCGCCGCGGATCGCGTGTTCACCATCCTCGAGACGCCGGTCCCGACGGGCGGCACCGTGGTCCTCGCCGCAGCCCGGGTCCGGCTCGTGATCGATGACGTCGTGGTCACCTACCCGGGCCGGGTCGAGCCCGCCCTCTCCGGTGTGTCGTTCACCGCCGAGCCGGGCACCGTCACGGCGATCGTCGGCGGCTCGGGGGGTGGGAAGTCGACCCTGCTCGCGGCGATCCTCGGCTTCGTCGAGCCGACCTCGGGGCGGCTGTCCGCCGAGGCCGCGGGCGGCTCGTCGGCGATCGGGGCGCTGGACCTCACCGCCTGGCGCGACCGGATCGCCTGGCTGCCGCAGCGGGCGCAGCTGCCGGCCACCGCCCTGACGGCCACCCCCTCGATCGCGGAGGCCGTGATGCTGCGTGATCCGGGCGCGACACCCGAGCAGGTGTGGGCGGCGCTGCGGGACGCGGGCATCGAGGACGAGGTACGGGCCCTGCCCGAGGGTCTCGACACCCGCCTGGCTGCGGACGGCTCGGGACTGTCGATCGGACAGCTGCAGCGCCTGTCCCTCGCTCGGGCGCTGATGTCGCCGGTCGATCTCGTGCTCCTCGACGAGCCGACGGCAGCCCTCGATCCCTCCACGGAGAAGGCCGTGGCCGATGCCATCGGCCGGCTCGCGGCCGCAGGCGCCACGGTCATCGTCGTGGCCCACCGCCCCGCGCTGATCGAGGTGGCGCACCAGATCGTGCGCCTCGAGCAGCAGCCCGCCGCCGCACGCCCGACCGACCAGCTGGCCGAGGAGACGCCCGCGGCCGCCGTCACGATCCAGCGGGTGGGGTGGTGACCATGCGCGACCAGGTTCCGACCGCACCCGGACACCCGGTTCGGACGCTCTGGCGGAGCATGGCGACGCATCGCCGCGAGCTTGCCGTCGCCGGGCATCCTCGGCGCGCTCGCGTCGCTCAGCGCCGTGGCGCTCCTCGGCACGTCGGCATGGCTGATCTCCACCGCCGCGGAGATGCCGCCGGTACTGACCCTGACCGTGGCCGCGGTGATGGTGCGGTTCCTGGCACTCAGTCGAGCGCTGTTCCGGTACGCCGAGCGACTGGTGGGCCACGATGCGGCCTTCCGCGGGCTCACCGGGCTGCGCGTGGTCGTGTACTCCTCGCTCGAGCGGCTGGCGCCCGACCGGCCTGGCCGCCTTCGGCCGAGGAGACCTGCTCACCCGCCTGGTCGCCGACGTCGACTCTGCGCTGGACCTGCCGCTGCGCGTGATCCTGCCGTGGGCGCAGGCCATCCTTGTCGCTGCCGCGACCGTCGGCTTCCTGGCATGGCTGCTGCCCGTCGCCGGAGTGATGGTCGGCGTGCTGTCGGTCGTCGCCGTGGCCGTCACCCCCTGGCTGATCGCCCGGCTGGCCCGCTCCGCGGAGGAGCGGATGGCGCCGGCCAAGGCCGAGCTGTCGAGCGCCGTGGTCCGGGCCCTCGACGCAACGTCCGAGATCACCGCCTTCGGGGCGGGCCCCGCGGCCGCCGCACGCATCCACGACCTCGATGACGACCTGACCCGCCTGAGCGCACGCGAGTCCTTCGCCCTCGGCTTCGGTGGCGGCATCGGCGTGCTCGTGCAGGGTGCGGCCGTCGCCGCCGCACTGGTCATCGCGGTCCCCGCGGTCACGTCCGGGCAGATCGAGCCGGTGATGCTCGCCGTCGTCGCCCTGCTCCCGCTCGCACTCTTCGACGTGCTGTCCGGGCTGCCCTCGTCCGCGCTCGCGTACCAGCGGCTGCGCGGCTCCGCGGTCCGTATCCAGGAGGTCGAGACTGCTCCCACCCCGGTGCCGGCACCGGCCGTGCCCGTCCCGGTCCCTGACGGCTTCACCGGGCTGAACGTCCGTGGGCGCCACCGCGCACTGGACCGTGGCGGCAGCGGCGATCGAGGACATCGACCTCGCGGTCGCACCGGGGCAGCGGGTCGCAGTGGTCGGTCCGAGCGGCTCGGGCAAGTCGACGCTCGCGAACGTGCTCATGGGCTTCCTGCCGTACACGGGGTCGGTGCGCCTGTCCGGCGTGGAGGTGCGTGATGTCGACGGAGACGACCTGCGCCACCACGTCGGCATGCTGACGCAGCAGGCGCACATCTTCGACACGACCATCGCCGACAACGTCCGCATCGGCAGCCCCGATGCGACGGACGACGAGGTGGCTGCCGCACTCGAGGCGGCCCAGCTGACCGACTGGGTCGACGGCCTCCCGGGGGGGATGGCCACCACGGTCGGGTCCTTCGGGGTGACGATCTCCGGCGGCGAGCGCCAGCGCATCGCGCTCGCCCGCCTGCTGATCGCGCGACGGCCATGCGTGATCCTCGACGAGCCGACGGAGCACCTTGACGGCCCGACGGCCGACGCACTGTCCCGGACGATGGCAACGGCCCTCGCGGCGTCGACCGTGCTCACCATCACGCATCGCCTCATCGGGCTCGAGGACGCCGACCTGATCCTCGAGCTGCAGGGCGGCCGGGTCGCCGCGCGCGGCACCCATGCCGAGCACATGGCCCTCGACGGCTGGTACGCCCGGCAGTACCTCCTCGAGTCCGAGCGCCGGGACATGTCCGCGCTCATCCCGCGGCTGCCCATCGGGCGAGGAGTGGCTGGGCCCGTAGGCTGACGGCGTGATGCAGCAATCCGACCGTGACCGCGGGCTGTTCACCGCCGTCGTGTCGGTCGCTGCAGGACTCGAGCTCGGCGCCACGCTCAGGCGCATCGTCCAGGCGGCGGTCGAGCTCGTCGATGCGACGTACGGCGCACTGGGCGTGATCAACGCGGACGGCCGGCTCGGTGAGTTCGTCCACGTGGGCATCGACGGAGCGACGGCCGCGCGGATCGGCGACCTGCCGACCGGCGACGGCATCCTCGGACTCCTCGTCGATCACCCGGTGCCGATCCGCCTCGAGAACCTGGCCTCCCACCCGTCCTCGGCGGGCTTCCCGCCGGGCCACCCGCACATGGCGTCGTTCCTCGGCGTTCCGGTCCGCGTGCGGGGCGAGGTGTTCGGCAACCTCTACCTCACCGAGAAGCGCACGGGCACCGGCTTCACGTCCGAGGACGAGCGCACCGTCATGGCGCTCGCTGCCGCAGCCGCGGTGGCCATCGAGAACTCGCGCCTCTACGAGCGCACGCGGCAACGCGAGCAGTGGCAGCAGGCGGTGGCCGACATCGCGAACTCGGTCCTCGCCGGCACGGACCCGGAGGAGGTCCTCGCGCTCGTGGCCAACCGGGCCCGCACGCTGACCGGCGCCGACGTGGCGCTCGTCGCCCTGCCGGACGACGACGACGATCTCGTCGTCGAGATCGTCGACGGCCGCGACGAGGAGATCGGCCAGGGTGCGCGCGACGTCCTCGACATCGTGGGCGCGTGGGAGGGCCAGCGGGTTCCGCGGGAGTCGCTGGCCTATGCGGCGTATGCGGACGGCGCCAGCAGGATCGAGGCGTCCAGCACCGAGGTCCTGGCACTGGGTCCGGGCGTCAGTGGGTACGGACCAGCCCTGGTCACGCCGCTCAGCACGTCGGACCGCGCCCTCGGCGTCCTCATGCTCGTCTGGGGCGATGAGCACAGTCACTTCCCTCGTGACGTCCTCGACCTTGCCGGCTCGTTCGGCTCGCAGGCGGCCGTCACCCTCGTCCTCGCGCAGGCACGCCGCGAGCACGAGCGGCTCGCCGTCTACGAGGACCGGGATCGCATCGCCCGCGACCTGCACGACCTGGTCATCCAGCGGCTGTTCGCCACGGGGATGATGCTGCAGGGCACGACCAGGATCGACGACGTGCCGGATGCGGCGGCCGAGCGCGTGTCGCGAGCAGTGGACGAGCTCGACGAGACCATCAAGGAGATCCGCCAGACGATCTTCGCCCTGCACGAGCCCGTCGAGGGGCCCACGTCGAGCGCCCGCGGGCGGGTCCTGCGCGAGACCTCCCAGTCCGCAGCCCTGCTGGGGTTCGAGCCGGCAGTGCGGTTCGCGGGGCCGGTCGACTCGATGCTCACGCTGGAGGCGGCGGACCAGCTCGTCGCGGCGCTGCGCGAGGCGCTCACCAACGCGGCCAAGCATGCCGACGCGAAGCGCGTCGAGGTCATCGTGCAGATCGACAGTGGGCACGTCGTGCTGGTCGTGACGGACGACGGGGTCGGGATCGACACTGAGGGCTCGGGCCGGCGCTCGGGCGTGGCCAACATCTCTGCCCGCGCGCAGGATCTCGGCGGCAGCTGCCGGATCGAGCGCGTCTCCGAGGCGGGCGGCACTCGCCTCACGTGGCGCGTGCCGCTCGACGCCGTCTAGCGGTGCTCGTTCTCGACTGACATGCGGGCGACGTAGGCGGCCGCCTGCGTGCGGCGCTCCATGCCGAGCTTCGCGAGCAGGCTCGACACGTAGTTCTTGACGGTCTTCTCGGCGAGGTGCATCTGCTCGCCGATCTGGCGGTTGGTGAGGCCGTCGCCGATGAGCTCGAGGATGCGCTTCTCCTGGTCGGACAGTGCGTCGAGGCGGGTGTCGTGCTTCTCGCCGTTGCGCAGGCGCTCCAGCACGCGCTGCGTGGCCATCGGGTCGAGCAGCGACTTGCCCGACGCCACCTGGCGGATCGCGTCGATCAGGTCGTTGCCGCGGATCTCCTTCAGGACGTAGCCGGAGGCGCCCGCCATGATGGCGTCGAAGAGGGCCTCGTCGTCGGCGTAGGAGGTCAGCATCAGGCAGTGCACGTCCGGCATCGAGGAGCGGACCTCCCGGCAGACCTCGACGCCGCTGCCGTCGGGGAGGCGCACGTCGAGCACCGCCACGTTGGGCCGCGCCGCCGGGATGCGATGGAGGGCATCCGCGGTCGAGCCGGCCTCGCCGACGACCTCCATGTCCCGTTCGAGACCGATCAGGTCGGCCAGCCCGCGGCGGACGATCTCATGGTCGTCCATGAGGAACACGCGAATGGGGCCGTCCTGGGGGGTAGCGGTCATGGGCGTCATTGTGCACCACGGCCCGGATCCGGGTGGACACGTCGAATGCGTGACCGAGGGCGGGCCCGCAGTGCAGGATGGCCTCGGAGGTGTCGCATGAGCGACGGAGCGCTCGGTTCGGCGGTGCAGCTGCTGACCCCGGAGGGGGAGCGGGTCCACCATCCTGACTTCGACATCACCCTCGGCGACGTGCGAGCTCCGCGGCCTCTACCGCGACATGGTGCTCGTCCGCCGGATCGATGCCGAGGCCACCGCCCTCCAGCGCCAGGGCGAGCTGGGCCTGTGGGCGTCGAGCCTGGGCCAGGAGGCGGCGCAGGTGGGCTCGGCCCGGAGCCTTCGCCCCCACGACTTCGCCTTCCCGACGTATCGCGACCACGGCGTGACATGGAGCAGGGGCGTGCCGCCGCTCGAGATCCTGTCCATGTTCCGGGGCGTCACGACGGGCGGCTGGGATCCGAACGCGCGTGGCTGCGCGATCTACACGATCGTCATCGGCAATCAGGCGCTGCACGGCGTCGGCTATGCGATGGGCGTGCAGCTGGACGGCACCGACGACGCGGTGATCGCCTACTTCGGCGACGGCGCGACCGACGAGGGCGACGTGAACGAGGCCTTCGTCTTCGGTGCGGTGTTCAACGCCCCGGTCGTGTTCTTCTGCCAGAACAACCAGTGGGCGATCTCCTCGCCCCGTGATCGCAACAACCGCGTTCCGCTCTACGAGCGCGCTGCGGGGTTCGGCTTCCCCGGCGTCCAGGTCGACGGCAACGACATCCTCGCGGTGATGGCGGTCACGCGGGAGGCGCTCGAGCGGGCGCGCACGGGCGGCGGGCCGACGTTCATCGAGGCCTACACGTATCGCATGGCGGCCCACACGACGTCCGACGACCCCACGCGCTACCGACATGCGGGGGAGCTGGAGATCTGGCGGCTGCGCGATCCGATCGAGCGGCTCAAGGTGTTCCTCGCCCGGCAGGGGATCGCCGACCGCGGCTACTTCGACCAGATCGAGCACGAGGCCGACGAGCTCGCGATCCTCGTGCGTGACGGCGTGCGGGCGATGCCGGAACCCGCGCCGGCCTCCATGTTCGACCATGTGTATGCCGAGCCCCACGCCCCCCTCGAACGGCAGCGCATGAGGCTGCAGGAGTACGAGGCCGCATTCGTGGACGGGAGCGGATCATGACCGTGCTCACCATGGCCAAGGCCCTCAATGCCGGACTCCGGTGCGCGATGGAGCGCGATCCCAAGGTGGTCCTCATGGGTGAGGACATCGGCAGGCTCGGGGGAGTCTTCCGCATCACCGATGGCCTGCAGAAGGACTTCGGCGAGCACCGGGTCATCGATGCCCCGCTCGCGGAGAGCGGGATCGTCGGTGCCGCGGTCGGCATGGCGATGCGCGGGTACCGTCCCGTCGTCGAGATCCAGTTCGACGGATTCGTCTACCCGGCCTTCGACCAGATCGTGTCGCAGGTGGCGAAGACCCTGCGCCGGACGGAGGGGGCCGTGCGCATGCCACTCGTGATCCGGATCCCGTACGGCGGCGGCATCGGTGCCGTCGAGCATCACAGCGAGTCGCCGGAGGCCTACTTCGCCCACACGGCCGGCCTGCGGGTGCTGACGCCCAGCAACCCCGAGGCCGCGTACATGACGATCCAGCAGGCCATCGCGTGCGATGACCCGGTGGTGTACTTCGAGCCCAAGCGCCGCTACTGGGAGAAGGGCGAGGTGACGGAGTCGTCTCCCGCGACTGCCCCGGACCCGTGGCGCGCGCGCGTCGCTCGCCCTGGATCCGACGTCACCGTCGTCTGCTACGGACCGATGGTGCGCACCTGCCTCGACGCCGCCGACGCCAGCGAGGACGCCGACCTCGAGGTGATCGACCTTCAGTCCCTGTCCCCCCTCGACATCGACACGGTGGCCGCCTCGGTCGAGCGCACCGGCCGACTTGTCGTCGTCCACGAGGCATCGTCCACCCTGGGACTGGGGGCGGAGATCGCCGCGCAGGTGACGGAGCGCTGCTTCTACTCGCTCGAGGCGCCGGTGCTGCGCGTGACCGGCTACGACATCCCCTACCCGGCCAGCCGGCTGGAGGAGCACTTCCTGCCGGATCTGGACCGGGTGCTCGATGCCGTCGACCGGGCAATGGCGTACTGAGGTGACGACGCGATGAGCGAGGTGCGCGCCTTCGCCCTCCCCGACGTCGGGGAGGGGCTCACCGAGGCCGAGATCCTCCGCTGGCACGTGCGTCCCGGCGACGTCGTCAAGGTGAACCAGATGATCGTCGAGATCGAGACCGCCAAGGCGTCCGTCGAGCTGCCGTGCCCGTTCGCGGGAACGGTCGCCGAGCTGCTCGTCACGGAGGGTTCGATCGTGCCGGTGGGCTCGCCCATCATCACCGTCGAGACGCCGGACGCTCCGCCTTCGTCGGAGCGCCAGGCCGTTCTCGTGGGCTACGGAGTGCGCGAGGGCGCGGCGGAGCCCCGGCGGCGGCAGCGCCGGGATGCCCCGACGACCGCCGGGCCGAGCTCGCCAGCCGCCGAGTCACCGGCGAGCGCCTCCGCCCGCGCCAAGCCGCCGGTGCGCAAGCTCGCCCGGGACCTCGGGGTCGACCTGGCGACGGTGACCCCGACCGGTGCGGCCGGGGAGGTGACGCGCGCAGACGTCGTGGGCGCGAGTCCGGGGACGGCACCGGCAGCTGCCGTGAACGCACCCACCCGCGTCGTGGTGCCGGCGGTCGCGCCGGGTGAGCGGGTCCCTGTCCGTGGCGTCCACCGGGCGATGGCGGATGCCATGGTGCAGTCGGCCTTCACTGCCCCGCACGTGACCGAGTGGGTCGATGTCGACATGAGCAGGGCGATGGACGCCATCGCGCGCCTGCGCGAGCTGCCCGGTGCCGGCGACCTGCGCATCTCGCCGATGATCCTCGTCGCGGCCGGCCTCATCCGGGCGGCGGTGCGCTATCCGATGATCAACTCCACGTGGGTCGAGGCTCCCGACGGGCCGCACGTCATGGTGCACTCGGAGGTGAGCCTCGGGATCGCGGCGGACACCCCGCGCGGGCTCCTCGTCCCGACGATCAAGGGCGCGTCGCACCTGGGACTGCTCGACCTGGCTCGCGCCGTGCAGGCGCTGATCGAGACAGCACGCGCCGGGCGGTCCACTCCGGCGGACCTCACCGGGGGCACGATCTCCCTCACGAACATCGGCGTCTTCGGCGTCGACGGCGGGACGCCCATCCTCAGCCCCGGTCAGACCGCGATCCTCGCCATGGGCCGCATCCTGGAACGCGCGTGGGTCGTCGGGGGCCAGGTCGTGGCGCGGCCGGTCATGCAGTTGACGCTGTCGTTCGACCACCGCGTCATCGACGGGGCACTGGGCTCCCGCGCGCTGCGGTCCGTGGCCGAGTTCCTCGAGGACCCCGCGATGGCGCTGATGCTCGATCGCGAGGACCCGCCGGCCTAGGGGGTGATCGACAGCGCGGGCAGCAGGGCCTCGGCGAGGGCCGCATCCCCGCGCAGGACCAGCCGCGCCCGCAGCTGCGGATCCGTCGCATCGACGCGACCGCAGGCGAGGCGCATGAGGTCGGGCCACGCGGCCGTCAGCCACACGGTCGCATCCGGTCCGGGCTCGACGGGCTCGCCCTTCCCGTCGGCGGCGGACCTGACGGCAACGTCGCGCGCCAGGCTCGGATCGGTGATCTGGACGCGCACGGTGGCACCCTCCGGAGCACCGACGCTGCGCGCCCAGATGTAGGGCAGCGCGCGCACGATCTGCTCCTGCGACACGGCCGCGGCGGGCGTGTCCCACCCGTCGTCGAGCCCGACGGCCGCTCGGATGTCCTGCTGGTGCGCCCAGGTGTCGAAGATCCTGATCCGCAGCAGCCGGTCCATGGTGGTGGGATTCCCGAACGGCCCGATGACCTCCGCCCCCTCCGGCACCGCGTCGAGCTGGGAGCGTCGCAGCTCGATGGTCTCCCGGAGCTCGGCGAGCACGTCCACGCGCGCATGCTGGCGACGGACGTCCACGCCGACCTCGGTGAACCTGCCGAAGTCGGCCTGCACATGCGGCAGCGTGGACCAGTCGGGCTCGTGGTCCGGTCGCGGGGCGCCGGCCATCATCAGCTCGATGTCGACGAGATGGGCCACGACGTCGCCGACCGACCAGCCGGGGCACGGGGTCGGCAGTCGCCACTGCTCGTCGGTCGCCGCATCACCCAAAGCCGCCACCGTGTCGAGGGCCGACTGCCAGAGGTCGATGAGCTCGGGGACGGTGGGCTCGGGGACGGTGGGCTCGGTGGCTGATGGCTCCATGGCGGCACGCTACCCGCCGTCGACGGCGTCGTAGAGTCGGCGCATGACGGTACGCCTCGGCCTGATCCAGCTCGACTGCTCCAGCACCGAGCCGGTGGCCAGCCGCGTCACCCGCGGCCTCGAGCTCGTCGACCGCACGGCTCCCCAGGCCGACCTCGTGATGCTGCCCGAGCTGTGGCACGTCGGGGCGTTCGACGTCGATGCGGCACGCGAGCACGCGCAGCCGCTGGACGGGCCGCTGGTGAGCGCCCTCAGCGGACTCGCGGCGCAGCACTCGACGTGGCTGCACGGCGGGTCCTTCTGCGAGCTCGCGGCGGACGGCAGGCACTACAACACCAGCGTGCTGTTCGCGCCTGACGGCAGCCTCATGGCCAGCTACCGCAAGGTCCACCTGTTCGGCTTCGACGGGGGCGAGACCGTGCTCATGAGCGGTGGCGACGAGCTGTTCGTCGTCGAGACGCCGCTCGGGTCGACGGGGCTGGCCACCTGCTACGACCTGCGCTTCCCGGAGCTCTTCCGTGCGCTGACCGAAGGCGGGGCCACCGCCTTCCTGCTGACGTCGGGCTGGCCGACGCCTCGCATCGAGCACTGGGACATCCTCACGCGGGCCCGGGCGATCGAGAACCAGGCCTGGTTCGTGGCCTGCAACGAGGTCGGGGAGCAGCCCGGCATCCGGCTCGGCGGTCACTCAGTCGTCGTCGACCCCAAGGGCGCGGTGGTGTCTCAGGCGGGAACCGACGAGGAGGTCCTGGTCGTCGACGTCGATCCCGAGGCGAGCGTGCGGTGGCGAGAGGAGTTCCCCGTGCTCGACGACATCACGATCGGCTGACTCTGAACGAGGTCACATGCGGGTGATGGCCGATTCCGGGCCGACGACGATGACCGGCTTCCGATCAGGGTCCAGCCAGCGCAGCACATCCCGCATCTGACGCTGCGGGATCGCGATGCAGCCGGCGGTGACCTTGCCGTTCGTCACGTGCAGGAAGATCCCCCCGCCGGCCTTCGTGTCGGCGGGTGCGGCCGCGCGGCGGACGCCGTCCGCACCCGTGGTGATCGGGCCACCGGGCAGGTTGTAGTCCATGACGGCGACGTAGTTGTACTGGCGCCCGTACGACCACAGGTGCTCGGCGTAGCCGCCGGAGCCGGCCCAGCCCGCGCGGGCGGTCTGGTAGACGTTGTAGGTCGCCGGGCGTGCGGGGTCGTAGGTCCAGGCGTCGTCCCGGTCGAAGGCCCGGTACGGCAGCTCGGTGCCGGGATCCGCGAGTCGGCCGAACGCGCGCGGGATCGCGAACGTGCCGGCGGGGGTCTTGCCGGTCCCCTGGCGACGCTGGTCGGCGCGGTAGAGCCCGCTCCAGCCGAGGCGCGCCGGGGTGGCGCCGATCACCTCACGCCAGCCGCCGTCCCCGTCACGCTCGTAGGCGCGCAGGGTCGCGGTCGTGGAGCTCCATGACGGCGCCGTCACCACGATCACCTGGCCGGCCGTGCCCACGTTCGCGAGCCGGGACGGGTGGTAGGGCGGCTCCGCGGCCGCAGCCGTGGGGGCGGTCAGCCCGGTGAGGGCCAGCCCGAGCGCCAGCGCGACCCAGGAGAGGCGCATGGGGCGCATGGGGCGCTTGATGACGATCACGGGTCAACGGTAGGCGAGGCGGCCCGGACCGGCGAGCAGCGGTACCCCGTCCGTTCGATAACTGTTTCCCATCGATTGGGTTGCCCGACCGCAAACCCGTGTGCCTTGTGGCTACGTTGAGGGCGTCTCCCCAACGAGAGGAACTGCGCATGCGCAAGTCACTACTGGTCGTACCCGTGCTCCTGACCGCCTCCCTGGTCGCGGCCTGCTCGTCGAGCAGCACGAGCACCGAGGCGACGGCGGCCGCCAGCGCCGCGGCAAGCACGGCAGCGAGCGCTGCCGCCGGCGGCGACGGCACTGATCCGGAGTGCGGCACCACGGTCGAAGAGATCGCCGCTGCGGCGCAGGCGGAGGGCCCCACCGCCCCGAACCTGATCGCCCTGCCCGACACCTGGGCCAACTACGGCGGCATCCTGGCGTCGTTCCGCGACACCTACGGCCTCGAGGCGCCGGTCGCCAACCCCGACGCGTCGTCGGCGGACGAGCTCACCGCCATCCAGACCCTGCAGGGCCAGCCGGACAAGCCGGACTCCATCGACATCGGCCCGTCCTTCACCCAGCAGGCGATGGACGAGGGCCTCATCGAGCCCTACAAGACCACCAACTGGGATGAGATCCCCGACGCCCTGAAGGATGCCGACGGCAACTGGATCGGCTCGTACTACGGCATCATGTCGATCGGCAGCAACGCCACTCTCGTGCCGAACGCGCCGCAGACCTGGGCCGACCTCACCAAGCCCGAGTACAAGGGCCAGGTCACGCTCAACGGCGATCCCCGCGAGGCTGGCGCTGCGTTCGCAGCCGTCATCGCGGCCTCGCTGGCCAACGGCGGCTCGTTCGACGACATCATGCCCGGCATCGAGTACTTCGCCGCGCTGAAGGAGTCGGGCAACCTGCAGGTCATCGACGTCACGGAGGCTGCGCTGCTCTCCGGTGACGTGCCGATCGCGCTGGACTGGTCGTACAACTTCCCGGGCATCGTGCCCAAGCTCGAGGAGGCCGGCTTCACCTTCAACACGGTGATCCCTGCCGACGGCCTGTACGGCTCGTACTACGCCCAGTCGGTCGTGTCCGACCCGGTTCACCCGTGCGCCGCCAAGCTCTGGATGGAGCACATCACCGGTGATGCCGGCGCGCTCGGCTACCTCGAGGGTGGCGCCATCCCGGCCCGCTACGCCGCGATGGACGCCGCCGGCGTCATCACGGACGACATGAAGGCCAACCTGCCCCCGGCCGAGCTCATCGAGCAGATCACCTTCCCGACCGCGGCGCAGACCGAGGCGATGAAGGCCCAGCTCACCGAGAACTGGGGCCCGATGGTGGCCGACCAGTAGGAGTTCCACTCAGCGGTGGGGCGTCGGCCGATTTCGGCTGACGCCCCACCTGCGTGAGCGGTCCGCAATAACCTGACACCCGTCGAGGGAGGTGCACGTGCGTTCGCTCTTCCGCCGAGAGAACCGGCTCAGCCTCATCGTGGTGCTGCCGTTCGCGGCCTTCGTGGCGCTCTTTCTCGTCTACCCGACCGTCGTCGTGCTGTACAAGGCCGTCACGCCCAGCGGCTCCTTCGGTACCGACGCCCTGCAGCGAGCCCTGTCCGGCACTTACCGCGACGGGTTCGTCAACTCGATCGCGATCTCCGCGACCAGCGCCCTCATCGGCGGCACGATCGGCATCCTGCTGGCCCTGACCATCAAGAGCCTCCAGCGGCCGCGGTGGCTGCACTCCACGCTGGACTCCTGGTCCGCGGTGGCGTCGCAGCTCGGTGGAGTCCCGCTGGCCTTCGCCTTCATCGCCACGATCGGCGCGCAGGGGATCCTCACCAAGCTGCTGATGAACATCGGCATCGACCTGCGCGACCTCGGGGTGTCGCCCACCGGCTTCTGGGGCCTTGTGGTCGTGTACCTGTACTTCCAGATCCCGTTGATGTTCCTGGTGATGATGCCCGCGGTCGTCGGGCTGAAGGACACCTGGCGCGAGGCGGCAGCGATCATGGGTGCGTCCCCCGCGCGCTACTGGCGCAAGGTCGGAGTGCCGATCCTCACTCCCGCTGCACTCGGCGGCATGCTGCTGCTCTTCGTCAACTCCTTCACCGCCTACGCGACCGCGTACGTCCTCAACCCCGGCGGCGCCCTCGTCCCGCTACAGATCCGCTTCCTGCTGCAGGGCAACGTGATCACCGGTGAGGAGGACCTGGGCAACGCGATCGTCGCCTGGGTGATCGCCCTACTGCTGACCAGCCTGCTGGTGATGACACTCCTGCAGCGCAAGACGTTGAAGTGGACGAACTCATGAGCATCGGAGGGGCCTCATGAGCATGGAGTCCTTCACGGCGCTGACGCCGGGGGCCGAGGAGACGCAGGCGCTGACGCCGACGCCGACGCCGACCGCCTTCCGACGGAGCGGGCGGTCGCGCGTCACGTCCGTGATCAAGTGGGCCTTCCTGATCCTCGTCGCCCTCTACTTCATCGTGCCGATGCTGGCGATGGCCCGCTTCGCGTTCCAGAACGTCCCGACCGCGCTCCTCACGCCGGACAAGATCCTCTCCAGCTGGTCGCTGTCCGGCCTGTGGACAGCTCTGACGGATCCGCAGATCCTCGCGGCGGGCCGGACCAGCCTCCTCCTGGTGGTCTTCGCGATCGTTCTCAACCTCGCACTGCTGGTGCCGCTGTCGATCGTGACCGAGGTGCGCAGCCCCCAGTTGCGCCCGTACTTGACCGCGTTCACGCTGCTGCCGTGGGTGATCCCGCCGATCGCCCTCGTCGTCGGCGTGGCCGCGACGTTCCGCGCCACGGTGCCATGGTTCCTCGCCAGCGTCTTCAGCCTCGTGCCCTTCTATGCGCTGTGGGCGATGCCCTTCACCTACCGCGCACTGGACGCGGGCCTGCAGGCGATCAACGCGCGCACGCTGTACGAGGCCGCGCGCAGCATGGGCGCGAGCCTGGGCACGATCATCTTCCGCGTGCTCCTGCCGAACATGCGCGCCTCCATGGTCGCTGCGGCCGGCCTGACAGCGGCGATGGTGCTGGGTGAGTTCGCGTTCGCCTCGCTGCTGCTGAAGGCCACGCTGCCGACCGAGATGGTCAACTACCAGAGGGGCGACCCACGAGGCGGGCTCGCCCTCGCACTGTTCGTCATGGTCCTCACGGCACTCAGCCTCGGCCTGGTCGTTCGCTCCCTGCGACGGCGCGGCCTCAACGTCCAAACCACCGGTCTGTAGGAGCGAAGCAGTGGCAACCGTCGACATGATCGGCATCCGCAAGGCCTTCGGGGAGTCCGTCGCCCTGGAGGACTTCACGCTCGGGATCGACTCCGGCGAGCTGGTGTGCCTGCTCGGCCCGAGCGGCTGCGGGAAGACGACCGCGCTCCGCATCCTCGCCGGCTTCGAGAAGGCCGACCAGGGCATGGTCCAGGTCGAGGGCCGGGATGTCGTCAACGACCCGCCGGAGAAGCGCCAGTTCGGCATGGTGTTCCAGGACTACAGCCTGTTCCCGAACATGACCGCCCGCCAGAACATCGACTTCGGGCTCAAGGTGCAGAAGCGGCCCGCAGCCGAGCGCTCCTCGATCATCGACCGGATGATCGAGGTGACGCGGCTGCAGGAGCATGCCGACAAGTACCCGCACCAGATGTCGGGCGGCCAGAAGCAGCGGGTGGCCCTTGCCCGGGCCATCGCGACGTCGCCGAAGGTCCTCCTCCTCGACGAGCCGCTGTCCGCGCTCGACGCGAAGGTGCGCGAGACCCTCCGGGACGAGATCCGCCGGCTCCAGCTCGAGATCGGCGTCACGACCGTGTTCGTCACCCACGACCAGCATGAGGCCCTCGCGATCGCCGACCGGGTCGGCGTCATGAGCAACGGCCGACTGGAGCAGCTCGCCCCTCCTCGCGAGCTCTACGAGAATCCGGTGAACGCGTTCGTCGCCGGGTTCATCGGCACGGTCAACCGGCTGGAGGCGGTCGGCGCGGCGGACGGCCGCTGGCAGGTCCTCGGCCGGTCGGTCCCCGCGGAACGCCCCGGACAAGAGGGCCTTTCGGATGTGGCCGCCATTCGCCCGGAGCAGCTGGCCATCGACCCGGCGGGCGAGGGTGGGGCGAGCGTCGTCTCCGTGTCCTTCCTCGGGCCGATGACCCGGGTCATCGTCGATGACGCCCACTACGGCCGGCTGTTCGCTGACATCATCAGCTCGGACGCCGCTGGACTGCACGCGGGCCAGCCCGTCCGCGTGCGCCTGCGAGATGACGTCGCCGAGCTCGTGCTGATCGGCGCGGAGTAGCCGGTGGCACCGTATCCGCCCGGCGACACCACCCGGACGACCGTGGCCCGGGGTGAGCCGGATGAGGCGGGCTGGCGCCACCTCACCACCGAGGCGGGCGAGGCCCGGCTCCAGGAAGTGCCGACGGGTGACGTGCTCGCCTGCCTGTGGCACCTGTCCGACCTCCACGTGTGCGACTCGGAGTCGCCCGGCCGCATCGAGTACCTCGACCGCTACAGCGATCCGGACTCCCCGTATCGCGAGGAGCTGGGCGACATCGGCACGTATCGCCCGCAGGAGGCCTTCACCGTGCAGGTGGCGACCACGATGGTGACCACCGTCAACGCCTGGATGCACGGCCCGACGACCGGTGCTCCGATCGACACCGTGCTGCTCACCGGCGACCTCACTGACAATGCGCAGCGCAACGAGCTCGCCTGGTACCAGGGCATCGTCGGCGGGGGCACGATCTCGCCGAGGAGCGGGGACGACTCCCGCAGTTCGTGGGTCGGGGCCACCGACTCCGCCACCTGGGACGAGCGGTACTGGCACCCGGACGGCCCGCCGGAAGGCGTGGAGCCGGATCGACCGAGCCGCCTGTTCGGCTATCCGACGATTCCGGGCCTCACGGAGGCGGCACGCCGTGACGTGACCTCGCCGGGCCTCGCGCTGCCGTGGATCAGCGTGCACGGCAACCACGACGGACTGCTGCAGGGCACCGTGGCCCCCGACGACGAGCTCCGGGCACTGGCCGTCGGTGATGCCCGGATCACCGGGCTGCCCGAGTCAGCGGACCCCCTCGTCACGGCGGAGGCCATCGCTGAGGTCGGCCCGGTGCGGTACATCCACGACGCGACCTCCTCCCGTGTGACGATCGCGGCGGATGGCGGGCGTGACTTCCTGCGGCCCGGCGAGTTCGCGGCCACGACCCGCGAGGAGGGCCCGAACTACTTCGCGAGCGACGTGGGCAGGGTGCGGCTCATCGCCCTGGACACGGTGAATCCGCACGGCGGCTGGCAGGGGTCACTCGACGAGACCCAGTTCGCCTGGCTGTGCGACGAGCTCGACGCCGCCGAGGGCCGGCATGTGGTGATCGCCTCGCACCATCCGAGCGTCTCGCTGACGAACGACTACGCGCCCGAGGGCGCAGAGCGCCGGGTGCTGGGGTCCGACGTCGTGGTGACGCTTCTCGAGCACCCGAACGTCGTCGCCTGGATCGCCGGGCACGTCCACTTCCACTTCGCGATGCGGCACGGCGACGAGGCGAGCGGCTTCTGGGAGATCACCACGTCGTCGCTCATCGACTGGCCGCAGCAGGCGCGCATCCTCGAGCTCGTGCAGGTCGAGGACGGGGAGCGACCCGAGGTCGCCATCATCAGCACCGTCATGGACCACGGGGCTCCGGCCCACTGGTCGGCCGATGACCTCGACGATCCCGCGGGCATCGCGTCGGTGTCGCGCGCGCTGTCGGCGAACGACTACCGACTGCGGCAGAGCTCCCTGCGCGGCATGATGCTCGACTCGGCGCCCGACGTCAGGAACGTCGTCTGGCGCGTACCGGACCCGCTCCGCTAGGAGACGGTGGGCAGTCCCGCCTCTTCCCAGCCCACGATGCCGCTCTCGAGCTCGTAGATGCCGGGGATGCCGGCCTGGGACATGGCAGCCACGGCCGCCTGCGAGCGGTTGCCGCTGCGGCAGTAGACCGCGTAGGTGCCGGCGGGGTCGAGTGCGGCGATCTGGGCGCCGAAGTCGGGGCCCTCGACGTTGTAGTTGACGGCGCCCTCGATGTGGCCGGCGGCGAACTCCTCCGGCGTGCGCACGTCGACGATCGTCACGCCGGGACTGGCGACGACCTCGGCGAACCGGGCGGCATCGACGCGCTCGGGGGCGCTGGGGGCGGCGACCGGCGCGGCCGGTCCCTGCACGGCTGCGATGTCGCGGCGGTGCCGGCGTCACTCGAGGAGCAGCCGGCGAGGCCGAGGCTGAGGGTGGCGAGGGCGGCTACGGACAGGGCGAGGACTCGGGTACGCATACCCCCTAGGGTATACCAGCACGCCTCCGATGCCCAGCCGAGTGGTGAGCTGACGCCCTCCGCCGCGCGCGCAGGAGGGCGTCAGCTCGCCGCTCGGCAGCTCTGATGGTGGGGCTCGGCGCCGTCGGGGGTGCGCTCGTCGCGGCGGGCGATGGCAGCGAGCCGGTCGTTGTAGGCGCGCAGCTCGGCGTCGTCGTCCCGGTCGGCCTGGCGGTCCATGCGAGTGGCCTCCCGGTCGTCGCTGCGGGCCCACTGGACCGCGATGACGATGAGGACGATGAGGCTCGGGATCTCCGAGAGCCCCCACGCGACCTGCCCGCCGTCGAGGGTGTCCTTCAGGGGATCGGTGATCCACGGCGGCTGCACGATGCCGTACCACTCGACCGCCAGCGGCTGGGTGCCCATCATCAGGGCGACGGCGAAGAAGCCGTGGACCGACAGCGCGAGCAGGAGCATCAGCAGCCGGGCCCAGTACGGCAGCGGCTTCGGTCGCGGATCGATGCCGATGAGGATCCAGTAGAAGAGGTAGCCGGACACGATGAAGTGCACCTGCATGAGCACGTGCCCGACGTGGCTGCCCATCAGCCAGCCGAACGCGGGAGTGAAGTACAGGCCGTAGAGACCGATGACGTAGATGAAGAACACGTAGAACGGGTTGGTGAGCAGGCGCGTGATCCAGCTGTGCAGGAACCAGACCAGCCACTCCCGCGGGCCGCGTTCGTTGCCCTTGGCCGGCCGCAGCGCCCGCAGCGCCATCGTCGCGGGGGCGCCGAGCACGAGGAAGATCGGCGCCATCATGGTGAGGGTCATGTGCTGGAGCATGTGCAGGCCGACCGACACCTGCGCGTAGACGGAGATGCCGGCGTTGGTGCACCAGATGACGATGGCGATGCCCGTGAGCCAGGAGGCGGTGCGCAGCCACGGCCAGCGGTCGCCCCGACGCGCAAGGCGCACGGCGCCGGCGATGTAGAGGGCCGCGGCGATCAGCGAGGCCGTCAGGAACAGCGGATCGAGGTTGAAGCCGAGGCCCACGCCCGCCGCGGTGGGGCCGGCGGGTAGGGGAAGCCCAGCAGGCTCTCGCCGTAGGTGGGCAGCAGCACCTCGACCCTTGGCGGCGGGCTCGAGGCCAGCGCCACGCCCAGGCCCACGGCGATCGCCATCACCAGCAGCTCGAGCCCGGCGATGCGTGCGAACACGACGGCACGCGACGTCCGGTCGAGGGTGCCGATGATCCGTCCGCGGATGACCCAGCCGAGCACGCCGAGGGCGACGATGAGCAGGGTCTTCGTGATCAGCACCTGCCCGTAGCCCGTGGTGAACAGCTGCCCGGCGTTGTCGAGTCGGGTGTAGGCGTTGGCCGCGCCGCTGGCGGCGAGCAGCAGGATGGCCACGAGCGCGATGGTGGAGAAGCGCTGCACGGGCCGCAGGAGCGGCATGTCCCGCCGGGCTGCGTGCACGCCGAGGGCGACGAGACCACCCATCCAGACGACGGCGGCCACGACGTGCGCGACTCCGGCGGTGGTGGCGAGTGCGTGGTCCCCGAGTCCGGAGCTGTGCCCGGCGAGTGCGGGGAGCGCTGCGGCAGCCACGGCGACGAGCAGCCACGCGGCCGCCGAGCCGGTGGTCGCCGTCATGATCGCGCCGATGCACACGACGGTCGCGAGCAGCGCCATGAACAGCAGGGCGCGCGTCGTGGGGATCTCGTTGGCGTAGGTCGACACGATGGTCGGCGACACCGCCTCGGCCAGCGGCAGGCCGAGGACGTTGGCCAGCTCGAGGAACAGCTGGACGAGGGCGAGGACCGCCCAGGCGGCCGCGGCGATCGCCGCGCGGTGGAGGTCGCGACGGCCGGTCGGCGAGACGACCCCGTCCTTGCCCGACGGGTCGAGGAACGTCGCCGCCAGCAGCCAGCCCACTGTCGCCACGGCCGCGAGATCCGCAAGCAGGCGGGTCACCGGGGCACCCCAGCCGACGGTCGCGCCCGGATCGGGCAGGCCCGGCAGCGCCGGCTCGTAGGAGCCGCCCGCCAGGACGAGTCCGACCGCGGTGGCCACCAGCGCCAGCGCGCCGAGGGCCACGGCGATCAGGGCGATCGGGGCCGTGCCGAGGCCGGCGGTCGTGGAGCGATGAGCCGTCGTCATGGCATGTCGTCCGGGCCCGGGGCGGCGGGCGCGTCGGAGGAGCCCCCGACGGCGCATGACCAGGAAGAGGAAGCCGACGGCGATGCCCACCCCGAGACCCGCGGCGATCGCGGCCATGGGGGCGGCGGAGCCGGTGCTCGCGGACTCGACGGCACCGACGGCGGTGGCGGCTGCCGGATCGACGGACGCGGGCGAGGCCGAGGCCTCCGTCGCAACCGGTGCGCCGGCGACCGTGAAGTCCAGCGATCCGCTCACGGGGTGGCCGTCCTGTGACACGACCCGGTAGTTCACGGTGTACTCGGTGCCACTCAGTCCGGGGGGCCACGTGACGAGGACATCCGACCCGTCGACCTCGTACTCGAGCACCCGGATGACCATCCCGGCCGAGTCCTCGACGGAGACGACCACCGTCTCGGGAAGGAGGTCCTCGCTGAAGGTCAGCTCCACCTCGGTGGGCACGGTGGCGAGCTCGGCCCCGTCGTCGGGGGTGCTCAGGATGAGGTCGGCGTGCGCGTGCGCCTGAGTCGCCGGCCCGGCGATGAGGATGCCCAGGGCCAGCAGGACAGAACCGAGGGCCGCACGCTTCACGATGTGAGCGTACGGCCCTCGGGACGAACGGCGACTAGAAGGCCTCCTCCGGGAGGTCCATCAGGTCGAGGGTGGTGGACTCGGCGATGACGCGCTCGGCCGCCAGCAGCGGGAGCCGATTGCGGGCGAACCAGCGTGCGGTCTCGACCTTGCCCTCGTAGAAGAGCCGGTCACGGTCCGACGGGCCGTCGGCGAGGGCCTTCGTGGCCACCTCCGCCTGCCGCAGGAGCAGCCAGCCGATGATCAGGTCGCCGCTGGCCATCAGCAGGCGGGTCGAGTTCAGGCCGACCTTGTAGATCTCCTTCGAGTCCTGCTGCGAGGCCATGGCCCACTGGCCGAGGAGCCCGACGATGCCCTGGACGTCCTCGAGCGCCTTGCCGAGGAGCTCGCGCTCGGCCACCAGCTGGCCCGAACCCTCGTCGCCCTTGACCGTCTCGGTGATCTGGGCAGCGAGGTGGAAGATCGACTTGAACTGGTCCTTCACCATCTTGCGGAAGAAGAAGTCCAGTCCCTGGATCGCCGTGGTCCCCTCGTAGAGGGTGTCGATCTTTGCATCGCGGATGTACTGCTCGAGCGGGTAGTCCTGGAGGAATCCCGAGCCGCCGTAGGTCTGGAGGCCGACCGCGAGCATCTCGTAGGAGCGCTCCGAGCCGACGCCCTTGACGACCGGCAGCAGCAGGTCGTTCATGCGCAGAGCCAGGTCGAGGTCGATTTCGGTGTCGCCGGCCTCAGCCAGCTCGATCAGGTCCTGCCAGTACGCGGTGTACGCGATCAGCGCGCGCATGCCCTCGGCGTACGACTTCTGCAGCATGAGGCTGCGTCGGACGTCGGGGTGGTGGGTGATGGTCACGCGCGGTGCGGACTTGTCCGTCATCTGCGTCATGTCAGCACCCTGGACGCGGTGCTTGGCGTACTCGAGCGCGTTGAGGTACCCGGTCGAGAGCGTCGCGATGGCCTTCGTGCCGACCATCATGCGCGCGTACTCGATGACCTTGAACATCTGCGCGATGCCGTCGTGCACGTCGCCGACGAGGTAGCCGATAGCCGGCTCGTCGTGGCCGAAGGTGAGCTCGCAGGTGGTGGACACCTTCAGGCCCATCTTCTTCTCGACGTTGGTCGCGTAGACGCCGTTGCGGGCACCGAGCTCGCCGGTCTCGAGGTCGACGAGGAACTTCGGGACGACGAACAGCGACAGGCCCTTGGTGCCGGCCCCGGCACCCTCGGGACGGGCGAGGACGAGGTGGACGATGTTGTCGCTCATGTCATGCTCGCCGGACGTGATGAACCGCTTCACGCCCTCGATGCGCCACGTGCCGTCGCCGTTGTCGAAGGCCCGCGCGCGACCGGCGCCGACGTCGGAGCCGGCGTCGGGCTCGGTGAGCACCATGGTGGCGCCCCAGCGCTTCTCGATGATGAGCTCGGCCCAGCGCTTCTGGTCGGCGTTGCCGAGGTGGTCGAGGATCGACGCGAACCCAGGGCCGGACATGAACATGAAGGCGGCGGGGTTGCTGCCCAGCATCATCTCGCTGGCTGCCCAGCGCAGCGACGGGGGTGCGCCGGTTCCACCCAGATGCTCCGGCAGGTCGAGTCGCCACCACTCGGAGTCCATCAGTGCGTCGTAGGACTTCTTGAAGCTCTCGGGCATGGTCACGCTCTTGGTGGCGTGGTCGTAGACGGGCGGATTGCGGTCCGCGTCGGCGAACGGCTCGGCGAGCGGGCCGGAGGCCAGTCGCTCGACCTCGCGCAGCACGTCGCGAGCGGTGTCGACATGCATGTCGTGGTACGGGCCCGAGCCCAGGCGGTCGGCCACGCCGAACACCTCGAACAGGTTGAACTCGAGGTCGCGCAGATTGCTCTTGTAATGCGGCATGGTCGTACCTCCGTAGTTACCGGCCAGTAACCCAATGATGCTACTCGTCGGTAACTTTGGCAAGAGCAGGGATCGAGCGGCGTGGAAATGGGCCTGGCGCACCGCGAGACGGCCTCGCATGGCAAGAATGGGCCCATGTCCTCCCCCTGGCTGGCGTCGAAGACCCCGGTGGGTCCGCCCACCGCGGCGAACCCGACCGTGCGCCAGCTGCTCTACGCCGCCGCCGTGACCGGTGGCTGGTCGGGGCTGGTCAGCCTGGTCATCTACCTCATCGGACGGCTGTTCGGGATGACGTTCACCGTCGCCGTCCAGGGCGGGACCGTGCCCGAGCCGGTCCCGTGGTTCGTGGTCCTGCTCGTTCCCCTCGTGGCCGCCGTCGTCTTCGCGCTGCTCGCGTCGCTGGCGCGGGGGTGGCCGCATGCCCGACGGATCGTGTTCTGGGTCGGCACCCTCGGTGCCCTGGTGTCCCTGATCCCGGTCCTGAACCAGCCCGCATCGGTCGGCTGGTTCGCCCGCATCGTGCTGGCATCCATGCACGTCGTGACGTGGTTCCTCGTGGTCCCCCAGATCGCCCGCATCGTGGGTGACTCCGAGCCGGGCCAGCACGTGGACCGAGATGAGTGAGGCCGTCGTCCGCGATCGGTCCACCGCCGCGGCGCTGATCGCCGCGCTCCGGCCCCGCCAGTGGCTGAAGAACGTCCTCGTCTTCGCCGCGCCCCTCGCCGCCGGGTCGCTGCTCGAGCCCGACGTCCTCGTCCCGTCCCTCATGGCGTTCGTGGCGTTCTGCCTCATGTCCAGCGCGACCTACCTCGTCAATGACGTGCGGGATGCGGAGTCGGACCGCGCCCACCCGACCAAGCGATCTCGGCCCATTGCCGCCGGGCACCTCTCACCACGCGCGGCGATCGTGGCCGCCGTCGTCCTGGCGCTCGTCTCACTGGGACTCGCCCTGTGGGTGAACGCCGGACTCTTCGGCGTCCTTCTCGCCTATGCGGTCTTCACGCTCTCCTACTCGCTGTTCCTCAAGCACGAGCCGGTCATCGAGCTCGCCCTGCTGTCCATGGGCTTCCTGCTCCGCGCGATCGCCGGCGGTGTCGCGGCTGAGCTGCCCATCTCCCGCTGGTTCCTCATCGTGGCGGGCTTCGGGTCGCTGTTCATGGCTGCCGGCAAGCGCTTCAGCGAGCTCGAGCACGCGACCCGCGGTGACAACGGGGCGCTCGAGCACACTCGACGCAGCCTCGCGGGCTACACCCCTGCCTACCTGCGCTTCGTCTGGGGCACCGCCGCGGCCGTCGCCATCACCGCCTACTGCCTCTGGGCCTTCGAGGTGGGACTCGCGGAGTCCTCCTTCCCGTGGGCCGAGTGGAGCGTGCTCCCCTTCGTGCTGGCGATCCTGCGCTACGCGGCCGACGTCGACCGCGGGGAGGCCGAGGCTCCGGAGGACGTCGTGCTGCATGACCGGGTGCTGCTCGCGATGGGCGCCGCCTGGCTGGTCCTCTTCGGCCTCGGTGCACTGGGAGTATGAGGACATGCCCCTGACGTCCCCCCTCGCCCCCCGCGCCGGCGAGCGCGTCATCACCGGCTGGGGACGCACCTCGCCGAGCGTCGCGACGGTCGTCGAGGTCCGTACCGCCGAGGACGTGCAGGCGGCCATCGGCCAGGCCGGTCCGCGGGGGCTGCTGCCTCGGGGCCTCGGTCGCTCATACGGTGACGCAGCCCAGTCCGGCGGCGCCACCGTCCTCGACCTCTCGGCCATGGCCTCCATCGACCTCGACACGGCTGCGGGCACGGTCACCACCGGCAGCGGGGTCAGTCTCGATGCACTCATGAAGGCGCTCGTTCCCGCGGGCTACTTCGTTCCGGTCACGCCCGGCACGCGCATGGTCACCGTGGGCGGCTCCATCGCCGCCGACGTGCACGGCAAGAACCACCATGTCGACGGCACGTTCGGATCGCACGTCTCGCGCATGACGGTCGTGGACGGTCGCGGAGACCTCGTCGTCCTCGCTCCCGACTCCGACTCCGAGCGGTTCTGGGCGACCGTCGGCGGCATGGGTCTCACCGGTGTCATCGTCGACGCGACGTTCGACCTGATCCCGATCACGAGCTCGTTCATCAGCGTCGACACGGAGAGGGCACGCGACCTCGACGACGTGATGGACCGCATGATCGCCCACGACGACGACTACCGCTACAGCGTGGCGTGGATCGACAGCGTGCATCCGGCAGGTCGTGGCGTCCTGACACGAGGCGACCATGCGCCGGCGGACTGGCTGGCGGGCAGGCAGGCGCAGTCACCTCTCGCCTTCACCCCCAAGGCCCTCGCCACCGCCCCCGGCATCGTGCCGGGCGGCCTCGTGAACCCACTGACCATGCGCGCCTTCAACGAGGCGTGGTTCCGCAAGGCGCCGACGAGCCGCCGCGGTGAGCTTCAGCCGATCGCGGGCTTCTTCCATCCCCTCGACATCGTGAACGACTGGAACCGCGTCTACGGACCCGGCGGATTCCTGCAGTACCAGTTCGCGGTCCCCGACGATGCCGGTCATCTCGTCCGGGACGCGCTCGCGGCGCTGCGACAGGTCGGCGCGCTCTCCTCCCTGACCGTCCTCAAGCGCTTCGGAGCCGCCAACCCGGCCCCCCTGTCCTTCCCCCAGCCGGGCTGGACGCTGGCGGTAGACGTGCCGGCCGGCGTCGAGGGCCTGGCCGCGACCCTCGACCGGCTCGACGAGCAGGTGCTGGCTGCAGGTGGACGCCTGTACCTCGCCAAGGACTCGCGCATGTCGCCGGGGATGATGGCGGCCTCGTACCCCCGCCTGTCCGAGTGGCAGCGGGTCCGCGACGAGATGGACCCCAACGGGGTCTTCACCTCCGACCAGTCAAGGAGACTGTCCCTGTGATGGATGCCCTCGGTGAGCCCCAGTCGGTCCTCGTGCTCGGGGGCAGCAGCGAGATCGCGCTCGCCACGGTCAAGCAGCTGCCGCGGGCGCGCCTGCGCCGAGTGGTGCTGGCGGGTCGGCCCTCTGCCGCGCTCGATGCTGCTGCGCAGGAGCTGAGCGGCGCTGGGATCGCGGGCGTGGTCACCACGGCGTTCGACGCGACCGACACCGCGAGCCACGCCGCTGCCATCAATGACGTGTTCGACGGAGGCGACGTCGACATCGTGCTTCTCGCGTTCGGCGTGCTGGGTGACCAGGCCGAGGCGGAGGCCGATCCCGATGCCGCCGTGACAGTGGCGACGACGAACTACACCGGCGCGGTCAGTGCGGGGCTGCGGGTCGCGACGCGGCTGCGCATGCAGGGCCATGGCGTTCTGGTCGTCCTGTCCAGCGTCGCCGGCGATCGCGCCCGGCGCTCGAACTACGTCTACGGCTCGACGAAGGCGGGACTCGACGCGTTCGCGCAGGGGCTCGGCGACGCCCTCCACGGATCGGGCGCGCGGGTGCTCGTCGTCCGCCCCGGCTTCGTGCGCACGCGGATGACCGAGGGCATGGCCGAGGCGCCGATGACGATCAACCCGCAGGACGTGGCCCGCATCATCGTCACGGCCCTGCGCAAGGGCCGCGAGACCGTCTACGCGCCCGGCCCCCTGCGATTCGTGATGGCCGGGCTGAAGACCCTTCCGCGCCCCCTGTTCCGCAAGCTCCCGATGTAGCCGACGGTCACCGGTTCCACGGCACGACCCCGTTCCGGCGCGTAACGTGACGCCCATGAAGCGGCCAGTGACGCTGACGATCGCTGTCGTCCTGCAGTGGGTCGCCGCGGTGATCGCGGTGATCGCCGGCTTCGACCTGATCGCGGCGGCCATGGAGATGTCGCAGGCGGGCGTGGCGACCCAGGTCGAGGCGGCGCTGGTGAACCAGGGGATCATCGACATCAGCGGTGAGTTCGTCGTGGTCGGCGTCTTCGTCGCGGGTGTCCTGCTGATAGCCATCGCCTTCGTGCGGGTCATGGTGGCCGTGTACCTCGCCCGTGGCCGCCACTGGGCCCGGATCGTGGTGGCCATCCTCGTGCTCATCAGCCTCGTCGGCGGCGTCGGCTACCTGTTCCAGGGCTACGTCCTGCAGGCCGCCCTCGGCGTCGGCGTCGACCTGCTCGTGCTCTGGCTGCTGTTCAACTCGAGTTCGAGCGCCTACATCGCGTCCCGCTCCGCGGAGGACTGACGCTCGCACGGGCCCCGCCGGGAATGGGCTGGCGGCCTGGATAGTTGAAGGGTAAAGTAGATACACCCGAGGAGGAACCCATGCCCGCCGTCACCGCTGACACCCTGACCCTGCCCCGCCTCACCCCGATGGCGGAGTCCACCGCGCGATCGGTCACGTCGGTCACCACGGCGCCCACCGGCTTCGAGGGCGAGGGATTCCCGGTGCACCGCGCCTTCGCAGGCGTGCCGATGGAGGTCCTCGACCCGTTCATCCACATGGACCAGATGGGCGAGGTGGAGTACGCGGCCGGCGAGCCGAAGGGCACGCCCTGGCACCCGCACCGCGGCTTCGAGACGTTCACCTACCTGATCGACGGGCAGTTCATCCACCAGGACTCGCACGGCGGTGGTGGCACCATCGACGACGGTGGCACCCAGTACATGACCGCGGGTGACGGCCTCCTGCACATCGAGACCCCGCCCGCGGCACTGGTCGAGTCCGGTGGCCTGTTCCACGGCCTGCAGCTGTGGATCAACCTGCCCCGGGCCAAGAAGCGCATCGCCCCGCAGTACCAGGACCTCCAGGGCCACGACCTGACCATGCTCACCTCCGACGACGGCGGCGCACTGGTACGCGTGCTCGCCGGTTCGGTCGACGGGCACGCGGGGCCGGGCATCTCCCACACGCCGCTCGCCATCACCCACATCACGCTGGCTCCGGGGGCGCAGATCGTGCTGCCCTGGCCGGCCGAGTTCAACGCGCTCGCCTATGCACTCTCCGGCACAGGCACCGTCGGCACGGAGCGTCGTCCCCTCCGTGGCGGCCAGCTCGCCGTCCTCGGCGCCGGTGAGTCCGTCGTCCTGCAGGCCGATGCCGCGCAGGAGTCCCGCTCACCCAGCCTCGAGGTCTTCCTCATCGGCGGCGTGCCGCTGCGCGAGCCGGTCGCGGCCTACGGGCCCTTCGTCATGTGCAGCCAGGCGGAGCTCATCGAGGCGTTCGAGGACTTCCAGGCCGGCCGCCTGGGCACGGTGCCCGCCGGTGCGATCCAGCCCCATCGCGTCTAGGGCTCGTTCCTCCCAGGCCGCGCGGGAGAGTCGGTCGCGACGGGGAGGGGCTGACGCGCCAGCGAGCGCAGCAGCAGCGACCCGCCGAGCAGCAGCACGATTCCCACGAGGGCGTTGAGGGTGATCCCCGACCATTCGGCGTTGTGCACGGGT
>CAVOWW010000042.1:0-58444 GCA_963700255.1 uncultured bacterium | reverse complement strand
CGGCGAAGAACACGCAGTCGCCGGGCTCGGCCCCCACCGCCGCCGCGAGTCCCTCGCGCTCGGCGTCGCTGATGTTCTTGGCGACCGGACCGCCGAGCGTGCCGTCCTCGAGCACGGTGACGTAGGCGAGGCCCTTGGCTCCGCGCTGCTTCGCCCACTCCTGCCACGCGTCGAACTGCTTGCGCGGCTGGTCTGCGCCACCGGGCATCACGACCGCACCGACGTGCTCGGCCTGGAACACCCGGAAGGGCGTCCCGGCGAAGAACGAGGTGACGTCCATGAGCTCCAGGCCGAACCTCAGGTCGGGCTTGTCGGAGCCGTAGCGCCGCATGGCCTCGGCGTAGGTCATGTGCGGGATCTCGCCGATGTCGTGGCCGAGGACGCCCTGCCACAGCGCTCGCACGACGGCCTCGCCGACGGCGATGACGTCGGCCTGCTCGACGAACGACATCTCGATGTCGAGCTGGGTGAACTCCGGCTGGCGGTCGCCGCGGAAGTCCTCGTCGCGGTAGCAGCGGGCGATCTGGAAGTACCGCTCCATGCCCGCGACCATCAGCAGCTGCTTGAACAGCTGGGGCGACTGCGGCAGCGCGTACCAGTGGCCCGGCTGCAGCCGGACCGGGACGAGGAAGTCGCGCGCGCCCTCCGGCGTGGACCGGGTCAGGGTCGGCGTCTCGATCTCGAGGAACTCCTGCGCGAGCAGGACGTCGCGGCAGATCTGGTTCACCTTCGACCGCATGCGGATCGCGTCGCCCGCGCTCTTGCGGCGCAGGTCGAGGTAGCGATGACGCAGCCGGGTCTCCTCCCCGACCGTCACGCGGTCGTCGATGGGGAACGGCAGCGGAGCGGCCGTGGACAGGACCTCGAGCTCCTCGACCATTACCTCGATCGCGCCGGTGGGCAGGTCCGGGTTCTCGTTGCCGTCGGGCCGGTTCGCCACGGTGCCGACGACCTTGACGCAGTACTCGTCGCGCAGGGGATGCGCGACCTCCGGGTCGTGCACCACCACCTGCACGACGCCGCTGGCATCGCGGAGGTCGAGGAACGCCACGCCCCCGTGGTCGCGGCGGGACGCGACCCAGCCGGCAAGCGTCACCTGCTGGCCCGCGTGCTCCGAACGAAGGTTCCCTGCCTGATGCGTGCGGATCACCGCGCGTCCTCTCGTTGCTGCTCGACGAGCGCGACCAGGTGGTCGGCCACGCCCTCCCATGCCACGGGCACCTGCTCGCCCGTCGCCATGTCCTTGACCTGCGCGACGCCGGCCGCGGCGTCGTCGTCGCCGACGATGACGACGTCCGGCGCGCCGCTGCGGTCGGCCGCCTTCATCGCGGCCTTCACGCCCTTGTCGCCGTACGCCGTGTCGACCCGTACACCGCGGGCGCGCAGTTCCGGCATCAGCCGGGTGATGGACCCCCGGTCTGCGCCCGATGGCAACGGGAAGACGTCGACCGCCGGCCCGGCCCCGGGCTCGAGCCCCTCGGCCCGACAGGCCAGGTACGTCCGATCGGTGCCGATGCCCCAGCCGATGCCCCCGAGCGACGCCCCGCCGATCGACTCCATGAGCCCGTCGTAGCGACCGCCCCCGCCGATGCCCGACTGGGCGCCGAGGAGGGCGTGCTGGAACTCGAAGGTGGTGCGGGTGTAGTAGTCCAGGCCGCGCACCAGACGGGGCGCCTCGGTCCAGGTGACCCCCAGGTCGCGCAGGTATCCGCGCACGGCGTCGTAGTGGGCCTGGCACTCCGCGCACAGGTGGTCGACCATGAGCGGGGCGTCGCCCAGCTGAGCCTGCACGTCGGGGCGCTTGTCGTCCAGCACGCGCAGCGGGTTGATCTCGGCGCGTGCCCGCGTCGCCTCGTCGAGGTCGAGCGCGGCCAGGAAACCCTGCAGGAGCTCGCGGTAGGCCGGACGGCAGTCCGCGCAGCCCAGCGAGGTCAGCAGGAGCGAGTACTGCGTCAGTCCGAGCGAGCGGAACGCCTCGTCGGCCAGCGCGATCACCTCGGCGTCCAGCCCCGGGTCGTCGACCCCGATGGCCTCGACGCCGACCTGCTGCAGCTGCCGGTAGCGGCCGTGCTGCGGTCGCTCGGCGCGGAAGAACGGCCCGGCGTACCAGAGCTTGACCGGCAGTGCGCCGCGGTCCAGGCGATGCTCGACGACGGAGCGCATCACGCCCGCCGTGCCCTCGGGGCGCAGCGAGATGGACCGGCCGCCCCGGTCCTCGAAGGTGTACATCTCCTTGCTCACCACGTCGGTCGACTCGCCCACGCCGCGGACGAACAGGGCCGTGTCCTCGAAGACCGGCAGCTCGACGTACCCGTACCCGGCGCGGCGCGCGGGCGCGGCAAGGGCCTCCCGCACCGCGAGGAAGCCGGCCGAGTCGGGCGGCAGGTACTCGGGCACGCCCTTGGGCGCCGTGAACATGACCACGTCACAGCCCCTTGGGGTTGCGCGGCACGTCGCCGTCGGCGAGCAGCGGACGCAGGAAGGGGTTCGACGCGCGCTCCTGGGCGATGGTGGTCTGCGGCCCGTGGCCGGGCAGCACGACCAGGTCGTCGGGGGCGGGCAGGATCACGCGCCGCAGCGACTCCACCATCCGCTCATGGTCCCCGCCGGGCAGGTCGGTGCGGCCGATCGAGCCCGCGAACAGGACGTCGCCGCTGAACATGACCTCATCGAGCTGGAAGACGACCGATCCCTCGGTGTGACCGGGGGCGTGCCGAACGGTCATGGGGATGCCGGCGAGGTCCAGTGCCTGCTCGTCCGCAAGGAGCCGGACGTCGTCGGGCTCGGTCAGCTCCAGGGAGTTCTTGGTCATGGCCAGCAGCTGCTCGCGCGCCGCGAGGATGCTCGATCCAGCCGGATCCTCGAGGCGGTAGCGGTCATCGACGTGGATGAGGGCGGGGATCTCGAACTCGGCAGCCAGGGGCGCCACCGACCACACGTGGTCGATGTGCCCGTGGGTGAGCAGCACCGCGGCGGGCGCGAGCCGGTGCTCCCGGACGATCTCGTGGACCCCGTCGATGGACTGCTGTCCGGGGTCGATGATCAGGCATGGCTCGCCGGGGCCGGTGGCGAGGACGTAGCAGTTCGTCCCCCACGACCCCGCGGGAAAGCCGGCGATCAGCACGAGGCCCTCTCGGTCGATGTGAGGCGGTCAGCCTATCGGCCGCCGGAGCGCCCCCGATCGACGCGGCGGCCGCCGCATAGACTCACGTCGCCGTCACGTCGAAGGGACCACCATGTCCGGCAGCAAGCGTCAGCGAGACCTCGCGCGCGCCAAGTACGAGCGTCAGCAGGCCCGCCGGGCAGCCAGTGCGGACAGGCGCCGCCGCAACCAGCGCGTCGTCGCCATCGTCGTCGTGGGTGTCCTTGTCGTCGAGCGCGCTCGCCTGGGTGTTCATCGGCCGCTCCCTCCGACTCCGACGACACGGCCGCACTCGAGGCGACGCCGCCGCCACCACGGCCGCATCCACCTGCCGTCCGCCCCGCATCAGCCGAGCCGACTGCCGAGCCCAGCGCGGCGCCGTCGGTCGAGGCGTCCGCCGCGGTGAGCGATCCGGCGATCGAGGAGCCTCCGATCCTCGACTGCACGGCCCCCGGCCCGGCGCGGGCCGACGACATGTCGTTCGACGCGGCGCCCACGGAGGGCACCGCCGCCAGCATCACGTTCGCCACGAACTGCGGCGACATCGTGGTCGCCCTCGATCCCGCCGCGCCCGCGACCGTGGCCAGCGCGGTGTTCCTCACCGAGCAGGGCTTCTACGACGACACGGCGTGCCACCGGCTCACCACCGACGGCATCTTCGTCCTCCAGTGCGGGGATCCCGCGGGCGACGGAACCGGCGGCCCCGGCTACACGGTCCCCGACGAGAACCTGCCGGCCGACGGCGAGGCGAACTACCCGGCCGGCACGGTGGCCATGGCCAACGCGGGCCCCGGCACCGCCGGGTCCCAGTTCTTCATCGTCTACCAGGACACCACCCTCCCGGGCGACTACACCATCTGGGGGACCGTCACCGAGGGGCTCGACATCGTGCAGGAGATCGCCTCCGTCGGCGTCGAGGACGGCAGCTCCGACGGCCCCCCGCGGCAGCCCGTGCTCATCGAATCGGCAACGGTGCAGCAGAACTAGCGGCACTGGCTAGGGTTGAACCCCCATAGTGGGACCGGCCACCCGGCCGGACTGAGCACGAAAGCAGGTTGACCGATGGCCGACCCCGGCGTCCCCACGCCTGCCGCGCTGCGCCGTCCGGCGCCCGCGCCGGCAAGCGAGCCCGCGCCCCCGCGGCCAGCGACCCCACCAGGTTCGGTCGCGTCGAGGCGGACGGCACCGTCATCCTGCTCGCCCCCGAGGGCGAGGTCACCGTCGGCCAGTGGGCCGCCGGCGACCCGTCCGAGGGCCTGGCCTTCTTCGGGCGCAAGTACGACGACCTCGTGGTCGAGATCGACCTCATCGAGAAGCGCCTCGCCGATCACCGAGCCACGGCCGAGCAGGCCGAGGCCGTCGTCACCCGGGTGCGGGAGGGGCTGGCCGCCCGATCGTTCGTGGGCGACATCGCCACCCTCGAGGCCCGATGCGACGCCCTGATGGCGGCGGCGGAGGCCGCGAAGCAGGCCGCCCGCGCGCGCAAGGCCGAGCAGCGGGAGGCCGCACTCGTCGACCCGGCGAGCGCTGGCCGACGAGGCCGAGTCCCTGCGTGACTCGACCTCGTGGAAGGCCACCACCGAGCGCTACGCCGCGATCGTCGAGGAGTGGAAGGCGCTTCCCCGAGGCGACCGCGGCGCGGAGCAGGAGCTGTGGCAGCGCATCAGCGCAGCCCGGACGGCCTTCGACAAGCGCCGTCGCGCTCACTTCAGCGAGCTGGACGCCCAGCGCAAGGACGCCCTCACCCGCAAGCGCGACCTGATCGCGCAGGCCGAGGCCCTGTCGACCTCGACGGACTGGCAGCGCACGTCCAAGCAGCTCCGTGACCTGATGGCCGACTGGAAGACCGCACCGCGCGCCTCCCGTACCGACGAGGACAAGCTCTGGAAGCGCTTCAAGGCGGCGCAGGACGCGTTCTACGCCGCCCGCACCGCCGTCGAGGATGCCGAGCAGGAGTCCCTCCGCGCCAACGTGCCCGCCAAGGAGGCGCTGGTCGCCGAGGCCGAGCGCTGCTCCCCGGTGACGGACCTCAAGGCCGCCAAGACTGCGCTCCGCTCCATCCAGGACCGCTGGGACCGCGCGGGCGACCTGCCCCGCGGCGAGCGCGAGCGACTCGAGGGCCGGCTGAAGAAGGTCGAGGACGCCGTCCGCGGCAGCGAGGCCGAGGCGTGGAAGGGCTCCAGCGGAGGCGTGGCGACTGATGCGTTCACCGAGGCGCTCGACCGGCTCCAGGCCAAGCGCGACGCGGCCGCCGCGCGCGGCGACGAGGCGGCGGCGGCGGCCTTCGATGCCCAGATCACCTCGACCCGCGCCCTCATGGGCCGCTAGGAGATCGCGGCCCGGCCAGCATCTGGGTCAGCTCGTCAGACCCGGTAGGCGTCGTAGACGCCTTCGACCTGGCGCACGGCCTTCAGCACGGATCCCAGGTGCTTGGGGTCGGCCATCTCGAAGGTGAAGCGCGACAGCGCGATCCGCTCGCGCGTGGTGGTCACCGAGGCGCTCAGGATGTTGACGTGCGTGTCCGACAGCGCCCGGGTGACGTCCGACAGCAGACGGGCCCGGTCCAGGGCCTCCACCTGGATGTTGACGAGGAACACGCTGCTCGACGTGGGCGCCCACTCGACCTCGACCATGCGGTCCGGCTCGCTCGCAGCCCCGGCACGTTGACGCAGTCGGTGCGGTGCACGGACACGCCGGCCCCCCGAGTGACGAACCCGACGATCTCGTCGCCGGGCACCGGCGTGCAGCAGCGGGCCAGCTTCACCCACACGTCGTCGACGCCCTTGACGATGACGCCGACGTCGCCCGGGCGCCCGCTGGCGTGAGCGCTGGGTCGTCGGGCTGACCACCTCGGCGGCATCGTCAGCCGCGCCGTCGACGCCACCGGCCGAGTCGACCAGCCGCTGGACGATGGTCGCCGCCGAGATGCGGCCCTCCCCCACGGCCGCGTAGAGCGCCGAGATGTCGGCCTGGTGCAGCTCGGCGGCGATCGTGGTCAGCGCCTGGTTGGTCATCATCCGCTGGAGCGGCAGGCCCTGCTTGCGCATCGCGCGGACGATGGCGTCCTTGCCGTGCTCGATCGCCTCGTCGCGGCGCTCCTCGGAGAACCAGGCCTTGATCTTCGACCGGGCGCGCGGCGACTGGACGAAGCCCAGCCAGTCGCGGCTCGGCCCGGCGCCCTCCGCCTTCGACGTGAACATCTCGACCACGTCGCCGTTGTCCAGCGACGACTCCAGCGGGACGAGCTTGCCGTTGACGCGGGCACCCACGCAGCGGTGGCCCACCTCGGTGTGCACGGTGTAGGCGAAGTCGACCGGCGTCGCCTTCGTCGGGCAGCGCGACGACGTCGCCCTTCGGCGTGAACACGAACACCTCGGACGAGCCGAGGTCGTACCGCAGCGAGTCGAGGAACTCGTCGGGATCCTCGGTCTCTCGCTGCCACTCCAGCAGCTGCCGCAGCCAGCCGAAGTCGTCCGGCCCGGACTTGCCCGCCGACGTCCTGCTGCTTGTAGCGCCAGTGCGCGGCGACCCCGAACTCCGCGGACCGGTGCATGTCCTGCGTGCGGATCTGCAGCTCGACCGGCTTGCCCGTCGGGGCCGATCACCGTCGTGTGCAGCGACTGGTACATGTTGAACTTCGGCATCGCGATGAAGTCCTTGAACCGCCCCGGCACCGGGCTCCACCGGGCGTGCACGACACCGAGGACCGCGTAGCAGTCGCGGACGGACTCCACCAGGATGCGCACGCCGACGAGGTCGTAGATGTCGGCGAAGTCGCGGCCCCGCACGATCATCTTCTGGTACACGGAGTAGTAGTGCTTGGGGCGGCCGGTGACGACCGCCTTGATCTTGGCGTCTTCAGGTCGGCCTCGATCTCGTCGATGACCGTGGCCAGGTACTGGTCGCGCGACGGTGCCCGCTGCCCGACGAGGCGGACGATCTCGTCGTACATCTTCGGGTAGAGCGTCGCGAACGACAGGTCCTCCAGCTCCCACTTCACCGTGTTCATGCCGAGCCGGTGGGCGAGCGGGGCGTAGATCTCCAGGGTCTCGCGGGCCTTCTTCTGCTGCTTGTCCTCGGGCATCCAGCGCAGCGTGCGCATGTTGTGCAGCCGGTCGGCCAGCTTGATGACGAGCACCCGGATGTCGCGGGCCATCGCGATGACCATCTTGCGCACGGTCTCGGCGGCGGATGCCTCGCCGTACCGGACCTTGTCCAGCTTGGTGACGCCGTCGACGAGCTGGGCGATCTCGTCGCCGAAGTCCTCCCGCAGCGCGTCGAGCGCGTAGCCGCAGTCCTCGACCGTGTCGTGCAGCAGCGCCGCGGCCAGCGTCGGCGCGGTCATGCCCAGATCGGCGAGGATCGTGGCGACGGCGAGCGGATGGGTGATGTACGGCTCGCCGGACCGGCGCTTCTGGTCGCGGTGCAGGTACGCCGCCATCTCGTAGGCGCGCTCGACCAGCCGGGTGTCCGCCTTCGGGTGGTACTTCCGCAGGGTGCGCAGCAGCGGCTCGAGCTCGGGGAAGCTCGGACGCGACCCGGCGAGGCGGGCGAACCGCGACCGGAATCCGCCGGAGTCCGACACGACGACGGTCGGGGCCGCGGGTGGCGGCTCCGTCGGCATCGGACTGTCCTTGGCCACGCCCTCTCCCCGCTTGCCTGATGTCCCCCCGTCGGGCCCTTCAGTCTACGGGGGCGTCGCCATCGAGCAGCGCCGCGATGCCCACGCCGCGATCGCGCACCCGCTCGGCACCGCCGAGGCTCGGCAGGTCCATGATCACCGCGAAGCGGACGATGTCTGCTCCGGTGCGACGGACGAGGTCGATGGCCGCGCAGGCGGTTCCGCCGGTGGCCAGGACGTCATCGACGATGATGACGCGACTGCCGGGCCCGAAGGCGTCCTGGTGCATCTCCAGCGAGGCGGATCCGTACTCGAGGTCGTAGGACTCGCTGTGCACGTCGCCGGGGAGCTTGCCGGGCTTTCGCAGCGTGACGAATCCCGCGCCCAGGTGGTACGCGAGCGCCGCACCGTACGGGAATCCACGCGCCTCGATGCCGATCACCGTGTCGACGCGACCACGCCCGAGCTCGACGGCCATCAGGTCGACCGCCGTGCCGAAGGCATGCGGATCGGCCATGAGCGGCGTGAGGTCGCGGAAGAGGACCCCTGGTGCAGGCCAGTCCGGGACGTCCCGCACGCGGGACCACAGCAGTCGCTCCGCGGCCGCCCGGTCGAACATGGTCAGCCCTTGGACCGCTTCGACCGCGGCTGCTTCTTGGGCTGCTGCCGGGTGGTCGACTCGGTGCGGGTGATGGTGCTGGTCTTGTTGGAGACCACCGGAGCGCTCTCCGCGACAACCTCGTCGGTGCTCGGACCCGGAGCCGACCTCGCCTGCTTGCGACGAGCCGCGACACGGGCCGCCAGCGCCTTCATCTCCGGCTGCCCCTCCTTGAGCTGCACCAGGAACGGGGTCGCGATGAAGATCGAGGAGTAGGTGCCGGCCGCCATGCCGATGAAGAGCACGACGGCGAGGTCGAGCAGCGTGCCCGCGCCGAGGAAGCCGGCTCCGACGACGATGATCGCCACCACCGGCAGCAGCGCGACGATCGAGGTGTTGATCGAGCGAACCAGGGTCTGGTTGACGGCGAGGTTGGCCGCATCGCCGTAGGTCATGACCGACTGGCCGGCGATGCCCCGGGTGTTCTCCTTGACCTTGTCGAACACGACGACGGTGTCGTACAGCGAGTAGCCGAGGATGGTCAGCAGGCCGATGACCGTGGCGGGCGTCACCTCCAGCCCGGTCAGGGCGTAGATGCCGACGGTGATGAGGAGGTCGTGTGCGAGCGCGACGAGCGCCGCGACCGCCATCCGCCACTCGAAGTAGATCGACAGGAAGATCGACACGAGGAGCAGGAAGACGACCAGGCCCTGCAGGGCCTTCTTGGAGATCTCCTCGCCCCAGGTGGGCCCGACCACCTGGACCTTGACCTCGGACTTCGGGATCCCGCAGGTGTCGGCCAGCTGGCCCGCCAGGACGGAGCTCTCCGCCGGCGTCAGCGACTCCGTCTGGACCCGGATCGTCCCGCTGGCCGTCTCCGTCACGATCGCCTGCGCACCCGTCGCCGTCTCGGCCGTGACACGGGCCTGCTCGATCGAGCAGGTCGCGTTCGGCAATGAGAAGTCGGCACCGCCGCGGAACTCGATGCCGAGGTTCAGCCCGCGGAGCAGCATCGCCGCCACCGCGACGAGGATGATCACCGCCGAGACGATGTACCAGGTCTTCTTGCGGCCGACGAAGTCGTACGAGACCTCGCCCGAGTAGAGCCGGTGGCCGAGGCTGCCGAGTCCGCTCATGAGGACGACCTCCTTCGTCGTGGCGCGTCGTCTCGACGACGTCGCAGCGGCACCCGTTGCCGCGTGGCCGCCCATCCGGGCGGTGTCGAGGCCGGTCCACTTGGACCCGCACTGCATCCAGCGCGTGCGGCCGAGGATGACCGTCAACGGGTGGGTGAACCAGAACGCGACGATGACGTCGATGATCGTCGTCAGCCCGAGGACGAAGGCGAAGCCGCGCACGCTGCCGACGGACAGCAAGTACAGGACGACGGCGGCCAGGATCGAGACGAAGTCGGCCGCCAGCAGCGTGCGGCGGGCCCGGACCCAGCCGGTGTCGCAGGCCTGCCGCAGCGACGGCCCTCACGGATCTCGTCACGGATGCGCTCGAAGTAGACGATGAACGAGTCCGCCGTGATGCCGATGGCCACGATGGCGCCGGCGACGCCGGCGAGCGTCAGCGTCAGGCCGATGGTCTTGCTCATCACGACGAGCGTCAGGTACAGCACCCCGCCGGCGATCAGCAGCGACAGCACGGCGACGACGCCGAGCGCCCGGTAGTAGGCGACGAGGTAGATCGCCACGAGCAGCGAGGCCGAGGAGGCCGGCGATGATGCCGGCGCGCAGCTGGTCGTTGCCGACCGTCGGCGACACCGTGGTGACGTCGACCGGCTCGAGCGTCACCGGCAGCGCGCCGTACTTCAGCATGTTCGCGAGGTCGCGGGCCTCCTGGGCGGTGAAGTTGCCCTCGATCTGGGCGGATCCGCCGAGGATCGGCTCGTTGAATCGCGGGGCCGAGGTCACGACCCCGTCCAGGACGATCGCGAAGGCGTTGCAGGGGTTGGCGCCCGGCATGCCGCACTCGGGCAGCGCAGACAGCCGGGTGGACGCGTCGGCGAGGGCCCGGGCGCCCTCGGAGTCGAACTCCAGGGAGACGACCCAGCCGACGCCGCCCTGCGGGCAGCACGGCGTTGGCGCCGGTGACGTTCGTGCCCTGGATGAAGGCCGGCTCGAGGTTGTACTTCGCCTGGCCGGTCACCTCGCAGGTGCCCAGCCACTTGACCGGGTCGTCCGGGCGCCGCCCGTGAAGTTCACCGGGTCGGTGCAGTCGAGCGCGGCGATCTGCTGCTGGAACTCCGGGGTGTTCTCCGTCGCCTGGATGAGCGGCGGGGCGTTCGTGACGTCGATGACCGACGCCTCCGGGCTCGGGGAGGCGCTCGGCTCGGCGACGCGCTGGCTCCGGGCTGGCGGCGACTGGGCGCCGGGCTCGCGGACGCCTCGGGGCTCGCGGACGCCTCGGGACTGGCCGAGGGCGAGGGGCTGGCCTCGACGGCGGTCGGGTCGGGGACCGGGCTGTACAGGCCCCACACGGGGCGGAAGTCGAGCAAGGCGGTCCGCTGCACGAGGTCGACGATGCGGTCCTGGTTGACCCCCGGGACCGACACCACGATGACCGCGCCGTCGCCGGAGCCCTGCGTGGTGACCTCGGCCTCGGCCACGCCCAGGCCGTCGACGCGCTGGCGGATGATCGCCACCGTCTGCTGCAGCTGCTCCTCGGTGATGCTCTCGCCCTCGGTGACCGGCGTCGGCTTGAGGATGACCTGGGTCCCGCCCTGCAGGTCGAGGCCCAGTCGGATGGTCGAGTCGGTGCCGGGCCAGAACGCTGCGACCAGCAGGCCCGCAACCAGGATGGCGAGGGCGACGAGCAGCCGAACGGGCTTGCTGCTGGACGGTGGCGCCACGGTGCTCCTTCAGGAAGTACGGCGGGTCAGGACGACAGGCAGCCGAGGCGCTCGGCGGGTGCCGGAACGCCTCGGGCGGGCGCGGTCAGTCTACGGGGGGCTCGGCGTCGGGCGTTTCGCGCACGGCCGCGTCGGCCTCGGGCTCGGCCGGCGCGGCCGGCTCGATGACACGCGAGACGGCGGCGGGCAGGATCGCAGGAACACGCCCGGCGACGACCTCGAGGCTGATCTGCTCGTCGGTCACGACGGCGATCGTGCCGAAGATGCCCGCCGTGGTCATGATCTCGGCGCCCGGGCTGCAGCGCGGACAGCATCTGCTGCTGCTGCTGCTGGCGCTGCTTGCCCGGGCGGATGACAGGAAGTAGAAGGCAGCACCGGCGGCCACGATCATGAGCAGGCTGAGCGGATCCACGAGCGTCTCCCTGGGTTGCCCGCGCGCTCGCGCGGTCTGACGAGGTTACTCCAGAGCCGTCAGGAGAGGTCCAGTGCCTGCTGGTCGGCGCCACCCGCAGGGCGGCTCGAGCCCCGCGTGCCGCCACGCGGCCGGGGTCGCCATCCGGCCCCGGGCGTGCGCACCAGCATCCCGAGCCGCACCAGGAACGGCTCCGACGACCGTCTCGATGGTCTCCGGCTCCTCCCCCACCGCCACCGCCAGCGTCGACAGCCCCACCGGTCCCCCGCCGAACCGGTTCACCAGCGCGTCGAGGACGGCCTGGTCCATGCCGGTCCAGGCCCAGCGCGTCGACCTCGTACAGCTCCAGCGCGGCACGTGCGCGCTCGCCAGGTTGACCACCCCGTCGCCATGGATCTGCGCCCAGTCGCGGACCCGGCGCAGCAGCCGGTTGGCGATGCGCGGCGTGCCCCGGCACCGGCCGGCGATCTCGGCGACGCCCTCGGGGTCCACGGCACGCGCAGCAGCCGCGCCGACCGGGCGATGATGATCTCGAGGTCGGCGCGTCGTAGAAGTCGAGGTGCGCGGTGAAGCCGAACCGGTCGCGCAGCGGGCTGGGCAGCAGCCCGGCCCGGGTGGTGGCCCCACCAGGGTGAACGCTCGATCTCCAGCGGGATCGCCGTCGCCCCGGGCCCCTTGCCCACGACGACGTCGACGCGGAAGTCCTCCATGGCCAGGTAGAGCATCTCCTCGGCCGCCCGCGCCGTGCGATGCACCTCGTCGATGAACAGCACCTCGCCCGGCTGCAGGCTGGACAGGACCGCGGCCACGTCGCCGGCGTGCTGCAGGGCCGGGCCCGCGGTCATGCGCAGCGGGGCCCCCAGCTCGGTGGCGATGATGCTGGCCAGCGTGGTCTTGCCCAGCCCCGGCGGACCGCTGAGCAGGACGTGGTCGGCCGCGCGCCGCGGCGGCGGGCCGCCTCGAGCACCAGCCCCAGCTGGGACTTGACCCGCTCCTGACCGATGAACTCGGCGAGCGCCGCCGGGTCGCAGCGCACCCTCGACGACAGCATCGTCGGAGTCGGACTCGGCGTTGAGGGTCACGAGCGGTCCAGTCCACGCAGGGCGGCCTTGAGCAGGGCCCCGATGTCGGCTGCCGCGCCCGCCGCGCGTCGCCTCGGCGGCCAGCGCCGGGTCGATCGCCGCGACGGCCGCATCGGCCTCGCGCGCGGACCAGCCGAGCGACGCGAGCCCGGCCGCGACCGCCTGCTGCCAGCCGCCGGCCGCGGCCGCGGGTCGGGCGCGTCGCCGGTGGCGGCGCCGGACGCCGGACCCGAGCCGGTCGGTCAGCTCCAGGATCAGCCGCTGCGCCCCCTTGCGGCCGATCCCGGGCACCGTGAGCGCGGCCTCGTCGGCGGCCACGGCGCGCCGCAGCTCGTCGGGCGACAGGGTGCCGAGCAGGGCCAGCGCGATCCGGGGCCCGATGCCGGTGACGGTCTGCACCTGCTCGAAGACCGTGCGCTCGTCGGCGTCGGCGAACCCGAACAGGGTCCAGCCGTCCTCCCGCACCACCAGGTGGTCGTCAGCTCGACGTGCTCGCCCGACCGCGCACGGACAGCGCGGTGCCGGGCGTGCACTGGACGCGTGATGCCGACGCCGCCGAGGTCGACGACCACGTGGTCGGCCGCCGCCTGCGCGACCGGTGCCGCGGACGAACGCGATCATCGGGCCGCCGCCGACCGCGCGCGGCCGAGCCGTGAGCTGGCGCCTGGCCCCGCCACAGCTGGCAGATGGCGATCGCGACGGCGTCGGCGGCGTCGGCGGGCCGGGGCGGCCCGGGCAGCCGCAGCAGCCGCGTCACCATGGCGGTGACCTGGGCCTTGTCGGCGCGGCCACTGCCGGTGACGGCGGCCTTCACCTCGGTGGGCGTGTGCAGCGCCACCGGGATGCCATGCCGGCCCGCGACCAGCAGCCCCATGGCGCCGCCTGGGCCGTGCCCATGGCCGTGCGGACGTTGTGCTGGCTGAAGACCCGCTCGATGGCGATCGCGTCGGGCGGGTACTCCTCCACCAGGCCGCAGGCCGGCGTGGACCGGGCCAGGCGCAGGTCGATGGACGAGGTCGGGCTCGGTGCGGATCACCCCGATGTGCGGGGCGCTGAGCGGACGGCCCGGAGCGCCCGTCGACCACCGCCGTGCCGCAGCGGGTCAGGCCGGGGTCGATGCCGAGCACGCGCACGGCAACCTCCCACCGGGGGGCGGACCGTCCGAACACCTGTTCGGAAGGCTAGTGGCTACCGGTGTCAGTCCGTCGGGAGTGGCGGCCTCGGCGCCGGCGTGTCGTCGTGGCCGGAGGACTCCCGCCGCGGCGTAGCGATCCGCCGGACCGACCGGCGCCCCGGTGACCGCCGCGAAGCCGGCGCGCAGGTCCTCCACGAGGTCGTCGAGGTCGCCGACGGCCCGGTCGTCCGCGGACACCCCGATGAAGGCCTGCCCGTCGTAGGTGACCATCGTGATGTTGACGGCGGCCCCGATCGTGGCCACGAGCGGGTAGGCGGCCACCATGCGAGCCCCGGCCAGGTAGAGCGGGATCGGCGGCCCGGGCACGTTGCTCGTGGTGACGTCGGTGGCCTGGGCGGCGTGGGCGAGCATCGGGACCGGCACCAGCCAGCTGACCTCGGCCAGCGGATCGGCCATGCGGATCGCCGGCTCCTCCTTCCACTGCGCCACCAGCTCGTGGGCGCCCGCCATGTGCTCGGCTGCGGTCAGCCCGGCGATCGGGATCGGGAAGCGGGCGATGCTGACCGAGTTCGACGCCTGGGCCGTGCGGTCCCCCGCGTCGCCGCGCAGGCTGATCGGCACGTTGACGCGCAGCTCGTCGGCACGACGCCGTGCCGCCGGTGGTAGCGCGTCCATCCCGATGGCGACCGCGGCCATGAAGGCGTCGTTGACGCTGTGCCCGCGCTCCTTGGCGGCGCTCCGGAGCCCGTCGAAGGGCAGATCGAAGGCCGCGAAGCGGTACGTCGTGCCCCGGCCGAGCATGACCGGCGACAGCGGCCCGTCGGGGACGGACGCAACCCGGCCGATCGAGGTCACCGTGTTCCAGGCCTGCTCCCACGTGGACCGGGTCTCGGTGACGGTGCCCTTCGCGAGGTCGAGGGCGCCGCGCACGGTGGCGACGGCGAGGTCGGTGCCCAGGCGCAGCGTGTCCGCGAGGTTCGCGTACGTGACGTCGCGGACGCCGACGTCCTCGGCCTCGGGCGCCTGCGGCGCCAGCGGCTCGTTGGGGTCGGGCTCGGGTCCGAACTCGAACAGGCTCAGGCCCATCATCACCGTCGCCTGGCCGTCGGCGATGGAGTGGTGGAGCTTGAGCAGGAAGGCGGCCTGCCCGCCCGGCAGGCCCTCGACGAGGGCCGCCTCCCACAGCGGCCGGTTGTGATCGAAGTCCGTCAGGCTCATCCGTCGGGCGTCGTCGAGCAGCTCGCGCCAGCCGGCCCCCTCCGCCAGCCGGTACCGCCGCAGGTGGACGTCCAGGTCGAAGTCGGGGTCGACCGCGAGCCTCGGGGCGCGACAGGCCGAACGCTCCGTACAGCGGCCGCATGCGCAGGGCCGGCACGAAGAGCGTCAGCCGCTCGATCCGCTGCCGCAGCCGCTCCCACTGCGGCGCGGACTCGAGGATGGTCGAGGGCCACGACAGTCGAGCGCAGCGTCGGGTCGCCGCTGGCCGTGCGGAAGGTTGCCGCGTCCCAGCCGCGCAGCTGCGTGCCGACGTAGTCGTTCACGACTAGCCGACCGCTTCCATGACCTCGTCGCTGACATCGAAGTTGGCGTACACGTTCTGCACGTCGTCGCTGTCCTCGAGGGCCTCGATCAGGCGGAACACCTTGCGCGCCCCCTCCTCGTCGAGGTCGACGCTCACGCTGGGCAGGAAGTTGGCCTCCGCGGACTCGTAGTCGAGGCCGGCCTCCTGGATCGCCTTGCGGACCCCCACCATGTCGGTGGCCTCGGACACGACCTCGAACGACTCCCCGAGGTCGTTGACCTCCTCGGCACCCGCATCGAGCACCACCATGAGGATGTCGTCCTCGGTCATCCCCTCGGTCTTCGGGACGATGACGACGCCCTTGCGCGCGAACATGTAGGACACCGAACCCGGGTCGGCCATCGACCCGCCGTTGCGGGTGAGCGCGACGCGGACGTCGGTGGCCGCGCGGTTGCGGTTGTCGGTGAGGCACTCCACGAGCAGCGCGACACCGCTCGGCCCGTAGCCCTCGTACATGATCGTCTGCCAGTCCGCGCCGCCCGCCTCCGCGCCTGATCCGCGCTTGACTGCGCGCTCGATGTTGTCGAGCGGCACGGAGTTCTTGCGCGCCTTCTGGATGGCGTCATAGAGGGTGGGGTTGCCGTTGACGTCCCCGCCGCCCATCCGCGCGGCCACCTCGATGTTCTTGATCAGCCGGGCGAACAGCTTGCCGCGGCGGGCGTCGACGACCGCCTTCTTGTGCTTGGTGGTCGCCCACTTGGAATGGCCGCTCATGCGCTTGTCCTCACCATCTCGACGAACATCTCATGCACGCGCACGTCCCCGGTCAGCTCGGGATGGAACGCGGTTGCCATGAGGAGGCCCTGCCGGACCGCCACGATCGTACCGTCGCCACCCCGGGAGACCCGAGCGATGACCTCCACCTCGTCCCCGACCGACTCGACCCACGGGGCCCGGATGAACACCGCACGGAAGGGCTCGGCCCCGAGCTGGGGGATGGTCATGTCGGCCTCGAAGGAGTCGACCTGCCGTCCGAAGGCGTTCCGGCGGACGGTCATGTCGATGCCGCCGATGGTCTCCTGGTCGTGGCGGGCGTCCTCGACGCGGTCGGCGAGCATGATCATGCCCGCGCAGGACCCGTACATCGGCATCCCGCCGCGTCGCGCCTCGCGCAGCGGCTCCAGCAGTCCGTCGGCGATGGCGAGCTTGGACATGGTGGTCGACTCGCCACCGGGGATGACGAGGGCGTCGACCCGGCCCAGGTCTGCCACGCTCCCGACCGGCGTCGCCAGCACACCGGCCTGCTCGAGCGCACGCAGGTGCTCCCGGACGTCCCCCTGCATCGCGAGGACGCCGATCGTGGGCGAGCTCACCAGCCCCGTTCCTCCAGGCGGTGGTGCACCGGGATGTCGGCGACGTTGATGCCGACCATGGCCTCGCCGAGGCCACGGGACACCTCGGCGATCACCTTGGCGTCGTCGTAGTGCCGGGTGGCCCGCACGATGGCAGAGGCCCGCTTGAAGGCATCCTCCGGCGTCGCCGCTCCGCTGCCGCTCTTGAAGATGCCCGAGCCGACGAAGACACCGTCTGCCCCGAGCTGCATCATCATGGCGGCGTCGGCGGGAGTGGCGATGCCACCGGCCGTGAACAGCACGACCGGCAGCGAGCCGCGCTTGGCGACCTCCGCCACGAGGGCGTAGGGGGCCTGCAGCTCCTTGGCCGCCACGTAGAGCTCGTCCTCGGCCATCGAGGTGAGCCGGCTGATCTCGGCACGGATGGTGCGCATGTGGGTCACCGCGTTGGAGACGTCGCCGGTGCCGGCCTCGCCCTTCGAGCGGATCATGGCCGCACCCTCGTTGATGCGACGCAGCGCCTCTCCGAGGTTCGTGGCGCCGCAGACGAAGGGAATCGTGAACTGCCACTTGTCGATGTGGTTGGCATAGTCCGCGGGCGTGAGGACCTCGGACTCGTCGATGTAGTCGACCTCGAGCGCCTCCAGCACGCGGGCCTCGGTGAAGTGGCCGATGCGCGCCTTGGCCATGACCGGGATCGACACGACGGCCTTGATGCCGTCGATCATGTCCGGGTCGGACATGCGCGAGACGCCGCCCTGGGCGCGGATGTCCGCGGGCACCCGCTCCAGCGCCATGACGGCGACCGCTCCGGCGTCCTCGGCGATCTTGGCCTGCTCGGGGGTGACGACGTCCATGATGACGCCGCCCTTGAGCATCTCGGCCATGCCGCGCTTGACCCGGTCCGTACCGACGACTGGGGACACGTCCGACACTTCAACCTCACATGTCATTGCTGGCGATGTGCACGGCCCAGCCGTGCGAGAACCCAATCCTAGGCCCTGCTGCGGCACCGGGCAGCACCGCGTGGACCGGTGGGATCACCGGACGGAGAGCCCCTCGGGGGTCGAGTCGTCGATCTCGAAGTTCTCCGGCCACGGCGTGTGTCCTGCCAGTCGGAACAGCCTGACCATCCGCTGCCTCCGCAGCTGCCGGCAGGCCCGAACAGCGTCGTTGTGGAAGCGGCGCGACAGCTGGACGCGACGGCAGGCGGCGTCGAGCTCGTCCAGCATGTCTGCCCCCTCCTGCTCGGTCCGCACCTCGGCGATGTCCTCCGTGTCCAGCGCAGCCACCAGTGCGGCGGTCAGATCGGACTCGGCGAGGGCGCGCTCATCCACCTCGAGGTCGCTCGCCGTGCGGGCGTGGTGCGCGGACGACGCGAGCACCAGGCTCGCCGCCGGGTCCAGCAGGTGCGACGACGCGAGCTCGAGGCTCACGGACGACCGGCGAAGGAGCTGCGCCTCGAGGGCGAGGCGGGAGGTGTCGATGCGGCGGTGCAGGTGGTCGAGGCGACCGGCGGTCATGCTCAGGTAGAAGCCCACGAGCAGGACGACGACGAGGACGACGATGCCGACCACGACCCAGCCGTTCACGCGGGAGCCGCCCGCCCGGCGAGCCGGCCGACGAGCTGGCCACGCAGGTCCTCCCTGACCTTCTCGCCCGGCATATGCACGCTGTCGTACACGGCGATGACGTCGTCGACGACCCGGTCCCAGTCGAACTCCCGCACCCGCACGTCCGCGGCCGCGACGTAGTCGGCACGCAGGGCGGGGTCGCCGAGGAGGTCGATGAGCGCGGCGGACAGCCCGGTGGCGTCCTGGTTCGGGAAGAGCCGGCCGGACGCACCGTCCTCGAGCACCCGCCGGAAGGCCGGCAGGTCGGACGCGACGACGGCGGCCTGGGCAGCCATGGCCTCGACGAGGACGATGCCGAACGACTCACCTCCGGTGTGCGGCGCGACATAGACGTCGACCGACCGGAGCGCCCGGGCCTTGTCCTCGTCGCTGATGCGGCCGAGGAAGGTCACGTTGCCCAGCACCTCGGGGGGAAGCAGCTCGCGCTGCTCCTCGATGTCTCCCGGGCCGGCGATGAGGACCTGCAGGTCCGGGACCGCGGCGACCACCGACGGCAGTGCCTCGACCAGGACGGCCAGGCCCTTGCGCGGTTCATCCATCCGGCCCAGGAACAGCACGGCCGGCCGCTCCGGGTCGACCCCGGGCAGCCGCTCGCGGGACGCGAATGCGGACACGCGGACGCCGTTGGGGATGAGGACCGCGTCACCGCCCATGTGCGTCACCAGCGTGCGCCGGGCGTCCTCGCTCACGGCGATGCGGCCCCGCACCTTCTCCATCGCGGTCTGGCCCACGTAGTAGCCCGCCGACATGATCCGGGATCGATCGTGCGACGAGTGCCACGTCGCCACGATGGGACCGCGCGACACCCACAGGGCGAGGATCGACAGGCTCGGGGCGACCGGCTCGTGCACGTGGAGGACGTCGAAGTCCCCGTCCCTGATCCACCCGCGCACCCTCCGGGTGGCCTTGACCCCGAAGCTGAGCCGGGCGACCGACCCGTTGTAGCGGACCGCGATGGGCCGCCCGCCGTCGGCGACCCACGGCGGCAGGTCGGCCGGGTCGTCCACGGGGGCCAGCACGCTCACCTCATGCCCGTGGTCGCTGAGCGCGACCGCGAGATCGGCGACATGCGAGCGCACGCCCCCGGGCACGTCCCAGGAGTAGGGGCAGACGAGGCCGACCTTCACGCCTCCGCCTCCGCGGCCTGGTCGCGGCGCCGACGCGACGGGTCGAGGTCGGCCACCCAGACGGGCTGCATCATGTGCCAGTCCGCGCTGTGCTCGCGGATGCCCGCCTCGAAGGCGTGCGCGACCCCCTGCACCACGGCCCGGACCCGCTCGTCGCGAGTGCCGGACACCGGGATCGGGATCGCATCGTGCACGTACCCGGTCGCGAACGGACCCTCGTACCAGAGGCTGACCGGCAGGATCGGCGCGCCCGTGAGCATGCCAAGGACCGCCGGCCCGGCGGGGAAGGACGCCGGCTCTCCGAAGAGGTCGACGACGACGCCGTTGCGCCCGATGTCGCGGTCACCCATCAACGGCACCAGCCGGCCGTCGTTGACGCGCCGGGCAAGCGTGCGGATGATGTCCGGCTCCCCGGTGGGCAGGATCTCCATCCCGAGCGACGCCCGGTACTCCACGAACCGCTCGTACAGGCCCTCCGGCTTGAGGCGTTCGGCGACCGTCGTCAGGCCGCCGTAGCGCAGGCAGCCCCACGCCCCGGCCAGGTCCCAGTTGCCGCCGTGGTTGACCACCATGATCGCGCCGGTGCCGTCTGACATGGCTGCGTCCATGAGGTGCTTGCGCTCGAGGTCGAAGGACGCAAGGACCCGCTCAGAGGACCACGTCGGCAGCCGGAAGGCCTCGCACCAGTAGCGCATGTAGCTGCGCATGCCCAGACGGCTGAGCTCGGCCAGGTCCGCCGGTCCGGCGTCGGGATGGATGCGTGCCTGGTTGCGCTCGAACTGCAGGACCCCGTGGCCACGCCGACGCCAGAGCACGTCTGCGGCGCGGTCGAAGGCGGCGTAGGCGGCGCGCTCGGGCAGCCGCTTGACGAGGCTCCAGCCGACGGCGAAGGCCCACTCCGTGGCCGCGTCGGTGGCTCCCGCCATCACCCGTCGTGGCACCGCTGCGCGCGGTTCACTCATGCGTCGTGCCCTGCGACGGGCGCAGCTGCCTCCGCACGGTGAGCATGCGCTGGCCGATCGTGATCAGGCCCAGGGCGCCGAGCAGCCACAGCGCCGCCGGCAGGACGTAGGGCACCCCGAACCCGGTCAGCAGGGCGGCGACCCCGATGATGATGAGTCGCTCGGCACGCTCCGCGATGCCGACGTTGGCGGTCGCGCCGACGGCCTCCGCTCGGGCCTTCGAGTAGGACGTCACCTGGCCCGTGACGAGGGCGAGGGTGGCTGCCGCGGTGATCCACGGCTGGTCGTTGAACGCCCCGTAGAGCGCGAGTCCTCCGAAGATGGCACCGTCGGAGAGTCGGTCGAGGGTGGCATCGAGGAAGTTGCCCCACGGACCAGAGGTGCCCGCCATGCGCGCCATCGTGCCGTCCAGCAGGTCGCTCAGCGTCAGGACGACGAGGAGCGCCACGGCGAGCACGAACAGCCCCTGGGGCAGGCACACCAGCGCCACGGCGACGGCGCCGGCAGTGCCGATGAGGGTCACGGCATCGGGCGAGACGTGCATGCGCAGAAGCAGTCGCGCGGGTGGCTCCACGAGGCCGCTGACGGCCTTGCGGGCACCTGGGTTGTTCAGCACACGCCGATGCTATCGGCCACCGTGATCCCCGGTCCGGCCGTGCCGGGGCCGGGTTGCTTCCGACGCCGAGCAGGGTAGAGGCTTGCGGGACATCGACGAAGGAGCCCAGCACATGGCCGAGAAGCGCACCGACAGGAAGCCCGGAGCCGCCCCCAGCGCGTCGTCGCCGGACCGGATCCGCAACGTCGCGCTCGTCGGACCGGCCGGCTCGGGCAAGACCACGCTCCTGGAGTCCCTGCTGTTCGCCGCAGGCGCGACGTCCCGTCGCGGAACGATCAACGACGGCACCACGGTCGGCGACAACGACCCCGTCGCGATCCGGCAGAAGCGCTCCGTCGGCGTGACCATCGCCTCCTTCGCCTGGAAGGACACGGTCGTCAACCTCATCGACACCCCCGGGTACGCGGACTTCATGGGCGAGCTGCGCGCAGGACTGCGGGGTGCCGATGCGGCACTCTTCGTCGTGTCCTCCGTCGACGGTGTCGACGCCGCCACCGCCAGGCTCTGGGACGAGTGCGAGTTCGCGGGCCTGCCGCGGGCGATCGTCGTCACGAACCTCGACAAGGAGCGCGCGGACTTCGACGAGACGCTCGCCGTCTGCCAGCGGGTCTTCACCGGCGGCGGCGGGGTCCTCCCGCTGTTCCTGCCCCTGCACGGCGACGACGGCGTCGTTGCGGGCTTCATCGACCTCCTCGACGAGCAGCTGTGGGACTGGAGCACCGGATCGGTCGCGGTGACGCCGGCGGAGGAGCGCCACCGCGAGCTGATCGAGACCGAGCGCGGCTCCCTGATCGAGGGCGTGGTCACCGAGTCCGAGGACGAGGAGCTCATGGACCGGTTCATCGGCGGCGAGCACGTGGACGTGGACGTCCTCACGACCGACCTCGAGAAGGCGGTCGCTCGCGGGCACTTCCATCCCGTCATGGGCCACGCGGTCACGTCGACGAGCGTCGGCTCCGAGCTGATCCTCGACCTGATCGTCCGCGCCTTCCCCTCGCCCACCGAGCACCCCTTGCCCACGGTCTCTCGCATCGACGGATCACCCGCCGAGCCGATCACCGCCGACCCGGCCGGCCCTCTCGTCGCCGAGATCATCAAGACGACGTCCGACCCCTACGTGGGCAAGGTGTCGATCGTGCGCGTGTTCTCGGGCACCCTCGAGGGTGACGCGATCGTGCACGTGTCCGGGCACTTCTCCCCCGGCACGGGCCATCAGGACCACGACCTCGACGAGCGCATCGGCCATCTGAGCGCGATCCTCGGCAGCCAGTTCGCGGACGTCCCCGCCGCCCTCGCCGGCAGCATCGTGGCCGTCAGCAAGCTGACCAAGGCGGAGACCGGCGACACCCTCTCGTCTCCGGACAACCCGTTGCTCATGGCGCCGTGGCAGATGCCTGAGCCCCTGCTGCCGCTGGCCATCAAGCCGCGCAGCGCGGGCGACGAGGACAAGCTCGGCACCGCCCTCAGCCGGGTCGCGGCCGAGGATCCGACCCTGCGGATCGACCATCCGGAGGAGACCGGGCAGATCATCCTGTGGACGCTCGGCGAGGCGCATGCCGACCTCGTCCTCGATCGCATCAGGACGCGGTACGGCGTCGAGGTCGACTCAGCGCCGGTGCGCGCGTCCATGCGCGAGACGTTCGCCGGGCCGGCGAACGGCAACGGGCGCCTCGTGAAGCAGTCCGGCGGTCACGGCCAGTACGCCGTGGTCGACGTCCTCGTGGAACCGCTCCCCGCCGGGACGGGCTTCGAGTTCGTCGACAAGATCGTCGGGGGGGCCGTCCCCCGCAACTTCATCCCCTCGGTGGAGAAGGGCGTCCGCCACCAGATGACCCTCGGCGTCGCGGCCGCGTATCCGGTGGTCGACATCCGCGTGACCCTGCTCGACGGGAAGTTCCACACGGTGGACTCCTCCGACATGGCGTTCCAGACCGCTGGCGCCATGGCGCTGAAGGACGCTGCGGCGAAGACCACCATCAACCTGCTCGAGCCGATCGTGACCCTCACCGTGATCGCGCCCGATGAGCACGTGGGCGCGGTGATCGCCGACATGTCCACCCGCCGCGGGATGATCAAGGGAACGACGTCGCTGCCGGGCGGGCGCTCCCAGGTGGAGGCCGAGGTTCCGGAGGCGGAGATCTCGCGCTATGCCATCGACATCCGGAGCATCACGCACGGCACGGGCGAGTTCATGCGCGAGCCAGCGGGCTTCGGGGCGGTGCCGGCCGGCATCGCCAAGCGACTGATGGACGAGGCCGCCCAGAGGTAGCGCCGAGGCTCAGGCGCTCGGCCACGGATCGGCGCCTCTGCCGGTCTCCGTCGCGGCGAGCTCGGCTGCCGGCCCGCCGCTGAAGCGCAGTGCCCAGCGCTGCGCCGTGAGCGGACGGTAGCGGTGCTCGGCGCCGCGGACCTCGACCACGTCGCCTGCGCCGACCACGACGCTGACGATCCCGTCCAGCGTGACGAACTCCATGATCCCCTCGCCGGACTGCACCACGTGCAGCTCGTCGACCGCATTCACGTGCCAGGCGCCCATGCCGGTGTCGACGTCGTCCGGAACCTCGATGTCGGCGACGGCGCGCACAGCTCTCGAGTCCGCGGGAAGCGCGGCCGAGACGACATCTCCGGGCGCGTCGGCCGTTGTCTCATCCACGGCGTGGATCCGGACGCCCACGGCCTCGAGCAGCGCATGCGCCTCGGTGTCGTCCCGTCCGATGATGCGGGCCATCTCACGCCACCTCCCATGCCGCCGCGAGAAGGTCGCGCGTGTCGTTGAGCAGCTGCGGGATCACCTTGGTTCCGCCGATGATCGGCATGAAGTTCGAGTCGCCGCCCCACCGGGGCACCACATGCTGGTGCAGGTGGCCGGCGATGCCCGCGCCCGAAACAGCGCCCTGGTTCATGCCGATGTTGAAGCCGTGGGCTCCGGCGACCTCGCGCACGACGCGCATGGCCTTCTGCGTGAACGCCCCCAGCTCCGCCACCTCGGAGTCGGTGAGCTCGGTGTAGTCGGCCACGTGCCGGTAGGGGCAGATCATGAGATGGCCGGCGTTGTACGGGTACAGGTTGAGCACCCCGAACACCTCGTGACCCCGGGCGAAGACCAGGCCCTCGTCCACCGGGAGCCCGGGGGCCCGGCAGAACGGGCACTGCTCCCCCGCGTCGTGGTTGTCGGGCTTGCCCTCGCCCCGCAGGTACACCATGCGGTGCGGGGTGTAGAGCCGCTCCCACGCGTCGGACATGTCAGACCTGGACGCGTGCGTCGACAGCGGCCGCGATCTCCTCGATCGCGTCCTCGACCAGCACGCCGTTCTTCTGGGTGCCGTCGCGATAGCGGAAGGACACCGCTCCGGCGGCGACGTCGTCATCGCCGGCGATCAGCATGTACGGGACCTTGGATCTCTGGGCGTTGCGGATCTTCTTCTGCATCCGGTCGTCCGCCGTGTCGACCTCGACGCGGATTCCGCGCGCCCGCAGCCGCGCCGCCACGCCCGCGAGGTAGTCGTTATGGCCGTCCGTCACCGGGATCGCCACCACCTGCACCGGCGCCAGCCAAGGCGGGAACGCCCCCGCATAGTGCTCGAGCAGGACCGCGAAGAACCGCTCGATCGAGCCGAAGAGCGCACGGTGGATCATGACCGGCCGCTGCCGGGTCCCATCGGAGTCCTGGTACTCGAGGTCGAACCGCTCCGGGAGGTTGAAGTCCACCTGGATGGTCGACATCTGCCACGTGCGGCCGATGGCGTCCTTCGCCTGGACGGAGATCTTCGGGCCGTAGAAGGCCGCGCCGCCGGGATCCAGCACCAGCTCGAGGCTCTGCTTCGCGGCGGCCTTGCGGAGGGTCTCCGTCGCCTCCTCCCATGCCTCGTCCGTGCCGACCGACTTCTCCGGGTCGCGGGTGGAGAGCTCGAGGTAGAAGTCGTCGAGGCCGTAGTCGCGCAGGAGGTTGAGGGTGAAGGTGAGGAGGCTGTCGAGCTCCTCCGCCATCTGCTCACGCGTGCAGTAGATGTGGGCGTCGTCCTGGGTGAAGCCCCGTGCCCGGGTGAGCCCCTGGACGACACCCGACTTCTCGTAGCGGTAGACCGTGCCGAACTCGAACAGCCGCAGGGGCAGCTCACGATAGGAGCGCCCTCGCGCCGCGAAGATGAGGTTGTGCATCGGGCAGTTCATGGGCTTGAGGTAGTAGTCCACCCCCTGCCGGCGAACGACTCCCTCGGCATCGATGTCCGCGTCGAGCTGCATCGGCGGATACATGCCCTCGGCGTACCAGTCGAGGTGCCCGGACTGCTCGAACAGCGCACCCTTGGTGATGTGCGGGCTGTTGACGAACTCGTAGCCGCCGGCCTCATGCGCCCGACGCGAGTAGTCCTCCATCACCCGGCGGACGACGCCGCCCTTCGGGTGGAAGACAGCCAGGCCCGAGCCGATCTGCTCGGGGAAGGAGAAGAGGTCGAGCTCGGCGCCGAGCTTGCGGTGATCGCGCTTCTCGGCCTCCTCCAGGAAGGACAGATGGGCGCGCAGCGCGTCCTTCGACGGCCAGGCCGTGCCGTAGATGCGCTGCAGCTGCTCGTTCTTCTGGTCGCCGAGCCAGTAGGCGGCGGCCGATCGCATGAGCTTGACCGCATTCGGGGGGATGTAGCGCGTGTCGGGGACGTGCGGGCCGCGGCAGAGGTCGCCCCAGCACCGCTCCCCCGTCTTCGCGTCGAGGTTGTCGTAGATGGTCAGCTCCGCGCCACCGACCTCCATCACGTCAGCACCGCCCTCGCTCCCGATCAGGCGGAGCTTGAACGGCTCGTGGGCGAGCTCGTGAACGGCCTCGCCCTCGGTGACGACGCGGCGCGAGAACCGCTGTCCGGACTTCAGGATCGCGACCATCCGCTTCTCGAGGTCGGCGAGGTCGTCCGGCGTGAAGGGCGTCTCGACGCTGAAGTCGTAGTAGAAGCCGTCCTTGATCGGAGGCCCGATGCCGAGCCTCGCGTCGGGGAAGGCATCCTGCACGGCCTGCGCGAGCACGTGCGCCGCCGAATGCCGCAGCACCGCGAGGCCCTCGGGCGAGTCCGCGCCCACCGGCTCGACGACGTCCGACTCCGTGACGGGGGTGGTGAGGTCCTTCAGCTCGCCGTTGATGCGGGCGACAACGACCGACCGGTCGCCGCCCACCAGGTCGAGGGCGGTTGTGGCCACCGGTCTTCTCCTTGTCGGGACGCTGCCTCGGCGGCAGCACAGCGATGAACCTTCGGTGGGCGATACTGGGTTCGAACCAGTGACCCCTCGCGTGTGAAGCGAGTGCTCTACCACTGAGCCAATCGCCCGAAGCGCCGCCAGCCTACAACACGCGACTCCGCTCAGACCGGGCGTGATGCCCTCGCCGAGGGGCATTCAGGTCTAGCGTGTGATCACCAGACCGAAAGGGGCTCCACACAATGACCTCACCTCGCCGCGCAGGCGGCCTCATCATCAGGGCTGCCGCCGCGCTGGCCCTGACTGCGGGAGCTCTGGCATCAGCCGCAGTTCCCGCCTCGGCCGCAACCCCCTCAGCCACAGGATTCGGCAGCGGCGTGGTGGGCGTCCCGCAGACCATAACCGCCACGGCGATCTGCCCGAGCGGCCAGCTCACCTTCGTGGCCACGTACAGCAACGGGGTGCAGGTCTCCTCACCGACGGTCAACGCCGACACCAACGGCTCAGCCACGCTGACCTTCACTCCCACCTTGGCCGGCTTCATCACCTCGGCGTCCATCTTCAGCACATGCACCCCCTTCCCGACCACCCCCAGCACCGCCACGATCTCGCAGGTCTCGACCAGCACGCAGATCTCGACTCCGAACACTGCCTCCGTCGGCACGGCGACGAAGATCCTCGTCACCGTTCAGTCGGCCAGCCCGAGCACCTACCACCCACCGGCCAGGTCGTCGTGCGCAACGCCAACGGCGCCGTGCTTCAGACGATGGGGCTGACGCCCGGGCCCGGTAACGGCCAGTCCTTTGCCTACTTCCGCTGGACGCCGACGCAGGCGGGCACCTTCTTCTTCCAGGCGACCTACAACGGCGACTGCAACGCGACGACCTCGGTCTCGCCTCAGGACACCGTCATCGCCACCCCGAGCGGCAACACGATCTCGCTCGTCGCGCCCAGCACGCTCACACAGGGCGTCCCGGTCACCCTCGTCGCCACCGTCGCTCCTGCCGGCGTGCAGGGTTCCGTCGGCTTCACCCTCAACGGCGCGCCCATCAGTGCCTCGATCCCGATCGTCAACGGCCGGCTCCATGGTGTGGACTCCCGAACTGTGGCCGGCAACGTGACACTGGGTGCCAGCTACACGACGAACCAGGGCGGTTCCGGCTCGACGACTGACCGCGTGACGATCGTGGCCGGACCCACCCAGACGGACGTCATCTCGCTGGTCCAGCCCGGTTGGGGGCCGTGGAATCCGGGCGGCACCTACACGCTCGGCAACGGCTCGAGCTTCGCGTTCCAGGCAACGACGCTCTCGGGTGCTGCTGTGACCCTGTCCGAGTCCGGCCCCTGCCAGGTGTCCGGTCTCACGATCACCATCGACACCGGCTCCGGCCAGTGCAACCTGGTCGCCACGAGCCCCGGCGGCAACGGCTACCGCGGCGTCCAGCAGGGCTACACCGTGTCGATCATTCCCGGCAACCAGACGGCCGCCCTGGCCGCTCCGAACTCCGGGAACTTCAGCAAGGGCCGCACCATCCGGCTGCAGAACCCGTCGCAGGGCCAGACCAACGCCGGCCAGAACGTCACCTGGCGCGTGACCAGCGGCGGCAACCGCTGCCGGATCCGGTACCCCTCCAATGGCGCGGTCAACCTGCAGCTCCAGCGCGCGGGAACGTGCAACGTCGTTGCGCGCGCACCGGGCATCGCGGGCCAGTGGAACCAGTTCCGCCTCGAGCGGTCGTACCGCGCCCGCTAGCACGACATGACGAAGGGCCCCTGCCGTCGGCAGGGGCCCTTCGTCATCTCAGTCACGGATCGATGCCGCCATCCGCCCGCTCGTCGAACGCCAGCTGAAGGGCTCTGCTGGCCGCTCCGGGCTCGGGCCACTCACGGTCGTCAGCGCGGATGACGGGATGCACGTTGCGCGTGGACGACGTCAGGAACACCTCGTCAGCCGTCGCGAGCACGCCGAGAGGCAGCGACTGCTCCCTCGCGCCGAACCACTCGAGGACGAGCTCTCGTGTGATGCCGGCCAGGCAGCCGCTCGACAGCGGAGGTGTGAGGACGTCGCCATCGATCACCACGAACACATTGGTGCCCGTGCCCTCGCACAGCTCCCCGCGCGTGTTGGCGAGCACCGCCTCCGACGCACCCAGCTCGTGGGCTCGCTGCAGGGCGATCACGTTCTCCGCGTACGACGTCGACTTCACCCCAACGACCGCCGACCGCTCGTTGCGGGTCCACGGCACGGTCGCGATCGTCGTGGTGGCGGGCCACGGAGAAGCTGCCGCAGTGGCGACGACCAGCGTGGGCACGGCATCGCCACGATCACTGCCGAGGGGCGCGACCCCGCCGGTGTACGTGATGCGCAGCCGGCCGAGCCCGGCCAGCTCCATCTCGTTGGCGCTCACGACCCCCGCCACCGCGGCACGGACCACGGCGTCGTCGGGCGCGGAGAGCCCCATTGCCGCGGCAGAGGATGCCAGGCGCCTCAGGTGCCTGGTCAGCGCGAAGGGACCGGCGGCGGTGACCTTGAGGGTCTCGAACACCCCGTCGGCGACGGTGAACCCGTGGTCCAGCACGCTGACCCGCGCGTCCGCCGCCTCGACGAGCTCCCCGCCGTCGCGCGTCCCGATCCACGTCTTCATGGGGCATCACCCTGCCACGTGCCGGCGGCGAGACGGGTCAACCGCGAGGCCTTCAGCTCGGTCTCGCGCCACTCTGCGGCCGCGTCCGAGCCCCAGGTGATGCCGGCACCGGTACCGAACCGCAGCTCCCCATCGCGCAGCCAGAACGTCCGGATGGAGACCGCGAGCTCCGCCTCGCCCGTGTCGGCATCCACCCAGCCGAAGGCCCCGCAGTAGACGTCCCGGCTGACGGGCTCGAGCCGATCGATGATGCCCAGTGCGGCCAGCTTGGGCGCCCCGGTGACCGAGCCGGGCGGGAAGGTCGCGTCCAGGAGCTGGGACCACCCGGCTCCCTCGACCAGCCGGCCCTCGACGTACGACACGAGGTGGACGAGCCCGGGATGCTCCTGCACCTCAAGCAGTCCCGGCACGCTGACCGACCCCGGCACGCTGACGCGCGACAGGTCGTTGCGGACGAGGTCCACGATCATGATGTTCTCGGCAACGTCCTTGTCGGAGAGGTCCGCGGCCGTACGCCCCGTGCCCTTGATGGGCCCTGAGCGCACCACCACGCCCCCGTCATCCGCCCGGGCGGAGAGGAACAGCTCAGGACTGGCGCTGGCGATGGCCACGCCGTGATCCGGCAGCCTGAGGAACCCCCCGTGCGGCGAGGGGTTCCCTGCCGCCAGCAGGCACCACAGGGCGGCGACGTCGTCCGCCGCGCCCACGGGCATGGGCGCCGACATCACCCGGCACAGGTTCGCCTGGTAGACCGAACCGGCGGCGATGGCCGCCCGGACCTCCTCGACGCCACTGACGTAGGCGGCCTGGTCCATCGAGGTCCGCCAGGACTCGACTGGCGGACCGCTCCAGCGGCCCACCTCGGCAGGCCCGGGCGCCTGCGACCACGTCCCGAACCGTGCGCAGACGGGCTTCCCGTCGTACGGGATCACCACGGCCCACCGCCCGTGACCGTCGAGGACGCCGACGTCGGACGTGACCTCGAGCAGGTCGGTGCCCCACCTGTCCCCGAATCGAGCCAACGGTGATCGCGACACCGGCCCATCATGTCGGGTCGTCGAGCAGCCAGCGTCGATTGCCGACCTGATTCGCTGCTGCGGCAGGACGTCGGCTATGGTTCCTACTCGATCGAAAGATCGTGCGGACGTAGCGCAGCTGGTAGCGCATCACCTTGCCAAGGTGAGGGTCGCGGGTTCGAATCCCGTCGTCCGCTCGGAGTCTCCGCCCATCGCACCTGGTGGGCGAAGCGCCTTGGTGGAGTGGCCGAGAGGCGAGGCAACGGCCTGCAAAGCCGTGTACACGGGTTCAAATCCCGTCTCCACCTCCACAGGTGACACACTGGGCCCATGGCCAAGAACACCGACAGCACCCCGTCCGACGCCGACGACCAGCGCGCCAAGTTCGAGGCCGCGCTCGAGGCGAAGAAGCACAAGCCCGGCCACGCGGGATCGCATCCCGACTCGTCCGGCGGTCCCGTGAAGGACCACTCCAGCCGTTCAGGTGGCAAGCGGGAGTTCCGTCGCAAGAGCGGCGGCTGATCCCTCCAGAGCGAACCCGACCGCATGACCGGACTCTGGACGAGCGGCTACGCCCGCCTGGCGGTGCTGACCGCCCTCGCTGCCCTCGTCGCCTACGTCCTGGGTGAGGCGATCCCCTTCGCTGACCCGATCCCCGCCGCGATCACGGCAGCCGTCGCTACGAGGGCGACGTTCCACCACGCCGCGAAGGAGACGGTCTTCCAGACCCTCGGGGCCCTCCTGGGCGCCGCCATCGCCCTCGTCATCGTCTCGCTCATCGGCTCGAGCGCGATCGTCATCTTCCTGCTCGTTCTGCTCTGCTTCGCGCTGGCCCGCGTGCTGCGCCTCGCGTCAGCCGACGAGTCCCCCTTCGTGGCAGCGAGCATGGCCGTCACCGTGATCCTCGTCGTCGGCACGCACCTCACCTCGGAGGGCGCCCTCGAGCGGTTCGTCGGAGTCGCCATCGGCGCGCTGTGCGCGCTCGCGGCCTCGGCCATCGTCGCGCCCACCAAGGACACGCGCGTCCTGATCTCGGACATCGATGCGCTGCAGGATGACGTCTCGGACCTGCTCTCCCGCATGGCCAAGGGCCTGCGGGAGACGCCGGACCGCGAGCGGGCCACGGCGCTTCGGGAGGAGGCCGTCGAGCTGCGCAACCGGACGATCGGCCTGACGGCCCGCTGGGAGGACCTCGCCGGCCATGCCAGATGGAGCCCCCGCCTCGATCCCGATGAGCTGGCGCGGGTGAAGCAGCAGCTGGACGCCACCAGCGTGATGTCGGCTCGCGTGCTGTCGATCGCCTCCGACCTGACGACCGCGGGCGGGCGCACGTCGACCCCCCTGCCCCCAGCGGCCATGTCTCCACTGGCCGACCTCATGGCCATGGCCGCCGACAACATGTCCGCCGAGGATCCGTCGACCTCGATCGGACGGACGCAGGCCCATGAGGCCGTCCGCGTGGCGGACCAGACCGCCCAGATCGCCCTCATCGGCGGCATCGTCTCGAACCTCAACCGGATCAACGTGGCCAGCGCGGAGGCCCACGACGCCGAGGCTGACGCCGACACTCCTGAGGACGACCACTCCGCCACCTGACCTCCCGCGCACCGGGCATCACCGCCCCGAGCGCCGCTAGCATCAAGCGCGCCGCGCTGGCGCGAATCAGGGAGGTCGGATGGTGAGTTCGGCGCCTGTCGAGATCGCCGAGGGCGTCTGGTGGGTCGGTGTGCGGCTTGCCGGCGACCAGTTCCAGTGCCACGCCTACTTCCTCGAGAACGGCGACGCCAGCGTGCTGGTCGATCCCGGGTCGCCGCTCACGATCGAGGAGACCCTCGAGCGCGTCTCCGAGATCTCGTCGGTCGACTCGATCCGGTACCTCGTCTGCCACCATGCCGACCCGGACATCGCCGCCTCGCTGCCGTACCTGTCCACCCGGCTGTCGCGCGACGATGTCGTGGTCGTGACGGAGTGGCGTGCCGCGGCGCTGCTGAAGCACTACGGCCACCGGTTCCCGTACTACCTCGTGGAGGAGCACGAGTGGACGCTGCCACTGTCCGCCGAGCGACGCCTGGAGTTCCAGCTCACGCCCTACCTGCACTTCCCCGGCGCGATGGTGTCGCACGACACCGCGACGGAGACGCTCTTCTCGTCGGACCTCTTCGGCGGCTTCGTCCCCGACAACGACATCCTCGTGTCGGACGACGTCGACTACATCATCGCCAACGCGACGCCCTTCCACCAGCACTACATGCCCAGCCGCGAACTGCTCGCGGCCGGCCTGACCCGCATCCAGCAGCGCTGGCCCCATATCCAGCGCATCGCGCCGCAGCATGGACACGTGATTCCGTCCACAGCCGTCGCTCCCGCCTTCGAGGCCCTGAAGTCGATCGACTGCGGTGTCTTCACGCTGGCCGACGCCGACATGGACCTCAAGCGCCTGCTGCACATCTCCGAGGCCCGGACGGACATCACCCAGGCTCTGCTCACGATCGCGGATCCCCTGGCCCTTGTCAGGGCCATCGACGCCACGCTCGAGGACACCGAGCAGACGCGCGAGTGCGCGCTGTTCATCGACCTCCCCGAGCAGGGCTGGACAATGTGGGGACTCGGGCACACTCGGCACGTCCACAGGGACCCTCCGTCCGAGTGGCCCCAGATCGCGCTGCCGGGAGAGCCGGCGGCGGTGCTCAGCATCAGCCCCGTCGGCGACGAGCAACCGGATGAGGATCTGCTGACGATGCTGCGCGGCCTCGCATCGACCATCCGGCCGGCCATCGACCAGTACCTGCACGCCCACCAGCAGGCGCGACGAGTGAGCGATCTGCGGCGTGCGGCCTTCACCGACCCCCTGACGGGCCTGGGGAATCGTCGCGCGCTCGACATCAGCATCCCGGTTGGCGACTACGCCCTCATCTCGCTCGATCTCGACCTGTTCAAGGAGATCAATGACGAGTTCGGCCACGCCACCGGCGACCTCGTCCTGTCACGAGTGGCGGACGTCCTTGCCGCGTCCATCCGACTAGACGACGCGGCGTTCCGGATGGGAGGCGAGGAGTTCCTCATCGTGCTCCCCCATGCTGACTCCGCGCTGGCGGCGACGGTGTCCGAGCGAGTGCGAAGCGGAGTGAAGGGCCTCGATCCAGTGGGCCTCGTCCCCGGCTCCCGCATCACACTCAGCCTCGGCGTGGCCTCGGTGACGGCCGGCGAGGAAGCGGACTTCCCTGCTGTGATGGCGCGCGCGGACGCAGCCCTGTACGAGTCGAAGCGCTCCGGTCGCGACCGTGTCACCGTCTGGTCGGCGTCATAGGCGGGCTGACGCGACGTTCGGAGTCGGGGGGTCCGCAAGCCGATCGGACGTGACGTGTAGTCTGTCGCAGTCTCCTCGTGAGACCCCCAACCGGGCGATTGGCGCAGGGGCTAGCGCGCTTCCTTGACACGGAAGAGGTCACAGGTTCGATTCCTGTATCGCCCACTCGACGGCACGTGTTCCCTGCTGCGACCTCATCGTTGTTCCATACCTCAGCGCTGACTCGCCCGCGTGTCGGGGCAATCCGCCTTGCCCTGCGCGGTCGCCAGGACGTGGGCCTTGGTCGGCTCGAGGACGGCGTCCAGGCGACGCAGCACCAGCCGGGGCAGCATGACCGCGCCGCACTCGTGGGGTTTGAAGTGGCCACGGAGCTGGTCGGCGACCTTGCACACGAACGCGACCTTGTTCGCGAATCCTGCCGGCGACGTCAGCTCTGCTCGTACGGCTGCACCCCGGAACTAGCCCCACGGAACAGGGCGCTGAGATCCAGTGACGGCACATGGCGATGCGTCGCCAGGGAGACGTACGCGCGGGCGAGCGAATCCTTTGCGGTGCCGAACACCGTTCCGACGAGGCCGATCGACTCGACCATTTCGTCGGGGTCGGACTCGGCGACGACGCGCTGCCACATCAGCGCCTCGAGGGTGTTGAACGCGGTCTGGACCTCGAACAGGTCGAAGCCGGCGCCGAACCGCTCCTCGGCGACGCCCTCGGCGTACTGGATGACGGCGGCGAGTTCGCGATTGTCGATGGCAGCGAGGACGAGGTCGAACAGGTCCTCGAACCTCTGCTTGGTGAAGGCATGGCCGGCGCCCTCGTAGTGGTGCAGTTCCAGCTCGTGTAGATCTGTCAGTGCCGCTTCGACCAGCTCGGATCGTGCGGACGCCAGCAGTGCGTGCAACGCCATGTGAACCTCCGTCTCGAGACTACCCCGCGCCATCGCGGACCCGTCCCCGAGACGGCCCTCGTCGGCGTCAGGTGGATCACACTCGCCCGCTCGTCAGAGCAGGAGGCCGTGGACCAGAGAGGTGATCCAGCGGCCGTGAGACAGTCCCGGACGCCGTGACGGGATCGGGAGCCGCATTGGTCCGATACGGCCCACCTGGACCTCCGAGGCTCGGAAGCCGGCGGCTCGGTCCGGGCTTCGACGACGGGGACGGCCCCACATCGCCCGAAACGCCCAGCCACGAACCAGGATGCGTATCGACGGCCCCGGCCCGTATCGCAGAAGTCGTGTGTTGCGGCCCGGCTTCCTAGGGACCTTGACTGCCCGATCTCACGCGAGACCGGCTCGTCTCACGCCGGCCTTTCCGGGTCACCCGGTGCATACCGATCCGTAGCCACGGGCAAGGACCTTCGCCTCTACGGTGCATCGGCCACCGCGAGACGATCGAAGGGCAGCGGGGAGAGGCCCCGTTGCGGTCGTTCTTGGGAGGCACGACATGACCGACCCCCGGTCCTCCACCACCGCAACCGCGCCGGCCCCCCGCCCGAAGGAGATCGCGGAACTCCTCGCGCCCTACAGCGTGACGAAACCGGAGTCAGGCCAGAGCGTCGAAGATCCGGTAGTTGGTCACTGAACTGCGAACTTCGCTCGAGTGCCGCAGATCGGATGACCCTTGTCTCAATGAGAACCGGGCGCACCTCACCGCAGCGACCGTCGATTCACACCAGGGACGTCATCACGGGCCAGCCAGTGGCGTCCACCGCCACGGGTTCCACGGCGACGGACTCCCCCGGCCCAGATCCCCAAGGCGGTCGGTCCCGGGGTCTGAGCCGCAGGAGTCTGGAACCAGCGTTAGCGAACCAGTTCCTTTGCCTTGTCGAACGCTTTGTCGACCACGTCCTTGGTCTTGTCGATTCCCCCATCCACGAACCCCTCAACAGAGTCGATCGCGCCGTGGACCTTACCCAGCACGCGCTCGATCTTCTCCGCGGTCTCGCCGGACAGCCGATCCGCGTTGCCTTCGGCTTCGAGGTTCTTGTCTCCGGTGACGATCCCGGTGACCTGCTTGGCCTTGCCCTTGACCTGATCGGTTTTGGCAGTCATCGCACACCACTCTCCCTGGTCGCACGCCCCGTCGTGCCCAAGGCGGGCACGAACGCACCCGTGACCATCGAACTGGAGCCGACACCCTGGAAGGATCTCTCTCCACTCCCAGTGTCCCACCTGTGCACTGGTCGACGCGAAGGACGCCCCTTCGCCATGGCGGCAGCCCCGTCACCGCATGGGGAATGTGATCCACCCTCGATTCGGTGAGGCTCGCGAGACCCCGTCTCACCGCCCGCCTGCGCATCTCACGCGTCGGAGGCATGGCGGCTAAGCGCGGGTCAGTTCGCTGACTGGGCTGGCCGGGGAGGGCATGTCCGACAGGCCCGGGGTGACTGACATGACCGTTGGGCGGAAGCCTCGGGCGATCATCCAGATCGCCATGACCATCTCCTGCACAGCCAACGGCATGAACAGCAGGACTTGCTGGGAACTGTCGGCGTCGATGACGCCGTACATCGCAAGGAGGGCGGCGGCGACGTAGAAGACGATGCCGAGAAGGCCCCAAACGGTGATCCAGCGCGGGACGATCCGCGACCGGTACAGCAGCACGTAGAACATGGTGACGCCGAGGCAGAACACGAGGGCCAGGACGGCGCTGGTCGCGTTGGCATCGATTACCAGGGTGCCGACCTGGAGCCCGGCCGGTGACGCGGTGCCGGGTCCGGCCGCCATCGCCGCCCCGATGGGCACCAGGAGCAGCCAGCCAATCGCCAGCAGGACCTGGCAGACAGTCTCGACGGCTCCCCGCATGATCAGGAAGCCAACAGCGAGGACCTCACCGCAGCGGCGCAGCACCGGGAACAGCACGATCGGGACGAACGCGAGCGAGAACCCCATCACCAGGAGGAGCAGCGCAACGGTCACCACGACTGCCGAATGGTTGGCGGCATACGCCAGCGGGTCGATCGCATCACGGACCGGGGCACTGACGACCATGCTCAGAACTCCAGCAACGGTTCCCGCGATGTACAAGATCCCTGCGGTGGTGGCGGCAGCCCGGTGTTCACGCTTGCTGCCCTTGCGACGCCCCGTTCGATCTTCCGATTCCCGTAGCATGACGACCTCCTCAGAGCCACCTTCGGAGCGGATGCGGAACACCGTTCCGACTATGTCAAGGCTCCCACCAATCCCGGCGCGTTACCCGTCAAGCGCCGCTCTGCACCGGGACTCTCGATACTCGTGCAGACCCAAGCTGCTGCTCGCCGACAACAGCATGTGCCAGGAACCGGTGGCTTCTACCCAAGTCCGCAGTGATCGGATCTGTGATCCGATACAGGCTCCCAGTCGTGAGGTGGAAGCAGCTCAATCTCACGAACGAGCCGATCCGTGTCACGTACCGCACCGTCCCGCCTTCGCTAGCTTCCCGGACGCATGACCCTTGTGCAGGCAGAGGTCGGGGATGGAGCCTGAGAGGCATGAAGAACGGGCCGTGGTGGGCGGCGGTGACCACATGGGTTGTCGTCAACCTCGTGAATGTCACGCAAGCCGTGGGGTTCGCTTCTCGCGCCAGCCAGGGCATGGTCGTGAACCAGGCCTTGGGGGTCTTCATCGCGGTCTTGTCGATCCCGGCGACTGTCGCCCTGATTGGGTACGCCCGTGCAGGAAGCCCCTGGTGGATCGGCCTGGCCGTGTTCGACGCCTTCGTGGCCTTGATGCTGGTCGTCGACTACTGGTGGCCCGTGGAGTTCCGTCAGCCCGCACGCCCAGTCATCCTGATCCCCTACCTGCTGCTCTTCTTCGGCAGCATCCTGCTGATGGGACTGTCGATGTACCGCGTGAAGCGCCGCCTGTGGCTCGTCACCGTGGCCACCAGCGTGCTCCTTCTGGCCAGCATGATCTTCGCCATGAGCCAAGGGACCGCGTGACGTAGCGGGTCTCGAGGCTCCCGAGCGCGGACCGGAAGCGACGGGATCTCGGCCGGTGCAGAGACGGTGATCGGATGCGTCTATCCGATACCCCGCATGTTTCGTGGTGAGAGTCACCCGTGGTCTCACATCCGGGCATCTCGTCTCACGAAGCCGCACAATCGTGCGCTCCAACCGACAATGACCTACTGACCCAACCGCACCTCACGCCTCCATCAGCGTCTTCAAGTCCGTGAGCAGTCTCTGGAGTTTGCGGGCCATCTGCCCCTCCATGACGGCGCCTACGACGGGAACCTTGCCGATCGCCGCCGGTATGTGCTCCAGGGTGAACTGCATCCCAGAGCCCTGCTGGGCGAACTGGTACACGAACGTGCCGGCCAGGTGCCCCTCGTACTCCTCGACGATCCGCTCGTTGACCACGAACTCGGTGAACCTGCCCCGGTACTCCCAACGCACGCCCCGTGCAACCTTCTCCACCTCGCGGTACGTGGTTCCCACGCCCTCCGGCGTGACGACGATGTCGCGGATCGTGTACTCGGCCTGCACCACCTGCTGCCAGTTCCCCGGATCGGCCCAGAACGCGAAAACCTTCGCAACCGGCGCCTCGATGTGGATCGTCAAGGTCGTAGGACCCGCCATGAACAGCATCACAGCCTCCTTGAAGGCCACCGGGCCGGTCAGGGGCGAGACTCGACCAGGGGTTCTGCTCTCAGTTGCGTGTCTCCGCGTCCAGCTTGGCTTTGAGAAGCGCGAGCACCTGCCGGTCGTCGCGGGCGTAGCTGTCGGCGAGCAGCCGGCCGAGCACCGGCACGCCCCAGAACCGGCCCGGATGGTGCTCAATGGTCACCCACGTCCCGCCGTCCTCGACCTCGAACCAGTAGTCGACGGAGCCCTCGATCGGGATTGAGGTCTCGTCGCGGATGTGCAGGTTGGTCTCCACCTGGGTGAACCGCCCGCTCCCCCGGATGGGCAGCCCTGCGACCCGGGTCTGGAACCGGTATGTGGTGCCGACTCCGTCCGGTGTGATCACGTCAGGCATGAACTGCACACCGGGCATGAACTCCGTGAAACTGGCCGGGTCCTTCATCACGTCGAACACCGTCTGGACCGGGGCGTTGATGTGAATGCTGCACGTGCGGCCCGTCATGGCCACCACCACCTCCCGCTACCGCCGACCCGTCGCCGTCAGTTCCTGGACCTGCTTCTTGCCTTCGCTGTCGATCCAGCGATGGCCATCCCAGCGCAGTCCCGCGTACGGTTCGTTCGGCCTTCCATTCGTGAGTCTGTCCATGGTTCACCTCACCGGCGTCTGGACAACTTCATTGTCCACGTTTCGGGGTGATGATGATCGGCCGTGGCGGTGCTGTCGCGAAGGACCCGATCCGTGACGTCGACCGTTCTGTTCCGGGACCTCCTGGGGTGAGAGGGCACTCGCCGCCGAGTTACGCGTCCGACTCGTCCGTGGGCTTGAGGGACGCGATGTCAGCGGTCGCATCGGATGGGTCATCCGATAGCGGCTCAACGACGTGAGGGACCCGTGGGCCGCTCTCACGCCACGGCCACTCGTTCTCACGCCATCACGAGGCAGCGTCCGTGATGATTGCATCGTCCGGCCACTCCGGTGGCAGCTGACGCGCCGACCTGGTCTTCCTGTCCCCCCAGAAATGGTTCACGTCACTTCTACGCCTCGAGAACGCCACGCTTCACTCGGCTCGGCCGGGCGCCGAGAACAAGGCGTGAGGTGGCCAGACACCCAACCTCTCGGATCCCGCACAACTCCGTCACGCATGGGTCACATGTGACCCTTGGGGTGGAATCGGCGAGGATTGCCGAGGATGCTCGAAGGCATGGCCCGTCAGAAGCACACTCGGAGATCCGGCTCGCGGATTGCCGCGGGTGCGAGCCTGCTGTGCCTCCTGGCCCTGGGCATCGGAGCCGGCACCTCGTACGCCGCCACCGACCACATCACTCATCGGGACCACACGGGAGTGTCCGCCCCGCAGGCTTCCGCATCAGCCGTGCTGCCCAGCGGATGGCGGCGCGACATGCTCAGTCGGGTGAACGCGATCCGGGCGGGCGTGGGCGTGGCTCCGCTGGAATCGTGCCCCTCGCTGCGGCGGGCTGCACAGGACTACGCGCTCCTCATGTCCGAGACAGGCACCTTCAGCCATCTCGGCCCCGATGGCTCGGCCCCGTGGGATCGCGTGCGGGCACAGGGGTACGTATGGCAGGCCACCGCCGAGAACATCGCGGTCGGCCACACCTCGGTTGACGCGGTGTTGCGAGCGTGGATGGCATCTCCCGACCATGCCGCGAACATGCTCGACCCGCGCATGCGCGAGGTCGGGTTCGGGTTCGCCGTCGGCCCGGCGGCGGGCGCCCCTCGCTACTGGGTGCAGAGCTTCGGCTGGGGCTCCGGCTGCTGACGGTCGCACCTGTCGAGGCCTCATCCGGGCACCCGCGGCGCTACCGTCGAGCTGTGACGAACGTGATCAGCATGATCGGCGTGGTCAAGCGGTTCGGGTCGACCACGGCCCTCGACGGACTCGACCTGTCCGTCGCCGAGGGAGAGGTCCTCGGATTCCTCGGGCCCAACGGCGCAGGGAAGACGACCACCCTGCGGGTGCTCCTGGGCCTGCTGCGCATCGAGTCCGGTGAGGTGTCCGTGCTGGGCATGGATCCGTGGCGTGATGCCGTCGCCCTGCATCGCAGACTGGCCTACGTGCCCGGCGATGTCTCGCTGTGGCCGAATCTCACCGGTGGCGAGGTGATCGACCTGCTCGGCCGGCTGCGAGGCGGGCTGAACCCGAGCCGGCGTGCCGAGCTGATCGAGATGTTCGACCTCGACCCGACGAAGAAGACGCGCGCCTACTCGAAGGGCAACCGGCAGAAGGTGGCGCTCATCTCCGCACTCTCCTCGGACGTCGAGCTTCTCCTCCTGGACGAGCCGACGGCGGGCCTGGACCCGCTCATGGAGTCGATGTTCCGCGGCGTCATCGGCGAGTGGCGTGGCGACGGTCGCAGCGTCCTGCTGAGCAGCCACATCCTGTCCGAGGCGGAGGCGCTCTCCGATCGGCTCAGCATCATCCGCGACGGACGGGTCGTCGAGACAGGCACGCTGGTCCAGCTGCGACATCTGCTGCGGACGTCGGTGACAGCGGAGCTGCGACAGGCACCGGAGGGCCTCGCCGCGGTCGCGGGGCTCCACGACGTGGTCGTGGACGGGACGACACTGACCTGCCAGGCGGATGCCGAGGCTCTCGACGACCTCCTGCGGGCTGTCACGGCCGCCGGGGTCGTCTCGCTGACCACCGCGCCGCCATCGCTCGAGCAGGTCTTCCTCCGCCACTACGGGGAGCCGTGACATGGACAGGTTCGTCGGCACCTGGACGCTGACGCGCTTCGCGCTCCGACGCGATCGCATCCTGCTGCCGGTGTGGACCCTGGTCTTCCCCCTCATGACGGTGTTCTCCGCATCGGCCACCATGGCCCTGTACCCCGATGCGGCGTCGCGGGTGACGGCAGCCTCCGCCGTCAATGAGGTGCCCGTCGCCGTGGCGATGTACGGGCGGATCTGGGATCCGACCTCGCTGGGGGCCCTCTCCCTCCTCAAGATGGCGGCGATGGGTGGGGTGCTCATCGGCGTGCTTGCGATCATGCTCGTCACCCGGCACGCGCGTGCGGAGGAGGAGAAGGGCCGCACCGAGCTGCTGGGCGCCGCCGCCGTCGGCGCGTGGGCGGGACTGTCGGCGGCCGTCATCGTCACCGCGATCGCCATGGTGGGCATCGGCGTGCTGTCCGCCCTCGGCCTGACCGCAGTGGGGCTGCCGGCCAGCGGCTCGTGGGCGTTCGGCCTGTCGTGGGCGGTGACGGGACTGGCCTTCGCCTCGATCGCCGCCGTCACGAACCAGCTCAGCCGGTCGGCCCGGTCCGCGAACGCCCTCGCCATGATCGTGCTGGCGGTGACCTACCTCGCGCGTGCCGTGGGCGACGTGATGGGCGATGCAGCAGGTCCGACGCTCCTGTCCTGGCTGTCCCCGATCGGCTGGGGACAGCAGGTGCGTCCCTTCGCGGGCGACCAGTTCGCGGTGCTGCTGATCCCGCTGGCCTTCGGCGTGGCCGCCCTGGGGCTCGCGTTCGCGTTGCAGACGAGCCGCGACCTCGGGGCGGGCCTGCTGCCCGACCGGCCCGGTCGTGCAGCCGCTGCTCCGGGGCTGAGGAGTCCGCTCGCGCTCGCGTGGCGGCTGCAGTACCCCCTGCTCGTCGGCTGGCTCATCGCGTACGCCGTGCTGAGCGGGATCGTCGGCAGCATCATCAACGACCTCGGCGACATGATGGACACGCCCCAGGCGCAGGAGATGATCACGGCCCTCGGCGGCACCGACGTGCTGATGGATGCCTTCATCGCGCTGGAGTTCAGCATCCTCGCCTTCATCACCGCGGCCTACGGCATCGTCGCCTCGCGGCGGCTGGCGACGGAGGAGGCGGACGGCAGGGCCGAGCCGGTCCTGGCGACGAACGTCTCACGCACCCGGTTCCTGCTGAGCCATCTCGGCGTTGCACTCGTGGGCACCACGCTGCTCACCCTGACGCAGGGAGCGGCCTTCGCCCTCGCGAGCGCGGCCCAGTCGGGAGAGACCGGCCGGATCGGTGCCACGATCGGTGCCGGCATGGCCTACCTGCCGGCGATCTGGCTGATGACCGGCGTGGTGATCCTGATCTTCGGCATCATGCCGAGGCTGACCTTCGTCGCCTGGGTCCTGCTGGTGGGCTTCCTGCTGATCTCGGAGCTCGGGGCGCTGCTGTCGTGGCCGGACGCCGTCACGGGGCTGTCCCCCTTCGGCCATGTCCCTCAGCTGCCCGCGGCGGCGATGGACTGGACACCCGTCGTCGGCCTGCTGGTGATCGCGGCGGCCCTGATGACGGCCGGGGCCGTCGCCTTCCGTCGCCGGGACCTCTCGACGCCCTGAGGCGTCAGCCGGCTAGCGGCAGGAGCAGCGCTCGTCCGGCGCGTAGATGGCCAGGACCTGGTCGACGTGCTGGCCGCACCCGGTGTAGGTGACCTTGCTGCACTGGCGGCAGAGGGCGGGGCTGCACATACGGCTCTCCCTGGGACGTCGGAACGGGTGCCCAGGATACCCCGTGGGGTATTTCAGGGGCAAGTCCGTCAGCCGGTGTTGCTCTTGCGGAAGAGGAAGGCAGTTATGGCGACGAGGACCACCGCGATGAAGATCTGGGTGAGGAACGTCAGCCAGAACGAGTCGTCGTAGCCGAGGCCCTGGGCCACGAAGATGCCGGCGAACGCCGCCAGGATGCCGATGATGATCGTCACGATGCACCCGATCGGCTGCATGCTCGGGACGAGGATGCGGGCGATGAGGCCGATGACGATGCCGACGACGATGGCGCTGATAACGCCGTTGATGTCCATGGACGTCACCCAACCACCGACTGCCCGTCACGGGCAAGCGCGACAAGCCGGGAGACAGCGCGAAAGTACTTCTTCCGATACCCGCCCCGGAGCATCTCCTCGGAGAAGAGCCGGTCGAGTGGCACCCCGCTCGCGATCACGGGCACGTCCCGGTCGTAGAGGCGATCGACGAGGACGACCAGGCGGAGCGCCTGCGCCTGGTCGGTCACCGTCCGCACGCCGGACAGCGCCAGCACCCCCACCCCGGAGACCAGCGCGCCGTAGCGGGAGGGGTGGATCGTTGCCAGGTGCCTCGTCAGCGGGACGAAGTCATCGAGGACGGCATCGGGACGGCCCGCGGCGTAGGACCGCAGGACCTCGTCATCGAGCGGGACGGGCGCGGTGGGCAGGCCGCGGTGCCGGTAGTCCTCCCCGTCGATCCGCAGGACGTCGAAGTGGGCCGAGAGCCCCTGGATCTCGCGCAGGAAGTCCTCGGCCGCGAAGCGGCCCTCCCCCAGCTTGTCGGGCAGCGTGTTCGAGGTCGCCGCCAGGCTCACCCCCGCCTCGACGAGCTCACCCAGCAGCGTCGACATCAGCACCGTGTCGCCGGGATCGTCGAGCTCGAACTCGTCGATGCAGACCAGGCGGTTGCCCTTGAGGGCCTCCACGGCGGTCCGGAAGCCCAGCGCCCCCACCAGGTTGGTGTACCCCACGAACGTCCCGAACCGCTTCGGCCCCGGGACCGCGTGCCACAGGGCGGCGAGGAGGTGGGTCTTGCCCACGCCGAATCCACCGTCGAGGTAGACGCCGGCGCGCCCCTCGGGCGGGGCAGCGCGCCGGAAGATCGACCGGCGGGCCGGGGGCTCGGAGATGCGCGCCGCGAAAGCCCGCAACGCGGCCAGTGCCGCTGCCTGGGTGGGCTCCCCCGCAACCGGGAGGTAGGAGTCGAAGCTCACGTGGGCGAAGTGCGGAGGAGGCACGAACTCGTCCACGAGATCGACGACCGACAGCGCGGGGTGACGCGCGGTGAGCGACTCGGGCACGAGCGTGAGCCTATTCATGCGACGATCACCCGGTGCGTCGCATCCATCCCGCCCCGGCGGCCGACCTCACCGAGGACGACCTGAGAGCGGCGTACGCCTTCCCGGAGCGCCGGCCCTGGGTGCGCGCGAACATGGTGTCCACGCTCGATGGGACCATGCGCGGACCGGACGGCAGCTCGCGATCGATCAGCACCCCGACCGACCAGCGCGTCTTCGCCCTCGCGCGGCGCGACGCCGAAGCCGTCCTCGTCGGCGCGGGCACCATTCGCGCCGAGGACTACCGCCCCTCCGTGCGCGTCGTCGCCATCGTCACGCGGCGACTCGACCTCCCGCTGACCCTGCGGATGTTCAGCGAGCGCACTGCCGAGCATGCCCGCCCGATCGCCTTCACGACGGACGCCTCGGCCGCCAGCGCACCCGAGACCCTCCGCGACGTCATCGACATCGTCGGCTGCGGCCACGACACGGTCGAGCTGCCCCGAGTGATCGCCGACCTGCAGGACCGTGGTCTCGGCCGCATCCTCTGCGAAGGCGGCCCCGCACTGCTGGGCGACCTGATCTCCGCCGGGCTGCTCGACGAGCTGCTGCTCACCCTCGTCCCCTCACTGATCGGCGGCGGTGCGAAGGAGCACATCCTCGACGTCGCCAGCGGACTGGATCCCGCTGTGCGCCTCGCGCCGCGGCTGGTGCTGGAGGAGGAGGGCACCGTCCTCCTGCAGCTGGGCAGGCCGTGATGCTGACCCCGCCGATCGAGCCGATGCTCGCTGCGCCGCTCGGCAGCGCCATCCCCGACGGGCCCGGTCTCTCCTTCGAGCCGAAGTGGGACGGCTTCCGGTGCCTGGTGTTCGTCGACGAGGCTGGCGTGGTCGTCCTGCAGGGGCGCGGGCGGTCGAAGAAGGCTGACGAGATCGTCGACCTCGCCTACGCGTTCCCTGAGGTCGCCGCGGCCGTCCGTGCGCAGGTCCCGAGCGGGACCGTCCTCGACGGGGAGATCGTCGTGCTGCACGACGGGCGACTGGACTTCGGCGTGCTCTCCTCCCGCCTGCGACCGCGATCCGAGGCGGAGGGCGCCAACATCGCCCGGCTCGCGGCCAAGAACCCGGCGACCCTGCTCGCCTTCGACCTGCTCTGGTCCGGCCGCGACCTCAGGCAGGAGCCGTTCGCGGAGCGGCGAGCTGCGCTCGAGACGCTGGCCGCCACGTGGACGCCTCCCCTGCTGCTCACGCCCAGCACCGCCGATCGCGCGCTGGCCGAGTCATGGTTCCTCGGGTTCGAGAGCGCGGGGGTAGACGGCCTCATCGTGAAGCCGCTGGCCGACCCCTACCTGCCGGGGAAGCGCACGCAGGGCAAGGTGAAGCACCTGCGCAGCGCCGACGTGGTGGTCGCGGGCTGGCGTGCGTACACCAAGACCGGCCCCGATGGTGAGCCGATCGTGGGCAGCCTGCTGCTCGGGCTGCACGACGCCGAGGGACGCCTGCAGTACGTGGGCGGAGCATCCGCGTTCACCACCGCGATGCGACGGGAGCTTGTGGACCTCGTCGCCCCAGTGACCTGCGCCGAGGATGACCCGCATCCCTGGAGAGGCGCCCAGGGCGTCCGGATCCCCGGCACGGCGAACCGGTGGAAGAAGGAGCAGCCGTGGGTCGCGCTTCGGCCCGAGCTGGTGGCCGAGGTGGAGTACGACCAGATGGAGGGCGACCGCTTCAGGCACGGCGTGGGTTTCGTGCGCTGGCGGCCCGACCGGGGTGCCGCCACCTGCGGCTACGAGCAGCTCGAGGTGCCGCCAGCCGCCCGCATCGAGAGCCTGCTCCGCACCTAGACTGGACGCGCTGTGAAAGCCCTGCTTGCCGACGAAGGGCTGATGCGCGTCCTGTATGACGCCACAGACCTCACGCACGTGCCCACGAGCACGAACATCATCAACGTCGCAGACTCGATGGCGACCACCACACTCCCAGCCGGCTTCCGCAATGCCCACATCCGGCCGACCGATCTGCTGGCTGCCATGTGGACCGATCACTGGGTGGCTGCCGCGAACAACCGCGGGATCACCTGCGCTGTCTTCCGCACCCGTGCCGAGGCTGTCGACTGGCTGCTCGCGGAGTAGGCACCGCTATGGCCTTGCTGGCTAGTCACTGCCCTTGGTATCCGGACGTTTCCGGCTCGGCTGCACCCGCGGCGGCTCCCCCGGCATCTTCGGGAAGTCCGGCGGATAGGGCAGCTCGGGGAGTCCGTCCGCCACGTCTCTCTCCCACCAGGCGAGGGCGGGCGCGAGGTCGGCGGCCCGTGCCCGCATGTCCGCCCACGGGTCGGCCGAGCGCGCCGCCATGATGCTGACGACAGTGCGGAGCGTGAACGCTTCCGGATCGACGTCATCGAGCTCGTCCCACGCGAAGGGCATCGACACGCTCGCGTTCGGGCGCGGTCGCAACGAGTAGGCCGACGCCATGAGCCGGTCCTGGGCGTTCTGGTTGAAGTCCAGGAACACGCGGTCACCACGCTCCTCCTTCCACCACGACACCGTCACCCCCTCGGGATCGCGGCGCTCGAGCTCGCGGCCGATGGCGATCGCCGCGTGCCGGACGTCGACGAAGCTGTGCGCCGGGGCGATGGGCACGAACACATGAAGTCCACGACTGCCACTGGTCTTGACGTACGCGGGGAGCCCCAGCTCGTCGAGCACCTCCCGGCAGGAGGCCGCGACGCGTCGCACATCGGCGAAGTCGTTCGCCGGCGACGGGTCGAGGTCGAGCCGCAGCTGGTCCGGATGCGACACGTCAGGCGCGGTGACCGGCCAGGCGTGGAAGGTGATGGCACCCATCTGCACTGCCCAGGCGATGGCCGCGCGAGTACCCGGGTCCAGCAGGGTGCCCGGCCGGCCGCTCGGGAACTGCACGTCGATGCCGTGCACGTAGGGAGGCACGGACTTCGGCAGGTGCTTCTGGAAGAAGTGATCGGCGTCAGCCGCGACCCCGTCGGGCCACCGCTCGAGGGCGGTGGGACGGCCAGCGATCTGGTCGAGCATGGCGTCACCGACCGCCAGGTAGTAGTCGAAGACGTCACGCTTGCTGACGCCTGCGAACACCGGCTTGTCCGGGCTGGTCAGGCGGACCGCGACCCCGTCCACGTCGACCGAGGCGGCGGGGCCGTTGCTCGCGGATGGCACGTCTGCACGGTACTGGGTGATACTGGCAACCGGAAGCGATCACCGACGGAGGACTCATGCTCACGATGACGAAGGCCGCGGGAGCGATCGTCGGCGCCGCGCTGCTCAGCGGGGCACTGGCGTCGCCCGTCACGGCTGACCCGGCCCCGTCGAGCATCACGACCGCGCCGCCGCGCATCACCGTCGACGAGACCATCACGACCGGGCTGACCTCGCCGTGGGGACTCGCGTTCCTGCCGGACGGGTCCGCGCTCGTCAGCGAGCGCGACACCGGGCGCGTGAAGCGGATCCCCGCGGCAGGGGGCAGGGCCGTGGTGGTCGGGAAGGTTCGCGGAGCGGTGCCCCAGGGCGAGGGCGGCCTGCTCGGCATCGCCGTCCCCCAGGGCCGACTCCCGCCTACGTCTTCGCGTACTACACCGGGGCGACGGACAACCGCGTCGTGCGGATCGCCTGGGACGGCAGCCGCCTCGGTCGGCAGACGCCGATCCTGACGGGCATCCCGAAGAACACCTACCACGATGGAGGGCGCCTGCTCGTCGGGCCGGACAGCACGCTGTTCATCGGCACCGGTGATGCGGGCGATCCTGCCCTGGCACAGGATCGACGCAGCCTCGCGGGCAAGGTGCTGCGCATCACCTTCACCGGCCGCCCCGCCCCGGGCAACCCCTTCCCCGGCTCACCCGTCTACTCGCTCGGCCATCGCAACGTGCAGGGCCTTGCCTTCGACAGTGCCGGGCGGCTGTGGGCGAGCGAGTTCGGGCAGAGTGACGTCGACGAGCTCAACCTGATCCGGCCCGGGCGCAACTACGGCTGGCCGGTGCACGAGGGCGCCGCGAAGGACGACAGGTTCGTCAACCCCGCAGCGCAGTGGTCGCCGACCTCGACCGCCTCACCGAGCGGCATCGCCATCCTCGACGACGTCGCCTACGTCGCGAGCCTCCGCGGCGAGGTGCTCTGGCAGGTGCCCCTGTCGGGGACCAAGGCCGGTCGGCCCATCCCGCTGTCCCTCGGCGACCGGGGCAGGCTGCGCACCGTGGCCGTCGCGCCCGACGGGTCGCTCTGGCTGGCCACGAGCAACACCGACGGGCGGGGCAGCCCGCGGTCGAAGGACGACCGCATCCTGCGGCTCACGGCCCGATGACCGCGACCACCCGCCGGGTGCGGGTGGGGGTCCTCGCCATCGCCCTGGCCATGTCCGTGATGGCGCTGGCGGTGGTGATCCGCAGCGGGTCCTCGCCGAGCACCTTCGACGCCTCCTCTGCTCCCGAGCCGGCGCAGGCCACTGCCGAGCCGCCGACCGTGACCGTGTCTGACTCCATCGCCACCGGGCTCACCTCCCCCTGGGGTCTGGCGTTCCTGCCGGACGGCTCCGCGCTGGTCAGCGAGCGGGACACCGGGCTGATCAAGCGGATCCCTGCCAGCGGGGGCGAGCCCGTCGTGCTGGGTCCGGTCGAGGGGTCGGTGCCCAGCGGTGAAGGCGGACTGCTCGGGCTGGCCGTGCCCCTCGGACCTGAGCCATCGTTCGTCCTCGCCTACACGACCACGGCCACCGACAACCGCATCGTGCGGATCGAGTGGGACGGGGAGCGGCTCGGGGACCAGGCCGCGATCCTGACCGGCATCCCCAAGAACACCTACCACGACGGCGGACGGCTGCTCGCGGCACCGGATGGCACCTTCGTCGTCGGCACGGGGGATGCCGGCTCCCCGACCTGGCGCAGGATCCTGCGAGCCTGGCCGGCAAGGTCCTGCGCATCACAGCGGACGGCGCCCCGGCACCCGGCAATCCGGACCCGGCCTCAGCGGTCTACACCCTCGGGCACCGCAATGTTCAGGGCCTCGCCCTCGACGGTGCGGGGCGGCTGTGGGCGAGCGAGTTCGGACAGAACGATGCCGACGAGCTGAACCTGCTCGTCCCCGGGCGCAACTACGGCTGGCCCGTGCACGAGGGCGCCGCCGACGACGATCGCTACACGAACCCCGTCATCCAGTGGTCTCCGACGTCCACGGCCTCGCCCAGCGGCATCACCATCCTCGACGACACTGCCTACGTGGCCAGTCTCCGCGGAGAGGTGCTGTGGCAGGTGCCGCTGATCGGTGAGCGAGCTGCCGACCCGGTTGCCCTCGACCTCGGCGACCTGGGGCGTCTGCGCACCGTCCACGCGGCCCCGGATGGAACGCTGTGGCTCGTCACCGGCAACACGGACGGGCGGGGGTCGCCGCGCGACGGGGACGACCGCATCCTGCGACTCGCCGTCCGCTGACGGCGGTAGGGTCCTCGCGTGCCTACTGCCGCGCTCGTGTTCTGGATCATCGCCATCGTCCTGGCTGCTTTCGGTGTCGTCTTCGCGATCCTCGGCCTGAACAGCGAGCGCGCCTACTGGTCTCAGCGCGACCCCTCGGGCGACGCGCGCACCGACGCGACGAAGCTGTCCGCCATCGTGAAGAGGGCCGGGCACTTCGCGACTGGTGAGTACCGCGCTCCCCTGCGGATCGCCGCGATCGGCGTCCTCATGTGCGAGATCGCGCTCGGTTTCGCGGTCGTCGCACTGATCGTGACCCTCGCCGGCTGAGGATCACACGGGCTGGAGCGGCAGCGTCCGCGGCAGGACCTCTCCCGCCGGGAACTCCTCGAACGGCAGGGGACGGGCGAGCAGGAACCCCTGCGCGTACTCGCAGCCCATGGACCCGAGTGCGTCGAGCTGCTCCTTGGTCTCGACCCCCTCGGCGACCGCGAGCTTGCCGAACCGGTAGATGAGTTCGAGCATCGATCGGACCAGCTCGAAGTCCTCGTCGTTGCGGAGCATCTCGTCGACGAACGACCGGTCCACCTTGACGATGTCCGCCGGCACGCTGCGGAAGGAGTCGAGGCCCGCGTAGCCGGTGCCGAAGTCGTCGATCGCCACGTGCAGCCCGAGTGATCGCAGCTCGGTCAGGGTCTCCACGGCCGCGCGGCCCGCGCTGAGGGTCTCCTCCTCCGTGACCTCCACGGTCATGATGGCCGGGGGGATGCCGAAGTCGGCGAGCGCCTGCTCGACGGCGGCGACCGCGGCCGAGTTGAGCCACTGAGGCGGCGCGTTGAAGGCCACCCGGATCTCGTGCCCATCCGCGAGCCAGCGCGCGGCCGCCGAGCACGCCTGCCGCAGGACCTGGTCGGTGAGCGTCCCCAGCAGGCCGAGTTCAGCGGCCAGGGGCAGGAACGCCGACGGGGGAACGATCTCGCCGGCCGCGTCCCTCAACCGCACCAGCGTCTCCGCCCCCACGACTCGTCCCGTCGAGATCAGCGTGATCGGCTGGAACATGCAGACCAGCTCCTCGTTGTCGAGGGATCGCCGCAGGAGCTCCTCGATCCCCATGCGCTCGAGTGCGGGCTTGTCCTCACCGGGCTCGAAGCGCGCCGACTGCCGCCGCCCGCCGTGCTTCGCCCGCTGAAGCGCGATGTCCGCACCCCGCAGCAGATCCCCAGGCAGCTCCGTCGACGCGTCGGACTCGGCGGCCCCGATGCTGACGGAGACCGACACCGGCCGGTGATCCAGGAGGAACGGCTCCTCGGCCGAGAGCAGCAGCCGCTGTGCGAGGTCGTCGAGGGGATCGCCCGCAACCGGCTGCGGGCGGAGGACCGCGAACTCGTCACCGCCCGTGCGCACGAGCAGGTCACGCGGGGCGAGGACATCGGCGAACCGCTGGCCCATCTGGATGATCAGCTGGTCGCCCACCAGATGCCCGAGGCCGTTGTTGACGACCTTCAGGTCGTCGATGTCCAGGATGAGCAGTCCGGCAGGCGCGTGCGGCGAGGCATCGGCAAGGGCGTCCTCGAGCCGCTCGATGAGCGCGGCCCGGTTGGGCAGGCCGGTGAGGCTGTCCCGACGCGCCTGCTGGCGCAGCAGCTCCTCCGACACGCGGTCGGCGGTCACGTCCTCGAGCACCAGGACGGCGTACACCTCCGGGTCCTCGTCCCCTGGCTCGTGCACGTCGGCGGTCGGGTCGACGAACCGCCTCGACAGGGTGGGGCGCAGCCATCGGGCCGTGCCGTCCGACCCCATGGTGTTCAGGTCTCGCCCGGAGTCGAGATCCACGACGTCGGCGGGCTCCGTGGGAGTCAGCAGGGAGGACACCCGAACGCCTCGGATCGCCTCTCCCGAAAGCCCGACCAGCGCGAGGAAGGCCGGGTTGGCCTCGCGGATGACCGGATAGCTGTCCGCGGCGAGGGTCACCCACGCGCCCGGGACCGGCGTCTCGCGGAAGACCGTCGCCAGCATCGCCGACGACCGCCGGGCGTTCTCCTCGGCCAGCCGCCGTTCGCTGACGACCGAGGCGAGCACGAAGACGGAGACAGCGACCGCCAGCAGGAACACCTGGGCCGCGAACACCTGCTCGGAGGTCGCCGGACCGGCCAGGTCGTACGGGCCGGTGCCCGATGCGACCGCCGTGGAGACCGCGAGCACGGTCAGCCCGGTGAGGAACGCCGTCAGCGGCACCGGGTAGCGCACGGCTGAGGCGAGCAGCAGCGGCACGACGAGGAACTGCGCACCCGGCACGGCGCTGCCGAACGGCGTGACGAAGATGAGGACGAGGACGGCGATCAGCACGGCGCCGCCGAGCAGCAGCTCCCGGTTCCTGCGGAGGCGGACCGATCCCCACGTCCATCGGACCAGCCCCAGGACGGTGGCGCTCCCGGCGATGAGCCCGACCACGGTGCTCAGGCCGAGCTCGGCCGCGGCGCCGGAGCCGTAGCCGGCGGTGCCGTCGCTCGCCCAGCTGATCACCAGGGCCGGCAGCAGCCGGACGGCCGCTGCGCCGATGGCGGCGAAGGCGACCCACGGCACGTCCGCACCCAGTCCCGAGAGGTCGCGACGGTGTGCCCTCACGACTCGCGCGAAGGCCACGATGGCGACGATGTCGACGACGACCTGGAGCACGAGGACCCAGCCGTCGATCTCGCCGCGGTAGCCGACGGCCAGGCCTGCTGCCGTCACGAGCAGCAGCGGCCACCACCGGGACCCGTCGAGCACGATCAGCAGGCCTGCCGCGATCCCGCCACCGATCCACGTGACGGCGACGCCCTGGCCGGACGTGATCAGAGGCTGGATCAGGAGCAGGTAGACGGCCCAGAGGCCAGCCCACAGCAGCAGGTCCCGCAGCCTGGTCACGTCTTCCTCCCAGTCGACGCCCCCACGTGCCTCGTTCGACACGCTACCCAACCCGAGCACCCACCGTCAGGCAACGCGCGGGAGCACCGCTCTCCCGCCCCCTCGTGGCTATGCTCACCGCACCCGACCCGGAAGCCCATCAGGTGAAGCCCCCGCTCACGCACCCCCATGACGCCGGTTGGCCGGCGTATGCGGCCTTGGCGCTCGCGTGGCTCACGACCCGGGTCATAGCAGTGGTATCGGTCGATCTCACGCCGTGGATGCTCAACGACCTCACGATCTACGAGGACTGGCTCGCCCCGCTGAGGGACGGCACGTTCCCGGCGGCGGATCCGACGTGGCAGTACCCGCCGGGGATCGCCCCGTTCTTCCTCGGCACGGGCGCGCTGGCCGTCGAGTATCGATGGGCGTTCACGCTCGGCATCCTCCTCATGGACGCCCTTGTCATGGGGGCGATCCTCGTCGCCCACCACCGCCGGCCAGGCTCCTCCTGGCTCGGCCCGTGGCTCTGGGCGCTCGCCGGAGTGGTCGTGGGCTCGATCCTGGTGGTGCGGTTCGACGTGGTGCCCACGCTCTTCGCCGTCATCGCCATCCTCGTCGTCGCACGCCCGCTGCGTACAGGGGCGGCGGCTGCCCTGGGCTTCACGGTCAAGGTGTGGCCGGCCCTGATGCTGTTCGTGGTCCCGCGGCGACACCTCACCCGTGCTGTCCCGGCCTTCGTCGTCACCGTCGCGATCGTGCTCGGCGCGTTCGCGCTGCTCACCGACGGCAGCCTGTCCTTCCTGGCGAACCAATCAGCACGGGGGCTGCAGGTGGAGTCGGTCGGCGCCCTGCCCTACGAGGTGTTCACCCTGCTCGGAGGCGAGGTCGAGTTCGGCCTGAAGTACGGCTCCATCCAGGTGCTGATGGACGGCGCCGAGACCGTCGGACTGGTCCTGACGGCGATCGGCCTGGCCCTCTTCGCGCTCATCGCCTGGTGGCGCCTGTCGGGACGCCTGGAGGATGTCCCGCCGGGCGACGTGGCGCTGACCGTCATGCTCGTCTCGGTCGCCACCAGTCGCGTCTACTCCCCGCAGTTCAACGTGTGGCTCATCGGCATCACCGCCGTCATGCTCCTCGACCCGCGCTCCCGTCAGCGCCGCGCTGCGGCCCTCGTCGTCGTCGCGTCCGTGCTCACCCAGGTCGTCTACCCCTGGTCGGCCACGCAGCTGGTCACCGGCGATCCGCTCACGGTCATCGTGCAGGGACTCCGCGTCGTCGGGATCCTCGTGGCGATGGTGCTCGCCCTTCTCGCCATCCGGCAGCCTCGCGACAGCGGCACGCGCGACGCCGTCGGCGTGGTTGGCTAGCCCCAGCCGCCACCACCGAGGAGCCCTGAGATGCGCAACTGGTCCGGTCACGTGGAGTTCGGCTCGACCGAGGTGGCCCACCCGACGACGCATCGGCGAGCTCCAGCAGCTCGTGGCCCGCAGTCCCCGGGTCCATGCGCTGGGCACGGCGCACTCCTTCAACGACCTCGCCGACACCGACGGGATCCACGTGAGCGTCGCGGACCTTCCCGGCGTGCGTCGAGGTCGACACCGCGCGCAGGGTCGCCAGAGTGCCGGGCGGCATGCGCTACGGAGAGGCGGCCGCGGCCCTCGACTCGGCGGGCTGGGCGGTCCACAACATGGCGTCGCTCGGGCACATCTCCGTCGCCGGCACGGTGGCGACGGGCACCCACGGCTCCGGTGACCGCAACCCGACCCTGAGCGCGACCGTCGAGGGACTCGAGCTGGTCACCGCGTCGGGAGACGTCACCGGCCTCTCGAGGGTCGCGACGCCAGCCACGCTCGAGGGAGCAGTCGTGGCACTCGGGGCACTGGGCATCGTGACCTCGGTGGACCTTGCGATCGAGCCGTCCTTCGAGGTCCGTCAGTACGTGTTCGACGACGTCAGCCACGCGGCCCTCCTCGAGTCGTTCGACCAGACGTTCGCCCGGGCCTACAGCGTCAGCTTCTTCACCTGCTGGCGGCCGGGGCTCGTCGGCCAGGTGTGGATGAAGCGACGGACGGACGCGGACGGCGAGTGGGCAGGAGGCGGCCTGCTCGACGGTCGGCTCGCAGACGGCAAGCGCCACCCGCTGCCGGGGCACGACGCCGTCCACTGCACGGAGCAGGGAGGCGTCCCCGGTCCCTGGCACGAGCGGCTCCCCCACTTCAAGCTCGACTTCACCCCGAGCTCAGGGGACGAGCTGCAGACGGAGTACCTCGTCCCTCGCGACCGGGCGGTCGAGCTGCTGACCGACCTCGAGCGGCTGGCACCGCGCATCCATCCGCTGCTGCACGTGTCCGAGATCCGCACGATGCGCGCAGATGACCTGTGGCTGAGCGGCGCGTACGGTCGGGACACGGTGGGCATCCACTTCACGTGGCAGCGCCGCCCCGAGGTGCTGGGAATCCTCGCGGAGCTCGACGACGTCTTCGCCGGCCGAGGCGGCCGCCCGCACTGGGGGAAGCTCTACGACGCGGACCCGCAGTCGGTCGCGTCGAGATACCCGCGCTTCGCTGACTTCGCAGCCCTGGTGGCCGAGATGGACCCGTCAGGCAGGTTCCGCAACCGGACTCTCGACGGGCTGCTCGGCCCGCTCTGAGGCCGCGGCGCGCAGCGCCCACAGGGCCACCGCCGATGCAGCGGCGACGTTGAGCGAATCGACCCCGCCCGACATCGGTATGCGCACATGGCGCTTGATGGCGGAAAGCGTCCGCGGTGAGATCCCGTCCCCCTCGGTGCCGAGGACGAGGGCGAGCCGCTCGGGTGCCTCGTCTGCGAGCTCGTCCAGCGTCATCGCTCCCGGGGTGAGGGCGAGGGCGGCCACGGTGAAGCCGTGCTCGCGCAGCAGCGACAGGTCGCCCGGCCACGACGTCAGCCGGGTCCAGGGGACCTGGAAGACCGTGCCCATCGACACCCGCACGCTGCGCCGGTAGAACGGATCCGCGCACCGCGGCGTCACGAGGACCGCATCCGCGCCCAGCGCCGCGACCGATCGGAAGATCGCCCCCACGTTCGTGTGGTCGACGATGTCCTCCAGAATCACCACGCGCGACACCGGCCGCGCCCGGACGACATCGGCCAGCAGGTCGGCCACGGCGACGAGCTCGGGACGGTGCATCGCCGCCAGGGCTCCCCTGTGCATCGTGAATCCGGTGATCTCGCGCAGCACGACCGGGGAGCCCAGGAACACCGGGATGTCCCCATGGGCGCCAGCGCCGACTCCGGCGAGCACGTCGTCCAGCTCGTCGAGCCACTTCTCCTCCATGAGGAGGGAGCGCGGCACGTGCCCCGCCTCCACGGCGCGCCGGATGACGGACGAGCTCTCCGCCATGTAGAGCGCCCGTGCCGGCTCCTGACGGGTACGCAGGGCCACGTCCGTGAGTCCGACGTAGTCCGTCAAGGCGCTCATCTGCCGGATCGGCGATCCTCACTACTGGCATGGGCCGATGATCCCCCATCCTCGGGCGCCGCCGTGAGGAGCCTCGCGTCTCGAGTCGCGGAGGCCGGTCAACCCGCTTATCGTCCCTTCGTGCGGGTGGCAGTGGTCGGCAGCGGTTTCGGTGGCCTGGGCGCAGCCGTGCGACTGGCTGCGGCGGGCCATACCGTCGACGTCTTCGAGAAACTCGACCGGATCGGCGGGCGCGCCTACCAGTACGAGATCGACGGCTTCAGGTTCGATGGCGGCCCCACCGTCCTCACCGCGCCGTTCATGTTCGAGGAGCTGTTCGAGCTCGCCGGAGAGCGGCTCGCGGACCACGTGGACCTCATCCCCCTCGACCCCTTCTATCGCGTCTTCGACGCCGATCACCGGTCCTTCGACTACCGAGGCGGCATGGATGACTTCCTCGCCGAGGTGGCACGCCGGAGCCCGGCCGACGTCGCTGGCGTCCGCTCGCTGAGCAAGCGCATCAGCAGGATCTTCGATGCCTTCTACCCGTACACCGAGCGGCCGATGATGAACCCCCAGGTCATGCTCGCGATGATGCCCTTCATGGTGCAGCAGCGCGCCATGCTCGGGGTGAGCAGCACGGTGAACAGGCACGTCAAGGACCCCTTCCTGAGACAGGCTCTGTCCTTCCATCCCCTGCTCGTCGGAGGACGCCCGTCGACCACCCCAGCGCTGTACAGCCTCATCGTCGAGTTCGAGCGACGGTGGGGCGTCCACTACGCGCGCGGCGGCACTGGCGCCCTGATCGCGGCGATCGGCTCCCTCCTCCAGCGACTCGGCGGTCGCATCCACCTGCAGTCAGAGGTGGCCACGATTCTCGTCGAAGGCGGGCGCGCGGCAGGCGTGCGCCTGGCGGATGGGACGGAGCATCGGTCCGACGTCGTCGTGTCCAACGGCGATCCCGGACACACCTACGGAGACCTGCTTCGCTCGACTCGGCGCCTCTGGAACTCCGACACCCGGACGCGCCTGCAGAGTCCGAGCATGTCCCTCCACGTGCTCTACCTCGGCGCGGACCGCCAGTGGCCCGATTCCCCGCTGGCCCATCACAACGTCCTCCTGCCGCGAGACAACCCGGCGTCGATGAGGCGGCTCTTCGGCCGGCGTCGGCCAACCGGCATCGGTGCGGCGGCCGACCCGTTCATGTACGTCCACGTCCCCTCGCGGACAGATCCCAGCATCTCCCCGCCCGGGCACGAGAACCTGTACGTGCTGGTGGCCGTGCCACCGCTGGACCGAGGGGTCCCGCGCCATCCCGATGCCGTTGCCGGCGAGGCGCAGGCCGTTCGTGAGACCGTCCTGGACACCCTCGAGGACGGCTTCCTCCCGGGGCTGCGGAACCACCTGGTCGTCGAGCATGCCGTCGGGCCGGAGCACTTCCGCGACGTCCTGAACACTCCACGGGGCGCGGCCTTCTCACTCCGACCGACACTCATGCAGTCGGGCTGGTTCCGGCCCCACAACCGGTCCCAGGACGTCCGCGGCCTGTTCATCGTCGGTGCGGGTACCCACCCCGGTGCAGGGGTTCCCGCCGTTCTCGCGTCAGGGAAGATCGCCGCGTCGCTCATCGATCCACTGCTCGTGAGCCGGGCCCGAGCGGGCACGGCCCCATGACCATCCCGGACTACGCAGTCGCCGGCCTTGGTGAGTCGCCTGAGACGGTCATCCCGGACCTGCCCGTGGACGGGCACCTTCCGGACTGGCTTCAGGGCACGCTCCTGCGCAACGGTCCGGGCACCTTCCGTGTCGGCACGGAGCGCTACCGGCACTGGTTCGACGGACTGGCGATGCTGCACCGCTTCAGCATCGACCGCGGACGGGTCTCCTACGCCAGTCGGTTCCTGCAAGGGCGTGCACGGTCCGAGGCAGAGCGGACCGGCCGCATCGCCTACTCCGAGTTCGCGACCGACCCCTGCCGATCACTCTTCGCCCGCATGGCGTCGGTCTTCCACCCCGAGGTGACCGACAGCGCGAAGGTCAACATCGCCCGCATCGCGGATCGCTACCTCGCGCTCGCGGAGACGCCGGTACAGGTGGAGTTCGATCCGGAGACGCTGGAGACCGTCGGGGTGACCGGCTGGGACGACTCCACCTTCGGTCGCATGACCACCGTGCACCCCCACCTGGACGAAGACCGGGGCGAGGGATTCAACCTCGTCACGCGGTACGGAGCAGTGAGCCGCTACGTCCTGCGCCGGTTCTCCACCCGTGACCCGTCCCTGGCAACCAGCACCCTGGCGTCCCACCGGGCCACCCAGCCCGCCTACCTCCACTCCTTCGGCATGTCGGCGCGCTACCTCGTCATCGCGGAGTTCCCCTTCGTCGTGAACCCGATGTCGCTCCTGCTCTGGCTGCGCCCGTACATCGAGAACTTCCGCTGGAAGCCCAGTCGCGGGACGCGCTTCCACGTCATCGATCGTGCCACCGGCCAGCCTGTCGGGACATACGAGGCGGACCCGGTCTTCTCGTTCCATCACGTCAACTCCTTCGAGGACGGGGACGATCTGGTCGTCGACCTCGTCGGGTACGACGATGCGTCCATCATCGATTCGTTCTACCTGAATCGGATCGAGGACCCCTCCAACGAGCTGCCGATCGGCACCCTTCGTCGCTTCCGGCTTCCGGTGACTGGCGCACGACGACCGGTCACCTCCGAGTGCCTCTCCTCGACCTGCATCGAGCTGCCGTCGTTCGACAGCCCACGCATGGGCACGAGGTCCGGGTACCGCTTCGTGTTCGGCGTCGGCCTGCACGACAGGCGCGGGTTCTACGACCAGCTCGTGAAGATCGACGTGTCCGACGGGTCCGCCCGCACCTGGCATGAGCCGGGGCACTACCCGGGAGAGGGCGTCTTCGTCGGCCGACCCGGACGAACGACCGAGGACGATGGCGTCGTGCTGTCCGTCGTCCTCGAGGCCGCGCGCGGCACGTCCTACCTGCTCGTGCTCGACGCGGCCACCTTCACCGAGGTGGCCCGCGCCGGCTTGCCGCACCCGGTCCTCTTCGGCTACCACGGTCAGTTCTACGGGATCTAGGCCTGCCCTCGACCTGCTCCAGACGACCTCCG
>CAVOWW010000041.1:0-17834 GCA_963700255.1 uncultured bacterium | reverse complement strand
TCCGGCTTACGATGCCCCGGTGACCGGGACGATGCAGGCATGACGACTCGCGGTGCGCGCACCACTGCGCGCTGGGTCGGGGACATCCTCATCACGCTGGGCGTGGTCGTCGCACTGCTCCTCGTCTACCAGCTGTGGTGGACGAACGTGCAGGCAGCGAGCGCGGCGGAATCGACCCGAGACGAGCTGGTCTCCTCATGGTCGCCGCCCGCCATCGTCGCGACACCGCAGCCGAGCGTCACGGCCGCACCAGAGCCCAGTGCCACGGCCGTACCCGCGGCGACCACCGCCGCACCCCAGCCGGTGACCGCCCCGGCGGTTGGAAAGCCGTTCGCCCTGATGTACATCCCCCGGCTGCGCGACAGCGTCTGGCGCAGCCCGGTGGTCGAGGGCGTCGGCCTCGACGAGCTCGCCAAGGGCATCGGCCACTACCCCGGCACCGCGATGCCCGGCCAGATCGGCAACTTCGCGACCGCCGGGCATCGGGCCACCCACGGTGAGCTTTCAAGGACTTCGACCGGCTCCGGAAGGGCGATCGCGTCGTCGTCGAGACCAAGAACGGCTGGTACGTCTACGAGCTCGACACCGACAAGATCATCGCCCGACCGACACGTGGGTGATCGACCCGGTTCCGGGCGAGCCGGATGCCGAGCCGTCCGAGGCGCTGATCACCCTGACCACCTGCAACCCGCGCTGGGCGTCCACCGAGCGCTGGGCCTGGTGGGGCTACCTGGTCGAGGAGCGGACCCGCGAGCAGGGACCGCCCGCTGAGCTCGCGACGTCGGGGGGCTGAGCCGTGTTCGAGTGGATCTGGCGGCACCTGCCCGGATCGACCCCGGTGCGGTGGCTGCTGGTCGCGGTGATCGTCCTCGTAACGGTTACGTTCCTGTTCCTCGTCGTCTTCCCCTGGCTGACGCCGCGCCTGCCCTTCACGGATGTCACCATCGGCGCCTACGGTAGTGGCGCTGACTACCAACGGGAGGTCCTGACGTGAGTGCGAACACGGTCGACCGGCTGCATGTGGCGGTCCTCGACGGCCACCTGATGGATGACGCCACCCTGGCACGGCTCGTCCCGGAGTGCCGCTCGCTGACCGCCTTCACGACGGGCGCGGATCAGTCCGGACTCGAGCAGCGCTGGGCCGCCATCGCCCCCGGCACCGAGCTCATCGACGGCGGACGCGTCGCCGACCTGCGGGAGGCGATGGTCGAGTGCGCCAAGCGGCGCATCGTCGTCATCTCCACGGGAGTGCCGGCTGATCCGGCATCGTTCGTGGCACATGCGCTGCAGGGCGCCGCGGCCATGACCGAGTTCGACGTCCCCGGCGTGGCCGTGCACGTCATGCGCCCGGTCGAGCGCCCGGGCAGCGTGGCCTGGCTGACCGACACCGGCGAGCTCTCCGGGTACGGGGTCCTCTTCGCCGTGGGCTACGCGCACCTGCACAGCACGGGCGTCGACCTCATCGAGCCGTCCAGCGGCCTCGGCCGGCCACGCACGGCGGAGGCCCTCGATGACGCCCTCGCCTTCGCGGAGGCCGCCGGGGTCCCGGTCACCCGCCACACCGATCCGTCACCGTTCGCCCGCGTGCTGCGCGACGAGCACTGCATGGTCGTGCACCCGGTGCTGGACGCACCCAAGGGTTTCAACCTGCTGCATCCGGGGGAGCTGTCGCGCAAGGCAGTGGCGAGCGGGAATCCTGCAGTCGTCGTCGAGCTGCTCGAGCAGTTCCCGGGCGATGTGGTCGCGGTGTTCGACGGGGTGCACCTGCTCCAGGGCTCTATCCCGGCTGCGCGCATCGCGGCGGGTGTGGCCCTGGGCGTCGTGGCGGCCGCCGGCGTCGGGACCATGGTCGCGTCACCGGCGATGGCCGACAGCCACTCGAGCAGCAGCCAGCATGAGCACGGCAACTCGGTCGATGTCGACGGACACGTGGACGGCATCTCGTGGGTGGCGACTCCCCACGAGCACGGATCCACGACGCTGACGCTGCGCAACACCACCGGACACGACATCGTCGTCCGCGTGGTCGGCGGCCACGGGCACGAGGGCGGCCGAGGCAGGGACCCGCGTTGTCGTCGTGCTGCGCACGGCTACACGAACGTGACCCTCGGCGGCGGGGTCAAGCAGTGGACGATCTCCCCGGGACAGCACCACACGGACACGCCCGACCCACGCAGACCACTCCCGAGGACACCGATCCGGTCGTGGCGACCGGGACGGTCGCGACCTTCACCGAGAAGCCCGGTCACCCATGTCGTCGCCGTCCCGGGACGACGGAGACGGAGTCTGAGGCCTCCGACCGCAGTGCCAGCCGATGCTGGTCGCCGCCGGATCCGGTGGTGCAGCAGGTGCCGACGCCGATGGAGATTCCGCCGCCGCAGCCGATCGCCGTGCCGCCGCAGCCGATTGCCGTGCCGCCGTTGCCGCAGCAGGGGCCGCAGGATGTCCCGCAGGCCACGCCGACTCGGGTGCCGCCGGAGGTTCCGCAGGCGATTCCGCACGTGGTGCCGCAGCAAATGCCGACGCCAGGCGATTCCGCAGGTGGTGCCGCAGCCTCAGGCTCCGGATCCGTTGGTGCCGCCGCCGTTGCAGCCGACGCTGGTGCCGCCGTTGCCGCAGCAGGTGCCGCCGACAGGGGTCCCGCAGCCGGATGCGCCGGATCTGGTTGCGCCGCCGTTGCAGCCGACGCTGGTGCCGCAGGTGCAGCAGCAGGTGCCGCCGACGAGGGGTCCCGAGCCGGATGCGCCGGATCTGGTTGCGCCGCCGTTGCAGCCGACGCTGGTGCCGCCGGTGCAGCAGGCAGTCCCAGCCGACGCAGGGCGCCGGAGCCGATGGTGCGGCCCGAGGTGCAGCCGATGCTGGTGCCGCCTCTGCAGGCCACCCCCACGGAGGTCGTCACCGAGGCCGTGCCCGGCGTGGTCGCTGGCGGTGTCGTGACTCCGGACGTGCCCGTTGACGTGGGCAGCTCAGTCGTCACCCCCGCCGTCACCACGGAAGGCCCGACCACAGAGGTCGCCCCGACGGTCAGTGTGACGACGGTCCCCGGTGACGTCAGCACCCCGACGACGACTACGCAGCAGGCGGGCACGCCCCACCACGCCACGCACCACGCCTCCCACCCCGGGCACGTCACGTCGACCGCGGTCGACGGAGACCACGCCCCTGCAGGCGAGCTTGCCCACACTGGTGGAAACACCGCGATCCTGGCCATCGTCGCGGGATCGCTCATCGCGGCGGGTGCGGGTCTCGCGGCCGCCGGGCGCATGGGCAAGGATGACCCGGACACTGGGGCGACGGAGGGGTAGCACGAGGTGAAGAAGCCGAAGCGCAGGCCGCTGTTCGACGACAAGTCGCGGCTGCTCGACCGCTTCGGGATGCTGCTGATCGTCACGGTGTCGTCGATCGTGATCCTGATGCTCGTCGACATCGGCCCCCGCGTGAGCGAGGCGTCCGGCAGATGGCAGTCGGCCCTAGCCTCGCTCCTCGTCGGAGCGACGCTCCTGCTCGCCCTGCGTGCGTCGGGACTCAGCCGACGACCCCAGCGCATCGCCGACGTCATCGTCATCGTCATCGTCAGCAGCGTCAGCTTCCTCGCCGTCGTGACGTCCTTCACGGACGTCGTTCCGCCGCCTACGAGCGCCGCCCCGATCCTGGTCGTCCTGCTGGCCATCGTGGCGCCCATGGCGATCATCCGCCGGCTCGTGCAGCACCGGGAGGTGACGCGCGGCACGCTGCTCGGTGCCATCTCCGGCTACCTGCTGCTGCCCATCGCCTTCTTCTACGTGTTCATCGCGAGCACGAGCATCATCAGGGCGCCGTTCTTCGGGGACCCCCAGCCGACGACCTCCTACATGTACTTCAGCCTCACCACGATCACGACCACGGGCTACGGCGACCTCACCGCGGCGTCACCGCTCGGCCGCCTGCTGGCAATGGCTGAGGCGGTGACCGGGCAGGTCTACCTCGTCACGTTCGTGGCGATGCTGGTCGGCCTCTTCGCGGCGAACCGCATCGCCGGACGTCCGGCCGTGGCGGATACGCCTGAGCCGGCACCGCCGGCCGACGATCCCGCCTGAGGGCGAGCACGGCGAACGGTTCAGGCAGCGGCTCGGCGGCGGTCCCAGCGGTAGATCCCCATGGCGACCAGGCCCACCAGCAGCTGCGGCAGGAACCAGACCAGGCGCCAGATCAGGTCGGCGGCGAGCGCCGTCGATGAGTCCGCCCCGAACCCCACGAGGAGCGCGACGAGGGCGGCATCGACGGTGCCGAGCCCACCCGGGGTGAGCGGGAACATCGTCAGCAGCAGCGCGATCGAGTAGGCGGCGAAGGCCTCGATGACGGTGACGGGGTGTCCGAGGACGCCGAGTCCGGCGAGGGCCGCGCCGAGGACGCACGAGGGGCATGAACTGGGCGACGACGTTCGTCACGGTCAGGGAGCGCCAGCGCTCACCGACCATCTCGGCAGCGTTGGTGTGGAAGGCCATCGCTGCCGACGTGACGTCAGGTGGAGGCTTCTTGACCACCCGGTAGACGCGGTCGACCACTCTCTGCGCCCATGATCCGAGCCGGCGGGCGCCCTCCTCGGATCGCAGGATCACGGTGATGGCGGCGACGGAGCCGATGACGAGCGCGAGGCCGAGGGCGGCGGCGAGGCGGAAGCCCGCGATCGAGTCGCCCTCGATCAGGAGCAGGCCGACGGCGATGGACGGTGCGCCCAGGGTGATCAGGTAGGTCCAGGCGCCGTCGGCGGAGACCGCCGCAGCCGCGGTGACGGGCGGCACGCGGTAGCCCGCCAGGATCGAGTACTGGGTAGCCACGGCGACGGCGCCCCCGCCGGGGATGATGTTCGAGATGGTGAACGCCGCCTGCCGGGACATGAAGGCAGCCCGGTAGGGCAGTCGTGGGATGGCGGCGATCTCCGTGAGCGGGTACAGCCCGATGTTGACCAGGCTGGCCAGGACGAGCGCGGCGATCCACCACGGCGACAGGGCGAGCATCTGGTCGAAGGCGGCCCCGTAGTCGGCGAACTTCGGGAAGAGGAACAGGAAGACCGCGGCAAGCACCGCCAGCGAGACGATCCCCCCGATGATCGTGCTTCGGCGGCTGCTGCCGGCCATTCAGGCCCCGCCGACCCGCGTCACCCGCACGACCTCAGCGTAGGGACAGGGGAGAGCGGAAGGCGGGCTGACCCATTTGGGCGATTTCGTCGGCCCTGCTGTCGGCGTGTCGCCGAGCGGGCGCGAGGCACGCCGCGCCTAGGGTCGGGCCGTTACCCATGTGACTCATGTGACTAATGAGGCATGTGTGGCACAGGGAGCACGGCCCACAACTGAACAGCACGCGCGCATATCGATGTTGTCGGACTCCACGGGGGGAGTTCGCGCCCCTTCCCCAGAGATATGGAGCTCCACCCATGCGTCGCATACCCATGCGCAGAATCGTCATCGTCGGCGCCACCGCCGGCGCCGTCCTCCTCACCGGGGGCGTGGCCTTCGCCTTCTGGTCGAGCACCGGCACCAGTGTCGGCGCCGCGGAGGTCGCCGCCGAGGCCACCGACCTCACCGTCGACCCAGATCGGCACGCCGACCGGGCTGTTCCCCGGCGGTCCGCGGCGTGGACATCGTGGCCAAGGTCGACAACCCGAGCGGCACCGCCATCCAGCTGACCGACGTCACCGTCACCGTCTCCGACGTCGACGGACGCCGCCGGCACGACCATCGGCGTCGGCTGCCCGACGACCGACTTCGTCATCGCGGACAACGCCGCCTACACCGGCGAGCTCATTGCCGCCGGCGGTCACCTCGGGCAACGAGATCGTCGCCGACTATCCGACTGCGCGAGACGGGTTCGAACCAGGACCCCTGCAAGGACGCCGACGTCGTCCTGTCACTCGTCGCCAACTAGCCACCCGCGTCGGTTGCGCGGGGGTCGACACCGACCCCCGCGCGCCACCAAGAGTCGAGGTGAGCCACGCATGGATCTCAGTGCACTGCAGCTCGAGCCGCAGCCCAAGCACGCTGGTGGGCCGACGTCCCATCGCGCCTTCCCGGTCGTGCTCATCGTCACCTTCCTCGCGCTCAGTGCCTGTGCTGCCTTCGCGGTCGTCATGACCAACGGGCCCGACGGGCGTGCCGCGGCCGAGGTGATGGGTCAGGGCGGCGGCACCCTCGAGGTCTCGCCCGGGGAGACCGTGGATCTGACCGCGCCGGTCGACGGCACCGTCGTCAGGTCGCTCGACTTCCGGGCGTCACTGCCCAGCGGCCCCCTCGTCCTCGGCGAGCCCGGCTCGCTCGTCATCACCGTCGTGAACCCCAGCGACGCGGAGATCGCCGTGCAGTCGGTGGAGGTGACCGTGCTGCCGCCGTCTGAGGAGGGCTGTCTCGCCGAGTGGCTGACGGTCGGTGGCTACACGGCTGCGACCGATCCGCCTCTGCTCGTCGCGGCCAACGGCACCACCCGACTCGTCGTCCCGTACATGCTCGTCGACCTCGCCACCACGAACCAGGACGCCTGCAAGGGCGCCTCCTTCCCCCTGTCGATCTCGGGAACGGGTCGCGCAGTGTGAGCCCACCCGCGGGAGGCGCTGCGAGCGCTGCGAAGACGGTCCGATGGCTGCTGGCCATCGGACTCGTTGTCGTGTCGGGGGCGATGCCGAGCACGGCCTGGGCGTACTGGAGCAGTGAGGGCGGCGCAACGGGATCCGCCAAGGTGGCGACCCTCCCGCTGCCCGTCGTCAAGGCCGTGTCGCCCCAGTACTCCGACGAGGTCGAGGTCTCGTGGACGGCGCCGAACGTCCCGTCGGGCATGGCCATCACCGGATACCGCGTCGTGCGCATCGCAGGTGGCACGCCGACTCCCGCGTGCGGATCCACGACCACCACTCCGCTGCCCCCGAGCACCCTGTCCTGCGTCGACTCCGGACTGGCGGACGGCGATGCCGACTACGTGGTCACGGCCGTGGTCGGGCCCTGGACGACGACGGGGACGACGTCGGATCCCGTGACGGTGGCTGCGGACCGCACCGCCCCGACGATCGCGCTGTCGGGAGCGGCGGGCAGCAATGCCCTGATCGCACGACGCAACGGAAGCGACCTGCTGTTCTTCCGACCGGCCAGCGGCGGCTCGATACGGATCGATGCCGAGCTCACGGACGGCGAGGTCGGGCCGGCGTCCGCGACGTTCCCCGCCGTGTCCGGGTCGGGCTGGTCGCATGCGTCCGAGACGGTCACCTCGGGGGTGGGTACGGCACCGACGGTCACCTATCGCTCCTCCGCCCTTGCGTTCGCATCCGGGGCCGGTGTCCCTGCGCCGATCGTCGTGACGGCCCGAGACGCTCGAGGAAACGCGTCGACATCGACCCTCACCGTCGTCGCTGACTCAACCGCGCCATCCGGTGGGTCGGTGAGGGTGAACGGCGTGGACGCATCCGCCGCGGGCACGACCTCGTTCGCCGTCGGTGACTTCACCGTCACGGCACTGACGCCCTACTCGGAGGCCGGAACCGAGGCGGCGTCCGGCCTCTCCTCCTCCACCCTCGTGCGGGAGTCCGCCACGCTGGCCGGCAATGCCTGCGGCCCGTTCGGCGGCGCCGCCGAGCTGACGGGCGCCGCACCGATCGCGCAGACGGGGCTGGCCGTCGGCTGCTACCGCTTCACGCTCACCGGCACGGACAACGTCGGCAACTCCTCATCCGTCAGCACCACCGTCAAGGTGGACACGACCGCCCCCACCGGAGGGGCACTGACCGCCAACGGGACAGGAGCCCTGCCGGGCGGGGTGACGTCGACGAGCACAACGGGGGCATGGGCCCTGGCACGCACGGACTTCACCGATCCGGAGTCGGGGATGACGTCATCGACCCTGACGCGCACGTCGGCAACGCTCGTCGGCGGGGGCTGCGGCACCTTCGGGTCCGCGAGCGTTCTGGCCGGCGCGCCGGCGCAGAGCGGCCTCGCCACCGGGTGCTACCGGTACGACATGGCCGGTCTCAACGCGGCAGGGCTCAGTGCTGCTGTCCAGGTGACCGTCCTGGTCGACGGCGTGGCACCCGTCGGCGGGGCCGTGACCGTGAACGGGACGGCGGCGAGTGGCGCAACACCGTCGACGAACAACACGACGGGGTCGGTGACGGTCTCGGGTCTCGCGGCCTACACCGATGCCAACATCGGCCTGGCATCCAGCGTCCTGACCCGATCCTTCGCCCCCATGAGCGCCGGCGTGTGCGGCACCTTCGACGCCGGCGTCGACGTGCCCGGCTCCGGCAGCTTCTCCGTGACGGGCCTGGCTGACGGATGCCATCGCTTCACCCTGCGCGGCGTGGACCTCGCCGGCAACGCATCGTCCATCGGCACCATCGTGCGGGTCGACACGTCGGCACCCGTCGGTGGCCTCCTGACGGTCAACACGGTCGCCGCGGACAGCGCGGGCACGGCGTCCATGGCGTACGCCCGCCACATGGAGGCCGCGCCTGGACGCTCTTCGCCGACCCGCAGAGTCCGGCATGGCCTCGGCATCCGTGACTCGTGCGGTGGCCCCCTTCGCCGGCGGCCAACGTGCGGCACCTTCGCCGCGGACACCAGCCTGTTCACGGGCAGACACCGACGACGGGTCCGGCGCGCAGACCGCCTGGCCACGCCCTGCTACCGGTACGTCCTGACCGGCCACCAACGCCTTCGGGACCCCGTCGACCCTGACGACGACGGTATGGCTCGACACCACCGCGCCGTCAGCCGGCGCCTGCGGTGAACGCCGTAGCAGCGACCGCAGCCCGGGCTCCCTCCTCGACGAGACGGGCGCGTACACGTTCGATCGTCCTCACGGTCACCGCGGCGGGGATCGACGCCATTCCGGGGCGACGACGACGCTGGTGCGGACCCAGCCCACTGTCGCTGCCGGCGTGTGCGGCACCTCTTCGGGACCCGGTCACGCTGTCCTCCGTGGTCGCCACGATCCTCACGGACCCGGGTCTGGCACCCGGCTGCTACCGCTACACCCTGACGGCGCGGAACGGGGTCGGCACCGCGGCGACGGTGCTGTCGACTGTCCGCGTCGACACCACCGGACCGGTGGGCGGAGCACTCAGCGTCAATGGCGTTGCCGCGACGACGGCCGGGAGCACGTCGACTGCGACCGCAGCGGGGTTCGCCGTCACCCGGACGGAGTGGACCGATCCGGAGTCGGTGATCACGAGCACCCTGACGCGCGCGCAGGCGACGCTGACGAACGGGGTGTGCGGAGCGTTCGGCGCCGCGACCACCGTCACGGGCAGTCCGGCGCAGACCTTGCTCGCGACGAACTGCTACCGGTACGTACTCACGGGCACGAACACGCTGGTCCCGCCTGCCGTGACGCTGACGACGATCGTGAGGCTTGACACCACGCCGCCGGTCAATGGCGTCTTCACCGTCAACGGGGCGGTTGCGACCGCGGCCGGCAGCAACTCGAGTGTGGTCGCGGGGGCGAACTTCTCGGTGTCCGCCTTCACGGGATACGCCGAGACCCAGTCGACGCTGGCGAGCAGCACCTTCACGCGGACGAGGGGAGTCGCGACTGCCGGCGTGTGCGGGAGCTTCGACGCAGCCACGACGGTGACCCTGCCCGAGCTCGACGCAGACGCAGAACGGCCTTCCAGACGGCTGCTACCGGTACGTGCTCACCGGGACGAACTCCTTCGGCGGCACGGCGTCGGTCACCAGCACCGTGCGCATCGACACCACCGGACCGGTGGGCGGAGCGCTCAGCGTCAACGGAGTCGCCGCGACGTCTGCCGGCAGCATGTCGACCGCGACCGCAGCGGGGTTCGCCATCTCCCGAACTGAGTGGACCGATCCGGAGACGCCGATCACCAGCATCCTCACCCTCGCGTCGGCGACCATGACGAACGGGGTGTGCGGAGCGTTCGGTGCCGCGGCCACCGTCACCGGCAGTCCGGCGCAGACCGGGCTCGCGACGAACTGCTACCGGTACGTGCTCACCGGCACCAACCCGCTGGTCCCGCCCGCCGTGACGCTCACCACGACCGTGATGCTCGACACCACGCCGCCGGTCAACGGCGTGTTCACCGTCAACGGTGCGGTCGCGACGCTCGCAGGGAGCAGCTCGAGTGTGCTCGCGGGGGCGAACTTCTCGGTGTCGGCGTTCACGGCATACGCCGAGACCCAGTCGATGCTGGCGAGCAGCACCTTCACCCGGACCACCGGAGTCTCGACGGCCGGTGTGTGCGGGGGCTTCGACGCAGCCACGACCGTGACCCTGCCGAACTCGACCCAGACGCAGAACGGCCTCGCCAACGGCTGCTACCGGTACGTGCTCACCGGCACGAACTCCTTCGGGGGAGCGGCGTCGGTGACCAGCACCGTGCGCGTCGGTCCCTAGCCGGCCCGACGTCACTGATGCTGCCTAAGGTGACGTCATGAGCGATGTGCGCACCCTCACCATGGCCGACGGCTCGGCCCTGCAGTACCTGGCGGACGAGGACGCGCCGGTCGGCGCGAGCCTGCTCGTCTACCACCACGGCACCCCCGCGGCCGGACCCCTGGATCCGGAGCTGGTGGTGCCGGCGCGGGCCGCGGGCCTCCAGCTCGTCGAGCTCGTGCGACCGGGCTACGGCGGATCGACGCGACGTCCCGGTCGCACCATCGCCGACGTGGCGCGCATGTCGGCGGTCCTCGCCGACCACCTGGGTCACGAGCGGTTCGTCACCCTCGGCTGGTCCGGGGGCGGGCCGCATGCCCTCGGGACGGCCGCGCTCCTTCCGGGCCGATGCGCCGGTGCCATCAGCCTGGCGGGCATCGCGCCGTACGACGCCGAGGGCCTGGACTACCTGGCGGGCATGGGCGACGACAACGTCGAGGAGTTCGGTGCGGCGCTCGCCGGCGAGGCTGAGCTGCAGGCCTTCCTGGAGGGCGCCGTGTCCGTGCTCGCCGAGGTCGATGGCGAGGAGGTCATCGAGGCGATGGGCTCGCTGCTGCCCGAGGTTGATCGCGCGTTCCTGACCGGCGAGAGCGCCGACCGCATGGCGGAGACATTCCGCTGGGCGGTCGCGAGCGGCATCTGGGGCTGGTTCGACGACGACATCGCCTTCGTGCAGCCGTGGGGCTTCGGCCTCGATGCCATCACGGTCCCGGTGCAGGTCTGGCAGGGGTCCGTCGACCTGATGGTTCCGTTCGCGCACGGGGAGTGGCTGGCGGCGCATGTTCCGGGCGCGACCGCGCGCCTCGTGCAGGGCGAAGGCCACCTCTCCATGGTGGGTCGCATCGGCGAGGGGATGCGTGCGCTGCGCGACCAGCTCGGCTGAGGGCTGAGTCCGGCGTGGTGGGATGCCGGGCGTACCGCAGACCCCCGCCCCTAGACTGCCCGGGCGGGGGAACACCCGCTCACAGTGCTCAGGAGGAGCCATGGCGGACGACGACATCGAGATCGGCGAAGAGGTCGACGTCGAGGTGGTGCTGAACGAGCAGGGCGAGGCCATCGGCGCGGTCGTCGACGACATCGTCGTCGCCACCGGTCCCGACGGTTCGATCGTGGATGAGACCATCGACGTCCTCGACTCGGAGGGCCACCTCCTCCTCGAGGACGAGACGGTGAGCGTCTACGACGCCGACGCGCAGCTCATCGCGCAGGAGGAGACCGTCGCGATCGCCCTCGACAGCGGCTCGGGCGAGTAGCGGTCACACAGGCTGGATGTGACGCCGGCGGCGCAGCGCCTCCAAGGCGATCGCGAAGTCGACCTGGTCCCGGAACAGCAGTGGGTTGCGGCCCGTGAGCTCGTAGATGCGCGTCAGCCTGTGACGCAGTGAGTTCGGATGCAGGTGCATCGTGCGCGCCGCCGCCTGCACGGAACCGTCGTGCTGGAGGAACACCTCGAGGGACTCCACGAGGTGAGACCCGCTGACGTCATCGTGCTCGACCAGCGGGTCGAGGAGGTCGGCGAGAAGCGGTTCGAGCGACTCCTGCGGCATGGAGTTCACCAGGTACGTGTAGTGAGATAGCCGCCGGGAGTGGGCGTGCGTGTGCAGCTCGTCGTCGGACTCCTCGAGTCCCTCGCGCCGGCTCCGTGCCTTGAGCAGGCCGTCGAGCTCCTCCGCCAGGTCGTCCAGCTCGAAGGTGCCACCACTGATGGTGGTCACTCCCAGGGAGGTGGCCGCGCGTTCGGCCTCCTGGGCGTCGTTGGTGAGCAGCAGCAGGCAGTCTGGCAGGTCCCCGAGCAGGTGGTTGCTGGTCTCGAGGCGCTGGCGGATCGACTCTTCTAGCCGCTTGGGCCACAGCGACGCGCAGAGGTTCCTCGGGTCGAGCCCCGCTTCGCGGATATCGTCCGCCAGTAGGTCCGACGTCGCCTGACGGCGGAGGACGGCCTCGGCGAGACGACCCACAGTTGACCGGCGTGAGCGGTCGGAAGCGAGTCTGATGCGGTGCTCGGCCAGCAGCTCGGTGACCTCGATGAACGGTGTCGTGGGCGGCAGGAGGAGCAGGGGGATCCCGGCCGCCACGCAGTCGGCCACGAGCGCCTTGGGCGGCTCGGCATGGACGTCGCCGACGCCGAGCCCCAGCGCCGCGACCCGGCACTCCACCAGGGCGTGGACGAAGGCCGCGCACCGTTCGGGGTCGGTCAGCCCGGCGCCCACGGTCAGGACGAGCTCGCCGCCATGGAGGTAGGGGCGCGGGTCGAGCAGCTCGGTGGAGTGGGCCCAGCGCACCGGGCGGTCGAGGCCGGGGCCGCCTACGGCAACGGTCGCATTCAGCGACGGGTACCGGGCCAGCTCGCGGACCGTGAGTTCCGCGCTCATGGGCTCAGGCTAGCGGTCGGTGTGCGATCGCACAGTGATCATGCGATCGGCCAGACATCATGTGGTCCTCGTCGATTCGGTCGACGGGTGCGGCCCGGAGGAGCATCATGCGCCCAACAGGGCAGCGGGACGATGCTACGAGGAGGCAGCATGTCGACTGGCAATGGTGGGGTGGCTGACGTACCCGTCGAGCATGTGCACGACGACCACCGGCTCAAGCGGGAGTTCTCGCTGTGGTCGGCGTTCGCGTTCTCGTTCGCGTTCATCTCGCCCATCGTTGCGCTGTACGGGATCTTCGGGCTCTCGTACTCGACTGCAGGTCCGTCCTTCTGGTGGAACTTCCTCATCGTCTTCGGCGGCCAGCTGCTCGTCGCGCTGGTGTTCGCCGAGTTGGTCTCTCGCTGGCCGGTCGAGGGCTCGATCTTCCAGTGGTCCCGTCGCCTGCTCGGCTCGGCGTACGGCTGGATGGCGGGCTGGTTCTACATGTGGACCCTTGTCGTCGCCATGGCCGCGGTGTCGATGTTCTCCGCAGGCTTCGTCGCCAACGTCTTCGGCTGGGAGATCGAGCCCGGCCAGCAGGCGCTGATCGCGTTCATCATCGTGCTCCTCGGCACGGCGGCCAACATCGCCGGCCGGACGGTGCTGAAGGCCCTGATGACCGGTTCGATCATCGCGGAAATCCTCGGGTCCATCGGGCTCGGACTGTTCCTCCTCTTCTTCCACCGTGAGAACTCGGTGGGGGTGCTGACGGAGGGGTTCTCCACGGAGGGCTACCTGGGTCTCGGTGGCCCGTTCCTTGTGGCGATGGCTTTTGTCGGCTGGTCGTTCGTGGGCTTCGAGAGCGCCGGCTCGATTGCTGAGGAGGTGCATCACCCCAGGCGAAACCTGCCGAAGGCCGTGATCTTCTCGATCACCTTCATCGCGATCGTCGTCATGTTCTCGTCGCTGTCGATCATCCTGGCCATCCCGCCGGAGATCGCGGCGGAGAGCGCGGATCCGGTCTTCGACACGCTCGTCTACCACCTCGGCGACACCACCGCGAAGTTCGCGGAGATCCTGTTCACCATCGGCTTCCTGGCATCCTTCCTGGCCCTGCAGACCTCTGCCTCGCGCCTCATCTGGTCGTACGCGCGCGACAACGCCCTGCCGGCACCGCACCTGCTCGCCAAGCTGACCAAGGGCCAGAAGCAGCCGGCAGTCGCGCTGGTCGTCGCCACCGTGATCGGGTCGGTCATGATCGCGCTGAGCCAGGCAGCACCGGATTTCTACACGCTGATGCTCAACTTCACGTCGGGCGGCTTCTACATCGCCTTCCTCTTCCCCCTCGTCGGTGCCCTCGTCATCAAGTTGCGGGGGAAGTGGACTGCTGGACCGTTCAGTCTCGGTCCGTGGAGCATGTTCGTCTCCGTTGTCGCGGTCATCTGGGCGGTCTTCCAGTTCCTGAATATCGCCTGGCCCCGTGACTTCTACGGCAACTTCCTGAACTGGTCTATCTATCTGGCGCTCGCCGGCCTCCTCGTCATTGGCACCGTCGTCTACCTGGCGGTGCGCTCCCGCATCACCACCGTCGCTGTGGTGGAGGTCGATGACCCCGAGGACGACGCGGCGACGGCCGCGTACCTGGCGTCCGAGAAGGAGTGACCTCGCCCATGACTCCGGCCGGTCGGCACCCATGTGTTCTGGTCACCGGGGCGTCGAGTGGTATTGGTGCTGCGGTGCTGCGGTCCTTCGGCGAGGCTGGATGGGCGGTGGCGGGGCTTGACCTCGTCGGCGCTGCGGATGCTGGAATCGAGCAGGTGGACGTCCGAGATGCGGACGGCGTCGCAGCGGCGGTCGAGCTGATCCGCCAACGGCACGGCGGAATCGATGCCGCCGTCACAGCAGCCGGGCACTACGAGATGGCGCCCGTGTCCGACGTGACGGCGGAGCAGTGGAATCGCATGCTGCACGTGCATCTGGGCGGGGCATTGAACGTGATTCGCGCGGTGGTGCCTGAGATGAAGGCGCGCGGCGAGGGCAGCATCGTCTGCGTGACGTCCGAGCTCGCCCTCGGAGGGGGCGACGGCGACTCGCACTATGCCGCAGCCAAGGGAGCGGTGATCGGCGTAATCCGCTCCGCCGCTGCCGAGCTGGCCCCCTTCGGCATCCGCGTCAACGGCGTTGCGCCCGGCCCCACCGACACTCCGCTGCTGGCCGCCGACTCCCCGTGGCGCGACCGCGAGTACCTGGACACCCTGCCGGCCCGCCGTCTCGCACAGTCCGAGGAGATCGCGCGCACCGTCCGCTTCCTCGTCGACGAGGCCACCTACTGCGTGGGCGAGATCATCTCGCCCAACTCCGGGGCGGTGATCTGAGATGGCGGACCGGGTCGCACTGGTCACCGGCGCTCGGCAAGGCATGGGCGAGGCGATTGCGCGGCGCCTGGCGGCCGAGGGTCTCGTGGTGGCGTGCGCCGACATCGTCGACGACGCGCGACTGCACGCCCTTGCGGCGGAGATCGGCGGAGTAGCGTTCGGAGCCGACTGCTCGCGTCCGGCGGACGTGGAGAGGCTGGTCGCCTCGGTGAGCGCCGACCTCGGCTTCGTCGACGTCCTCGTCGTGAACCACGCCTACATGACGATGGCCCCGATCGACGAGCACGACCTCGACGACTGGTGGCGGGTCATCGACACGAACCTGGGCGGCGCGTTCCTCCTGGTCCAGGCCGTCCTCCCGGGGATGCGCGTGCGCGGTGCCGGGCGCATCGTCATCATCGCGTCGGAGTGGGGCGTGACCGGCTGGCCCGACGCCTCGGCTTACGCGGCGAGCAAGGCCGGCCTGGTGTCCCTCACGAAGACGCTCGGCCGTGAGCTCGCCCCGGAGGGGATCATCGTCAACGCGATCGCTCCCGGAGTGATCGACACCCCGCAGCTCCGGGTGGATGCAGACGCGGCGGGCGTGACGCTGGCGCAGATCCAGGCCGAGTACGCCGCCCAGACCCCGCTCGGCCGCATCGGCCTGCCGTCGGAGATCGCCGCGACGGTCGCGTACCTCGCTGACCCCGCCGTGGGGGCGCTGGTAGGGCAGATCATCCAGGTCAACGGCGGGACGAACCGAGGGAGAGTCTGATGGGGGATGCTGGGATGCCAGACTCGACGGCTAGGGAGGCGCACGTGCAGCCGCATGAGGTGGTGAACGGGATCGTGGGCCAGCTAGACGCCCTGACGGTGCCGCGCTACGCGGGCTTCACGACCTTCGCGCGGCTCCCGCGGGCAGAGGACGTGGCCTCCTACGACATCGCCGTCCTCGGCGTGCCGTTCGACACCGGGGTGAGCTACCGCCCGGGGGCCCGCTTCGGCCCGTCGCACATCCGGCAGTCGTCACGGCTGCTGCGACCGTTCAACCCCGACGTCGACGTGGAGCCGTTCCGCAGCACGCAGGTGGTCGACGCCGGCGACGTCCCATGCACGCCGTTCGACATCCTCCAGGCGATCGAGCAGATCGATGAGGCAGCCACGTCCCTCATCTCGGGCGGCCAGAGGCTCGTGTCGCTGGGCGGCGACCACACCATCGCGCTGCCGCTGCTGCGGGCGATGCACCGCCAGCACGGCCCGATCGCCCTGATCCACTTCGACGCCCACCTCGACACCTGGGACACCTATTTCGGTGCCCCCTACACGCACGGGACCCCGTTCCGGCGGGCGTGGGAGGAGGGGCTCCTGCGCGAGGGTCACTGCGGCCACGTCGGCATCCGCGCTTCGCTCTACTCGCCGCAGAACCTTCGTCGATGATGCGGAGATGGGTTCACCATCGTGCGCTCGTCCGACTTCGAGGAGCACTCGATCGCGTCCCCATCGCGGAGCGCACTCCTTGACCGGGTCGGCGACGCCCCCGTGTACCTGTCGGTCGACATCGACGTCCTCGACCCGGCGCACGCGCCCGGCACGGGGACCCCGGAGGGCGGTGGGCATGACGTCCCGCGAGCTGCTGGGCGTGCTCCGCGCGTTCGCCGACGTCAACGTGGTGGGTGCCGACATCGTGGAGGTGGCACCGGCGTACGACCACGCGGAGATAACCGGGATCGCTGCGGCCAACGTCGCCTACGAGTTCGTGTCGGTCATGGCCAAGGCGGGCCGGTGAGCGAGGACCTGCTGCGCCCGGCCGAGCCGGTCGCATGGCCGGACGGCCACTCCGCGGCCGCCGCGTTCACCTTCGACGTCGACGCTGAGTCGGCCGCGCTCTCGGTGTCGTGGGAGCTCGCCGACCGGATGTCGGTCATGAGTCACCAGGCCTACGGTCCGCTGACGGGAGTGCGTCGGATCCTCGGGATCCTCGAGCGGCACCGCGTGCGTCGACCTTCTTCGTCCCCGGCTGGACGGCCGAGCGCCACCCCGGAGTGATCCGCGACATCGTGGCGGCCGGGCACGAGATCGCCCACCACGGCTACCTGCACGAATCCCCGCTCAGCCGGTCCGCGGCCGAGCAGGCCGAGATCATCGACCGGGGCATTGAGGCGCTGGAGCGAGTGGCCGGCGTACGGCCGATCGGGTACCGCGCCCCGCTGTGGGAGCTGACCTACGACGCCCCGACGATCCTGGCCGACCGCGGCTTCCTCTACGAGTCGTCGCTGATGGACGCCGACGTCCCCTCGAGCTTGCTGTCGGCGACGGCCGCTCACTCGTCGAGATCCCGATCAACTGGGCGCTCGACGACTGGGAGCAGTACGCCTTCATCCCCGGTGTGTACGAGACCGGCATCATCGAGGGCCCCGTCAAGGTCGACCAGGTCTGGCGTGCGGAGTACGACGGCCTGGTGGCGGAGGGCGGGGCCTTCGTGCTGACGAACCATCCGTTCCTCTCCGGCCGCCCTGGCCGTGCGGCCGTGCTCGAGCGCCTGGTCGCGGACACCGTCGCCGATCCCCGCGTGTGGGTGTGCGCGATGGACGAGCTGGCCGCCCACGTCCGCTCGCTCACCCTGCGGCCGCGTGCGGTCACACGGCCCACGCCGCCCGGCTGACGGCACTACTGTCGGCGCATGCTCAAGGGAATCGACCCGCTGCTCAGCGGCGAC
>CAVOWW010000040.1:0-45395 GCA_963700255.1 uncultured bacterium | reverse complement strand
AGAACGCCATCTCGCTGGGCATCGCCTAGGGGAGGGCTTCGAGAACATGCAGGAGATGCTGGATGACATCCAGGAGTTCTCCGGTCGGGCCGTCCCTTCGACCACCCCGTCTACACATACTCCAGCGGCATGCAGGTGCGCCTTAGGCGCACCGCCATTACCTCGATCAAATCCGACATCCTGCTGGTGGACGAAGGGATCGGAGCGGCAGACGCCGACTTTAACGCACGCGCCGCAAAACGGTGCACGACTTCTATGCGGCCTCTGGCACCCTTGTGCTGTCGAGCCATGCCGAGGACGTGCTAGCGACGCACTGTGATCGATCGATCAGGCTCGAAAAGGGACGTGCCGAATTCCCGGTCAGGTAGGCGCGGCTGAGCTGGAGCGGCTTGACTCACCGCTGAAGGACATCGTCAGGGCGAATCCCACCCCCGGGCTTGCAGCGATCCCCCCGAACGGACGCAGCGCAGGTGCGTAGTCGGTCTTCGTCGCTGCATGTCAACGCCGACTGAACACTGACCCCCGGGCGATGTGCGGGTTCTGGTTGTCGTCGCACCACCTCCGGACTGTCAGGCCTCGGCGTAACTGGCGATAGTCGTGGTTTCGGGCGGTCAGGTTATGCAGGCGGCCCTTGTCGACAATCCTCGAAGTTGATCCTGTCTACTCATGCCAATACCTCCGGCAGGGCGAGTTCGTTGCCTCACGTGGTTTCCTCCGCCAGCCGGCGTTGTTGACCGTGGTGGACACCGGAGGCTTGCCGGAGGCGGGGCGCCTGGCCTGAGCGACGGTTGCGGGCGGGTCGGCCATCGCGAGGAACTGCCGGGACAGGGCGCCCGGCTTGACGGGTCCCAAAGACGGCGTTGATGCGCTCGCTGGAATTCCCCACCATGCCAGTCGCCCGATGTAGGGGTGGGTCAATTCGAGGATGGCGGTCTCTACCCACACGCCGTCGTGAGGGGACCGACCGACATGATCTCGCAGGCGGAAGACGTGGACGCGCAGTCGCTGCGGAGGCAGGGCTGGTCGATCAGTGCGATCGCCCGGCATCTGGGCCGCCACCGGCAATCGATCCGCAGGCATCTGAACGGGGTGCATGTCACGGGGCAGCGACCTGAACCGCCCCGGTTCGGTGGAGGCTCGATTCGCCCAGCTCGGAGTTCGCCGGGCTGGTCTTCTGCCGGTAGTAGCCCAGTTCGAACTCGACGGGCTGAGGGGTCACCGTTCAGGGAATGCAGCCGGATCGTGTTGAACCAGTGGACCCAAATCAGCGTGACGATCGAGTTGGAGCTCGAGTTCGTCCGGTCCGGAACGGGCCTTCAAGGCGGACGCATTCGGTCTTGTTGTAGACCACGGTCGACTCACCCAGGCAGTTGTCGTACGTCGCCCTTTCCCGGGTTCAGAGCCTCCATCACCACCGAGGCGGTTCATCACGTAAAGCAACCAGAACTGCACGGCCGGGTGCACAGTTCGCACACGTCGGGTCGCGGCAAATACATGGATTCCCGGCTCACCACTTTGGCCGTAGGCAATGGCTTCGCCCCACTACAATTGGAGGCCACAGAGGGCAGCAGCCATGGGGGTAGCGATGGAGTTCGTGTCCGAGGACCTTGTTTTGATGTGGGACACACACAGGTGAGGACACTGACTTCTACTTGGGCAAGGGCTTTCGGGTTATCGCAGTTGAGGCGAACCCCCGTCTCGCCGAAAGCTTGCGAAGCCGGTTTACGACCTCGTCGAAGAAGGGCGCCTTGTCGTGGTTGAGAAGGCGATCGTCAGGGACGGCCGCGATCCACTGTCATCCTTTGTGATCGAGGAACACGACGACTGGTCATCTTTGGACGCGGAAACAGCTTCCAAAGGAACGATGCCAGTTTCTGAACTTTCCTACCGGCGGTTCGCCTTGTCGAATTGTGCGCCGAGTTTGGAACGCCTCACTATCTCAAGGTTGATATCGAAGGCGGTGACTGGGTGTCGCCGACTCACTTTTGACCTAGTGGTCCTTCCCACATTCGCGTCCTTCGAGTTTCACGAGACCAGGATGTTGGCGGTCTTGTCAGCGTGCGGATATCGGCAATTCCAAATCGTCAATCAGTTCCTCAATGGCCTGGTTAGGAGGTCGTCCTCCGCGGGAGGGATCGGCCTACTGGCCGGGCCAACTGAGCGGCTTCCACAGCGGATTGTTCGGGCGCGAACTTCCGGAGGAAGACTGGGCGACCTCGAGGACGCAATGCGATGGCGCCTTGCGAATTCCGTGGCGGCTAGAAGGGACTAATGCGGCATTCGTGGTTTGACCTGCACGCTCAGCAGACGGTAAGTCCGGTGTGGAAACTATGATGCTAGCCCCTCCGTAACACGGCCTAGGCATCCTTGCAGGCCGCGTTTGCGAGTCAAGACAGACTTGGGCCGTTAGTCGCCTCGTTCTCCCCCGGCCCTGCATCTGGTACACCTGCCTGATTGCCTTGCGCCGCGGCGACGGACTGCGCCGCTTTCCCGCAACACATCAGCCACTGATTCATAGGGATGTTCAAGGCCCTGGCCCTTGAGCCTCCGCGCCGTTTCGTCAGCGAACTCATTCAGCCCCAAGGCTAGTTCGCAAGCGAACTTGAGAATGAGATGCGCGGCCGGCGCGTCGTCACTGACGCAGAGGGCCTGCGCCGAAGTCAGCGCCCCATCAAGGTCTCCACTCGATAGCCGCACCTTCGCGTCCACGAAGAAGCCAAAACTGCATGAAGGGCCGGCCCAGTGCCTGATCAGTGGCCTCAAGCGCTTCGGGGAGTTGACCGTTAAGAAGTCGGACATAAGCGAGTTGTGTCCAAGATCCCCACCATGCGCTATCCATCGCCACAGCGCGCTGGGCCCGCCGACAGCGCTGCTGGCAGATTCCCAGCGGAGACCTGCAGTTGGCTCTCTTGATACACAGGCCATGCATACGGTGATCAGCTTCCTGCACCGCAAGTTCCACGAGCGTGAACGCTTGATCGATCAGCCCTTCGGTTTCGCACTTCTCTGCCAAAGCCACATAGTCATTGGCGGTCCAGCCTTCCTGCTGTGCGCCAATGCCAATGAACGCGGTGGATACGAACTTGGCGACAGCACCGTCTTGCAGACACGCCTTGCACGAGTCGACGACGTCAAGCAGCACGGACCGCACGGTGGGCGGCACGGTAGTGTTGATGGTCTCGGCCCAGGCGCTCAGTTCAAGATCCCAGTGGCTTTCAGCCGTTCCCAGCAGGGCCGAAGTTCTCTTCAGGAACCAAGTCGTGAGATCACTCGCTTGTGACCGAGAAAACTCTTCACTCCGCCACTCCCGCACAAGGTCCGAGTCAAGAGCGCGGAGGGACGCTACAACAGAATCCTCGGAAGCAAGGGAAAGCCCTCCTGCTTCAACCAAGTACCCGTCGGGATGAAGCGCAGAAAGCACGAGTGCACCGGTCTCAAGGTAAGTGGGATCCGCGCCTCGGTCGCGAAGCGCAACTTCCGCGATTCGCGTTCCCTGCCTTCGACACAGAACTTGCACCCTACTGTCGACTCGTCCTAGGAGCTGCAAGGCGTGAATTGCGGAGCCCTCCGAGAATACAAGTTCGGACGCAGACGCATACGCCGTCAGTTGTTCGACCAGCGGCAACCTTTCAGGGATGAGGACACTCCAACCCGATCTCGACATGACGCGATCAACCGCTGTCTCACCGGCGAGGCGGGCAACTTGTGCCGATCGGGATACCCAGATACGACGTTGACCGCTCGCGGCACCTTCGAGGCGTTTGTCTTGGTTCTCCACAAGCCAAGACAGGTATTCCTCATCAACTGTGCCCCAGGGCAACTCGCCTTGCGGCGACACAGTGAGCTCGTCAACAGACACCGGTGAAGTGACAACGTGCACTTGGAATTCATGCATTTCAAACCAGCTCAGCAAACTTGTCCAATGAGCGGGCACGGATCCTGTTCCCAAGTATCGCTGGCACCTGCAACTATCCGTCCCAACCCGTGATGCTTCGCCCCAAGTAGCCGCGAGCCAAACTCGACGATGGAGTGACCAAAGTGACTTGACACCGGGCCAACCCATGACCATCCTCCCCCCAGTTTGGGCGAACTCGTAACCTCCGCAGGAACTGAATCGCATGGGCCTTCCATTCGCAAGTGGCGCACCCACTGTGGAGCATCCACCGGCCAAGTTGGGCCTCCGCTGGGAATCGCAGGAGCCTCAATAGCCCCGGCGTAGGCGTGAATCGTCAATTCGTCGAAGACGGCAACGGCCGATGCGGGTGCCCACCAACCACACTCTTGCCCATTTGTCATGGATCGAACTCCAAGTCCGAAGCGCAGAGATTGCGGGTGTGATTAGAGCCAGAAGTGACGCGACAAGTAGGTACGAGTCACGACATCGGTGCACGGCACCAAGCCAATTTCCTTCAGGTAACTGAAATGGTCTCCACTGAGAACTCAATTCCCTCATCTTATCGAGGATCGCGAAGTAGCGGCCGGACAACACGGAGTTGTCGGGATCAAGTCCGCTGATGAGTACCAAACCAGCAGATGCCGACTCCACGTGCGTTATCTGCAACTCAGGGCGCTCACGCGCGATGAGGACGAGTGCCTTCCAAACATCTCCCGCCCAAGCCTCGGGCATTGTGGATCGATCGGCTCCCGTCCGATCGTCGTAATCACGACGGGCAACATAGCTGTCGACTGGAAGGCAGTCGTGCAGGACGATCACGGAAATAGATCGACAGGATCTCTCGACTTCTTGTGGAATCACGAAGGCGAAACTCCGCCCAAGGCATGCCGTCCAAGAAGGCCAGGTCACTGGGGCGACCCAGCATCTGCGATGGGTCATGGTCGGCAAAGAACTCATCGCTGGTCATCTGCATCAGATGACACTGAGGCTTGTTGGCAGCGATTGGCACGCACAAGAGGCCGAAGTGCGGATCGATTGCGACGCTTGCGCAACGGGCGAGCCCAAGAGCAACTCCTTGCTCCGTCCCAACTTCTAGATACGTCCGAGGCGACAGATGCTCGTGAAGGGCTTGTAGAACTATCGAATAGTCAAGTCCGCGATGGGGCTCAAGCGCCTCAACCCACTCAGATTTCATCGTGCATCGCCTCCTGTTCAGCGGCCTTGCGAATGAAAGCAAGGCGATTGCGGCGGGTTTCCCGATCAACCGGCCAAGGCTCTCCTTGGGCAACTGCCACTTTGGACATCTGTGATCCTGCCCGACGTCGCTTGAAGTGGACGGTGCCTGGCGCTGGCTTGTGTGCCAACCCACCTGCCAATGTGACCAGGTTCCAATGCCAGTCCTCATGCCCGTAGCCGCTCGACAGATCGTTGGCCCGGAAACGGTACTCCTGATAGACAGATCTTCGGGCGAACGACATGGAGTCCCAATAGTTACCCCAGGCAAGGTACGTCAGATCAGTTGACGAGCATTCCAGTCGACGTGCCACCAGTAGCAACTCCTCATCGCCGAAGGCCACGTTGCAGCCGAGTGCCAAACACAATCTGGTCTCTTCGTGCCGCACTCCCAAGCACGCGCAATCCAGTTACGTGACCAGAGGTCGTCCGCATCCAAGAACGTGACGAATACACCCTCAGCGGCGTCCACTCCTGCGTTTCGGGCGAGTCCGGGGTCGCCATGACTCGTAGATAGGTGCGTGACCCGCTCACCGTCAATGCACCCAGCAACACGTCTACAGTCAGAGTCGTCCGGTCGATCCGCAACCACCACCAACTCGCACTTGAGTCCAAGGGTTCGCTCAGCGTAGTCAACAGCCGTCAGTGCCGAGCGACACGCTGGACCTGCCAGAAGCCCTTCTGTGTGAGCCGTGATCACTACTGACACGTCAGTCATGGGTGATCTACCCCGCTCTCCGGCCGTAGAAGTCCGGCAATCGCATCGCGATATGCCCAGGGCTGTGTTACAGCCCGGAGAATCTCGCGAGCGCGTTTGCGCGGACTCGAGCCTCGTCCGGATGCTCGACGACCCATTGAATGACCTGGGCGTACTCCCCGGCTGAAGCAGCAGCGTCAACTGGCCAGCCCGTCTCACTGGTGATGAGTTCCGGGACTCCGCCAACAGCGGACGCAACCACGGGCACCTGCCGCGCCCCTATCTCAAGCAGAATGGTAGGTAGGCCATCCCAAGCTGACGTGTACAGGAACAGTGCCGCGGACGGGAGGTCCAGATCCTCGTATGAAGTGAATGGAGCATGCATCGTCACGTTAGCCGGCACATGGTCCAGATTCGGCGGACCATCAAGTACGGCAGTGCCCCAACAGTCAAAGTGGATGTTGGGCAAACGTCGAGTGATCTCAATCATTAGATCAAACCGCTTCTGCCGATCGAAGCGCCCGGCCCAGACTACGCGCGTACGACCGACCGAGGCTTCCCTTCCCGACACGGCGAACGAACCTGCGGGTGAACTGGCGGACGCGGAACCGAACTCAACCGGGGTACGCAGAATCTTCATCCGTCCCTGCAACGTGGGCGGTGGCTGGTACCTATCCTTCAGGCGCTCCGCCAAGGCGGAGTTGTCGAATAGTGCGCCAGCAAGGTGCGGCAAGACATCTTGAAAGGAATCTACCGGGTAGCCGGCCTCTCTTCCTTCTGGAGTGAAATCCACCGTGAAGTAGTACGCGAACAATTGCGTCACTGGATTCAGATGCCGACCATGGCGGCGCAGCATCTCAAAGCCCATCCGGCTGTTGACGTTGAAAACGGCCAAAGGGTCGAGTTCCCTCACTAGGAGAAACAGCGATCTCGCCTGTACATCGCTTGGCAGTTCACGCATGTGGCGAGACAGATCCACTGCAGCTACGTTTGAGGGATACCAGGAGACCATTCTCCAATCGCTGGCATCCGTGCGAAGAATCAATGTGCGACCGAGGGCCGAGAGTTCGCGAGCTAGCAGACCCGCCACGTAGTCCGCGCCACCCAGTTTGCCAAACGGAACCAGCACCACGTAGTCATAGTCCCCGCCCGGTATCGCGCCGCGCATGATGGAGAGGAGACGGTGGGAAGCATCATGCCATGGCGGCAGGATCGACCTTAGGCTGTCCGCTGAAAGGGGTACTCCAGGATCGAGACTCGCCGCCTCGCGAAGCAGGCTCGACATCTCTCGACTACCTAGGAAGTCCCGCATTTCACGAAGTTGAGTCTTCGAATCATCAGATTGGTGTGACGCGGCGAAATCGTGGCTTGATGAGACAGCATCCAATTCCTTGGGTAGCCCCGCCATGGAGCTGATGCCACCCGCAAGAACTGTCGGCCTTCATCCAGGCCGTGCCGAATGAAATGCACGAAGAGCCAGTCTGGAAAGTCCCAGAGGTCCGGATTCAGCGCCAGATACTCGGTCTCATCAAAGACTGGGGTGGGGCTCACTCGATTGTCGACGCCAAATCCGAGCCAGTGGTGTAGCAGGTCCGATGTCTCAGTGCCGATGTTGACACCCATCGATGCGACCTGAGAGGCATAGTAGTTCGCGTCAAAAAGCGGGCCAGGCGGCGCACCACCCGGGAAGTCGAACGTGAGATAGCGCACCAAGGCTGCTGCGTCGGACAGATCGTCAGGAAGCCCATGGAGGTGGCGGTAGCGTTGCGCATCGAACATGGGCAGTATGAATCGCCTGACATGTGGGTGGTCAAGAGCGATGGGCGGCATCCCACACTGAGCTTGAAGGTCCTGGAACCACGATGACCAAAGTCGATCTAGGATCTCCTCCCGTTGCGCAACCTCGAACGTTGATGACGTCGAAAGCGCCGCGTATCTGCCCACCGTTGCGTAGTGAAGAAGCGGACAGAGGGCTTCGAACTTCGACTCCGCCAGCAAATGGCGCTGCCTATAGAAACAGCTATCGAAGTCGCGGCTCGGATTCCTGCACTCCTTCCACCCCACAGTGTAGTAATGCCACATAGGGTCAACGCCGGCGTCATCGACGTCGGGGTTGTTGCGCAGGTAGAAGTCCGGCTCGAAGTGGGGCATCAATAGAATCAACGCGACATCGATATCCACTTCACCCAAACGCTGCTGCGTCTCATCGCCAACTCCCTCCCTCCATCGGACGGCCTTCTCGTGTGCCTGAAGAGCATTCGTTGGAAGGCCCAGCCCCATCCCATATCGCCGGTAGTGTTCAAGCGGGCAGATGTCAGATGCATCGCCAAACATGAAACTCCGCCGATAGAAGCTGGTGTCAAACCAACTCGAAGGATTCCTGCCTTCTTTCCAGCCGAGGTGGAAGTAGTGATCGGAGAAGGTTGACGTGCTGCGCCTCACTTCCCGGATACGTGTTGGCGTACCACTGTTGGTCGAAGAGGGGCTGCAGTTCGCCGCGCAGGCGCTCATTCAGCTCCTCCCCAGGTACTGCCGACTTCTAGGGCCTCTGCTCTCGACCGCCGGAAACCTAGCGACCGTCCGACGTCGACGTAGTGGTCAAGTGGCGAAGGCCAACCCTCAAGGGCTGACGCGTATGCATAGACATAGAACTTCGTACTGAAGTTTGCGCTTGGATCGTAGAGCCGAGCAGTCCCGATGGCTCGATAGTGGGCCGCTGCCCCCCCGGGGTAGTCTCGGGTGTCGGGATACCTTCGATGATAGAAGTCGGTATCGACACCTTCGAGCATCCCCTCAAGTGCGCTTTGGGCTGCCAAGTGCGGGCGCCGTCCCCGTTGGACTTTCCACCCAGACAACAAGTTCGTTGCCCGCATTCTAAGGTTCATACGAGCCAACGACGTAGGAGATAGGTGAGAATCCAATATCCATCAACGCCGGACGCCGATGCAACTGCTCACCCGGGTCAACCCACTTGGTCCCGCGCGGCCCTATGAATCTGCATCTCGTAAGCGCTTGCGCAGGATCCTGTTCGGGCAATCAACGATTGTCAAGAAGAAGTTGCTGCGGCACCCCTCGATCGTCATCACTTGACTCCCAAGCTTTCACTGATGGAGCGTCTCCAGCCTTCGCCGTACCGAAACGTACCTTCGAGAACAGCACCCTCTGCCCATTCGTTCCATGCATTCACGAAGAGCGTCGACTTGGCAGGACGCGCGGTTCACACGGGCCGTTCGCAGCGCGATGGAACGACAACGGGTTCGATCCATGGAAGCCGTAAGCACAGACGACCCCGACGGGCCGTATTGTCCCATCCGGCATTACTCCCGGATGGTCCGGAACGGACGGAGACGAGTCAGGATGGTCAACGGTGTTGCGGCATCATAAGACATGAAAGTCGCCCGAACCATTCGATTCGACGGCACGCAAGCGACCCCCGAGGCCGTTCACTTCGGATGTTTGGATCCGGGAACTACGGCAGCCGAGCGCCTCCGGTAACTCGCCGGCCACTTCGCCTCACGGATTGGGGAAGTTACTACCGGAGCGACGGAAGTGCCCAGCAGGCCGTCCGAGATCTGCACTTGCTTGCCAGGCTCCACAGCCTCGGGAGAGCCGGTATCTGCCGAGCGATAAATAACGAGGACAGGGCGCGCCATTGAGTCTGATGTAACGGGGTCCTGAAGGGTGGAGATGTCTTCCCAGAATCGCTTGGCCCAGTCCTCGCCGTACTCCTGCGGGATCAGCACATCGTCCTCCGACCCGTCCCACGCCGCGTCCACGGCTCGTTCGCCCAGCACAGTGCCAGCGGCATGTCGATCGTCGGATCCGCCGAGCCAGTTGTTCAGGGGGGTATCGAGCACCTTCTTGCCGTCGAACCAGTAGTAGTGGAAGACGAAGCCGTCGATGCCGTGGTCCTTGGCCATCTTGGCCTGCTTGCGCAGGACCTCGGGATCCTTGAGGTCGTAGAAGCCGACCTCCTCGCTGGGCAGGATGGGCTGGCGGTGGCCCTCGAAGAGCGGCTTGGCCTTCTTGACGTTGACCCAGTCGGTGAAGCCCTCGCCCCAGAACTCGTCGTTCTCGGGGCACTGGTGGTACTGGGGCAGGTAGAAGGCGTAGATGTTGGGGCGCTCACGGGGTTCTTGCGGTAGTCGCGCAGCCGGCGGCTCACATCCATCGACTCGACGATGTCCATGCCGCCGACGGTGCTGTAGATCCCGATGAGGCGCTCGAGGGCGTGGGCGGTGGTCGCGTCGTACTGGCCGGCCTCGGGCTCGAAGTGGTCGTCGTTGATGTCGAGGTCGGCGAGGCGCTCGAGCAGCCAGGGCCGGCACCAGAACATGGAGCCGGCGGGGAACCTGAGCTCGTCGGGGTCGAAGGCCATCGGGAGGCGGTAGGCGAGGGCCTCCACGATGCGGCTGGTCGCTCCCCCAGTGCTCGGTGCCGACGACCTGGCCGGTGGGCACGACGATGCCGACGGAGCGGTCCTCCTTGAGCAGGTCGACGATGCGGCGGATCTGGTCGGGGCTCTCGAACACTCCGTCGAGGAGCGTGATGCGCCAGCCGTCGCCGTCGATGCGGTGCTCGCTCTTCTTGGTATGGACCTTGGCGACGGCGTCGTAGCCGGAGAGCAGGCCCTTGTTGGCCAGGCGCACGAGCGGCGCCCAGTCGCGGCCCTTGTTCGGGACGACCTCGATGCGGGCCCTGGGGTGGCGACCCATGATGCGCGGGATGGCCGCCTCGGCGGTGCCCTCGGTCACCGTGACGAGGAGGTCGAATGCCTCGGGCATGCGCGAGAGTCGGTCCTCGATGTCGCCCCAGAGCTCGGGGTAGTGCACGTGGGCGACGACGAGGATCGTGGGCTCGCCCTCGGGTCGGTGCAGCGGGCCGTCCGCCTCGGGCGGGCGGCGCAGGGCGTTGACGTCGATCTTCGCGCGCAGCGGGCTGGTCTCGGGGAGCGACTCCAGCGGCGGCATGAACAGGCCGGCGGTGAGCACCTTGCCGGTGGAGCCGCCCTTGCCGTGCTTGAGCCGCTTGGCGGTCCGGCGGGCCTTCACCTTGGCGGTGCGGTAGCGGGAGGCGGTGGCCCGCACGGGGCTGGTGAGCTTCCATGAGGCGCTGGAGAGCACCTGGGTCATCTGGCTGCGGTACTCCTGCACCGTGAGCTCGAGATCGGTGACCCGCTGCCGGAGGCGGTCGATCTCGTCCTGGAGGACCTGACCTTCGTCGATTGCGGAGTCGATCGCGCGCGCTGGATCTTGATGCTCCCGCGCATCGTCGATCGTTGTCAATGACCACCCCCGTGCTGCCGACCTTGCTGGTGCTCCACTTCGCAGACCGTAGCATGCCGCCATGACCTCATACGCGGCGCGTAATCCAGCCGTAACAGAGCCCTCGGACTCCGTGAAACGAATCACAAAGTCGGTGGCAGGCTTCATCCGTGGGAAGGACGAGGTCATCGACCTCGCGGTCACCTGCCTGCTCGCGGAGGGCCATCTCCTCCTCGACGACGTGCCCGGCGTGGGAAAGACCTCTCTGGCTCGCGCGATGGCCAATTCCCTTGGGGTTCCGTGGCATCGGATCCAGTTCACCCCTGATGTGCTGCCCTCGGATGTCACCGGTGTCTCGGTCTACAACCAGGGCACCGGGGCCTTCGAGTTCCACCCCGGACCGGTCTTCGCCTCCGTGGTGCTCGCCGACGAGATCAACCGGGCCACCCCGCGCACCCAGGCCGCGTTGCTGGAGTCCATGGAAGAGGGGACAGTGTCGGTCGACGGCGTCACCCGCGACCTGCCCAAGCCCTTCATCGTCATCGCCACCCAGAACCCCGTGGACATGGCCGGGACGTACCCGCTTCCGGAGGCCCAGCTCGACCGCTTCCTCATGCGGGCCTCCATCGGCTACCCGGACCACGCGGCCGAGGTGTCGGTCGTCACCGACCATCACCATGGCGCCCGCGTCTCATCCCTCACCCCGGTGACGTCGCCCGACGAGGTGCGGGCACTGATCGCGGCCGCGGCCGCGATCACGGTGGACCCGGCGATCCTCGACTACATCGTCCTGCTGGTCGCCGCCACGCGCGAGGCGCCGGGCGTGACGCTGGGCGCATCGCCCCGTGGCTCGGTGGCACTCCTGCGGGCTGCGCGCGCACGAGCCCTCATGCAGGGTCGGTCGTTCGTCACCCCCGGCGACGTGCAGGTGCTGGCCGAGCCGGTGCTCGCCCACCGCATCGTGATCGACGTAGACGGCGAGGCCCGCGGGGTCACCGGCGCCTCCGTGATCGCCGAGGTGGTGGCCTCGGTGCCGGCACCCCAGCCCGAGTAGGACGCGCTAGTGACCGGTCGGGCGGGGGCGATCGCCCTCATCGGCGTTGCCGCCATCGGCGCTGGCCTGGTGCAGCGCTGGCCAGAGTTCATCGCCATCGGCTGCGCACTCCTGTCGATGCTGCTCATCCCTCTCGTGGTGCGGCGGCCTCGAACCGCATCGTGGGTGGATGTCGCCGCCCCGGTGCGGGTGGTGCGCGGCGACGAGGCCTCCGTGGCCATCGATGTGCACGTCGAGGGCGGGTCGACGACATGGGTCTCCGCAGTCGATGAGCAGCAGACCGACCGGGTCTTCCTGCCGTCACTGCCCTCCGTTGACCTCCGACTACGCCCTGTCGTGGTCGGTCGACACGTCGCGTCGCGGCGAGTTCCTGGTCGGCCCGTCCCGCCTGGAGGTCGGGGACCCATTCGGCCTGTCCCGGACGGTGCTGGCCACTCGGGAGCCGTCGCCGGTGCTCGTGGTGCCGCGCGTGCACGCGGTGGCCGTCGATGCCTTCATGCGATCGGCCGACTCCGGAGACTCGGGCGAGCGCGCGGGCAGCGACTCCTTCGAGTCGTTGCGGGAGTACGTCGTGGGCGACCCGATGAAGACGGTCCACTGGCGCTCCTCGGCACGCATGGGCAAGCTCATGGTCAAGCGCATGGTCGACACCACGGTGCCGTGGCTGCTGGTCGTACTCGATGTGAACGCCCGTGCGTACGACCGAGAAGGCGCGCTGTTCGAGGACTTCGACGCACCCGCCTTCGAGGAGACCGTCGACACCGCGGCGTCCTGGGCCTGGCACGGCTGCTCGACCCAGCAGCGGGTGCTGCTCACCACGACATCGGTGTCGGCATCGCGCCCGGTCCTGGCAGCCGAGGTCACCTCGCGCACGCGCGAGTCCGCCCTCGACGCCCTTGCCGTGGTGGATCCGCTGTCCTGATGGGGAATGCGGCGCGGGGCGGGTGACCGCCCTGTGTCGGCGTCAGGGTGTCGGCCGCCTCGTCCTGGTCACTGGCCGCAACAACGCGGCGTCGGCAGGCTGGGCGGCCGCGTGGCGACGGCACCTGCCTGTCACCGTGATCGTGGGCCACTCGTGAGTACCTCGACCGTCGTGCGGGCGACGACTCCTCCTTCCGTGCGCCAACACGCGTCGGCGTGGGCGCTGTGGCCGACGCTCGCCGTCTCCTGGGTGGCGTTCGCGCAGGCCGTCTCGTTCCAGGGACTGGCGATCTGGGTGGTCACGGGATCCCTGCTCGCCGCACTCGTCGTCCTGCCCCTCGCCCTGGCCGGCCGGCGCATTCTCGCCGTGGGCGCCATGGTCGTGATGACCTTCGCCGTCCCGGTCATCGCCGAGTGGATCGGCGGCAACACCGCCGGGCCCGTCACCCGGGCCTCGCTCATGGCCAGCGCGGCAGCCGGGGCTGCTGCGCTGATCCTTCCCACGCGCTATCCGGTCGCCGTCCTCGTCCCCTCGCTGCTGCTGCTCGGCGGGGCGCTCGGGCTGGGCGCGGCGGGATCGGCGATGTGGCTCGTGGGCCTGTGGGCGGTCGCGGCAGCCGTGACCGTCGCGATGCTCGGTCCGTACCGCAACCCGCACCTGCGCGAGCGCCGCAGGCTCGTCCCGTTCGCCGCGATGCTCGCGTGGGTGGGAGCCGTCGCCGTGGTCGCGCTCGTCTCAGCAGCGCCCTTCTTGACTGACCCCTGGACCATCCCCGGCAGCGAGCAGGTCGCCACTCCGGACACCACGATCCCTCCGCCGCCACCCGACACGACCGTGCCGCCGGTGGTTCCCCCGGTCACCCCCGTGACGCCGGTGGAGGTTCAGGACCAGAACCTCGTGGTGTCGCTGCTGGTCGTCGTGGTGATCGTCCTGCTCCTCCTGTTCCTTCTCGTGCTGATCCTGCTCATCCTGTGGCGCGTCGTCGTGGCCCTGCTGTGGCGGCGGGAGCGCCGGCGGCTCATGCGCGGCAACCGCGAGCAGAGCACGATCGGGGCCTGGACGTGGGTGCGCCTGCGGCGGGCCCGCTACGAGCAGCCACTCCCCGTCAGCGCGTCGCCCGACGTGGCCGTGGCCTGGGCCCGCACGGTGGGCGACGTCGATGTGCTGCGCGTCGCCGAGGTGACGACTCCTATCGCCTTCAACCCTGACGGGACGGTGGGGCGCATCGCCGCCAAGGAGGTCTGGCAGTCGGCCATCGCTGCCGGGCGGCGACCTCGCGGAGCCTCGCTGCGCGAGCGGTGGCGGTGGAGCGGACGGCGCCCGGGCAAGGTCGCCGTGGCGCTGGCCGGGCCGCTTACGACCAGCGGATCGTCACGGGCCTGAGGGCGACATGTCCTGCCACGAGAGCCGGGGGTTCCGGTAGGGATCGAACGAGAGCCCCACGCCCCACCGGGCCTTGAAATAAGCCCGCTCAGCTTCCGTAGCGCCGGGTTCCCGAGACGACGACTCGGCATGGACCGCGCTCACTCGCGGAACGACCAGGTTGCGGTGACCGAGGGATCCCATCTTCAGGCACAGGTCGACGTCGTTGTGATTGATGGCGAACTCCGTCGAGAATCCGCCGACCTCCCGGAAAGTCGACCGAGCCACCGCCAGGAAGGCCCCCGTCACCGCAACCACCTCACGAGTGAGGGCGAGCCATCCGCCGTTCGCCGGGTCGTCCCGAGGAAGGCCGTAGTTCTGGTGCACGGGCCAGCCGCCATCCGCCTGCTGCACTGGTCAACCCCAGATGCTGGATGGTCCGGTCAGGGAACAGCAGGCGGATCCCCACGGCCCCGACGTCGGGTAGCACAGCCAGCGGTACGACCTCATGCAGCCACCCCTCCGAGAGCATGGCCACGTCGTCGTTGACGAACACGAGCACATCACCGTGCGGAGACGAAGGCGCCCTTGGTTGACCATGCCGGCGAAATTGAACCCCTCCGGCCCCCGCGTGTGATCCACGAACCTCATCGGCCTGGTGGCGATCGACGTCAAGCGCTCGCGAACCTGCTCTGGCATGCCCTCGTCGCAGACGATCACGTACTCGAGTTCCTGTCACCCTGTCACGTCCGGTTGTGCGCTCCATCGACTCGATGAGGCTCTCGACCAGGTAGCGAGCAGGCCCGCGCCCCGGATCCTCGGTTCCGCGCGTGGGGATGACGATGCTGACGCGCGTGTGAGGCTTCACCTCGCGCACCAGCCGCAGCGCGCCGGGCAGCGCCGACTGCGGCTCGACCTCGACGGCCTCGCCTCGTCGAGCCGACCACCCGACGACGACCGCCGGGTCCACGTCGGGCAGCTCGGGGGCACGCCGCCGGACCAGTGCTGCGGGCCTGTGGCGGATTCGCCTGTTGCCGTCATGGAGCCTTAGGGCGAGCTCCTGGGTGAGACCCGCGTCCCGGCGACCGGCGAAGCCGTCGACCCCGATGACCGCCTCCCGCCGGATCACAGGGCTCGAGCCGACAACGTTGGCCTGCAGATGGAGCTCGAGGCTCCACCCGGGGCGGTAGGTCGTACCGACAGTGTACGCCGTGGTCGTCGACGATCTCCTCGTCGCCGTAGAGCAGGTCGACTGGGCCCAGCATGCGCTCGTCCTCGCACAGCTCCGACAGCACGCCGGGGCACGCGAGGTCCGCCGCCGTGAGCGGCTGCACGAAATCGGCGGTCGATCGGCGCAGCGCACGATCGAGGATCTCGCTTTGGCGTGCTCCTTCGGGCGCCGCGCTCACCTGCGCGACGACTCCCCGCTCCTCCGCGAGTCCCTCGATGCCGTCCTGCTCCTCGTTCGTCAGGCCCACAGTCGTGAGGATGACGTCGACATCGCGCGAGTCCAAGGCGGCCACGGAGTCGAGGTGGTCGGGGAGGTGCGGCAACGTCTCGCGGGTCACTACGGAGAGGAAGGACAGGCGCGGCATGTCGACGTCGTCACCGACCGCGCACGAGGCGCAAGGACCGACCAAGGCTCATCCACCGGCTGCCCTGCACCGCGAGCAGCTCGGCGACCACCTCGTCCCTGTGGGCCGCCAGCCGCGCCGCCTCCTGCTCCCACTCGTCGGCCGACAGTCGGATCCGGTCCACGTCGTGCCGCGCCGTGATCTGCCGCGTCGAGAGCCGCCTGCAGCGCTCCCTCGGCGGCGTCCGCGCGCTCCTGCAGAGTCGCCACCCACCCGCGCAGGTCATCGATATCGGCTGCGATGCCGTCCAGCTCGTCGATGATCTGCTGCTCGGTCAGCCGGTCGGGCCGCGCGGCTGGCGGCGTCGTCGTCCCCCGCTCGAGCACCCGACCCAGCGCGGCCACGACAGCCGTGAGCTCGTCCACCCTCGCGGCAAGCGCTGCCGCATCGGCCTGCTCGCGGACTCTCCCTGGCTCATCGGCCCTGTCCCTTCAGCGCCGATTCGTAGCTGTCCCTCAGCGCGTCCATCGACGCCTCCGCCTCGATGCGCGCCCGCGGCGCGGCTCACGCGCCCTCGACGTCGTTGCCGTCGCGCACTTCACGCAGCGCCCGCGCCGCATCCTCGACCCGCGCCTCGGCCCACTGCATGCCGGGCTCCCAGTAGAAGTACTCCTCGGGGAGCACGTCGGTGAGCTCGTACGCGACCGGCCACCCCTCCTTCTCGGAGAGGAAGTCGGTGCTGCCGGAGTAGTCGGTGGCCACCACTGGCGTGCCCAGTGCCATGGCCTCGGCGACGGCGTAGCCGAAGCCCTCGGAGCGGTGGAGGCTGATGAAGCAGTCGGCCATCGCGATGAGGCCGAGCGACCGCCGTGGCTGAGCTCGCCGGTCACGAGCCGGATCCTCGGGTCGTCGCGCAGCCTCCGCATGAGCCCGCGGGCGTGCGGGTCGCCGGAGCGGGCCAGGTGCTCGGCCTGCTGCATGTTGCGGACCTTGAGCACGAAGACCGCGCTCGGGTCGCCCTCGAACGCCTCGTGGAAGGCGTCGATCGCGGCGTTCGGGTTCTTGCGGGCCACCGTCGAGTTGGCGTCGAACGAGAAGTGGACGACGAAGGCGTCCTCGGCGATGCCGAGCTCGCCCCTCGTGACGTGTTCGACCCCCGAGACATCGACCGCGTGGCCGGTCACCCTCACGGGAGTGTCGGTGACCGCGCGGTAGCCGTTGGCGACGAACTCGGTGGCCGTCCAGATCTCGTCGACGAGGGAGAGCGGACGGTGGAGCTGGCGCGGGATGACCTCGGTCTCCCACATGAAGTAGCCGATGACCCGTGGGCTCGCGAGGAGGGCCGGCTGGGCAGCGAGCGACTGCACGACGCGATCGATCGGCAGGTGGAGGCAGGACTCGTGGTCGCGGAGCACGGTCGCCGCGTCGCTCGTGGGGGCCAGGCGGGGGTTCCAGCCGCCGGGCGCGGGGAAGAAGGGCGCCGCGCAGGCATGGATGCCGGCGGCGGCCAGGGCGGTGAGCGAGTGGTTGGCGTTCTGGCCCAGCCCCGACTTGTGCTGCACGAGGCCGGCGACGCACACGCGGGGCCCGTCACTCAGTGCTCTGCGGCTCTCGTCTGCGGTTGGTGACGTCTGGAGCGGCGTCCTGCCGAGGCCGAGGATGCCCTCGCGCCAGGCGCGGACGCGTGGGGGCAGCGCGGTGGCCTGTCGGTCGTGGTGGCACGGTAGAGCTCGCTCCGGCAGCGGGTCGAGCACGGGCACACGAAGCCCCTGCACGGCGCGCAGCGCGAGCTAGCCGCGATCACGTCTTCGGCCAGCACCGCTGCGCCGCGAGATACTCGGCCCACTGCCGGGTCGGTCCCGTGTGGTCCTGGATGCCGATGGCCTCGAGCAGGTGGAGCCAGTCGTGCTGGGCCGTGATGCGGAGACGGGCGTGCTCGCGGAAGCGGCGGAGGAGTTCGGTGATCCGGGCGAGGGTCCGTCGTCTCGTCCCGGTTCGCCGTGCTGATCACGCACGAGCCCGCTCCATCGCCGATGGGCGAGGCGACGAGCGTGACCTCGTGCAGCGTCCGCTCGCCACGGCACAGCCGGATGACGCTGCCCTCGGGGACCGCGTAGCCGAGCAGGTCGCCCATGTCGGCCTGGAAGCCCGCCACCCCCTCGTCGCCGAGGAAGGCCTGCACGTCCGGCCGGGCGACGCTGGGCTGGACGGGGACAGCGGGGAAGCCGTCGATGACCACCCGCAGCGGCTCGGCCGTGTCGGCCGGGGCGAACTCCGCGATCCAGCCGCTGGCATGGGCCAGGCCAGGTGCTCGATCTGGCCGAGAGCCGGCACGTCCCAGGATTCCGTCGAGACCTCCAGCTCGATCCGCACGTCGGGATGCTGACCGCATCCGATGCGGACCCTTGTGGGGCGCTCGGGCCGGTTGCTTTCGGCGGCGAAGCGCATGAGGAAGCCGGCGCCGCCGGGCACGTCAGGCCGAGGCGTGGGTGTCAGCCGGCCGACGACGTCTCTGCCGTCGACCGCGATCGTGACTGAGGGAGGAGTCGGGCATTCCGGGCAGGCCAGCCAGCCGGAGACGAGGCCCGCCTGCGCCCGCTCGATCGCTCCCGAGACCTGGGGATCAGAGCCACGCGCCACGCGACGCACAAGCCGCTGACCGCGCACGTGCCCCCCTCTTGTGGTGTCCCCCGGCCTCGACCGGGTCCCGTCGTAGGCTGCCCTCGACGTCTCGCAACGATAGGTCACGGGGGAACCATGAAGTCTGCTCGACTCGTCCTGACGGCTGGCGTGTGCGCGGGGACGCTCGCCGCAGGCATGGTCGCCGGCGCTGTGCCCGCGACGGCTCAGCCGGAGTCACCGTTCGACACCCGGGCGCGCTCGGACATCGCCTCGGTCCTCGACCGGCTGCCTGTCGTGCCGCAGATCGACAACGGCTACACGTTCGCCGGCTTCGCCGTGCCCGCGGTGAAGGGCAAGGACGCCCGCGGCTGCGACAAGCGCGAGCGGGTCCTCATCGCCAGCGCCTCGTCGAAGCCTCGGGTCGGTGCGGGATGCAGGCTGATCGGCGGCTCATGGCTGGTCGACGGCGGCAAGCGGACGGTGCGGGCGCCTCTCGCGTCGACGTCGTACCTCTGGTGTCCGCAAAGACGGCGTGGAACCAGGGCGCCTACGGCTGGAGCAACGCCCAGCGCCGCTCCTTCCTGAAGTGGTACCAGCAGGCACAGCGCGAGTGCGCGATCGGCAGCAGCGCCGCTGGCCCGGGATGCGGGTACGTGCTGCAGTCGAACGCGCGACTCACCGCGCAGATCACCGACCTCACCACGCAGCCGGGATGGAAGCCGACCTGCGGGGAGATCGCGGGGGTGACGTCGATCCACGCGTCGTGGGGCATGTCGGTGGAGCCGCGCGCAGCGCGCGTGATGCAGGCCAAGGTCGCCTCCTGCACCGGCAACATCGCCATTCGTCCGCTCAACCGCACTAACCCTGTGCCTGCCACCGAGGTCGGCAACCCGTTCCTGGCGCCTGGCACGGCCGCGCGGCAGTGGTCGACCACCCAGGTGCTCGACGCCCCGGCCGGCCCGGCCATCCCCGCATCGCTCTTCGGGCTGCACATCCCGGACCTCATGGCGGCAGCGCCGACCCTGCAGTACGAGTGGCTGCGGCTGTGGGATTCGAAGACCGGCTGGGAGCCCCTCGAGCAGAACCGCGGCACCTACTACTGGAAGTGGATCGACGACGCCGTCGCCTACGCCGAGGCGAACGGCAAGAAGGTCATGTACGTGTTCGGCGACACCCCGGGCTGGGCGGGTCCGAGCTCGGCATACCCGCCGGTCGACATCGCCGAGTACCGGCGCTACGTGCAGGCCGTTGTCGCGCGCTACGGAGACCGCATCGACGCGTTCGAGGTCTGGAACGAGCCGAACCTGTTCGTGCCGATCTCCGAGTCCCTCTCCGACCTCGTGGAGATGACCCAGATCGTGCACGACACGGTCAAGGGCGCGGGCCTGTCGTCGCTCGTGCTCACGCCGTCGACGACGATGCGCACCGGCACGGCGGTGTACCCGTTCTTCAGCGAGTACCTGGTTCCGGCTGGCCAAGCGCGGGTGGCCCGTCGACGGCTTCACCTTCCACACCTACCCGCGAGCCGCGGGGGGACCCGAGCAGCGCGCGCAGGCCATCGCCCTGTTCAAGGAGATGCTGGCGCTGGCGAAGGCGCCAGCCCTGCCCATCTGGGACACCGAGGTCAACTACGGGCTCGGCGGCCTGGACGAGCCCCAACGCGACATCACCGGGGCCGAGGCCCAGGGCTACCTGTCGCAGACATTCATCGACGCGGCCCGGTACGGAGTCACGCAGGTCGACTGGTACCTGTGGTTCCCGACCTACTACAAGCTCCTCGGCATCCAGACCAACCCCGGCACCACCGAGACGAACGCCGCGTGGCTGTGGACGCACGACCAGCTCGTGGGGTCCTCGCTCCGGGCATGCAGTTCCGAGGGGTCGGCTGTGGTGTGCGGGTTCAGCCAAGGCAGCTCGTCGTTCGCGCTCGCGTACTCGTCGGACGGCTCCGCGGTGTCGGTGAAGGTGCCGGCCCGGCTCAGCACTCAGTGCGACATCGACGGCCGCTGCACACCGATCACCGATGGCACGGTGACCGTCGGCATCCGCCCGATCAGGCTCACCTAGCGTCGCCGTGAGGGTCTCGAGGGGGGTGAGCCGAGCGCGGGCTGTCTCGATGCCCGCTCTCGCCCTGGCGACGGTGCTGGCCGGGACGGGCGCTGTCCACACCGCCACCAGCCCTTGGCTTGCCCTGGGGTGCACTCCATGCCGGGCTGGTCGTCGCGCAGGCGGTGAGCGCTCCCGTGCGGATGGTGTGGCGGCCCGTTCTCGCGAGTGCGAGCGCCGTCCCGGTGCTCGACCGGATCGGCCGACCCGCCGAGCAGGTGCTCGGCCTCGTCGACGCCGGGCTGCCCCTGGCCGTGGCTGGATCCGCACTGGCCTGGGACCTGGCGGACTCATGGCCCAGCGTGAACCAGGTGGACTCTGGCGCCTCGCCCGCGTGGCAGGTCTCGGCTCTGCCGGACGTCTCCTCCTCCCTCGGGCCGCTGGGAAGCCTGGTCGAAGGTCTGCGTTCGCGCCTCGACTCCGCCATCGCCTGTGACTGCCTGGGCTCAGCCGCCAATGACCGACTCGGTGATGCCCGCGGTCACCGTCGCCGATGCGGCCTGGGCACTGTTGTCGTTCGGCCCACTCGCCACCGCCTTCGACGACCTCGCCGGCTTCGATGAGCCGCGCACCTACCTCGCCGTGATCGGCAACCAGGCGGAGATGCGCCCATCAGGAGGAGCGCCCCTGTACGCCGCGGTGGTCACCGCCGACGCCGGCCTGATCCGCATTGCCGACAAGGGGACGACGAGTTCGCACTTCTTCCCACCGATGAACCGACCTGTGACGTGGACCGGTCCCGAGGACAACCCCTACTTCGCCGCGAACCCCCGCACGATGCCCTTCGTCAGCGCCGGCGCCAATCCCGACTTCTCCGTGTCCGCACAGGAGATGGCAGCCGCCTTCGAGGCCGGCGGGCACCCGGCGGTCGACGGCGTGATCTACGTCGACATGACGCTCCTGCAGCAGGTCCTGGGCCTCACGGGCCCCGTCGAGGTCGCGGCCCAGGCATTGTCGACGCGGCCTCGCTCGTGCCGCAGGTGCTGGACAACGCGTATGACGATGCTGACTCCCCGTCGGACAACGAGCGCCGGCAGGCGGCCAACGACGCCCTGTTCGATGCGCTGCTCGCGCGCGTTTCCAGCGGAGTGCCCCCGCGCGAGACCCTGCAGGTGATCGAGGACGCCGTGGCCGGACGTCACCTGCAGGCCTGGTTCCGGGAGGGTGCCACGCAGTCGGTGTTCGACTCAGCTCGGGTGGACGGGCAGCGGTTGCCGCCCCGGACACCACCGACTGGCTCGCCTGGTACACGCAGAATGGGAATCCCAGCAAGACCGACGTGAAGCAGGCACGCGCGGTCTCGCGAACCGTCAAGGCGTCCGGTTCCGGGCTGCGCGTGGACTCGTCGTATTCCCTCGCTAACGAGAACGCCCCGGGCGGCCGGTCCCGAGCGGAGGAGAAGCGGGGCTACCAGGCCACCTGGATGCGCACGGCCGTCGTGATCTACCTTCCCGCCGACGCTGCAGATGTCTCCGTCCATCGGCCTGAGTGGCATGAAGCCTGCACCGCTGGACGGTGTCCAGTTCGACGGCACCACGATGACCGATGCTGCCGGCAATCGCTTCGTGCGCTTCGTGGGCTGGATCCCGCCACAGTCCTCCGCGCAGGTCGAGGTGTCGTACTCACTGCCCGTGCCGCCCGTCGGACGCCGACCTTCTCGCTGACCCTCGAGCCGCAGGCAGCCATCACGCCGTACACCGCGACGGTGAATGTTCCTGGCGGTGATCCTGCGGGTTGGGCCCCGTTCCGATTGACAAGCGCACGGTCGTCGAGGTCACGCTGCCCATCACTCCCGACTGAGTCAGTGCCAGCCCAGCGACCTCGCGCCCACGGTGCCCGGTGCCAACTGGATCAGGTTGAGCGGCCCGAGGTCGGTCCACGCGTACCAGTAGGCGCGGGCGAAGCCGGCCTCCTCGACCGGCAGCGGTGAGGTCGCCGACGGCCGGCTCCTGCTCGGCTGCGAGCATGCTGGATCCGTCCTGCACGTTGACCTCCGTGACCCACGCGGGCAGCCCGCGCCGGTGCCTGGCGCCCGAGCGCGCGCCGCGGCGCCGGCGAGCAGGTCTGGCGTGCTGCGAGCGTCGCGCCGGCCTTCGGGTAGAGGTGCACGGCGACAGCGTCGATGTCGGCACCGCCTCGCTGACCGGCCGCCAGCCAGCCTCCGAGTCGCGGCGAGATCCGCCGGTCGCCGCACGACCGGCCGCCCGCGACGATCCGTGGCCGCCGCGGGTCGGCCGCAGCGGATCTCGTCGGCCGCTGCCTCGCACCGAGGTCGCGTAACGCCTCAGCGGTGCCGCTCCAGAAGGTCAGCAGGTTCGGCTCGTTGCCGATCTCGTAGCCGTGATGCTCCCTGCGTACGGCGTGGCCGACGACCCGACGAACTCGCCGCCACTGCCTCGACGTCGCTCGGGAGGCGACGCCGAGCCCGGGCCCAGCCACGCGCGTCGTCGTGGCGCCTCGCGCACCGCCGCCCACCGGGGCGTGCCGGCGAGCACCAGCGTCACGTCGTCTACCCCCCTTCGAGCGGCCTTGGCCAGGTGCGCGTTCGAGGGTCGAGAAGTCCCGACTGTCGTCCGCGGGCTCGAGGTGGAGCCAGGCCGTGCGGGTGTCCCACAGCCGGATGGCGTCGACCGGGAAGTCCGGCCACTCGCCGCCGTCGTACGTCACTGTGCCGTCCCGCTCGTACGCTTGCCACCCACGGCCCACGGGATGTCGAGGCCCGTCACGAAGCCATCCGCCTGGGAAGCCTGCGGGGCGGCGAGCCGTCGGGAGCCGTTGTCGACGTGCGCCCCGGTCGCGGGCGACGCACTAGGCCTTCGGGTCGAGCAGCCGACCAGCAGCGCGACGAGGGCAGCGCGAGCGTGATCGTGGGCAGTCGACGCATGGGTCCAGTCTCTCTCGTGGCCGTGAGCCCGGCTCGGGTGGATCGCTCGGTCCAGTCGAACCGGGAAGGGAGGTGAGGTGGACGAGACGACCCCGGCCGGATCGGTTCCATGAGACGGTCCTGGCAGCAGGCGGGATCGGTCCAGTGCACGCGCAGGGCACGATTCCCTTCAAGGCGAGGGGTGCGTTGTCGCCCATCCGCCAGCACCCGCGGTGCGGCCATCCTTCACCGCTCGCCAAGCGCCTGTGGCCGGGCAGTGCAGTGCATGGTGAAGCCATGGGGAAGGTGCGGCGATGACGGGTCGCCCTAGCATGAGCCCGTGCCCCCCGAGCCCGACTCGCTCGACGCGCGCCCGGGGCGCCTCATCGACGACGCCCGCCTGCTGATCGGCTCCGCCTGGCGGCTCGACCGCCGCCGGGTCCTCCTCCAGCTGACCCTGCTCCTGGTGAACGGCCTCGTCGGCGGCGCCAGCCTCCTGCTGCTGGTGCCCATCGTGAACTCGGTCGCCGATCCGGGAGCCAGCGTCGCCGTGCCGCTCGTCGGGGAGGTCGGGCTCAGCAGCCTGCCGCTGTGGCTCCTGCTCGTCGCCTTCGTCATCCTCGCCGCGGCGCAGGCCCTCATCTCGCGCACCGCCACGGTCAACGCCGCCCGGGTGCAGCAGCAGCTGGTCGACAGCCTCCGTCAGGATGCCTTCGCGGCGATCCTGGCCGCCCGCTGGTCGTTCGTGCTCGGCCTGCGCCGCAGCGACATCATCCAGGTCGTCACCACGGGCGCCGCCCGCGCGGGCCTCGCCTTCCAGCAGATGATGAACGGATCCGTCGCGCTCGTGCTCGCCATCGCCACGGCCGTCGTCGCGCTGCTCGTCTCCCCCGGCGTCGCCGCGCTCGCCATCGTGGCCGTCATCGTCGCGGCCCTCGTCCAGGCGACCAGCGTGCGTCCCGCCTACCGCCTCGGCCGGCTCTTCAGCGAGCGCAGCCGCCACCTCCAGGGCGTCGTCACCGACTCGCTCGACTCGCTGCGACTCGTGCGTGCCCACGACGCGTCAGCGGTGTGGGCCGACCGCCTGAGCACGGCCTTCACCGACGCCCGCGAGGTGCAGCTGGCCAACACGCAGCGCATGACCACCGTCACCGCGGTGTCGTCGGTCGGGATGGCGGTTGCCGCCTCCGTCCTCGTCCTCGTGTCGGTCTGGGCGTCCGTGCCGCCCACGTCGATCGTCGTCATCCTCGTCCTGGTCGCGCGACTCAACAGCCAGGTGCAGCGCGTCGTCACGATGGCCGCCCAGCTGGCCAACTCCCTGCCCGCGGTCCGCGACCTCGCCGGGCTGACCGCCGACGGCCAGTCCGCACGTGAGATCCCGGCCGGCGCCACCTCGTCGCGCAGCGACATCGGCGCCGACCCGACCACCCCGATGCTGGAGTTCCGCTCCGTCACCTTCCACTATCCCGGCGCCGGCCACGGCGTCACTGACCTCAGCCTGACCGTCCCGCGCGGCGACATCACCGTGCTGACCGGGCATTCGGGCGCGGGCAAGTCCACGTCGGCCGACCTCGCCCTCGGCCTGCTCACGCCGCAGGCGGGCGAGGTCCTCGTCGACGGTCGCCGCTCGAGGCGACGGACCTGCAGTGGTGGCGTCGCCACGTCGCGTACGTGCCCCAGCACACGATGCTCGTGCCGGGCACACTGCGCGACAACCTGACGTGGTCGGTGCATGAGGGCGCCTCGGACGCCGACTGCTGGGCCGCCCTCGACCAGCAGCCGCTCGTTCGCCCGTTCCCTTCCCGATGGGCTCGACACGGTGCTGGGCGAGCAGGGCCTTCGGCTGTCCGGCGGCGAGCGGCAGCGCGTGGCCATCGCCCGAGCCCTGCTGCGACAGCCGCTGCTGCTCGTGCTCGACGAGGCGACCTCGTCGCTGGACGACGAGACCGAGTCGCAGGTGCTGGAGATGATGACCTCGCTGGTGCCGTCGGTGACGGTCCTGGTCATCGCGCACCGGCAGTCGACGATCGACGCGGCCCACCACGTGGTGCGGCTCGCGGGCGGTCGCGGAGTCGACGCCTAACAGCACGAAGCCCCCGGCCGCATGGCCGGGGGCTTCGTGCTGGTTAGGGACTAGAAGTTGACCCGGCAGGTCCATACGTCGTACCCGAAGTTGATCAGGGTCTCGGCACTCCCGAAGGCCTCGATGCACAGCGTCGCCGGATCGAACGGCGCCGGTGCGTAGACGATGTCGTACCCGGCTATGTGCGGCCGTCCCCGAGCAGTCAGCCACGGGGTAGACCGGCGAGCCGCCCGACAGGGCCCAGCCGCCGTTGAAGTTGAGCCACTCGATCGGCGATCCCTGAACGCAGAACGCCGACGGATAGCTGGCCTCGAACGCCCAGGTGATGGCGCGAGTGCAGGTGTAGCCGCCCTTTCCGTCGTTCGCCCACTGCTCCCACGTGGGCTTCCACTCCTTGTCGGCGACCGCCCAGCCTTCCTGCCACGGCGTCTCGTCGGAGGGCGGCGTGCACGGGGCATCGGCGCTCGCCCGCGCGAAGGACTGGGTCCACACCTGGTCGGCCGCAGCCGGGGATGCCGTGGCTATGGCGCCGGCCCCGGCAGTCATGAGTACCGTCACGGCAATCGTCAGGATTCTCTGCATACGCATGAGCTCACTCCGTCTCTTGAGGGCTTACTTGCCTCCGATCGTCACCGTAGCCACTCCTGCACGGGATCCGAACCGAACACGCGCCCGTCGACACGGCGGTGTGGCCTGACGTGGCGACCGGCCGATCGAGGAGACGACGAAGCCCCCGGCCGCATGGCCGGGGGCTTCGTCGCGTGCTGGGTGCTGCGGCCTAGGTGGAGGCGACCTTGCGGCTGGAGATGACCGCGTCGATGAGGCCGTACTCCTTGGCATCGGCCGCGGTCAGGATCTTGTCGCGCTCGATGTCGCTGGCGACCTGCTCCGTCGAACGCCCGGTGTGCAGGGAGATGATGCCCTCCATCTCGGTGCGCATGCGGATGATCTCGTTCGCCTGGATCTCGATGTCCGAGCCCTGGCCGCCGCCCTCGGTGTAGGGCTGGTGGATGAGGATGCGGGCGTGCGGGAGCGCGAAGCGCTTGCCCGGGCTGCCCGCCGCGAGCAGGACCGCGGCTGCGCTGGCCGCCTGGCCGAGGCACACCGTCTGCACCTGGGGCTTGACGAACTGCATCGTGTCGTAGATGGCCGTCATGGCCGTGTACGAGCCGCCGGGCGAGTTGATGTAGATCTGGATGTCGCGGTCGGGGTCGAGCGACTCCAGCGTGAGCAGCTGGGCCATCACGTCGTCGGCGCTGGCATCGTCGATCTGCACGCCGAGGAAGATGATGCGCTCCTCGAAGAGCTTCGTGTACGGGTTGTGGATGCGCTCGCCGTTGGCGCTGCGCTCCCGGAACTCCGGGAGGATGTAGCGGCCCTGGGGGGTCGTGAGGTTGTTCACTTGGCGTCTCCCTTGCCCTTGGCTGCCTTGGCCTCCGGCGCGTCGGCCGCCGAGCTGTAGACGTGGTCGATGATCCCGTACTCGCGGGCCGCCTCTGCGTCGAACCAGCGGTCGCGGTCGGAGTCCTTCTCGATCTGCTCGAGGGTCTGGCCGGTGTGCTCGGCGATCAGGATGGCCATGCGCTTCTTGATGAAGAGCATCTGCTCGGCCTGGATCTTGATGTCCGACGCCGTTCCGCCCAGGCCGCCCGACGGCTGGTGCATCATGACGCGGGTGTTGGGGGTCGCGTACCTCTTGCCCGCCGCGCCCGCGCACAGGAGGAACTGGCCCATGCTGGCGGCCAGGCCCATCGCCACGGTGGCGACGGCGTTCGGGATGAGCTGGATCGTGTCGTAGATGACCATGCCGGCGCTGATCGAGCCGCCAGGAGAGTTGATGTAGAGCGAGATGTCGCGCTCGGGGTCCTCGGCCGCCAGCACCTGGAGCTGCTTGGCGATGCGGTTGGAGTTCTCGTCCATGACCGGGCCCTCGAGCCAGATGATCCGCTCCCGCAGCAGCCGTTCGTCGAGCATGTCGCCGAAGCCGGTCATGCCGCCGCCCGACCCTCGCGAGCTGGGCACGTAGATGTCGCTCACCTAAGCCTCCTGTTGCCGCCGCCTGCCTGGCGACGCTTGTACGACCCTAACGTGAGGACCGTCCCCCGGCTTCCCCAGCCCGCGGCGAGTTCGCCGTGGGCCGAACCCCCCTCGGCGACCTTGAGGTCCGCCCGCATCTCTGGGCCGGACTCGGGTCGAACCTCACGCTCGGCCGAGATGCGTAGGGTCGGCCGCATGACCCGTCGACGCGTGGCACCTGGCGCGAACAGTCCCGACCTTCGCCGTATCTGCTCGCAGCGGTCGCTGGTCGGTCGGTGCCCAGGCCTATGTGCTCGGACGCCGACTGGCTGTATCGTCCACCTCCTCGCGCTGGGGGCCGCCACCAACGCGATCTCGTCTGGAGCGCGCACTTCGCCCAGCGCTGCTCCGACTGCCGGCGGCCGTCGGGCGCCGGAGCCTCGTCGCCCGGCTCATCGTGCTCAACGTCGGCATCATGCTGGTGCTGCTCGACGTCATCCTCGTCGGCGCCCTGTTCGTCGGCGGCGTCGCGCTCGTGGCACGCCTGGGCGCTGTGGCCGGCAGATGGGGCATGGGGCTGCCGGCCCGGTTCCGGCCGATGGTCCGGTACTACGTCGCAGCGGCCTGCTTCGCTGCCGGTGGGCGCCGGCCTGGGCGTCGCGATGGAGCACGCCGGCGACCAGTCCGCGCTCGCGCGCTCGCTGCTCGCCCACATGGCGGCCAACGTGCTCGGCTGGATCGGGATATCGGTCGCGGGCACCCTCGTCACTGCTGTGGCCGACGATCCTGCGCACGCCAGATCGCCGAGGGTGCGGAGCGAGCGGCCGGGCGCGCCCTACCGCTGCTCGTCGCGCCGTGGCGTGACCGTCGCCGGCTCTGTCGCCGGCCTTCGCGCCGTCGTCCTCGTCGGTGTGGCGGGCTACCTCGCCGGCTAGGTGGTGCTCGCCTGGCCGCACGCCGCGCCTGGCGCCGCCGGCCGCCGCACGGCTTCGCCGCCTGGTCCGTGCTGCGGCGGCGACGCTCCTGGGGCATCGGCCTGGCTCGCCGATCGGCATCGTCGCGACGAGCGCGGACTGGCCGTCATCGCCGAGCGCCTCGACGCGCTCGTGGTTCCGTTCGCGGTCGGGCTTCGCCGCGCAGGTCCGCTCGGCGCGCTGACCTACCTCATCCCCGTCGTGCTCGCCGGGGTCCGAGGCGGCGCGGCGGACGATCGCGGTGATCGAGACCGCGGCGCGGTCCGCGTGATCGGGGCCAACGCGGGCTCGTGCTGCTCGGGGTGCCGCGGCTCGAGTCGCTCCGCGTCGCCGGCGGATGCTGACGCTCCTGTCGATGGCGGCGTTCCTGCCGCTCGCCGCCGCTGCCGTCATCGCCAACCGCGGGTGCGTCGCACGCGCGGCCCAGGCCGGGCGAGCCTAGCCGCCGGCGACGGCCGCCATGCCCTTGAACAGCTCCACACCAGGAAGCCGGGCCAGAAGAAGGACTCGATGACGCCCCAGGGGTAGCCCCAGAAGGTCTCGGCCTGCTGCCAGTTCCAGATCACGGCACCGAAGAAGCCCATGCCGTAGACCGCGCCGGCCCCACCCGCTGCTGCGTTGTTGCTCGATGCCATGACGCCTCCTCTAAGGGCGGTGCCGCACCCCGGTGCGCGGACGATTCGCCCTGCATCACGGTAGTCCCGTCATCCACAGGCAGTCTCCGCGAACCGCCGCGCTCAGCGTCCAAACCGTACGGTCGAGGTCCTCCTTCCCGCGCCCTGGGGCGAGCACTTCAGGGCTCGCCCTCGGCGGGGAAGGAGGTGAACGGATGAGAAGGCGGAAGCCGGATCGGTTCCATGAGGAAGCCCTGGCCGCGTGCGCATTGCTCACAACACTCGCACTGCTGGCCAGGGCCCTCGTAGAACTCCTCAGGACCCTAATCGGGTCCTGAGGACCGTTTCAGGGGCATCAGCAGTGAACGCTGCTGATGCCCCACCAATGTAGATCGGCCTCGCGAGGACTGTCAACGAGACAGGTCGAGTGCGTAGCAGCGGCCCGGGCGGATGACTCCGACCGGGCCGCGTCCACGCACTCGTGAGGGCGGGCTACTTCTCGTCGACCTCGACGATCTCCTCGATGACGTCCACCTCGACGACGTTGCCGTCCTCGTCGGTGTAGACGTCGATCTCCTCGTCGATCTCGACCATCTCGGGCATGCCCTGCATGCGGTTCATCTCGGCGTCGAGCGCCGACAGGTCGACCTCGTTGCCGTCCGCATCGACGACCTTCGCCGACTCGAGCACGACCGCGAGGGACTTCGCGCGGCGGATGTCCTGGATCGCCATCGGGACCTGGCCGGCCTCGACCAGCGCCTTGGCGAACGCGTCCGGGCTCATGCCGTAGCGCGGCGCCTGCTGGAGCAGCCACGCGGAGAGCTCGGTCTCGCCGACCGAGACCTCCTCCTTCTCGGCGATCTTGTCGAGCACGAACTGGCTCTTGAGGGACTCGCGGGTCTGCTGCTCGACCTCGGCGCGGTGCTCGTCGCCGCTGTCGTGACCGTCCTCGAAGTGGGCCTCGACCTCCGCGGCGATCAGGTTCTCCGGCAGCGGGATCTCGACCGAGTCCAGCAGGACCGTGAGCACCTTGTCGCGGGCCTCGGCGCCCTGCTCGAGGCGCTTGACGCGCTCGAGGCGGGTGCGCACGTCGGCGCGCAGCTCGTCCACCGTGTCGAACTCGCTGGCGAGCTGGGCGAAGTCGTCGTCCAGCGCGGGCAGCTCGCGCTCGCGGACGGCCTTGACCGTCGCGGTGACCGTCAGCGGGATGCCCGTCCAGTCGCCGTTCTCGGGGGTGAACTCGAAGGTGCGGACCTCGTCCTTGGCGGCGCCGCGGACGGCCTCGTCGAAGCCGGGGAGCATGCCGTCGGTGCCGAGCTCGTAGGACAGCGCGTTGCCGATGAGGTCCTCGACGGCGTCGCCCTCGGCGGTGGCGCCGGCGATGTCGACGAGCAGCAGGTCGCCGTCGGCGGCGACCCGGTCGACGTCGTTCAGGGTGGCGAAGCGGCCGCGCAGGCTGTCGAGCTGGGCGTCGACGTCCTCGTCGCTCGGCGTCGCGCTGGCGACCTCGACGGTGAGGCTGGAGTAGTCGGGCAGGTCGAACTCGGGACGCACGTCGACCTCGGCGGTGAAGGTCAGGCTCTGGCCGTCCTCCAGCTCGGTGACGTCGATCTCCGGCCGGCCGACGGGCACGATGCCGTTGGCGGCGATGGCCTCGTCATACGCCTTGGGGAGCGCGTCGTTGACGGCCTCCTCGAGCACCGCACCGCGTCCGAACCGCTGCTCGATGATGCGGGCCGGCACCTTGCCCTTGCGGAAGCCGGGCACGTTCACGCTCTTGGCGATCCGGCCGTACGCCGCGTCCATGCTGGGCTGGAGCTCCTCGAAGGGAACCTCGACCGTCAGCTTGACGCGGGTCGGGGACAGGGTCTCGACGTCGCTCTTCACAGCAGATCCATCTCCATATATGGGGTCTCCCCAGGGCTGGGGCTCCAGCACTGAGTCGTCGGGGCGGGGAGACTCGAACTCCCGATCTCCTGCTCCCAAAGCAGGCGCGCTAGCCACTACGCTACGCCCCGCGTCGGCCTACGGGATTCTAGGGGCTAAGGCGCCACGGGCCGAATTGCACCTTGCCCCCGACGCGACTCCTCCCCCCTCCCCCTGGCCACCCACCCCGTTTCTCCCACCTCGCGGGACAGACGAGCCAAACCGGGCCTTGGGCGGCCCCCGTGGCTTGTTCCTCCCGCGCGGTGGGAGAAACGAGCTAGAGCCCTGTCGGGTAGGTCTCGGGCGGCTCGCCCATGTCCCACAGCGGCGTCCGCTCGAGCGGGTGCAGCGCGTGGGTGTGGTCGATGTGGATGACCAGGTCGAACTGGTCCGCCAGGTCGGCATGGAACCAGTGGCTCGTGCGCTCGGTGTCCGGCCGGTAGATCACGCCGATCGCGCGCTCGAGCAGGTTGGACGGCAGTCCAGCCTGGTCGGTGCGCACGAGGAAGGCGTCACCCTCCGTGGCCGTCCAGTCGTGGAACTGCACCTCGTAACTCCCCGGCAGTGACCGGCGTACGCGCTTGCGCTCGGCAGGCCCGCCCCACTCGGTCGCCGCCGTGACCTGCCCGTGGTGCGTGGTGAAGCCGATGGTGATGCAGTCGTCGCCGGCCGCCTCGCGCACGAGCTGCCCGATGTTGAGCTCGCCGTGCGCTCCCATCTGGGTGTGCCGGGCATCGCCCACGTGGGAGTTGTGCGCCCACACCACGACCTTCGCCGGCGACCGACGCGACTCGAGGTGGCGCACGAGCGCCTCCAGCGTCTGGCCCATGTGCGAGTCGCGCAGGTTCCACGACGACACCGAGCCGCGGTACATCTGCCGGTAGTAGTTCTCCGCGTCCCGCACCAGCAGGGCGTTCTGCTCAGCGAAGAAGTAGTCGTCCTGGGCCAGCCACCCGTCCTGGGCCAGCAGCTGCTGGCGACGCTCGCGCAGGTCGAGCAGCTGCTGCACGACCTCCTCCTCGCACGGTGCCGCGTAGTTCATCGTCACCGCGTGGCCGTAGTGCTGCCCCTCGCCCTGGAACAGGTCGAAGCAGGCGTACCTCTCGCGCGCGTCCTCGGCGGCGTCCGGCTCATGCCGCTGGAGGTAGTCGACCACAGCGTCCATCGACGTCCGCATGCTGTAGAGGTCGAGGCCGTAGAAGCCGACCTTGGCCTCGTCGAACGACTGGGCGTCGTTGAACGCCCGAAGCCACTGGAGGAACGCGACGACATCGGTGTTGCGCCACATCCAGCCCGGGAACCGGCGGAAGTCGGCGAGGGCCTGCTCGGGGTCGGCGTCCGCCGACTGGCCGCGCACCCAGCGGTTCACCCGGTAGGCGTCGGGCCAGTCCGCCTCCACAGCGACCGCGGTGAAGCCCCTCTCGTCGACCAGCCGGCGCGTGATGCGGGCCCGCTCGCGGTAGAACTCGTGGGTGCCGTGGGATGCCTCGCCGATCAGGACGTAGCGACGATCCCCGATGCGGGCCATCAGCCCGTCGTAGTCACTGCGTTCGCCCGTGAGGGGCGTCACCCCGATCACGTCTCCACTGTGCGCCCCCTCGCCCCTGCGAGGCAAGGGCCGTTCGCCGGGTTCCCTCCCCTCCGCGCGCGGTGCCATGATGAACGTGGGCGGAGCCTGATCCGCGCGGGCGTCCGTCCGCGGGAGGTGCGTCATGTTCAAGGACCGCTCCGATGCCGGTCGTCGACTGGCCGCCCGACTCGCGTCCTACTCCCGTCCGAGCCCCCTGGTCCTGGGGCTGCCCCGCGGCGGCCTGCCCGTCGCGCTCGAGGTCGCCCAGGCACTGGATGCCGAGCTCGACGTGCTGGTCGTGCGCAAGGTCGGTGCGCCCAGCAACCCCGAGTTCGCGATCGGCGCTGTCGGCGAGGACGGCGTCGTCATCCTCGACCACGCCGCCCGGCGGCAGCTGCACCTCACCAGCGAGCACGTCGACCACCTCGCCGCACTCGAGCTGCACGAGGTCGACCGCAGGGTCAAGGCCTACCGCGACGGCTGCCTGCGGCTGGGCATCGCCGGACGCAACGTCATCGTCGTCGACGACGGACTCGCCACCGGCTCGACCGCGGCCGCGGCCATCACGGTCGTGCGGCACTTCGGCGCCGCACACGTGCTGCTGGCCGTGCCGGTGGGGTCGTCCGAGGCCGTCGAACGGCTGTCGGTGATGGCGGATGAGGTCGTGTGCCTCGAGACCCCCGAGCCGTTCTACGCGGTCGGACAGCACTACCGGGTCTTCGACCAGGTGAGCGACGCCGAGGTCATCGCGATCCTCGAGGCCCACCCGCGATCGCGGGAGCGCGCTGTCGACGTGGCCGTCGTCAGCGAGGACGTGGTGATCGCGTTCGACGGCGTGCAGCTGCCGGGGCATCTCTCCGTCCCTGACGGAGCGCGGGGAATCGTGCTCTTCGCGCATGGCAGCGGGAGCAGCAGGATGAGTCCCCGCAACGTCGCCGTCGCCAACGTCCTCCAGGGCGCCGGGCTCGGCACGCTCCTGTTCGACCTGCTCTCCGAGGACGAGGCCGACGTGCGGACGAACGTCTTCGACATCGAGCTGCTAGCGGAACGGCTCGTCCAGGCGACGCGGTGGCTGCGCGCCCGGGCCGACGTCGGCTCGCTGCCGCTGGCCTACTTCGGTGCCTCGACGGGCGCCGCTGCCGCGCTGGTCGCTGCAGCCCAGTGCCCCGACGACGTTGCCGCGGTTGTGTCGCGTGGCGGACGTCCCGATCTCGCCGGCGAGTGGCTCGAGAAGGTGCAGGCGCCGACGCTGCTCGTCGTCGGCGGTGAGGACTTCACGGTCATCAACCTCAACCGCGAGGCTCAGCGGCACCTCCGCTGCACCAACCTCCTGGAGATCGTCCCCGGGGCCACGCATCTGTTCGAGGAGCCCGGCACGCTCGCGCAGGCGGCCCGCCTCGCGCAGTCGTGGCTCCTGACCCACCTGCAGTAGCGGCTGGCCGACCACTGCAGTAGCGCGTGTCGGGGGCTCATTGCGGGGGATCTGCCGGATTCGCGCCTACCGTTGACGCATGCATCGTGCTTCCCCCACGTTGCTCGTGCTAGCAACGTGCCTCGCCGGGTCGCTCCTGACCCCGTCCCCTGCTGCTGCCGACGACACCGGCAGCCCGAGCCCGAGCGCGTCATCCCCGGCCTCGCCCTCCCCGTCCTCCGACGCCGGCTCCGCGACCTCGGATCCTGCCACCGGGTCGACCGCAGATGCGCCCTCGCCGTTCACGACCGATGGCGACACATCCCCGTTCGGCGCCTCGCCGTCACCGTTCGCCGCATCGTCGTCGCCGTCCCTGGCGACCACCGACACGCTCGTGACGACTGGCGTCGTCATGGCCGCCAGCGCCTCGGGCGTGCAGCGTCCGTCCGTGACGCCCCCGCGCGCGCGGCTGCCCCTGCGCAAGGGCCACTACGGCCTGAAGGTCGCGCGACTGCAGGAGCGGCTGTCCTGGCTCGGCTACGACATCGACGAGAGCAACACCCAGCGACAGGCGTACGGCAAGTCGACAGCTGCGGCGCTGAAGGACTTCCAGGCCAAGAACTGGCTGCCGGTCACCGGCAAGGCCAACACGAGGACGTGGCGCGCGCTCAAGCGGATCAGCGAGCCGATCGGCATCCTCCCCCTCCGCTGCACCGAGGTGAAGAAGGCCCTGTGCATCGACAAGACGTCGCGCACCCTGCGCCTGGTCGTCAAGGGCAAGGTCAAGGTCATCACCGACGCGCGCTTCGGCGCCCCGGGCATGGAGACCGGCGAGGGCCTGTTCAGCGTCAGCGAGAAGAGCTACAACCACACGTCGTCCCTGTACGACTCATGGATGCCGCGGGCCATGTTCTTCAACGGCGACGAGGCCGTCCACTACTCCCCCGACTTCGCCAGCGTCGGCTACATCCGCGGATCGCACGGCTGCGTCGGCGTGCGCGACATGGACGTGGCCACCCGGCTGTTCGAGAAGGTCGACGTCGGCACCCGCGTCTACGTGTACTGGTCCTAGCGCTGGGGCACGCCGGCGACGGCGTCCGACGCGGCGGCACCTGCGGCCTCTGGCGCCTTGGGCGTGCTGCGCCGGCGGATGACCCAGAAGAAGGCGGCCAGCGTCGGGATGACGTAGGCCAGCCAGACCGCCACCTCGAGCCAGGTCATCTTCGGGGTGATGCTCAGCAGACCCCGGGCGAAGGTGGCGATGACGCCGTCCGCGGGGAAGGTGGACGTGAGGTCGAACGCGACGTTGTCCTCGCCGGGGAGCCAGCCGAGCTCCTGGAACTCGTGCACCGCGTACCGCAGGATCCCGCCGGCCACGATGACGAGGAGCGCACCCGTCCAGGTGAACAGGGCGGTGAGGTTGAGCCGCACCGCGCCCCGGTACATGAGGAAGCCGAGGACGACAGCGGTGGCCAGGCCGAGGATCGCGCCGATCACCGCGGTCGTGGCCTCTCCCGACGACCGGATGCCCGCCCACAGGAAGATCGCGGTCTCGAGGCCCTCGCGGATGACGGCCAGGAAGGCCACCATGGCGACCGCCACCGTGCTGGTCTCGAGGGCGCGGTCCATCTCGCCGTGCAGATGGGCCTTGATATGACGGGCGTTCGTCGCCATCCAGAAGATCATCCAGGTGATCAGCGCCACGGCCAGGAGGGAGGTGATCCCCGCGAAGGCCTCGGCCGCCTCCTCGCTCAGCTCCTCGCTGACGAACGTCAGCGCCAGCCCGAGGCCGATGGACAGGGCGATCGCTGCGCCCACGCCGATCCACAGCCGCCGCAGCGCGTGGCCGTTGCTCGTCTTGACGAGGTACGCGACGAGGATGGCGACGATCAGGGCGGCCTCGAGCCCCTCGCGCAGGCCGATCAGGAAGCTGGGGAACACGCACTACTCCTCGTCGATGGTTAGGGGAGCCTAAGTGAGGGGGACCTTACTCTGTCAAGTCGGACAAATCATCCTCGACGTCGTCCTACCCTGAGCCATGCAGAGTGACGCCGCCACCGTGCCCGAGTACCTCGCCAGCCTGCCCGACGACCGCCGGAAGGCGCTGGGCGCCGTGCGCAAGGTCATCCGGGCCAACCTGCCCAAGGGCATCGTCGAGTCGATGAACTGGGGAATGATCACCTACGAGGTCCCCCTGAAGACCTACCCCGACACCTACAACGGGCAGCCGCTCGCGTACGCCGCCCTCGCCTCGCAGAAGAACCACATGTCGGTCTACCTCATGGGGATCTACGGCAGCGAGGCGCTGCGCGCCGAGTTCGAGAGCTCCTACAAGGCCACCGGGAAGCGCATGGACGTCGGCAAGTCCTGCGTGCGGTTCCGGACCCTGGACGACCTGCCGCTCGATGTGGTCGGCGACGCCATCGCGGCGCTCACCCTGGACCAGTTCCTGGCCCTCCACGACGACGCCGCCTCCCTTCGGAAGAGCAAGAAGTCGCGGAGCTGAGCAGAACGTGCCACCGACGGTCTCAAGGCGAGGCTGTCGGCAGCCGAAACCCCACCATGGCGACGACCATGGTGAGAGCGCTGTTCGCGGGCACGTGCGTGCGCTGTCGCCGTTCGTACCGGAAGAACGATCTTGTCTTCCCGATGAACGGTCGATGGATCTGTGTTCCCTGCCAGCGGGAAGTGGACCGACAGCCCCGTTGACGGCGGCCCGTCGTGCCTACTGCTGGAGGGCGGCGCACTGAGGGTTGGCCGCGAAGGCCTCGCCCAGCGTTCCGCCGCCACTGCTGATCGACGTGCCGATGGTCCCCACGGTGGAGCCGACGGCCGATACCGCCTCCTGCGCCGCGGACCCGACGCCGGCCAGCGCTGCGACAGCGCCGATGCCGGAGGCGCTCGTCAGCTCGGTGATGCTCGCTCCCAGGGCGTCGACGGCCGCCTGCGTCGCGGCGGCGGACTCCTTGATCGCCAGGGCCTCCGGGCTGGTGCCGTCGGCGGGCACCGCCTGGACGGTGGTGACCAGGGTCGTGGCCGCCGTGGTGATCGTGGTCGCCTGGCCGGACAGGCTGGCCGCCACGTCGGTGCCACCGGTGGCCACCGCCGATGCGATGCCGGCGACCGAGTCCCTCAGCGCTGCGGTGTCATCGCAGACCTGCCCCGCCCACGCGGTGAGCTCCGGGCTCGGAGCACCCGTGGCCGGAGCAGCGCTGCTCGAGGCCGCCGGGGCGCTGGAGGCGGCGGCGCTGGTCTCGGCGGTGCCGGTCGAGGAGCCGCACGCGGCGAGCAGGACGATGGATGCGGCGGAGCCGAGGGACACGGCGATCGAGGTTCTCATTCCTGCACCCTACGTTCCCCGCCGGCAGGGCTAGCCTCGCGGGATGCACCCTGCCGCACGTGATGTCGCCCGCTCGGCGAAGGGCTTCATGCCGGAGGACGAGGGGCTGGCCCTCCACGAGGCCGGAGTCGTCGGCTCGTCCGTCGGCCCGCTGCTGGAGATCGGGTCCTACTGCGGCAAGTCGGCCGTCTACCTCGGCACCGCGGCGCAGGCTGCCGGCACGGTCCTGTTCACCGTCGACCACCACCACGGCTCCGAGGAGAACCAGGCCGGCTGGGAGCACCACGACCCCGACGTCGTGGATCCGCGCACCGGTCGCATGGACACACTCCCCTTCCTGCGCCGCACGATCGAGGAGGCCGGGCTCGAGGGGACCGTCATCGCCGTCGTCGGGGACTCCCCCACCGTCGCGAGGCACTGGGCCACGAGCGTGGGGCTGCTGTTCATCGACGGCGGCCACGCCCTCGACGTGGCCATGGCCGACTACGAGGCGTGGGCGCGATTCGTGCGGCCGGGCGGGCTGCTGGCGATCCACGACGTGTTCGAGTCGCCGGCCGACGGCGGGCAGGCGCCGTTCGTCGTGTGGCAGCGGGCGGTGGCCGACGGATTCGTCCCGGAGAAGACGACCGGCAGCCTGCGCATCCTGCGTCGCCCCTGACAAGACTCCGATCTCGACGAGGCGACCGGCTGGTGTCTCGTGCGAAGAGCGAGATTGCGACGCCCGCCGTCGATCGAGGGGGCGCTGGCGACTCTCGCCGGCGCCCCCTCCATGACCTCAGACGGCCGTGCAGATGTAGAAGTCGGGCAGCAGGCTGTCGACGACCCGGGACGCCACCGACGGCACGCCAGCTCCCTCGGTGCACCGCGCGCTCGCGTCGTACGGCGCGGGCGCGTAGACGACGGACAGTGACGAGAATCCCGGTCCGCTGCAGTCAGCGTCGGCGTACGCGGGATCGCCAAGGGCGTGGAACCAGCCGCCGTTGAAGTTCACGTACTCCGGGATCGTGGTCACCTGGACGCAGCCCAGGCCGGTCACCCCGTCGAGCGCCCAGCGGATCGAGCGGGTGCAGGTCCAGCCGCCCTTCCCGTTGTTGGCCCACTCCTCCCACGTCGGCTGCCAGATCTTGTCCGGACCCCAGGCCTCCTGCCACGGAGTCTCGTCTGCCGGTGCTGGGCAGGGCGCGTCGGCGGAGGCACGCTCGAACGACTGGATCCAGACCTGATCCGCTGATGCAGGCGCCGCTCCGGCCACCAGCAGTCCACCGGCGAGGGTGACCGCTGATGCGGCTATCGCCATCCACTTCCGAACTCCCATGACAACTCCACTTATCCGGGTCGCGACCAAGTCGCCTGCTGCGGACACACTAGGACGAAAGGCCCCCAGGCCGGGAGATCTTGCCCGCAAGGTGAGGGACGCAGCCACCGTCAGCCCTCGGTGGAACCCGCCGGCTCGCGCATCACGGGGGCGACATGGAGGTGCTCGCCGCGGAAGAGCCCAGCAGTCGGCCCATCGCCATCCAGCGCATGGGCCGCAAGCACGACCGCCGCGCTGTTCCACGTCGGCTGGTCGGCCGTGAAGAACTGGCCGGGCGCATCGAAGCGCTCGCCCTCGAAGTTCATGCCGCACCAGTACGAGCCATCGTCATGACGGAGGAACTGGACCCAGCCGAGGAGGTCGCGTGCCCGCCGGTCCTCGCCGATGGCGTCGAGGGCCATGACGAGCTCGCACGTCTCCGCCGCGGTGATCCACGGTCGGTCGGAGACGCAGCGCACGCCGAGGCCCTCGACCACGAACGTGTCCCAGCCGGCATCGATGCGCTCCCGCGCTGCGTCCCCGCGAAGGACCCCGCCGAGGATCGGGTAGTACCAGTCCATGGCCCAGCGGGACTTGTCCAGGAAGTCGCCGGGACGATGCGCGATCGCGGTCGCCAGCAGGTCGAGCGCGAGCTCCCAGTCCGGACGCTCCTGGAGCAGGTGCTGGGCCGTGGCGATCGCGCACCGCAGGCTCATGTGGACGCTCGAGGAGCCGGTCAGCAGCGAGCCGTCGGCGGGATCGTCCGCGCGCCAGGCGATCGCCCCGCCCGGCGCCTGCTGCCCGAGGACGTGATCGATCGCCCGCTCGACGACGGGCCACATGCGGCGCAGGAAGTCATCGTCGCGAGTGGAGAGGTAGTGGTGCCAGGTGCCGACCGCGACGTACGCGCTGATGTTGGTGTCGCGCGTGCGGTCGACCACCTCGTCGCCGACGTAGTACGCGTACCAGCCCCCGTCCGGCAGCTGCCTGGCACTCAGCCAGGCATAGGCGCGCGCGGCTGCGTCGTGACGGCCGCCCACGTCGAGCGCCATGGCTGCCTCGACCATGTTCCACGGATCGGTCTTCCCTCCGACCACCCACGGGATGTGCCCGTCCGCCGCCTGCACCCGGGCGATGGCGTCGACCGTGTCCCGCAGCCCCGGCGCGCCCTGCATCACGGCTTCTCCACGTAGACGACGAGGCTCTTGCCCAGGACCGGGTTGAGCGCCCGGTCGAGGTAGCGGAGCACCGGCGGGTTCTTCATGATCTGCCACACGAGCACGTCGTGGTACCGGCGGGCCAGGAGCCGGTCGGGGTTGTTGACCCCGCCGGCGCACCGGATCCACCAGTACGGGGAGTGCAGGGCGTGCGCGTGATGGGAGCCGCGCAGCACCAGTCCGACGTCCTCGAGCCGTGACTCGAGCTCGTGCTGGCGGTAGATGCGGATGTGCCCGCCCGGGAAGTCGTGGTACTCGCTGTCGAGCGCCCAGTTGATGCGCTCCGGGAACCGCGCGGGCACCGAGACCGCCATGCGACCGCCCGGCTTGAGCACCCGGGCCAGCTCGGCGATCGCGCTGCGATCCTCGGGGATGTGCTCGAGCACCTCTGCGGCGATGATCCGGTCGAAGGCCCCGTCGGCGAAGGGCAGCGCGAGGGCGTCGCCCTGAACGGGCAGGCCCGTGCCGCTCGGGGGGATCTCGGCCTCCGCCTGCATGGCGTCCACCATGTCGCGCACGGCCTTCAGCTCGCCGCCGTCGGCGTCGAACGCCACGACGCGCGCGCCGCGGCGCAGGGCGGCGAAGGCATGACGGCCGCCGCCGCAGCCCATGTCCAGCAGCGAGTCGCCCGAGCCGAGGCGCAGGCGGTCGAGGTCAACGGTCAGCATGCGCCACCCGACCCTGCCGCTCCTCGAGCTCTGCCCGCCACAGCTCGACGAGGCCGATCGCATGGGCCCGCCACGTGAACCGCTCCAGGACGCGGACGCGACCGTTCTCGCCCAGCCGCTCCCGCTGCTCCTCGTCCGCCAGCACCTCGACGATCATCGACGCCAGTGCCGACGGGTCGCCGGGCGCGACCGTGCGCGCGCTCTCGCCATCGGGTCCGACGACCTCCGGAAGCGCTCCGCCCGTGGTGGCGACGACCGGCACGCCGCACGCCATCGCCTCCGCCGCGGGAAGTGAGAACCCCTCGTACAGGGACGGCACGACGGCGACCTCCGCCTCCGCGTACAGCTCGACGATGCGCTCGTCCGTGACCCCCGACACGAACTCCACCGCGCCGTCGAGCCCGAGGCTGTCGATGAGCGCCGGCACGGCACTGCCTTCCTTGAGCCGGCCGATGACGACCAGGTGCGCGTCGGGTCGCTCGACCCGCGCCTTGGCCAGGGCCTCGAGCAGGATCGTCAGCCCCTTGAGCGGGACGTCAGCGCTGGCCGTGGTCATGAGACGTCCCGGCACGCGCGCGACGCCGGGCAGGGGCCGGAACAGGTTCTCGTCGACCCCGATGTGCACCACGGTCATCTGCTCGCGGGGAACGCCCATCTGCGCGGAGATGTCGCGACGCGACGACTCCGAGACCGTGACGATGCGCGCGATGCGTGGGGCAACCCGCAGCTGCATCCGGAGGAACCCGTACCAGCGCCGCAGCGCGAGCCGGCGGCGGAAGCCGGACGCATGAGCGATGTCGAGCTCGCGGTCGACGGTGATCGGATGGTGGATGGTCGCGGTGACGGGCCAGCCGTCCTCCATCATGCCGAGCACGCCCGAGCCGAGGCACTGGTTGTCGTGCACGAGGTCGAAGTCGTCGCGACGGTCTTTCAGGATCCGTCGAGCCCGCTCGCTGAACGCCCACGGCTCGGGGAAGCCGGCCGCGCACATGATGCCGAACTCGCGCACGTCGACCGAGTCGCGGAACTCGCGAACGTGCGGGACGCGGAACGGGTCCGGCTGGCGGTAGAGGTCGAGCCCGGGGACCTCGACGAGCTGGGCAGGGTCGTCGAGCTGCGGCCACGGCTGCCCCGAGAGCACCTCGATGTGATGGCCCAGCGCCGCGACCTCGCGGGCCACGTAGCGGGTGTAGACGCCCTGGCCCCCGCAATGGGGGTTGCCGCGGTACACCAGCCAGGCGATGCGCAGCGGTCGGGACACGAGGGCGAACCTACCCAAGGCGGTCCGACCCGCCCTCCCGCGGCTATCCTTTCCCTGCACCGCGCGGGTGTAGCTCAATGGCAGAGCCCCAGCCTTCCAAGCTGGCCATGCCGGTTCGATCCCGGTCACCCGCTCAAGCGAAAACCCCTTGGTATCAAGGGGTTTTCGCGTTTCTAGTGACCAAGTAGGCAATCCTCTCTTGGGCCCAAAACCGCCCTATTGGGCCCTCCTAATGGCCCGCTAATGGCCCATGACGGCGTGTCGCCGCCGCCATCTGGGCGGTGACTCGGGATGAATCGGACATAAAGCCGGGAGAATGTGGGTCCGACACGAGCGGGTGGGACCATCGCCACGAGTTCGCGCGAGGACCGGAGGGTCATGGAAGCGACCGAGGAACACCCAGTGTGCCGCGCCTCCGATAGAGAGTTGTGCGGCCATGTGCTCCCCACCAAAGGCGAATGGCAATCACTGGCCGAGCGCTGGTCCTATCGGGAGTCCCCCGATCGGGAGTGGCAAGTGGCGTGTACCCAAGAGGCGTCGCGCAACGACGTGCGCCTTGCCCTCGCCTACTCCCTGCCCGGCGTCCCCACCAGGGTCGTCACCCGTGCCGATCTCAACTCTGGTGCCTCTCTGCGGCGTCGACCCTGACCGAACACATCCCACTCTCCTGAGGATATCGTTTGACGATAGTATCGCCGTGCGTTAGGGTTCAGGGGTGATCCGGTCCTTCAAGGACAGCCGCACCGAGAGGGTCTGGAACCGTGAGCCGGTTCGCGCCTTCGGGCCGGACCTGCAGCGGGCCGCGCAGAAGAAGCTCCGCCTGATCAACGCGGCGTCCGAACTGAACAGCCTTCGCGTTCCTCCGGGCAACCGCCTCGAGAAGCTCGCCGGCGATCGATCGGGGCAGCACTCGATCCGCATCAACGACCAGTACCGAATCTGCTTCGTCTGGACCGATGCGGGTGCCGAGGACGTCGAGATCACCGACTACCACTGAAGGGTTCCGCGATGACGAAGGCCCACGAGCCGATCACACCCGGGGAGATCCTGCTCACCGAGTTCCTCGAGCCGCTCGGCATCACCCAGTACCGCCTCGCCCAGGCGACCGGGCTGCCTCAGACTCGCATCAGCGAGATCGTGCGAGGCAAGCGCGCCATCTCGATCGACACCGCGCTTCGACTGTCCAAGGCCCTTGGCGTCGACGACCGGTTCTGGATCAATATCCAGACCGACTTTGACCTCGAGGTCGAGCGCGACCTCCACGCCGAGGATCTGGCCAAGGTCACGACCCTCGTCGCCAGCTGACCGACGGCTGGTCATCGCCGTACCGCCGGGACGAGCCGACTGGCCAGGTACTCATCGATATCGGTGCGGCGCAGCCGGACCAGCCGTCCGACCTTCAGGAAGGGGATGCGCCGCTCGCGGATGAGGCGCCGCACGAAGTGCTCGGTGATGTTGAGGTAGTCGGCGGCCTGCTCGACGGTGAGCAGGTCTCCCGACGAAGACACCGGCGTCGCCGAACGCCGGGACGAGCCCTCCGGAATCGTCATTGTGGTGTCCTCTCGCTGACGGCACTCATGGCTTCGCCAAGTGCCTCTACCTGCTCAACCGCATGACCGGCTCGGTGCCTCGCATTCACGCTCACGTTCACGCTTGGCCTCCTACCCGGACGACGGCCGCTTCGTCTGGGTGCCTCGCATGTTTCGTTGCTCATAGCGACATCCCCATCCCGCCGCCGGCGACGCTCGGGCTGTAGGTCGGGTTCAGGGGGTCCCAGTGCGGTCGGAGCGCCCGGCTCGGGGAGTCGATCTGCTCCACCCGAGCGGCGAGGACCTTGTGGACGCGGTCGAGGACCTCGTCGTCGAGGTCATTCGGGTTCCACTGGCTGGCCGTCCGCATCTCCTTGTCGGTCAGGTAGTCCCGGGCGTCGGCGACGAACAGGGTCCGTTCACGTGCCCGGCTGGCACTGACATACAGGCTCGCCACGTCCTTGGTCGGCCCGAGCGAGGCGATGTGGACGGCGCTGGTCTGGCCTTGGACCTTGTGGGTGGTGCCGGCGTACCCGTAGTCCAGGTGCCGCAGCAGCACCCGGGGAGTCAGTGCCTGCTCCCTGCCGTCGTCGAACCGGATCCTGACGCGATCACGGCCTGCGTGGGTCACGACGGCTCGGTCGCCGCGGACCAGCCGCCGGTCAGCGCTGCGATCGCCGCGTGGAGTGCGCACCGCCAGGGCTGTCCCGGTACCGGACCCGGTCGCCGGCCGGAGTCCGGTAGGTCACGGCCTGCCCTGGTCCAGGACGCCCGTGGCCAGGAGTCGTTCGTGGATGCGGTGGTTGAGCTCGTCGACCTCGGCATTGGTGACCGCATCGCAGGTGACGTTCTGGGTCCCGTGAGCGGAGATCTCACGGACCACGGTGCTCGCCAGGGACTCGAGCTTGTGCTCACGGTTACGGGCGACAATGACAGCACGGTCAGCCGTGAGGTGCTCCCATGCGGTGCCGAGGTCCCGGGCGTGGAGCGCGGCGGCGACGGCTCGACCGGTCTCGGTGCGCTGCCGCTGGTTCGTCTCCAGGCGCACGACCGAGTCGGGATGCGCTGCGCACAGGACGTTGAACGCATCCCCCGCACCGACGGCTCGCAGCTGTGCGACGTCGCCTTGCAGCACGAGCCGCTTGCCCGTCGCCGCGCAGTGGTCGGCGATGCGGGCGAGGGACCGCACGTCGGCCATGGAGGCCTCGTCGACGACGATCACCCGGGCCCGAACCGGCCGGCCGCTCACGATGGACTGGGTGAGGGCAGTCAGGTTCATCCACGGCGCACCGGACTCATGCCCCGCAGCCGACGCCGCCTTGGTCGCGGTTGACGTGACCAGCAGGCCGTACCGCTCGTTCTTCAGGCCCAGATGGGCGGCGGCCAGGACACTCGTCTTGCCCGCCGCCCATCTGGGCCTGAAGAACGAGCGGTCGGCCTGCTGGTCACGTCAACCGCGACCAAGGCGTCGGCGTCGGCTGCGGGGCATGAGTCCGGTGCGCCGTGGATGAACCTGACTGCCCTCACCGAGTCCATCGTGAGCGGCCGGCCGGTTCGGGCCCGGGTGATCGTCGTCGACGAGGCCTCCATGGCCGACGTGCGGTCCCTCGTATGCATCGCCGACCACTGCGCGGGCGACGGGCGAGCGGCTTTTGCTGCTTAGCGAATTTCTCAGCTGCGAGCCGTCGGTGCGGGGGATGCGTTGGACCGTTATGGTGCGCAGCGCATCCCCGACTCGGGTAGTGCGCCTGGAGACGAACCAGCGGGCAGCAGCACCGAAACCGGTGGAGCCCTCGCCTAACTCGGCACCGCATGGGAGCACCTCACGGCTAGGCCCCTGCTGTCATTGTCGCCCGTAACCGTGAGCACAAGCTGGAGCCTCCTGGCGAGCACCGTGGTC
>CAVOWW010000039.1:0-7815 GCA_963700255.1 uncultured bacterium | reverse complement strand
CAGCTGCAGCCGGACGTGCTCCCGCAGCCCTCGCAGACGTAGCACGAGCCCGCCGGGCGCATCTTGATCCCGCACGTCATGCACAGCGGTGCGTCCGACGCGGTGCCGGTGATCTCCTCGAGGAGTTCGGCGCTGGAGTGCGCCTTGCTGGCGGCCTTGACGGGTGCAGCCGCCTCAGCAGCAGCCTCGCCCTCCTCGACAGCCTCGTCGATCGCGACGTCGAGATCGGCCGACGCGGCCGGGACGGACTGGCCGTAGGTCGCGTTCACCGTGGCCGTGCGCTCGTCGGCGGTGAAGATGCCCAGGGCCTCACGCTTCTCGTAGGGCAGGTAGTCCAGCGCCAGCCTGCGGAAGATGTAGTCCATGATCGACTGCGACATCCGGATGTCGGGATCGTCGGTCAGGCCCGCCGGCTCGAACCGCATGTTGACGAACTTGCTGACGAAGGCCTCCAGCGGGACGCCGTACTGCAGCGCGATGCTGATGGCGATCGAGAAGGCGTCCATCACGCCGGCCAGGGTCGAGCCCTGCTTGCCCAGCTTGAGGAAGACCTCGCCCAGGCCGTTGTCGGGGTAGGAGCCTGCGGTCATGTAGCCCTCGGCCCCGGCCACCGAGAAGCTCGTGGTGACGCTGGGACGGCTCTTCGGCAGGCGCCTGCGCACCGGCTGGCCCGCAAGCGCAGCCGACACGGCCTCGGCGGTGGCGTCGACGATCTCGTCGACCTTCTTCGCCTTGGCATCGCTGAGCGGCTGCCCGACCTTGCAGTTGTCGCGGTAGATCGCCAGCGCCTTGACGCCCATCTTCCAGGCCTGGAAGTAGATCTCCTCGACCTCCTCGATGGTCGCCGACTCGGGCATGTTGACCGTCTTGGAGATCGCGCCGGAGATGAACGGCTGCACGGCCGCCATCATCCGAACGTGGCCCATCGGGGTGATGGAGCGCAGGCCCATGGCCGTGTCGAAGATCGCGTAGTGCTCGGTCTTCAGGCCGGGCGCGTCGACGACGTGCCCGTGCTCGCCGATGTACTCGATGATCGCCTCGACGGTCTCCTCGGTGTAGCCGAGGCGACGCAGCGCGCGCGGGATCGTCTGGTTGACGATCTGCATGGAGCCGCCGCCGACGAGCTTCTTGAACTTGACCAGCGAGAAGTCCGGCTCGATGCCGGTGGTGTCGCAGTCCATCATGAAGCCGATGGTGCCGGTCGGGGCGAGGACCGAGGCCTGCGCGTTGCGCCAGCCGTTCTGGTCGCCGATCCGCAGCGCCTCCTCCCACACCTTGTTGGCGACCTTCTGCACGTCGCTGTCGAGACTGGAGACGGTGCGCACGTTGTCGTTGGCGGCGGCGTGCTTGCGCATGACGCGCTTGTGGCCGTCGATGTTGCGCGCGTAGCCCTCGTACGGCCCGACGATTCCCGCCAGCTCGGCGCTGCGCTTGTAGGCAGTGCCGGTCATGAGGCTCGTGATGGAGGCTGCGAAGGAGCGGCCCGCGTCGGAGTCGTAGGGCAGCCCGGTCGCCATGAGCAGCGCACCGAGGTTGGCGTAGCCGACGCCCAGCTGGCGGTAGCGGCGCGTGGTCTCGCCGATCGGGACGGTCGGGAAGTCGGCGAAGCAGATGCTGATGTCCATCGCCGTGATGACGAACTCGACCGCACGCGCGAACCGCTGCGCGTCGAAGGTGTCGTCGTCCTTCAGGAACGTCAGCAGGTTGAGGCTGGCCAGGTTGCAGGACGAGTTGTCCAGGCTCATGTACTCCGAGCACGGGTTGGACGCATTGATGCGGCCGGTCTCGGGGTTCGTGTGCCAGTCATTGATGGTGTCGTCGTACTGGATGCCGGGATCGGCGCAGGCCCAGGCCGCCTCGCTCATCGTGCGGAAGAGCGAGCGGGCGTCGACGGTCTCGACGACGGAGCCGTCCATGCGGGCGGTGAGGCCGAAGGGCTCGCCGTTCTCGACCGCATGCATGAACAGGTCCGAGACGCGCACCGAGTTGTTGGCGTTCTGGTACTGCACGGACGTGATGTCCTTGCCGCCGAGGTCCATGTCGTACCCGGCGTCGCGCAGGACGCGGATCTTGTCCTCCTCGCGCACCTTGGTCTCGATGAACTCCTCGATGTCGGGGTGGTCGACGTCGAGCACGACCATCTTGGCCGCGCGACGGGTGGCGCCGCCGGACTTGATGGTGCCGGCCGACGCGTCGGCGCCGCGCATGAACGACACCGGACCCGAGGCCGTGCCCCCGGACGACTTCAGCAGCTCCTTGCTCGAGCGGATGCGCGAGAGGTTGAGGCCGGCTCCGGAGCCGCCCTTGAAGATCAGGCCCTCCTCCTTGTACCAGTTGAGGATCGAGTCCATGGTGTCGTCGACGCTGAGGATGAAGCACGCGCTCACCTGCTGCGGCGACACCGTGCCCACGTTGAACCACACGGGCGAGTTGAAGCTGAACACCTGGTGCAGCAGCATGTAGGTGAGCTCGTGCTCGAAGATGATCGCGTCGTCCTCGGTCGCGAAGTAGCCGTGCTCGCGTCCGGCCTTCACGTAGGTGAGCACCACGCGGTCGAGCAGCTGGCGCAGGCTGTGCTCGCGCTCCGGGGTGCCGACGGCGCCGCGGAAGTACTTGGTGGTGACGATCGTCGAGGCGTTGACGCTCCAGGTGTCCGGGAACTCGGCGCCGCGCTGCTCGAAGACGATCTCGCCGCTCTTCCAGTTCGTCTGGACGACGTCGCGACGCTCCCAGGTGACCTCGTCGTAGGGATGGACCCCGGGCGTCGTGTAGAGCCGCTCGATGGTCAGGCCGGGGTTCTGCAGCGTGTTGTGCACGAACACCTCGGTGGGGTTGCTGGTAATCGTCATGCGTCGTGCCTTTCTTCCTCGCGAGCGGTCACTGGATGTGGGAAGTCGTGGTGGTGGAGCTGGTGGTGCGGGCGTGGGGCGGCTCCTGGCCGACCGGGTCCCCCTCCGCGCGGAGCAGGGCGATCTCGGCCTCGAAGTCGTCGAGCGTGTCGAACGAGCGGTACACGGAGGCGAAGCGGAGGTAGGCGACCTCGTCGAGCTCGCGCAGCGGGCCCAGGATGGCCAGACCCACCTCCATGGAGGGGATCTCGGCGCTGCCGGTGGCCCGGACGATGTCCTCGACCTGCTGCGCGAGGCGCGCGAGGTCATCGTCGCTGACCGGGCGGCCCTGGCAGGCCTTGCGGACGCCGCTGACGACCTTGGCCCGGCTGAACGGCTCGGTGGTGCCGGAGCGCTTCGCCACGTAGAGGACCGAGGTCTCGGCGGTGGTGAACCGACGGCCGCACTCGGCGCACTCGCGCCGCCTGCGGATGGCCAGGCCGTCGTCGATCACCCGGGAGTCCACCACGCGGGAGTCATCGGACTTGCAGAACGGACACCGCACCTGGCGCACCCCCTTCCTCAGTAGTTCACTCTCGTCACATCAGTCACGCCATGTCGGCCTTGGTTGGGGATTCTTTGGGGATTCCCTGTGGACGACCTGTTGATGAAGGACCACAACCTGTTGATGAATCACACCGTTGTGACTACTACATCTAGGGGTAGCAAACTAGTCCGTGCAACGCCGCTTGGCAAGGCCTGATTCCCGGCGAGTCGCCCGTCAGCCGCTCGACGGCATCACCGTGAGGGACCCGGGCCCCGGGGCGGGCACCGATGAGGGCTGGCTCGAGGCCGGCGGCGACGGCCGCCCGGGGGACGGCCGGCGTCGGCGCGTCGACAGCCCGCGGCTCGTCGATGGGGTCGCGGCGGCCTGCTGCGTCGAGAGCCCTCAGGACCGTGGCGGCGCGCAGCCGGTAGCCGTCGGGCCCGTAGTGGATGCCGTCCCAGCCGCGGATGCCGTTGGCCCGGGCGACCCGGTGCCAGTTGACGACCGTGAGGTTGGGGCGCTGCGCCTCGAGCCGGCGCAGGAGGTCGTTGAACCAGGCGGCGCGGGCGTCGAGCCAGGCGCTGCGGGTGAGGTGCAGATCGACCCACAGCACCGTGCGGTTCGGCCCGATCCTGTCCAGCAGCGTTCGCACCCGGCGCTCCGTGGTCTGCTGCGTCTCCCAGGAGATGTCGTTCGTCCCGAGGGCGACGATGACGTGCTTGGGCAGCTGGCCCATCTGCCGCGACCGCACGACCTGGTCGGTCCCCCAGTCGAGGCGGCGCGACCCCCAGCAGCGGAAGGTCGGCGTCCAGCCGTTGCGACGCATGCCCTTCGCGGTGAGGCCCAGCGACTCGCGCGTGAGCGAGTCTCCGATGACCAGGACCCGGCGCCCCCCGCCCGGCATCCCGGAACTGCGCTCCCCCGGCCACACCGGCCGCGGGCACGCGTCCCACGGCGGGTTCTTCGGCCACCGCCGGTCCACCAGGTCCGGTGCCACTGCTGGTGCCGCGACCGTGGTCTGCGTCGCCACGGCACGGACTCCGGGATCCGGCACCGGCATCAGGGGCATCGCCGTCGCCGTCGCCGTCGCTGTCGCCGATCCGGCCAGCAGGAGGAGTCCGGTGCTCACCGAGAGCACCGTCCGGCGCGCACGATCTGCGCCGATCAGCGTGCCAAGGAGCATGGGGCAAGTATGCGCGGAGCCGATCCGGCCGAAGGGCCACGACTCACGCGGCCGGCGCCCCGGCGACGGGAACGACGATCGACTGGCCGGGAACGACCGCCGCCTCGCCGAGGCCGTTCAGCTCGCGGATGAGGGTGACGGTCTCCCGGGGGTCGACCTGGGGAGCGATGGCCTGCGCGATCTGCCAGAGGCTCTCGCCGGCCTGGACCACGACCACGCCGGTGGCGCGTCCCTGGTCGGACATCGAGGTGCCCGCATCGGCGGAGAACCGGCCGGAGACCAGCACGACCAGCAGCAGGAAGAGAGTGCTCACGACGCCGAGGGCGATGCGACCTCGGCGGGTGAGGCGCAGCCCGCCGGCCGGTGCGCCGGAGCGGGTCGAGGCGGCTGCACGCGAGCGCGCGGGACGCGAGGTGGTCCGCGGGGCGCGAGCGGCGGGGAAGGGGGCCGCGATTGCCATGGTGGTGCCTTTCTGCCGGACGATCCGGTGCGATGACTCGAGCCGGGTGGAGCGGTGGAGCGACGTGCTCTGCCTGCCGGGTTCGAACGGGTGTTCGATCGAACGCCTGTACGATTTGTAGCACAGCCACCGCGACACGTCCAGCACGACATTCGAACATATGTTTGAAATTGTGAGGGCGAATCGCTACCGTGACGACACGAACAGTCGCATCGGGGTCTGACACCCCGACGGGAGCCGGACACCACCAGGTGCCGGAGGAGAGAGGTCGACCGTGGTCGCTCGAGTCACCGAACTGCCCGACGGACCCCCCGACGAGGCCGGCCTCACGCCGCGCCAGCGGGCGATCCTGGCGATGATCCGCGACACCGTGGAGACCCGCGGCTACCCGCCCACCGTCCGCGAGATCGGGGAGGGCGTCGGCCTGACCTCGCCGAGCAGCGTGGCGCACCAGCTCGGCACGCTCGAGCGCATGGGCTACCTGCGCCGCGACCCGAACCGGCCCCGGGCGCTCGTCGTGTCCGAGGCCCCCGAGGCGGCCAGCACGGCCCCTGCCGCCCCCGCGCTGCGGGCCGTCACGGCCGATGACGCCGACATCCACCGCCCGGACACCGCCTACGTCCCCGTCGTGGGCCGGATCGCCGCGGGCGGACCGATCCTCGCGGAGCAGGAGGTCGAGGCCGTGTTCCCGCTGCCGCGCGACCTCGTCGGCGAGGGCGAGCTCTTCATGCTGAAGGTGGTCGGGGACTCGATGATCGACGCGGCCATCTGCGACGGTGACTGGGTGGTCGTGCGCCAGCAGAACACCGCCGACAACGGCGACATCGTGGCCGCGCTGCTGGATGACGAGGCCACGGTCAAGACGTTCAAGCGACGCGACGGCCACGTCTGGCTGATGCCGCACAACCCCGCCTACGCACCGATCCTCGGCGACCAGGCCACCATCATGGGCAAGGTGGTCACGGTCCTGCGCCGGGTCTAGGCGCCGATAGGGGAAAATGGCGGGATGCGTGCCGCTGTGCTCCTCGTCGCGGCCGCCACCCTCGTGGCGGCCTGCGCGCCAGCGGCGTCCGCACCGACCGGGGCCTCCCCCACCTCCGGGAGCGCGACCGCACCGCTGCCGACACCCATCCCGACGGTCGGCTCCGGCAGCGACGCCGCCTCGCCGTCCGGTCCACCGGCGAGCTCGACGCCGCCGACCGGGAGCCGGGCCACGCCACCGACCTCGTCAGCCGCGCCCTCCAGCACCGACGGGCTGCTGGCCGCGTCCCCCGCTCCCACCGGCCCCCCGCTGCCGCCCAACCCCTTCGAGCTCGGCGGACCGGCGCCCGTCGGCTCGTTCGTGCTCGGTGACTCGATCAGCCTGTCGGCAGGCGTCGGCCCGGTGCTGGCCCGGCTCGGCTATCCCGTGCTCGGCGTCGTCGGCCAGTCGGTGAGCGACACCTACCTGCGCACCAACCTGAGCAGCTCGACGGCTCAGGCCGCGCCCGCTTGGGTCATCGCGCTGGGGACGAACAACACCGCCGATCCGGCCGACGTCGCCCGGCTGGCCGGCTGGGTCGAGCTCATCGACTCCCTGCGTTCCCCGAGCAGCCGCCAGAAGGTGTACTGGGTCACCCCCCACCGGCCGCCGTCCTACGTCGGGTCGAAGTCCCGCTGGAACCTCGATGGCTTCAATGCCGAGCTCACGCGGCTGGACTCGGCCTACGGCTGGCTGCGCACCATCGACTTCGACGCGGTGGCGAAGGCACACCCGGAGTGGTTCGAGCAGGACACCGCCATGCACCTGCACCCGGACGCCCTCGGCCAGGGCGTGCTCGTCGCCCTCATCGCCGGCCCGGACGCGGTCCGGTCGAGATCCCCGCACCCCTGTTCTCCGGTCCGACGGAGCCGGTCCCCGAGCCGGAGACGTTCGTCAACTCCACCCCGGAGCCGACCCCGATCGCGAGCTCCCTTCCCCCCGCGCCCGCCGAGTCCGTGCCCCCCGATGCCTCGCCCGACGTGGCTGCCTCACCGGCCCCGGTGCCGGACTCGACTGGCGAGGCATCGGGGACGGCGGCGCCGGCTACTGCGGGCTGAACCCGTCCCGCAGCCGTTCGAGCGCCCCGAGGACCGTGCTGCGGTCAGTCGTGTACCAGAACGGCGGCAGGCTCGCGCGGAGTGCCCGGGCGTATCCGGCCGTCGCCAGGCGCGAATCCAGCACCGCCACGACCCCGCGGTCCTCGTCGCCGCGGATGAGGCGGCCGGCACCCTGGGCGAGCAGCAGCCCGGCACGCGGGACCGAGACGGCCCGGAAGCCCGAGCCGCCCGCATCGTCGACCGCCTTCTGACGGGCCGCGAGCAGCGGGTCGTCCGGGCGCGGGAACGGGATGCGATCGATGACGACGAGGATGCACGACTCCCCCGGCACGTCGACGCCCTGCCACAGCGACACCGTTCCGAGCAGCGTGCTCGCGGGGTCCGCCGCGAAGCGCTCGACGAGGCCGCCGACGGCGTCCCCGCGACGCTGAACCAGCAGCGGGAGGTCGGCACGGTCGCCCAGGCGCACCCGGAGGTACTCGGCCGCCCGCTCCACGCCACGCCAGCTGCTGAACAGGGCGAGGGTGCGCCCGCCGGCCGCCTCGATCAGCTCGGCGAGCTCGTCCAGCGCCTCCATCGCGACGCCGTCGCGGCCGGGCGCCGGCACGTCCTTCGCGACGTAGAGGATCCCCTGCCGCGCATGGTCGAACGGCGATCCGACGTCGATGGTCTCGGCCTCGGTCCCGTCGAGGCCGAGCGAGGCGAGCAGCGCGTCCTA
>CAVOWW010000038.1:0-81916 GCA_963700255.1 uncultured bacterium | reverse complement strand
TGGGTGATCGCGCTCGGGACGAACAACACGGCCGATCCGGCGGACGTGTCGCGGCTGGCCGGCTGGGTCGAGCTCATCGACTCGCTCCGGTCCCCCCGGGCGCCCGGCAGCGGGTGTACTGGGTGACCCCGCACCGTCCGCCGTCGTATGTCGGGTCGAAGTCCCGGCTGGACGCTGGATGCCTTCAACGCCGAGCTGAAGCGCCTGGATGCCGCCTACGGGTGGCTCCGCGTCATCGACTACGACGCGGTGGCGAGGCTGCACCCGGAGTGGTTCGAGCAGGACACGGCCATGCACCTGCACCCGGATGGGAACGGCCAGGGAGTCCTCGTGGCCCTCATCGCCGGGCCGGACGCCGTGCCCGTCGAGATCCCGGCCCCCCTCTACTCCGGGCCTCCGCAGCCGGGCCCCGAGCCCGAGACCTTCGACAACTCCAGCCTCCGGCCCTCACCGCCATCGACCGCACCATCGACTCCGCTGCCGCCCGAGCCCGCCGCCTCCCCCGATGCCTCGTCAGGCGTGGCTGCCTCGCCCGCCCCGGTGCCCGCCACGACTGACGAGGCATCGGGGATGCCGCTACCGGCTACTCCGGGCTGAGCTCGTCCCGCAGCCGTTCGAGCGCGCCGAGGACGACTCGTCGATCAGTCGTGTACCAGAACGGCGGCAGGCTCGCGCGCAGCGCGCGGGAGTAGCCGGCGGTCGCCAGCCGCGAGTCCAGCACCGCCACGACCCCGCGGTCCTGGTCCCCCCGGATGAGCCGGCCCGCGCCCTGCGCGAGAAGCAGGCCGGCGCGGGGGACGGAGACCGCCCGGAAGCCCGACCCGCCCGCATCGTCCACCGCCTTCTGGCGAGCGGCGAGCAGCGGGTCGTCCGGGCGCGGGAAGGGGATGCGATCGATGACGACGAGGATGCAGGACTCCCCCGGCACGTCGACGCCCTGCCAGAGCGAGACGGTGCCGAGCAGCGTGCTCGCCGGGTCCGCGGCGAAGCGCTCGACGAGCCGCCGACCGCGTCCCCCCGACGCTGCACCAGCAGCGGGAGGTCGGCGCGGTCGCCCAGGCGCACCCGGAGGTACTCGGCCGCCCGCTCGACCCCGCGCCAGCTGCTGAACAGGGCGAGGGTGCGCCCGCCGGCCGCCTCGATCAGCTCGGCGAGCTCGTCCAGCGCCTCCATCGCGACGCCGTCGCGACCGGGCGCCGGCACGTCCTTCGCCACGTAGAGGATCCCCTGGCGCGCATGGTCGAACGGCGAGCCGACGTCGATGGTCTCGGCCTCCGTCTCGTCGAGGCCGATCGAGGCGAGCAGGGCGTCGAAGCCTCCGCCCACGGTCAGCGTGGCGCTCGTCATCGCCACCGGCGAGCGGTCGAACAGGGCCGTGCGGAGCAGGCCGGACACCGACAGCGGCGCGATCTTGAGCAGCGGGGCGCGGTTCTCGCCCGGGTCGAGCCACACGACGTCCGGCATCGCCCATCGCGAGCAGCGCCCCCGCGACGTCGTGCACCTCCTCCAGCGCCCCCCGCGCCTGCTGGCGCGCGGCCATCGCGTCCGGGTCCTTGGCGTCCTTGTCCGCGTTGACCTCCGCGATCGCCTGGTGGAAGGAGTCGCGCAGCAGCGTGAGCGCCAGCACGAGGTCGCGCCCGAGCACCTCCTGCCGGGTCGGCCCGCTCACGTCGTCCGCGGCCAGCCGCAGGGCGTCGCCGAGCGCGTCGGCCGCCCGCTGGAGGTTGTCGAGCGTCTCCGGATCGACCAGCCGTCGCGCCCGCCCGATCGCCTTCTCCGCCATCGCGACCGTGAGCTCGCTGGTGATGGCAGCCGTCGCCCGGTCGACGAGCTCGTGGCCCTCGTCGATGATCACGGCGTCGTGCTCGGGCAGCACCGGGATGCCCTCGAGGGCGTCGATCGCGAGCATGGCGTGGTTGGTCACGACGATGTCGGCCTCCTGCGCCTGCAGTCGGCGCTTGACCGTGAAGCACTCCTCGCCGAAGGCGCACCGGCTCTCCCCCACGCATTCGCGCCGACCCACGGAGAAGGCGCGCCACACCCGCGGATCGACGTCGTCGGGATACTCGTCGCGATCGCCGGTCGACGTCTCCTCGGCCCACGCGCGCACCGCGACCGCCTGCTGGCCCAGCGCGCTCTTGGGCGCGTCGAACAGGCCCTCGCCCTCGTCGTCCGGCACCGAGCCGTGCAGCTTCTGCAGGCAGACGTAGTTGTTGCGGCCCTTCAGGACGGCGAACGTCAGGGGTCGGCCGATCAGGGGCGCGACGGCCTCGGCCACGCGCGGCAGGTCGCGATCGACGAGCTGCCGCTGCAGCGCGAGCGTCGCCGTCGCGATGATGACCGCACCGCCTCCGGCTGATGCCGCATGCAGGGCAGCCGGAACGAGGTAGCCGACTGACTTGCCGGTGCCCGTGCCCGCCTGCACGATCGCGTGCCCCGTGCCCGACAGCGACGCGGCCACGGTCTGGGCCATCAGGAGCTGGCCGGCGCGGTCCTGGCCGCCGATAGCGGCGACGACGGCCGCGAGCGCGTCCGAGAGCTCCGGCTCAGGCATCGACCGCGGCAGCGAGCTCGTTCGCCAGCGCCTCGGGCACGCGCGCGTGCAGGAGCGTCCCGCCCTCCTCATGGTCGACGCTGAGCACCTCGCCCTGCCGGTGCGCCCGGCTCAGGAGGTCGCCGCGCGAGTACGGAACCATGATCGTCAGGTCCACGAGGCGCGAAGGCAGGTCCTTCTCGATGGCGTCGAGGAGCTGGTCGAACCCCTGGCCGGTGCGCGCCGAGACGACGACGGCGTGCGGCTCCCGACGCAGCAGCGCGGAGATCGTCTCGGGGTCGGCGAGATCGGCCTTGTTGATGACGATGAGCTCGGGCACCTGCCCGGCGTCGATCTCGTTGAGCACCTCGCGCACCGCGGCGATCTGCTCCTCGGGCGCATCGTCCGAGCCATCGACGACGTGCAGGATCAGGTCGGCGTCGCGCACCTCCTCCAGCGTCGAGCGGAAGGCCTCGACGAGCTGATGGGGCAGGTGCCGCACGAAGCCGACGGTGTCGGCGAGGGTGTAGTCGCGTCCGCTCGGGGTGCGGGTCTTGCGCACGGTGGGGTCGAGGGTCGCGAAGAGCGCGTTCTCGACGAGCACGCCGGCACCGGTGATGCGGTTCAGGACGCTCGACTTGCCGGCGTTCGTGTAGCCGGCGATGGCGACGGCCGGGATCCCTGCACGATGGCGCGCGGCGCGCTGGGTCGTGCGCGACGCCTCCATCTCCTTGAGCTGGCGGCGCAGCTTCGACATCTGCGTGCGGATCCGCCGGCGGTCGGTCTCGATCTTCGTCTCGCCCGGTCCGCGGGTGCCGACGCCACCGCCGCCGCCACCGCCGGCGCCACCGCCCGGCGCCACCGCCCTGGCGCGACAGCGACTCGCCCCAGCCGCGCAGCCGTGGCAGCAGGTACTGCATCTGCGCGAGGCTGACCTGGGCCTTGCCCTCACGGCTGCGGGCGTGCTGGGCGAAGATGTCGAGGATCAGCCAGGTGCGGTCGACGACCTTGACCTTGACGATCTCCTCGAGCTGGCGCAGCTGGCCCGGCGTCAGCTCGCCGTCGCAGATGACGGTGTCGGCGCCGGTCTCCACGACGATGTCGCGCAGCTCGCGCGCCTTGCCGGAGCCGAGGTAGGTCGCCGGATCCGGGGTGTCGCGGCGCTGGATGACGCCCTCGAGCACCTCCGAGCCGGCCGTCTCGGCCAGCCGGGCGAGCTCCTCGAGGCTGCGCTCGGCGTCCCGCACGGTGCCCTGCGTCCACACGCCGGCGAGGACCACGCGCTCGAGGCGCACCTGCCGGTACTCGACCTCGGTGACGTCCTCGAGCTCGGTCGACAGCCCGCGGACGCGCCGCAGGGCATGCCGCTCCTCGAGCTCGAAGTCACCGGTCGCGGAGCCGCGGTCCGGGGTGACGTCGTACTCGTCGAGGTCCTGGTCGTCATCGAGGTGTTCGCGCATGAGGACTCCAGCGTGTCACGTCGGGGCGCGCCGACATACCCCCGGTCCACAGGCACTCCCCGCGGGCCGTCGGATCAGTACCGTGACCCCATGGCCGATGCCGCTCCCGGACGCCGCGGCTGGCAGTTGCGCCTCATGGCCGCGATCCTCCTGGGCATGGCGGCCGGCTTCGGCGTCGCCCGGCTGCTGGGCTTCGGCGACTCCGCCCTCCAGTCCGCGATCGTGGCGAGTCTCACCCTCGCGGCGGGCAGCAGCGGGCGGCTGCGCACCGCCGTGCCGGTCGCGGCCATCCTCGGCCTGATCGTCGTGGCCTACAGCACCCTCGGTGCCGTCACGACGGGCTACCCGTTCGCGGCGGCCATCGCGATGGCGTTCGTCGCCTTCACGACGAGCGTCATGACGGCGGCGAAGCCCGTCGGCCTGCTCATCGGGATGATGGCGTCCAACGCGTACTTCCTCGTCACGGGCATCGGCGTGCTCGAGCAGCGGGCCATCGGCGGCTCGCTGTCGCAGATCGGCCTGCTCGGCCTCGTCGGACTGGCCACCGGACTCGTGCTCGTCGCCCTGCGTGCGGGCGTCGAGCAGGTCATCGGCACCGCCCCGGCCGCGGGCGCCGAGCGGCACGCGCCTTCGCTCCTCGGGCCGATGCGCACGGCCGTGCGCACCTTCGACGGGCATGCCAAGGACGGGGTCCGTCGGGCCATCGCACTCGGCATCGCCATGTACGCGTTCCAGAGCGTGGGGACGCACAACTCCTTCTGGGTGATGCTCACCGTGTTCGTCATCCTCGCCCCGAACGGGCGGACGACCGTGCAGAAGGCCGTCTTCCGGGTCGTCGGCACCCTTGTCGGCGTCTCGGCGATGGTCGCCCTGTCGGCCGTCCTGCCCGAGCAGGTCGCCCTGCCGCTCGCCCTCCTGTCGCTGGCCGTGTCCCTGGCCGCCTCGTCGCGCTCGACGACGGTGAGCGCGGCATTCGGCGCGGCTGCGGCCGCGACCCTGACCGCCTTCCCGAGCGGGGACTTCGCCGGGTTCGCGGCCGCGCGACTCGTGGACACCCTCATCGGGTCGGCCCTCGCGCTGGCCGCCGGCTACCTGCTGTGGCCGCGGTCCCGCCATCTCGCCGCACAGGTGCCCGACGACCTCACGGCGGACGCCTCCAGCGCCGGCGTCGCAGCCATCGGGCGCTGACTCCTCGGGACACGCGGAAGGGGCCCCGGCGGACCGGGACCCCTTCCGTGATCAGTGCGCCGGGACTCCTACTGGCCGGTCCAGGCGGCGACCTTGTCCGGGTTGGCGTCGATCCACTTGCGCGCCGCCTCCTCCGGGCTCATGCCGCTCTCGATGTCGAGCGCGACGCCGTTCTGGTCGTCGTTCGTCCACTCGAAGTTCGCGACGAGGTTGGCGAACGGGTCGCCCGACTCGACGAGCTTCGTCGTGGCCAGCTTGACCAGGGTGGTCTCCGGGTAGTCCGTCAGGCCGGAGGCCTTGGCCGCATCGGTCCAGTCACTCGCCGGGAAGTTGACCCGGGCGAGCGGCACCTTCGCGAGGAAGTTCTGCGGCTCGTAGAAGTAGCCCAGCGCCGGCGTCTTGTTCTCCGACGCCTGCGTGAAGAGCTCGATGAGCGCCGCCTCGGACCCGGTGTTGATGATCTTGTAGTTCAGGTCGTTGGCCTCGATGATCTTCTCGCCGATGGTGGTGTACCCGGGCGGGCCCTCGTACCAGGCGCCCTTGTCGCCGGACTCCGGAGTCTGGAACAGCTCGGCGTACTTGTTCAGGTTGGCACCGTCGGTGATGTCGGGGTACTCCGCGACCATCCACTCCGGCACGTACATGCCGATCAGCCCGATGTTGCCGTTCGGGCCCACCTCGGTGACGGCTCCGCGGTCGACCCACTCCTGCCAGCGGCCGCCGCCCCAGTCCTCGATGATGACGTCGACCGAACCGGCCTCCATCGCGTCGTAGGTGGTGGCGGCCTCGTCCAGCGTCGTCTGGGTGATGGTGCAGCCGAGGTCCTTCGCGACCTCGGACACGACCTGCGCGGACGCGGTGTAGCCGACCCACGCGTGCATCGCGATCCCCCAGTCGCCGCACGCCGCGGCCTCGGCAGGCGCCGAGGCGGCCTCCGAGGCGGCACCTGACGCGGCGGCGGAAGCAGCCTCCGATGCAGCGGGAGCCGCGCTTGTCTCTGCGGCCTCGTTCACGCCGCCGCCACACGCGGTCAGGAGCAGTCCTGCGGCCGCGACCGCGGACAGCAGCCCGAGCTGCTTGCTTGCCAGTCTCTTCATTGGTTTCCCTCCAGGAGGTGCCTTGACGGGGTGATGCTAGTGACGAGGCCGGTGCCCCGACGGTGATTCCACGTTGCGATTGGGTCTCATTCAGCTGCCCGGATTGCCCGTACGGCGCGCAGTGGCCTGCGTGATCCGGTCGAGGGTGATGCCCAGCAGCACGATCGCCAGCCCAGCCGCCAGTCCCTTCCCCGCCAGTTCCGGCTTCGACTGGCCGACGATGACGAGGTATCCGAGGCCGCCCGCGCCGACGAACCCGCCGATCACGATGACGGCCAGCACGAAGATCAGTCCCTGGTTGGCCCCGAGGAGCAGGGACTTCTTGGACGCAGGGAGCTGCACCTTGGTGATGATCTGGGTCGGGGTCGAGCCGGCCGACGTCGCCGCTTCGACCATCTCGGTCGGCACGCCGCGCACGCCGTCAGCCACCACCCGCACCACGACAGGCGCCGCGTAGAAGACGCCGCACACGATGGCAGCGAACCGGGTCGGCCCGAACAACGCGAGCACGGGAACGAGGTACACGAACGCAGGCATCGTCTGGCCGGCGTCGAGGAAGGGCTTGAGGTACGTCTCCACGCGCTGGCTGCGGCCGGCCATGACGCCGAGGACGACACCGATCACCATCGTGATCACGGTGGCGATGAGCACCTGGGCGAGCGTGATCATCGTGTCGTTCCACAGCCCGATGAGGACGACGAGCCCCAGCAGCACGAACGACAGGATCGCCACCCCCCGCCCGCCGATGATGGCGGCGATGACCGAGATCATGATGATGGTGAGGTACCAGGGCGAGTTCGCCAGCAGGTCCTGGAGCGGGTTGAGGAACGTGACCGTGAAGTACTCGTTGAACGTCGTCGTGATGAAGTAGAAGGTCGAGGTGATCCAGTCGACGATCGTGTTGGCCACCGACCCGACCTGCTCCGAGAAGTCCAGACTCTCCGGCCACACCGCGGCCCACAGCACCTGCCGGGAGAGCACGATGGCGATCACGGTGAGGACGCCACCCACCACGAGGCCTATGCGGCGTCGCGTGCGCGCCTTGCCGGTGTCCTGCACGAAGGACTGGTTCTTGATCACGGCCGCCGTGGTGGCGCGGTCCAGCATGATGGCGAGGAATACCACGGCCAGGCCGGCCACGATGCCATCACCCACGTTGCGGATGATCAACGCCTCAACGACGGGCTTGCCGAGCCCGGGCGCACCGATGAGCGCCGCGATCACGACGAATGACAGCGCGGCGAGTGTCGTCTGGTTGACGCCCAGGATGATCGTCTGCTTGGCCATGGGCAGCTGCACCTTGCGAAGGAGCTGCCACTTGGTGGACCCCATCGACTGCGCAGCCTCGATCGGTCCGGCGCGCAGGCTGCGCACCGCGTGCGCCGTGATGCGGATGCAGATGGGCACGCTGTAGATCAGCGTGGCGATGGTGGCAGCGGCGATGCCGATGAGGAACACCAGAGCGAGGGGCGCGAGATAGACCAGCGTGGGCAGGATCTGCGCGAGGTCGAGTCCCGGACGGAAGAACGCCATCACCTTGTCGCTCAGGCCGGCCCATACACCGAGCGGAAGGCCGATCGCCAGCGACAGCGCAACGGCCCCGAGGGTCATCGCGAGGGTGTCCATCGTCAGGGTCCACATGCCGAGCAGCCCGCAGGCGAACAGCAGGCCCATCGACAGCAGCGACGTGCGCAGGTTCGAGGTGGCGTAGACGATGTAGCCGATGACGGCCAACGTGCCGAGCCAGCCCACCAGGGGGATGACGTTGCCCTCGCCCGGGACGGCGATCACGCTGCGTATGACCTCGATGAACCCCTCGACCACGACCCGGATCGGGTTGAAGAAGTACACGAAGACGGGGCTCTCTGTGCGGTTTCCGCGGATGGCGGCGGCGCCGTCGGTGAGCCACTGCGTGAACGGCGTGTTCGTTGCGGTGGACAGCTCGAGCGTGTGGACACCGCGGAGGACCGTGGCCAGCACGAACCAGGCGACGAGGATCAGCCCGATCAGCACCCACTTGTGCCGAAGGGCTGCCTTGACGCTCGTCATCGCGCGGCGCCCACGCCGGAGCCGGAGTCCTCCGCGGCCTTCGCGGCCTCCCCGCTGTGCGCCACAGCAGCCGCGTCGGCAGCCTCGATGGCCGCAGCGACATCGCCGGAGATGAGCCGCAGCACGTCATCCGGCGTCACGACGCCGAGGAGGCGCCCGTCCTGCACGACCTTCACCGGCCGCCGCGCCTCGAGGATGGTGGGCGTGGCGTCGCGAATGACCATGCCGCCGTCCAGCTCGGGACCCTCGAGGTCCTCGCCCTCGGCCGCCTGCCGGGCGATCGCATGCAGGCAGAGCACGTGGGACTTGGGGATGTCGCGCGTGAAGTCCGCCACGTAGTCGTCTGCCGGATTGGCGACGAGCTCCTCGGGCGTGCCCATCTGCACGACCGCGCCGTCGCGCATGATCGCGATGCGGTCGCCCGACCTTCATCGCCTCGGCGAGATCGTGGGTGATGAACACCATGGTCTTGCCGAGGTCCTCGTGCAGGCGCATGACCTCGGCCTGCATATCGCGGCGGATCAGCGGGTCGAGAGCGCTGAAGGGCTCGTCGAGGAACATCACCTGCGGGTCGACCGCAAGGGCGCGCGCCAGCCCCACCCGCTGCTGCATGCCGCCGGACAGCTGCTCGGGGTAGGAGTTGCCGTAGCCGTGCAGTCCCACGAGCTCGATCACCTCGTTGGCCCGCTTGTGCCGCGCCTCCTTCTTCACGCCGTTGATCTCCAGGCTGTAGGCGATGTTGTCGATCACCTTGCGGTGCGGCAGCAGGCCGAAGTGCTGGAAGACCATCGAGAACTGCGTGCGCCGGAGCTCGCGCAGCCGGGACGGCGAGGCCTTGAGGATGTCCTCCCCGCTGACGAGCACGCTGCCCGCTGTCGGCTCGATCAGGCGCGTCAGGCATCGGACCAGGGTCGACTTGCCGGAGCCCGACAGGCCCATCACGACGAACACCTCGCCGGGCGCGACGTCGAACGACACGTCGCGCACGGCGGCGACGCAGCCCGTCTGGTTCAGCAGCTCCTTGCGCGTGAGGTCAGCCAGCGGGGTCCCGACGACCTTGTCGGCGCTCGGCCCGAACACCTTCCACAGGTTGCGCACCGAGATGGCCGCTGGCGAGTCCGAGACGACCGGGGCGGTCTGGCTCATGCCGTTCCCTCCGATGACGGAGCCCCGCCGAACCAGCCGCTCGGGGCAGGACTGAGGTTCTGGTAGATGTGCTTCGCCTCGAGGTACTCGTGGAGTCCCGTCGGCCCGAGCTCACGCCCTACCCCTGACTGCTTGAAGCCGCCCCACTCCGCCTGGGGCAGGTACGGGTGGTAGTCGTTGATCCAGATGGTCCCGTGGCGAAGACTCCCCGCCACCCGCTGGACACGGCTGGCGTCGGAGGACCAGACCGCCCCCGCGAGGCCGTACATGGTGTCGTTGGCGATGCGGACCGCCTCGTCCTCGGTCCGGAACGTCTCCACCGTCAGGACCGGCCCGAAGGACTCGTCCTGCACGCATCCCATGGCCGAGACGCACCCGTCGAGGACAGTCGGCAGGAAGTAGTGCCCGACGGCCAGCGCGGCATCCTCGGGGGGCGCGCCCCCGCACCGCAGCAGCGCGCCCTCCGCGACCGCCGCGTCGACGTAGCGCTGGACCTTCTCCTGGTGCGCCGCCGAGATCAGGGTCCCCGTCTCCGCCGCGTCGTCGAACGGACCGCCGAGCCGGATATGGCCCGCCCGCTCCACGAGGGCGTCGACGAACGCGTCGTGGATCGACTCCTCGACGATGAGACGGGCGCCGGCCGAGCACACCTGCCCGGAGTGGAGGAAGACGGCCGTCAGGGCGTTGTCGAGCGCCGCCTCGAGGTCGGCGTCGGCGAAGACGATGTTCGGGTTCTTGCCCCCGAGCTCAAGCGCCACCTTCTTCACGGTGCCGGCCGCCGCGGCCATGACCCGACGGCCGGTGACCAGCCCGCCGGTGAACGAGACGAGGTCGACGTACGGGTGCTCACTCAGAGGGGCACCGGCCTCCGAACCGGCCCCGAGGACGAGGTTGCCCGCGCCCGTCGGCAGTCCGGCCTCGACGAGGTACTGCATGAGCAGGATCGTCGTGCTGGGGGTGAGCTCACTGGGCTTGATGACGAAGGTGTTGCCGGCCGCGAGGGCGGGGGCGACCTTCCACGAGGCCTGCAGCAGCGGGTAGTTCCAGGGCGTGATGAGCCCGCAGACGCCGACCGGCTCGTAGGCGATGCGCGAGACGATCGTCGGCTCGCCGGTCTCGACCAGGCGCCCGGAGAGCCCCTGGGCCGCCCCGGCGAAGTAGCGGAAGCAGCGCACCACGTCGGCGACGTCGTAGCGGGCCTCGACGATGCGCTTGCCGGTGTCGAGGGACTCCGCCCGCGCGACGGTCTCCGCCTCCCGCTCCAGGATGTCGGCCACCCGGCCGAGCAGGGCCGAGCGCTCGGTGGCGAGGGTGTGCCGCCACGGGCCGTCGTCGAACGCGCGGCGAGCGGCCTCGATGGCCGCCACGGTGTCCTCAGGACCTGCCTCGTCGACGACGGCGACCAGGGCGCCGTCAGCAGGGCACCGGATCTCCCGGGTGCGGCCCGCCACCGCGGACACCCATCGACCATCGATCAGCAGGTCTGCCAACGCACGTGCCCCCGCTCAGTCTCGCCGTTCCCGGATGACCCGTGGTCCGCTACGCGGTCGCCTGCTGGTCACGGTGACGATAGAACGAAACCTGCTCGGGCGGCAGCGGATTGGCGCCAATGATGAGGTCGGCCGCCTTCTCGGCGACCATCATCGTCGGCGCGTAGAGGTTCGCGTTGGTGACGTACGGCATCACCGAGGCGTCCACCACCCGAAGGCCTTCGGTGCCGCGCACCTGCATGGTCAGGGGATCGACCACGGCCATCTCGTCCACGCCCATCCGGCAGGTGCACGACGGGTGGTAGGCGGTCTCGCCGTCGTGGCGCACCCACTCCAGGATCTGCTCGGGCGTGCAGACATCCGGTCCCGGCGATATCTCGCCACCGTCGTAGGGGGCGAAGGCGGGCTGGGCCATGATGTCCCGCGCCACTGCCACGGCCTCCACCCACTCCCGCCGGTCCTGCTCCGTGGACAGGTAGTTGAAGAGGATCGACGGCGCGGCCGTGGGGTCGGCGCTCGTGATGCGGACCCGGCCGCGGGCGTCCGAGTACATCGGGCCGATGTGGACCTGGTAGCCATGGCCGCCGGCGGGCGAGGTGCCGTCGTAGCGGACGGCGATCGGCAGGAAGTGGAACATGAGGTTCGGGTAGTCGACCTCGTCGTTGCTGCGCGTGAAGCCACCGCCCTCGAAGTGGTTCGAGGCGCCGGGTCCCGACCGCAGGAAGAGCCACTCCGCACCGATGAACGGCCGCTTCCACAGCTTGAGGTTCGGGTTGAGCGACACCGGCTGCTTGGCCGAGTGCTGCACGTAGACCTCGAGGTGGTCCTGCAGGTTCTCCCCCACGCCCGGCAGGTGGTGCACGGGGTCGACCCCGATGCTGCGGAGGTGGTCGGCATCGCCGATGCCGGAGAGCTGCAGCACCTGGGGCGAGTTGAACGCGCCCCCGCACAGGATGACCTCGCCCGCCGACACCTTCCGCTTGGCGCCCTTGGCGTCGATCACCTCCACGCCGGTCGCACGGGTGCCGTCCATGAGGACCTTCGAGACGAGCGCGCGGGTCAGCACGGTGAGGTTGGGCCGGTCCATGACCGGGTGCAGGTAGGCGCCGGCAGCCGACAGCCGCCGCCCCCGCTGGAGGCTCTGGTCGAAGGCCGCGAAGCCCTCCTGGCGGTAGCCGTTGACATCGGGCGTGAGTGAGTACCCGGCCTGCTGCGTCGCCGCGAAGAAGGCATCGAACAACGGGTTCTCGACCGGTCCGCGCTCGAGCCTCAGGGGCCCTGAGCCGCCGCGCCACTCATCGGGCCCGGTGGGACAGGTCTCCATCCTCTTGAAGTAGGGCAGGCAGTGGGCGTAGTCCCAGGTCCCCATGCCCGCGTCGGCTCCCCATCGCTCGTAGTCGAGCGGATTGCCGCGCTGGAAGATCATCCCGTTGATGCTGCTCGAGCCGCCGAGGACCTTGCCGCGGCCGGCCGATATCCGGCGGCCGTTCATGTGCGGCTCCGGGTCGGTGCTGTACATCCAGTCGTAGCGCGGGTTGCCGATCGGGAAGGTCAGCGCTGCTGGCATGTGGAGGTAGACATCCCACCAGCTGTCGGGACGACCGGCCTCCAGCACCAGCACGGATCGGGCCGGGTCCGCGGAGAGGCGGTTGGCGAGCGCGCTGCCGGCGGAGCCGCCACCGACGATGACGTAGTCGTACGTCTTGGCCATGTCAGTCGCCGAGCTCGGTGCGACGGCGGGCGACGAAGGCCTCCAGCTCCTCACGGAGGGCCGGGTCCATCTCCGGCAGCTCGTACTCCTCCAGCTTCTTGTCGGCGATCTCCCCCGCCCGGGTCGCCGTGTCGCGGGCTCCGAGCCGGGTCCAGCGCTCGAAGTTGTCCGAGCTGGAGAGGAACGGGCGGTAGAAGCACTCGCGGAAGCGCTCCATCGTGTGCATGGCCCCGAGGAAGTGGCCGCCATGGCCGACCTCCTCGTGCGCACCGAACGCCATCGACTCCTCGTCGATCTCGAGCGGGGTGAACTCATGCTGCAGTGACTCCAGGACCTGGACGTCCATCACGTACTTCTCGTAGCTGGCGACCAGCCCGCCCTCGAGCCAGCCGGCCGTGTGCATGACGAAGTTGGTCCCCGCGAGGAACGTCGGGAGCATCGTCATGAGGGACTCGTACGCGGACTGCGCATCCGGCGTCTGCGAGGAGTTCAGGCCGCCGCCCGTGCGGAACGGCAGGCCGAACCGGCGGGCGATCTGGCCCGTGCACAGCAGCCCGATGGCCGACTCCGGCGTCCCGAACTGCGGCGACCCCGACTGCATGTCGATGTTGGAGAGGAAGGAGCCGAACACGACAGGGGCACCCGGGCGGATCAGCTGCGACAGCGCGATGCCGGAGAGGGACTCGGCGATCTGCTGCACGAGGGCGGCCGGGATGGTCACGGGCGACATGGCACCCATCAGGAGGAACGGCGTCATGATGACCGGCTGGTTGGCCTTCGTGTACTCGAACTGGGCATCGAGCATGCGGTCGTCCCACCGCAGGGGCGAGTTGCAGTTGACCAGCGAGATGCAGAAGGGCTTGTCCTCGATAGCCTGCCGCCCTCCGAACACCATCTCCCCCATGGCGATCGTGTCGAGTGCGTTCCCCTGGCTGACGACGTTGCCCATGATGATCTTGTCGGTGTAGATGAGCGCGGTCGACACCATGTCGAGATGACGGGAGTCGAGGGGCGCGTCGTTCGGCTCGACCACGACACCGCCGACGCTGTCCATGGCCGAGAAGGACTGGGCGAGCTTGCAGAAGTTGCGGAAGTCGTCCATCGTCCCGTCGCGACGGACATCGCCGCGGCGCACGAAGGGCGAGCCGTAGTTGCTGGAGAACACCATGTGGTCGCCGCCGATGTGCACGTCGTGCGCGTGGTTGCGGGCCTGCATGTCGAACTCGCGCGGGGCCTTGGCGACCTGCTCGAGCACGAAGTCCGGATCGAGGAAGACCGTGTTGTCGACCACCTTCTGGCCCGCCGCCCGGAAGAGGTCGAGCGCCTCCGGCTTCATGAACTCGATGCCGAGCTCGGTCAGGATCCGCTTCCACCCGGTGTCGAGGGTCTCCATCGCCTGCTCGGAGAGGATCTCGTAACGCGGCATCTTGTTGACGAACACGGGCGCGTCCTTCGGTTCGGGTCGGCCTTGGCCGATGTGGTTGACCGGGCGTGGCGGCGATCCTACACTCGCGCCGTGGAACTTTTGTTCCATAATGCGGAACTTTGGAGGTGACATGCAGGCATCCACGGGCACCCAGGCCGTCGATCGGGCCGCCACCCTCCTCGTCGCCATCCTGGCGGCCGATCCCGCCCCCACCTTCACCGACCTGCAGCGCACCACCGGCCTCGCCAAGAGCACGCTCTCCCGCCTCCTGACCAGCCTGGAGCGTCACGAGCTGGTGGCTCGCCACGACGACGGCGTCCTCCGGCCAGGAGCCGTCCTCACGCGCTTCGCGCACTCCGGCCGCCCCTCCGACGAGCTGATCGCCCTGTCGGCGCCCCATCTGGACCTCCTCAGCGAGACGACCGGGGAGACCATCAACCTCGCCGTCATGGTCGGGCACGAGGTCGAGCAGATCGCCCAGGTCGACTCCACGTTCCTCATGGGGAACGTCAACTGGGTCGGCCTGCGGCTGCCGCTGCACTGCACCGCCCTCGGCAAGGTCTTCCTGGCCGCCGGTGCCGCCCTTCCCGACGGCCGGCTCGAGCGCCGCACCACGCGCACGATCAGCAGCCGCACGCGCCTCGAGGCCGAGCTCGCCCAGGTGCGCGACAGGGGCTGGGCGGTCGCCGACTCCGAGCTCGAGCCCGGCCTGGTGGCCGTGGCCGCTCCGGTGCGAGGACCCGGCGGCAACGTCGTGGCCGCGCTGTCGATCTCCGGTCCGTCCGTGCGGATCGGCCGCGACCAGCAGGAACCCCTCGGCCTCCTCCTCACCCGCGAGGCGGCGGCCCTGTCAGCGCAGCTGGGCCACACACCGGACAAGAGCAGGAAGGCAGGCGCCGCATGACTCCCGACGACATCCTCAAGGGGCTCTACGACGAGACCATGGTGGGCAACGGCCCGGCCGTGAAGGACCTGACCAACCAGGGCCTCGAGATGGGCATGGGCCCGGACCAGATCCTGTTCGATGCGCTGATCCCCTCTCTCGAGGAGGTGGGTGCCCGCTTCGAGCGAGGCGACTACTTCGTGCCCGAGATGCTCATCGCCGGCAGGGCGATGTCGGGAGCCCTCGACATCCTGCGTCCGCTGCTGGCGCAGACCGGCGCCGAGACCGTGGGGACCTTCGTCATGGGCACCGTGAAGGGCGACGTCCACGACATCGGCAAGAACCTCGTCAACATCATGCTGGAGGGGGCCGGCTTCCACGTGATCGACATCGGGGTGCAGGCACCACCGGAGAAGTTCATCGCCGCCATCGAGGAGCACAAGCCGGACCTCGTCGGCATGTCGGCCTTCCTCACCACGACGATGCCGATGTTCAAGGCCAACATCAACGCGATAGAGAAGGCCGGCCTCCGCGACCAGGTCATCATCATGGTCGGGGGCGCGCCCGTGACGCAGGAGTACGCGGACGTCTGCGGGGCGGACGGCTACGCGGCCGACGCCGCAACGGCGGTGCGCAAGGCGAAGGCGCTCCTCGCCGTCAAGCGTGCCGCGGCGAAGGCCTAGCCACCCGATGGGCGGCCTCCTGCCCCTGCTCGAGCACGCGGTCAAGAAGCCCGTGTGGGACTGCCGCATGTGCGGCCAGTGCGTGCTGCACAGCACCGGCATGACCTGCCCGATGACCTGCCCCAAGACCCTCCGCAACGGACCCTGCGGAGGCGTCCGCGAGGACGGCGGCTGCGAGGTGGAACCCGACATGCGCTGCGTGTGGGTGAAGGCCCATCATCGCGCCGAGCACCTGCCGCTGCTCCCCCGATCGTGGCGCGAGGAGTTCGACCACCTCCGCCCGCCCGTCAACAACGCGCTGCAGGGCCAGTCCTCGTGGCTGAACCTCGTCAACGGCAAGGACCGCCAGACACCGCCGGGGTGGGCCGCCGCCGTGGATCACGCATGATCGGCCCCGAGGGCGCCAACGCCTTCGAGCGGCTGTGCGAGTCGCGGCACCGCCCCATCGCGACGGCCGAGTTCCCGTCCTTCGATGGCGGGACCCTGGACGACGTCAAGGCGGCCGCCGAGCGCCTCGCGCCCTGGGTCGACGCGATCAACGTCACCGACAATCCGGCCGCGCACGCCCACGCCTCGAACACCGCCATGGCCATCGCACTGACGCAGCTCGGCTACAACCCGATCCTGCAGGTGGTGTGCCGGGACAAGAACCGGCTCGCCATCCAGTCCGACATCGTCGGCGTCTCCATGTTCGGCGTGCAGAACATCTGCGCGCTCACGGGCGACGACGTCACCGCCGGCGACGAGCCCGAGGCCCGCCGCGTGTACGACCTCGACGGCCCGCAGCTGGTCAAGGTGGCGTCCATCATGGGCACCGGGATGTACCTGTCGGGCCGCTCGATGAAGGCGCCCCCGCACCTGTTCATCGGCGCCGTCGAGAACCCCACGGCGCCTCCCCTCGAGTACCGCGCGGAGCGGGCCCTGAAGAAGGTCGACGCCGGCGCCCGATTCCTCCAGCTGCAGATCCACTACCGCCCCGAGCAGCTCGAGGCGTTCATGGCGGCGTGCGTCGCCAACGGGGTAGCCGAGCGGGCCGCCATCCTGCCCACCGTGTGCCTCACCAAGACGGCGCGTGCCCTGGGCTTCATGAACGAGCACGTCCCTGGCATCAGCGTCCCCCAGGCCACCATCGACCGGGTCGCCGGGAACGAGGACCCCAGGGAGGAGTCCTACCGGCTGGTCCGCGAGCTCGCCGAGCATGCCCTCTCGCTCCCCGGCGTCGCCGGGCTGCACATCACCGACTTCCGGCACGACGACAGCGTTCGACGACTGACGGAGGACCTAGCCATCGGCCCGCGTTTCGAGGAGCAGCATGCACACAGTGCTTAGTTCGGCCACGACGTCCATCACGATCGGTCCCGACCAGCCCTTCTGCATCATCGGCGAGCGCATCAACCCGACCGGGCGCAAGAAGTTCCAGGAGCAGCTGCGTGCCGGCGACTACTCGGCCCTCGAGGCGGACGTCCAGGCCCAGGTCACCGGCGGGGCGACGATGCTCGACGTGAACATGGGCGCTCCGATGATCGACGAGCCGGAGGCGCTCGCGTCTGCGGTCCGGATGATCCAGGACATGACCGACCTCCCCCTGTGCATCGACTCGTCGGTCGTCGAGGCGCTGGAGGCCGGCCTGTCCGTCTACAAGGGCAAGGCCCTCGTCAACTCCGTGACGGCCGAGACCGAGCGGATGGACCTCATCCTGCCGCTCGTCAGGAAGTACGGGGCGGCGATCATCGCCCTGCCCAACGACGAGTTCGAGATCCCCGAGGAGCCAGAGCGGCGGCTGGAGCTCACCAAGGTGATCGTCGACTACGCGACCACGAAGTACCAGATCCCGATCGAGGACATCGTCATCGATCCGCTGGCGATGCCCATCGGCGCTGACTCGACCATGGTCGTCCGGACCCTCGAGACGATCCGGCTCATCAAGGAGCACGTCGGGGTCAACATGACCCTGGGCGCGTCCAACGTCTCGTTCGGCATGCCCGACCGCCACACCCTCAACTCGGTGTTCCTGCCGATGGCGATGACCGCGGGACTGACGAGCGCGATCATGGACGCCCGCACCGCGCAGATCGTCATGGCCGTCCGCGCCGCCGACCTCATGATGGGCAATGATGAGTGGGGCGCGAGCTGGATCGCCGCCCATCGCGCACGCCAGGCTGCCGCCGCCGAATAGGAGCACGATCCCCCGCATGGACCAGCAGCACGAGAGCGACGCGCACCAAGGTTCGACCCTCGCCCGGGTCGACCTGTCCTTCGATCCGTCCGGCAAGAGCGTGCGCGTGCCTTCCGGGGTCTCCGTGTTCGACGCGGCGAGCTGGAACGGGATCGCGATCGACTCCACGTGCGGCGGGCACGGCACCTGCAAGAAGTGCAAGGTGCAGGTTCTCGAGGGCACCGTGCCGGTGGGCCGGCTCGACACCCGTGCGTTCGACCCGGCCCAGCTGGCCGATGGCTGGCGGCTGGCCTGCGTCGCGAACGCGACCTGCGACCTGCGCATCCACGTACCGCCCCTCACGACCCGGCCCAAGGCCGCCACCGTCGGCGTCGGGCGCCAGGTCATCCTGCGTCCGACGATCGTCAAGCGGCACATCACGATGAGCGATCCGACGCTGGCCGATCAGCGACCCGACACACGGCGGGTGCTCGACGAGATCACCGACCTCACCGAGAACATCGACCCGCACGTGCTGCGCGACCTCCCCCGCATCCTCCGGGCGAGCGACTTCGACGTCACGGCCGTCGTGGTCGACGACATGCTGGTCGCCATCGAGCCGGGCGACACGTCGGATCGCCTCTACGGCATCGCCTGCGACCTCGGCACCACGACGGTCGTCGCGACGCTGCTCGACCTGTCGACGGGCACCCCCATCGCCGTCGCCTCGATGCTCAACAAGCAGCAGCCCTTCGGCGCCGACGTGATCAGCCGCATCAGCGCGACCATGCTCGACCCGAACGCGCTGGACAGGCTGCAGCTGCTGGCGCACGAGACGCTCGCGGAGCTCGCCGCGGAGGTGTGCGAGGAGGGCGGCATCGATCCGACCGAGGTCTTCGAGGTGGCCATCGCCGGGAACGCGACCATGACGCAGATCGCCCTCGGCATCGACCCCGAGCCGCTGGGGGTGGCGCCGTTCATCCTCGCGACCGAGTCGTACCCGACCATGCTCGCCAGCGAGCTGGGCTTCGCCCTCAACCCGCGCGCCCGCGCGTTCCTGTTCCCTGCCCTGGGTGCCTATGTGGGCGGCGACATCATCGCGGGCGCCCTCGCCACCGGGATGGACCGCGACAAGCGCCTCCGCCTCTTCATCGACATCGGCACCAACTGCGAGATCGTCCTCGGCGACGGCGAGCGCATCATGGCGACTGCGGCCCCCGCCGGGCCGGCCTTCGAGGCCGCCTCGATCAAGTGCGGCATGCGGGCCGCGGCCGGGGCCATCGAGGTGGTCACGATCGACGACCAGGGCGTGCACCTCCAGGTGATCGACGATGCGGAGCCGGTCGGGCTCTGCGGCTCCGGCCTCGTCGACGCCGTCGCCGAGCTCGCGCGCGTCGGAATCATCGACGCAAGCGGCCGCTACATCCCCGAGGAGGACGCGGCCCGGCTCCTCCCCGTCCTGGCGCCACGACTTCGCGAGGTCAACGGGGAGCGGGTGTTCATCCTCGCCGAGGAGACCAACGAGCACGACGCCGTCTTCCTGAGCCAGCGCGACGTCCGTGAGCTGCAGTTCGCGAAGGCCGCCATCTCCACCGGCTGGAAGCTCCTGGTCGAGGAGTTCGGCGCGGATCCGTCCGACATCCAGCAGGTCCTGCTCGCCGGCTCGTTCGGCACCTACCTGTCCGCCCGCAACGCGGTTCGCATCGGTCTGGTGCCCCCCATCCCCGTACTCCGCATCGTGAGCGCCGGGAACGTCGCCGGCGAGGGGGCCAAGATGGCGCTGCTGTCCGGCCCCGAGCGCCATGGCGCCGCAGCGCTCATCGGGGAGATCGAGTACCTCGAGCTCTCCGATCGCACCGATTTCAACGACCGGTTCGTCGATGAGCTCGCCTTCCCCTCCTGACCGCACGGCGGTGATCGCCTGCGGCGCGCTGAGCATCGACATCGACGCCATCGCGGCGGAGCGCGGCTGGGAGATCGACGTCCACCCCCTGCCGCCGCTGCTGCACAACCACCCCGAGCGGATCGCCCCGGCAGTCGAGGCACGGGTCGCCGAGCTCGCGCCCCGCTACGACCGGATCGCCATCGCGTACGCCGACTGCGGCACGTACGGGGCCCTCGACGAGGTCTGCCGGCGCCTCGGGCTGGAGCGCCTCGGTGGTTCGCACTGCTACGACGTCTACGCCGGGGCGGACGTCATCGCACGGCTGTCCCATGACCAGCCCGGCACCTACTACCTGACCGACTTCCTGGTTGCCGGCTTCGAGCGGCTGGTGTGGCGCGAGCTGGGGCTGGACCGGCACCCGGAGCTCCTCGAGGACTACTTCCGGCACTACACCCGGGTCGTGTGGCTGGCCGGTCGACGGACGGCCGACCTCGAGCGGGCTGCCGAACGGGCGGCCGAACGCCTCGGCCTGCCCCTGGAGGTGCTGCCGGTACCCCCGGAGGACGGACTGGCCGCCGCCCTCGCCCCCCTCCTCCACCCACCTGTTCGTTGAGTGTGCAGTTGTGGCCCGTTTCAGGGGCCGGAAACGGGCCACAACTGCGCACTCGACGAGGGGGAAACTGATGTACAGGTCTAGCGATAACTGATATATCTATGCGGGTGTCCATCGCCGTCCTCGTCGAGCCCGATCTCACGGGCGACGAGTCGCTCGCGGAGCGGGCCTACCGGGACATCAGGCGGCTGATCGTCACCCTCGAGCTCGCGCCGGCGGCCGTCATCAGCGAGCCGGACCTGCAGGACCGGCTCGCCATGGGTCGCACCCCCATCCGCGAGGCCCTCCGCCGACTGGCGAACGAGCACCTCGTCGAGGTGTACCCCCGCCGCGGCATGTTCGTGGCCGCCCTTGATCCCCGTGACCTGACCGCCATCTCGGAACTGCGGGAGGAGCTCGAGCCGTTCGCTGCGCGCCTCGCCGCGGAGCGTCGCACCGATGCCGACCTCGACGTGATCGCGGCCCTGCTCGACGCCATGGCGGCCACGGGCAGGCACCCCGACATGCGTGACCTGATCGAGCTCGACCAGAGGGTGCACCACCACGTGTACCTCTGCGCGCACAACGAGTACCTGCGCGGTGTTCTCGAGCAGCACTACATGCACGCCCTGCGCATCTGGTTCCTCGCCCTCGACAAGGTCACGCACCTCCACCAGGCCATGACCGAGAACCGCGACCTGCTGCTGGCGATCCGTGACGGCGACGCCGACAGGGCCGCATCGATCATGTCCTCGCACGTCGCGGGGTTCGAGGCCGACGTCCGCAGGGCCATCTGACCGCTCCATCACGACCGCAACCGAGGCACCACACGAGAGGGAAGCAATGAGCACTCTGCCCACGTCGGCCAGGACCGTCATCATCGGAGCCGGCATCGTCGGGAACTCCATGGCCTACCACCTCGCGCGCCTGGGCTGGCGCGACATCGTCCAGGTCGACAAGGGCCCACTGCCCAACCCCGGTGGCTCGACCGGACACGCGTCGAACTTCCTCTTCCCGGTCGACCACACCAAGGAGATGACCGAGCTCACGCACGAGAGCATGCGCCAGTACAAGGAGATGGGCGTCCTCACCGAGTGCGGCGGCATCGAGGTGGCCCGCACCCCCGCCCGCATGCAGGAGCTGCAGCGGCGCATGTCGTCGGCGAAGTCCTTCGACATCGACGACACGCGGATCCTCACCCCCGACCAGGTGAAGGAGCTCGTCCCCTACATCGACGAGACCGTCATCCTCGGTGGCTTCTACACGCCGAGCGTCTGCGTCGTCGACTCCCTCCGCGCCGGCACGATCATGCGCGAGCGGGCGATGGAGATGGGCGCGCTCACCGTCTCCCCCAACACCGAGGTCCTCGACATCGAGGTCGTCGATGGGCACGTCGTGGCCGTGGTCACCGACCAGGGCCGCATCGAGGCCGACTGCGTCGTCATCGCCTGCGGCTGCTGGAGCCCCAAGATGGCCCGGATGGCGGGTGCCAGCATCCCGCTGACCCCCGCAGTGCACCAGATGAAGGACATCGGCCCCGTCCCCCGGTTCGCGGACGCGAAGGGCGACATCGAGTACCCGATCGTCCGCGACATGGACACCAACATGTACGAGCGGCAGCACGGCACGGGCCTCGAGGTCGGCTCCTACGCCCACCGCCCGATCCTGCACGAGGTCGAGGACATCCCCTCCAACGCCGAGGCGGCCCTGTCCCCGACCGAGATGCCGTTCACGCAGGTCGACTTCGACCTGCAGGACGAGCACTCGCTCGAGCTCATGCCGGAGATCATCGGCGACGAGAACGTCCGGCAGAAGTACGCCATCAACGGGCTGCTGTCCCTCACCCCGGACGGCATGCCGATCCTCGGCGAGACGCCGGAGGTCAAGGGCCTCTGGTCGGTCGCGGCGGTGTGGATCAAGGAAGGCCCCGGCACCGGCAAGTCCGTGGCCGAGTGGATGGTGCTCGGCGAGTCCGAGATCGACCTGCACGCGTCCGACATCGCCCGCTTCCACGACCACCACAAGACCCGCGAGCACATCGTGGCGCGCACCTCGGAGGGCTTCAACAAGACGTACGGCATCGTCCACCCGATGGAGCAGTGGGCGAGCAACCGGAACGTGCGCCTGTCGCCCTACTTCGAGCGGGAGAAGGCCCTCGACGCGGTCTTCTTCGAGACCGTCGGATGGGAGCGCCCCTTCTGGTACGAGTCGAACGCGCCGCTCGTGGAGAAGTACGGCGACGCCGTGATGCCGCGGACCGCAGAGTGGGAGGCGCGATGGTGGTCGCCCATCATCAACGCCGAGCACCTGCAGATGCGCGAGACCGCCGGCCTGGTCGACCTCACCGCGTTCTGCATCTTCGACGTCATCGGGCCCGGGCGCGCTCGACACCGTGCAGCGAACCGCACTCCGGCAGATGGACGTCGCCACCGGCAAGGTCGTCTACACCCCGGTGCTGTCGCCCAACGGCGGCTTCAAGTCCGACCTGACGATCATGCGCCTGGCGCACGACCACTTCCGGGTGGTCACCGGCGGGGCTCACGGCATGGCCGACAAGAAGTGGTTCACCGACCAGCTCCCGGCGGACGGCACGGCGCAGGTCGTCGACCTCACCTCGACCTACACGACCCTGGGCATCTGGGGCCCGGCTGCACGCGACATCGTGCAGTCGGCCACGACTGCGGACATGTCCAACGAGGGTTCCCGTTCGGTACCTGCCGAGTCATCGAGATCGGGCCGCTGCGCGTCCTCGCCTCGCGGATCTCCTACGTGGGCGACCTCGGCTGGGAGCTCTACCTGCCGATGGAGCAGGGCGCGCGCCTGTGGGACCTCCTCTGGGAGGCCGGCGCGCCGCACGGCATGATCCCCGTCGGCATCGGCGTCTACGGCACCACGGGTCGGCTGGAGAAGTCGTACCGGGCCTACGGCAACGAGCTGGAGACGGAGTACACCGTCGTCGAGGCGGGCATGCAGATGAAGAAGGTCAAGGACGCCGACTTCGTCGGCAAGGCCGCGCACCTGGCCCATCGCGAGGAGGAGCCCGCCGCCGTCCTGTGCTCGCTCACGGTGGACGACCACACCTCGTCGACGGGCGAGAAGCGCTACATGATGGGTCGCGAGCCGATCCTCACCCTCGACGGTCAGCCGATCACCGACCGCAAGAACCGGCGCTCCTACGCCACCAGCGCGGGATCGGCGCCGTCCCTGGGCAAGCACGTGCTCATGTCCTACCTGCCCCCGGAGCATGCGACCGAGGGCACGAGGCTCCTCGTCGAGTACCTCGGCGAGCAGTACCCCGTCACGGTCGCCCGCGTCGGCAGCGCTCCGCTGTTCGACGTGGCCAACGATCGGATCATGGGCTGATGGAGATCCTGGTCTGCATCAAGCGCGTGCCCGCTGTCGGCAGCGCGCTCGTCCTGACCGACGACCACATGGACGTCGACACCCGGCGCCTCGGCTTCCAGCTGAGCCCGCATGAGGAGAACGCGGTCGAGGCCGCCGTGCAGCTCGTCGAGGAGCACGGCGGCTCCGTCACGCTCCTGTCCCTCGGAACGGCGGAGGCCGAGGAGCAGCTGCGTGAGCAGCTCGCCATCGGTGCCGACCGCGCGATCATCGCCGTCACCGACGGCACGGAGCCGGATCCGCAGGCCACGGCCGCGGCCCTCGTCGACGCGATCCGCGCCGACGGTGCCGCGTTCGACCTCGTCCTCCTCGGCTCGGAGTCCGCCGATGTCGCCGGCTACCAGACCGGGATCCGGCTGGCCCACGCGCTGGGGCTGCCCGTCGTGACGAACGTGAAGGGCCTGTCGGTGGACGGCGGGACGGCCCGCTGCGAGCGGGCCGTCGGCTCGGAGCGCGAGGTGTTCACCGTCCCCCTCCCGGCCGTCATCACGGTGCGCGACGGACTGAACATCCCTCGCTACCCGTCGGTGCCCGGCCGCATCAAGGCTCGGAAGAAGCCGGTGACCACGCATGACGTGACGCTCGCTGCCCCCCGGGTGGTCAAGCAGCGGCTGGTCGTGCCGCCGGCAGCCGCCAAGGGCACCGTTCAGCTGACCCCCGACGCGGCCGGTGCGGCCGCGCTCGTGGAGGTCTTCAAGGAGATCGGGGTGCTCTCGTGATCCTCGTCCACATCGACCACGATCGAGGCCTCCTCGATCCGGTCTCGCTGCAGGCCCTCACCGTCGCGCGCGGCCTCGATGCCGACGTCCACGCGGTCGTCGCCGGCGATGCTGCTCCCTTCGCCGCCGAGCTGGCCGCCCACGGGGCTGCCGTGATCCATGTCGCCGAGCACCCGGTCTTCGACGACTTCGCCCCGCAGGCCACCGGCCACGCGGTCGCCCAGCTGGCCGGGCGGCTCTCGGCGACGGCCGTCCTCGCGGGCGGCACGGGCCGCGGCAACGAGGTCCTCGCCCATGCGGCCGCCTTCCTGGACGCCCCCTTCGTCGCGGACTGCACGGCGATCACGCTCGGCTCGCCCGCGCGCGTGACCCGGGCCCGATGGGGCGGGAACCTCCTGGAGGACGCCTCAGTCGAGACGGCACAGCTCATCGCGAGTGTCCTCCCGCACGCCGTGACGGCCGAGCCGGCCAGCACGGCCGGGACCATCGAGGTCTTCGTCCCCGCTCTCACCGACGCCGACACCGCCGTCCGGGTCGTCGATCGGGTCGGCGCGAAGGCCGCCGGCGTCACCCTCGCCGAGGCGAAGACAGTCGTCAGCGGGGGGCGCGGCATGGGCGGGCCCGACTCGTTCTCGATGCTCGAGGACCTGGCCGCCATCCTGGGCGGCACCGTCGGCTGCTCCCGCGTCGTGACCAGCGAGGGCTGGCGCCCCCACTCGGAGCAGGTGGGCCAGACCGGCACCAAGGTCGCCCCCGAGCTCTACATCGCCTGCGGCATCAGCGGGGCGACCCAGCACCTCGCCGGCTGCAAGAACAGCAAGGTGCTGGTCGCCATCAACACCGATCCGACGGCGCCGATGATGCAGGTGGCCGACTACGCGGTGGCCGGCGACCTGCACGCCTTCCTCCCCCTGCTGATCGATCACGCCCGCTCCAACGCCAGCTAGTCCCACGAGTCGAAGGAGCACCAGTGCCGTCTGACATCGAGATCGCGCAGGCCGCGACGATGGATCGCATCACGGATGTCGCCGACCGGCTCGGCATCCCGGACGAGTACGTCGAGCCGTACGGCCACTACAAGGCCAAGGTGTCGCTCGAGTACCTCGCCTCGCTCCCGGAGAACCCGGACGCGAAGCTCGTCCTGGTCACCGCGATCAGTCCGACCCCTCCGGGCGAGGGCAAGACGACGACCAGCGTCGGCCTCGCGGATGGGCTGCGGCAGATCGGGAAGCGGACGATGGTCTGCCTGCGCGAGCCGTCGCTGGGTCCGGTCTTCGGCATGAAGGGCGGCGCCGCCGGCGGAGGACATGCGCAGATCGTCCCCATGGAGGACATCAACCTCCACTTCACCGGTGACTTCAGCGCGATCGGCCTGGCGAACAACCTCCTCGCGGCCCTCATCGACAACCACGTGCACCATGGCAACACCCTCGACATCGACGTGCGCCGGGTGACGTGGAAGCGCGTGGTCGACATGAACGACCGGGCGCTGCGCGACATCACCGTCGCCCTCGGCGGCCCGGGCAACGGCTTCCCGCGGCAGGACGGCTTCGACATCGTCGTGGCGTCGGAGATCATGGCGATCTTCTGCCTCTCGACGTCCCTCGAGGACCTCAAGGAGCGGCTCGGCAACATCGTGGTCGCCTACACCCGCGCCAAGGAGCCCGTCCGCGCCCGCGACCTCAACGCCCACGGTGCCATGACCGTTCTGCTGAAGGACGCGCTCGCCCCCAACCTGGTGCAGACCCTCGAGCACACCCCAGCCTTCGTCCATGGCGGACCCTTCGCCAACATCGCGCACGGCTGCAACTCCGTCATCGCCACCACCTCCGCGATGAAGCTCGCCGACTACGTCGTGACGGAGGCCGGCTTCGGGGCCGACCTCGGCGCCGAGAAGTTCGTCGACATCAAGTGCCGCAAGTCCGGCCTGCGGCCGTCCGCCGTGGTGATCGTCGCGACCGTCCGCGCCCTGAAGTACCACGGTGGGGCCGACCTCAAGACGATCACGGACGAGGGCCTGGACGCGCTGTCGGCCGGCATGGTCAACCTCGAGCGTCACATCGACAACGTGCAGGGCGTCTACGGGCTGCCGTGCGTCGTCTCGATCAATCGCTTCGACTCCGACACTGCCGCGGAGCTCGAACTGCTCGAGTCGCGCGTCAATGCCCTCGGCGTCGACGTCGTCCTGGCGTCCCACTGGGCCGACGGCGGGGCGGGCGCGGTCGCACTCGCCACTGCGGTGGTCGACCTCTGCGACCGGCCGACCGAGATGACCTTCGTATACGAGGACTCCATGTCCCTGTGGCAGAAGGTCAACGCGATCGCCACCCGCGTGTACGGGGCGAGCGAGGTCACCGCCGACTCCAAGATCCGCACCCAGATCAAGGAGCTGGAAGCCCAGGGGTATGGGCACTTCCCGGTCTGCGTCGCCAAGACCCAGTACTCGTTCTCGACGGACCCGAGCCTGCGCGGGGCGCCGAGCGGGCACAGCGTGAACGTGCGCGAGGTGCGCCTCGCGGCCGGCGCGGAGTTCATCGTGATGGTGTGCGGCGACATCATGACGATGCCGGGCCTGCCCAAGGTGCCGTCGAGCGAGCGCATCGACCTCGTTGACGGCCAGGTCGTTGGGCTGTTCTGATGGGACCTCACCACTAGTGGGGGCCCCATGGGCGTGACGACCAGCAGGCGCGGCATCGTCCGCGTCGTCGACGGAGCAGCGTCGTCGACGACGGATGCGATCGCCGTGGAGTCCCCCTGACGATCATCCTCGACGGCGAGGTGCTCGTCACCACGATGCGGACACCCGGCCATGACCTCGACCTCGTGGCGGGCTGGCTGGTCAACGAGTCGGGCGTGGCCCGGCCAGGCGACATCGCCGGCATGGGCGCGTTCGCGACGACCGACGGCGACGAAGGGGTCGACACCGTGCGAGTGAGCCTCGCCGAGGGGGTGCGGCCGCCCCGGCCGCGGGCCTTCGTCACGAGCAGTGCGTGCGGTGTCTGCAGCGCGGACGTCCTGGCGGCGTTCACCGGCCCCGACGCACCGCTGCAGACCGATGGCTGGACCCTGCCGGCCGACGCGATCCCCTCCCTCATCGAGGGCATGCGCGACGGGCAGCGCATGTTCGACCAGACGGGCGCACTCCACGCGGCTGCTCTCGTGAGCCCGACACTGGACCCCCTCTGGGTCCGCGAGGACGTGGGCCGGCACAACGCCGTCGACAAGGTGATCGGCAAGGCCCTGTTCGAGGATCGGGTGCCGCTCACCGACCACACGCTGGTTGTCAGCGGCCGCATCTCCTACGAGATCGTGCACAAGGCGCTGACCGCCTCCGTCGGTGCGGTGGTCGCGGTGTCCGGCCCCACGAGCCTGGCCATCGACCTCGCTCGCGCGCACGGCCTCGTCCTCGCCGGCTTCGCCCGGGGCGACCGGGTGAACGTGTACTCAGGGGACGAGCGCATCTCGACGGGAGTCCGGGCGTGACGGCCGCGCACCGGGCGTGGTCAGCGGACGCCGCGCGCGACGTGCTCGCGGGTGTCAACGAGCCCGGCCCCGTCCTCGTCGCGCTCCAGGCGCTCCAGGAGTCCTTCGGCTACGTCCATCCCGAGGGGCTGCAGGTGGTCGCCGACGCCTTCAACGTGAGCCGAGCCGACGTGTACGGGGTCATGACCTTCTACACCGACCTGCGGAACGCGCCGCCAGCAGAGGTCGAGATCCGGGTCTGCATGGGTGAGGCGTGCCAGGCCGTGGGCGCCCGCGGACTCCTCGAGGCGACGCAGTCCGACGCGGCCGCCGGGGTCGATGTCAGTCACGTGTACTGCATGGGCAACTGCGCCCTCGGTCCGACCGCGGTCGTCAACGGCCGGCTGATCGGACGCGCGACCGCCGATCACGTCCGGGCAGCAGCCCGGGAGGCCGGCGCATGACCACCATCTACGTCCCCCGGGACAGCGCGGCGCGATCCGTGGGCGCCGACGAGGTCGCGGCAGCCCTGGCAGCCGCGATCCCTGGTGCCCGCATCGTGCGCAACGGCTCGCGCGGGATGCTCTGGCTCGAGCCACTGGTCGAGGTGGGCACGCCCGCGGGCCGGGTCGCCTACGGCCCGGTGACGACCGGCGACGTCCCATCCCTCGCCGCCGTGCTGCCCGACGCCGGCGACCACCCGCTGCGCCTGGGCGTGACCGACCAGCTGCCCTGGCTGGCGAGCCAGACCCGCCTGACGTTCGCCCGCGTGGGAATCGTGGACCCCCTCGACCCCGACGACTACCTCGCGCATGGCGGCCTGGGCGGACTTCAAGCCCTTGTCTCCCGCGGGGCCCAGCAGGCGATCGAGGACGTCCTCGCGTCCGGCCTGCGCGGGCGCGGCGGCGCAGGCTTCCCCGCCGGCATCAAGTGGCGCACGGTCGCGCAGGCCGAGGCCGCTCAGAAGTACGTATGCGTGAATGCCGACGAGGGCGACAGCGGCACCTACGCCGACCGCATGCTGATCGAGGGCGACCCCTTCACCCTCCTCGAGGGCATGGCGATCGCCGGCCTGAGCGTCGGCGCGACCATGGGCTACGTCTACCTCCGGTCCGAGTATCCCGACGCCGTTGCCACCCTGCGGACGGCCATCGGCCTGGCCCGCGAGCGCGGGTGGCTCGGTGCCGACGTCCTCGGCAGCGGCCGGGCGTTCGACGTCGACGTCAGGGTGGGTGCCGGATCGTACGTGTGCGGCGAGGAGACGGCGATGCTCGAGAGCATCGAAGGCCGCCGTGGCATGGTGCGCCCGAAGCCGCCGCTGCCCGCCCTCGAGGGCCTCTTCGGGAAGCCCACCCTCATCAACAACGTCCTCACCATGGCCGCCGTCCCGTACATCCTCGAGCACGGCGCGGAGGCGTACGCGGCCCTCGGCTCCGGTCGGTCGCTCGGCACGCAGGTCTTCCAGCTGGCCGGCAACATCCGGCAGGGTGGCATCGTGGAGACGGGCTTCGGCATCACCCTGCGCGAACTGGTCGAGGGGTACGGCGGAGGCACCCTCTCCGGACGGCCCCTGCGCGCGGTGCAGCTCGGCGGTCCGCTCGGCGCCTACCTGCCGGCCAGCGCCCTCGACGTCGCCATGGAGTACGAGGCCGTGGCGGAGGCCGGCGGCATGCTCGGACACGGCGGCATCGTGGTCTTCGACGAGACGGTCGACATGGCCCAGCAGGCCCGGTTCGCGATGGAGTTCTGTGCCGAGGAGTCCTGCGGCAAGTGCACGCCCTGCCGGATCGGCTCGGTGCGCGGAGTCGAGGTCATCGATCGCATCCTCGTCGGCGACCAGGCCGCCATGAACCGGCAGCTGCTCGTCGACCTCTGCGAGGTCATGACGGACGGCTCACTGTGCGCGATGGGAGGACTGACGCCCAATCCGGTGCTCAGCGCCCTGCAGCACTTCGGCGAGGACTTCGAGCGGAGCAGCCCATGACCATCGCTGACGACATCGACTACGGCACTCCTGCCCGCAGCTCGACCGAGGCGGTCACCGTCTCGATCGACGGCATCAGCGTGACGGTCCCGTCCGGCACGTCCGTCATGCGCGCCGCGGCCGAGGCCGGCATCGCCGTCCCGAAGCTCTGCGCCACCGACAGCCTGGAGGCCTTCGGCTCATGCCGCATGTGCGTCGTGGACGTCGAGGGACGCCCGGGCACCCCGGCCTCCTGCACCACGCCGTGCACCGACGGCATGGTCGTGCACACCCAGACTCCCCACGTCGCCAGGATCCGCCGCGGTGTCATGGAGCTCTACATCTCCGACCATCCGCTCGACTGCCTCACCTGCCCGGCCAACGGCGACTGCGAGCTTCAGGACATGGCTGGCGTGGTGGGCCTTCGCGAGGTGCGCTACGGCTTCGACGGCGACAACCACCTCCAGGCGCCCAAGGACGAGAGCAACCCCTACTTCACCTTCGACGCCAGCAAGTGCATCGCCTGCAGCCGCTGCGTTCGCGCGTGCGGAGAGGTGCAGGGCACCTTCGCCCTCACGATCTCGGGCCGTGGCTTCGAGTCGAAGGTCAGCGCCGGTGCCGACGAGGCCTTCCTCGAGTCCGAGTGCGTGTCGTGCGGTGCGTGCGTGCAGGCGTGCCCGACGGCGACGCTGGAGGAGAAGAGCGTCATCGAGCTGGGCATGCCCACCCGCACGGTCAAGACGACGTGCGCCTACTGCGGCGTGGGCTGCTCCTTCAAGGCCGAGCTTCGCGGCGACGAGCTGGTCCGGATGGTCCCCGACAAGGACGGCGGTGCCAACGCCGGGCACTCCTGCGTCAAGGGCCGCTTCGCGTGGGGCTACGCGAGCCATCCCGACCGCGTGGTCAGGCCGTTGGTCCGCGACGCCATCACCGATCCGTGGCGGGAGACCGGCTGGGAGGAGGCGATCGAGTTCGCCGCCACCCGCCTCAAGGCGATCCAGGCCGAGCACGGCGTCGACTCGATCGGTGGCATCACCTCGTCCCGCTGCACCAACGAGGAGGTGTACGTCGTCCAGAAGATGATCCGCGCCGGGTTCGGGAACAACAACGTCGACACCTGCGCCCGCGTGTGCCACTCCCCCACGGGCTACGGCCTCAAGCAGACGTTCGGCACGTCTGCCGGCACGCAGGACTTCGCCTCCGTGGAGGAGTCCGACCTCATCGTGGTCATCGGGGCCAACCCGACGGACGCCCACCCCGTGTTCGCCTCGCGCATGAAGAAGCGGCTGCGCGAGGGGGCCGGCCTCATCGTCATCGATCCGCGCCGCATCGCCCTCGTGCGCTCCCCCCACGTCCACGCGGCCCACCACCTGCAGCTCCTGCCCGGCACGAACGTCGCCGTCGTCAACGCGATCAGCCACGTCATCGCGACCGAGGATCTCATCGACCGTGCCTTCGTCGCCGAGCGGTGCGACCCGGCCTCGTTCACCGCCTGGGAGGAGTTCATCCGACTGCCCGAGAACAGCCCCGAGCACCTGGCCGAGCAGACGGGCGTTCCTGCCGACCTCGTCCGTGCTGCCGCGCGCGCGTACGCAGCAGCTCCCAACGCGGCGATCTACTACGGGCTGGGCGTCACCGAGCACAGCCAGGGCTCGACCATGGTCATGGCCATCGCCAACCTGGCCATGGCCACCGGGAACATCGGACGCCGGGGAGTCGGCGTCAACCCGCTCAGGGGCCAGAACAACGTGCAGGGCTCGTGCGACATGGGCTCGTTCCCCCACGAGCTCCCGGGCTACCGGCACGTCTCCGACGACACGGTCCGCCACCTGTTCGAGGGGGCGTGGGGAACGGGCCTGCGTGCCGAGCCGGGCCTGCGCATCCCCAACATGCTGGATGCGGCGACGATCGGCACCTTCCGCGCCATCTACGTCCAGGGCGAGGACCTCGCCCAGTCCGATCCCAACACCTCCCACGTCAAGGCAGCACTGGGGGCGATGGACCTCGTCATCGTCCAGGACCTCTTCCTCAACGAGACCGCCGCCTTCGCGCACGTGTTCCTTCCCGGGACCTCGTTCCTCGAGAAGGACGGCACCTTCACGAACGCCGAGCGACGGATCAACCGCGTGCGGCCGATCATGGCCAGCCGCACAGGCAAGTCCGAGTGGGAGGTCACGTGCGACCTCGCCACGGCGATGGGATACGCCATGCACTACGACGCGTCGTCGCAGATCATGGACGAGATCGCCGCACTGACGCCGACGTTCGCCGGCGTCTCCTTCGACCTGCTCGACAGGGTGGGCAGCGTGCAGTGGCCGTGCAACGAGGCCGCACCGCTCGGCACGCCGATCATGCACGAGGACCACTTCGTCCGCGGGCTCGGCAACTTCGTCACGACGCCCTACGTGCCCACCGACGAGCGCACGACACGCAAGTACCCGCTGCTGCTCACGACCGGGCGCATCCTCAGCCAGTACAACGTCGGGGCGCAGACCCGGCGCACCGCCAATGTCACCTGGCACCAGGAGGACGTCCTCGACATGCACGAGGCGGACGCCGAGCTGCGCGGCATCGCGGACGGGTCGTGGGCCGAGGTGAGCAGCCGCGCCGGCGTGACGTCGATGCGGGTCCGCATCAGCGACGAGGTGCCGCCCGGGGTCGTGTACACGACGTTCCATCACCCTGTCAGCGGCGCCAACGTCGTCACCACTGAGAACTCCGACTGGGCGACGAACTGCCCTGAGTACAAGGTGACGGCCGTGGAGGTGCGCCCTGATGCCGGCGCAGCGCGACGCGCGGCCGCGGAACGCGAGTCGGCGGGCGTTCGGGCGTGAGGACGGACGCCCTGGTCAGGATGGCCAACCAGATCGCCGCCAACGTCCCGGATCCGGCGCATGCGGGTGAGCAGACGGCCGCGCACCTGCGCACCTTCTGGGCTCCCGTCATGATCGACGACCTGGCGGCGATCGTCCACGGGAATCCGGCAGCCGTCACGCCGCCAGTGCTCGAGGCACTGGCCGCACTCCGACCCGAGGGAGCATCGCATGGCTGAGGTCCAGGTCACCCGATGGCGGGAGATCCCGTCCATGGTCACGGCCCGCGACGGCGACGACGTCGTCAAGGTGCAGCTCTCCGCCCGCTTCCAGGAGGCGATCGACGAAGCCGCGATGCGGCTGGGCGCCGAGGGCGCCGACGCCTACCTCGAGGGCTGGAGTCGCGATCCGTGGTCGGACGTGGCAGGGTCTGCGGCGCAGGCCGCAGAGGCGGCCAGCGCAGATCTTGAGGGCCGGTGGAGTGCCGAGGCGATCACGTCGCTGCTCGACTCCTACGGCCCCGGACAGTCGGGAGACGGTGCATGAGCGACCTGGTCGAGGCCATCCGCGAGGGGCGCGTCCGGGTGGGCGACGGTGCGATGGGGACCATGCTGCAGGAGGCCGGGCTCGACGACGGCGGCGCTCCGGAGCTGTGGAACGTCGAGCGACCGGACGTGGTCATCGGCATCCTCGACCAGTATGCGTCGGCGGGCTCCCGGCTCCTGACCACCAACACCTTCGGCGGCAGCCGACCCCGGCTGGCGATGCACGGTCTCGAGGATCGCGTGGCGGAGCTGAACGAGGCGGCGGCCCGCGTGGCGCGCACGGTCGCGGACGCCCATCCCGGCACCTACGTCCTCGGTGACGTCGGCCCGTCCGGCGACCTGATGGAGCCCATGGGCACCCTCACCCCCGAGGACGCCGTCGCGCTCTTCTCCGAGCAGATCGCAGCGCTGGCGGCCGGCGGGGCGGACGCCATCCTGATCGAGACCATGAGCGATCTGAGCGAGGTCGAGGCCGCCATCACGGCGGCGCGCGCCGTCGCCCCGGAGCTGCCCGTCGTCGCGACGATGAGCTTCGACACCAACCTGCGAACCATGATGGGGACCACGCCGGCCCAGGCCGTGGTCGCCATCAGCGCCATGGGTGCGGACGTCGTCGGCGCCAACTGCGGTCGTGGCGTGGACGAGATGCGCGTGATCGCCGGCCAGATGGCCGAGAACCGCCCCGAGGGCACGCTGCTGATCATGCAGTCGAACGCGGGCCTTCCGGTCCTCATCGAGGGCGAGTTCCGCTACACGGGCACCCCCGACGAGATGGCCGCCTTCGCGCAGGAGATGCGCGACGCAGGCATCGACGTCGTCGGCGCGTGCTGCGGCTCCTCCCCCGCGCACATCGCCGCGATCAGCGCAGCCATCGCCTGACCGGACGCTCAGGCATCGAGGTCGAGCTGCATCAGCACCTGGTCGTACCCGCGCGGCGTCCCCGTCGTACGACCCACCTCGACGAAGCCGAGGGCGGAGTAGAACCCCGGAGCCTGGAACGTGTGGGTGTCGAGGACGATCGTGCGGCAGCCGCGGCGACGAGCCTCGGCCGCCGCCGCCTCCACCAGGCTGCGACCGAGGCCGCGCCCCCGATGCTGCTCGTCCACCCACAGGTACTCGATGCGGCCGTACCCACCCCAGGTGAACCCGTCCAGCCCGGCCGCCAGGCTCCCGTCCGGGTCCCGCAGGAAGCAGTTCAGCGGCTGCCCGTCGGTGTACCCGGTGCGCTCCTCGTTGAACGCGTACAGGAGGGAGCGCAGCTCCTCGGCGTCGTTCGGCCTCTCGCCGCTGCCCATCACGATCTCCACGGGAGTCAGGGTGGCACACGGCCGCACAAAGCGAGCCGGGCGGCCGATGGCCGCCCGACCCTCCCGCTCCGCGCCCGTCAACGGGCGCCCTCCGGGACCTGGGAGTCGATCGTGCTCTGCGGCACGGTGATCCGCGCTGCTGCCGGCACCTGCTCGGCGTAGACGCTGTCAGCCCTCAGAGCCGCGGCTGCCGCGTGCGGCACCTGCTGGGCCACGACGCTCGCCGGGACGGTGAGCGGGGCCGACGCCAGCTCAGCGGCCTGGGCCGCAGCTGCCGCGTGCGGGACCGTCAGCTCAGGCAGCGCGGTCGGCACCTGCTGGGCCACGACGCTCGCCGGAACGGTGATCCGCGCCGCTGCCGGCACCTGTGCTGCGTAGACGCTGTCGGCAACCAGTGCCGATGCTGCAGCGTGCGGGACCTGCTGGGCCACGACGCTCGCCGGAACGGTGATCCGCGCCGCCGCCGGCACCTGCGCCTCGTACACGCTCTGGGCGACCGGCTGGGCGGCCTGGACCGTGGTCGCCGCCGGGGCGGTGGTGTCCTGGTAGCGGACGAACGCGATGCCCGCCGTCGCGGCCAGGATCAGCGCGAGTCCGGTCGCCCCGATGACGGCGGTCCGGTGGGACGGTCCGGCGGTCGCAGGAGCCGGGCCGATCGGGTAGGTCGACGTCCTCGACGGGCTGTAGGTCGACGTGTGGGTCGCGTACTGGGCTACGCCTGTCCGGGGTGCTGCCCCAGTCGTCGTCCGGGGGAATGCTGCCTTCTGGATCTCGGTCCTCGTCATTCTGATCCCCTCCTCGGGTTCGTTCCTCTACCTCCACTCTCCTGCCGCGGTCGACGCGGGGCATCCGTGGAAACACCGGGGTTCGAGGACCTTCGGCACTCGCCCGGGCGCCGTCGCAGAAGGGGACAATGGGGGGTGATCGTGGGACGGTCCACGGAACTCGAGGAACTGGACCGCCTGCTGGAATCCGCCGTCACGGGGAACAGCGGGCGGATTCTCGTCGTCGGGGATCCGGGGATGGGGACCACCGCCCTGCTGGCCACCTTCGCCATGCGGGCGAAGCGGCGGGGGGCATCGGTCACGACCGCGCCCGTCACGAGCGCGGGCGACCTCCGGGGTGGGCGACTCATGGCGGATCGGTCACCGGTGGCTGTTCTCCTCGACGACGGAGAGGATGCCGACCCGGCGCAGCTGGCCGATCTCGTCCTCCTCGCCGACGAGCTCGCGACCCGGCCGTCACTCGTCGTGGTCGCCAGCCGCCCGGCCTCCCCGATCCGGCGGTCCCTGGCGGCGTGGCCGCGCCTGCTCCTCGGTTCCCTCACGACGGACGACGCTGTGGCGATCCTGCGCGACGAGCTCGGTGCCGAAGTCCCGTCGGGGGTCGTGTACCGGCTCGCCGAGGCGCTGGACGGGAACCCGCTGGCGCTGCGCGAGGTGCCGCACCTGCTCACCGTCGACCAGCGATCCGGCCGTGCCCCCCTGCCTGTCCACCTGCCCGTTCCGGCAGCGCTGGACGTGGCGTGGGGTCACGTCGTCGAGGAGCTTTCGGCAGGTGCACGTGCCGCCGCCATCGACCTCGCCATAGTCGGCCCCCGCCACGACCTCCTCGCCGCGATGAGTGACGACGCCGGGTGGAACCACGCCGACCTGGCCGCGGTCGTCGATGCGGGCCTGGCCGTCACCACCAGCGACGTCACTCCCGAGTTCGTCCACGCCGTCGTGCGCGACGTGGTGCTGCACCGGACCCCTGCCACGACGGTGCAGGAGCGGCACGCCCGGGCCGCCAGCCTGGCATCGGCGCTGAGCCTGCCGCCGCGCATCGTGGTCCACCACCTCGTCCACGCGGTCGCGACCGCCGATGAGGCGGTGGCAGCCGCGATCGAGGCGCAGGCACGACGGGCCGAGGAGCTCGACCAGTTGTCGGTGGCCAGCGACGCCTGGCAGTCCGCGGCCCGGCTCTCCACCACGTCGCCGGCACGGATCTCACGCGCTCTCAGCGGCCTGAAGCTGGTCATCACCAACGGACTGGACTACGCGGGCACCGACGCCCTGCTGGACCTGCTGGCCGGCGAGCAGATGGAGACGGAGTGCGCAGTATGGGTCGAGTGGCTCAGCACCCTCCAGCGATCGGAGGCGGATCCGGACAGCGCCCTCACCGCCCAGTGGTCGACGATCCGGCGCGCCCGCGTCGCCGCCCCGGCGACGCTGAGGGCGCTGCTGTGGGATGCGGCGATGAACGCCTGGAGCCTGGGCGACACCGAAGCGGGCCTGCGCGCGGCTCGCGAGTTCGTCGAGGTCGAGCGCACCCTCGGCGCGAGCGAGGACGGAGTGGAGCCCGCCTGGGCCGGGCTTGCACTGGTGGCCGCCGGGCTCTTCCAGGCCGGCGAAGTCGGACCGGCGACGGCGATGCGACGCGAGGCGATCGAGCGGGCCACTGACGTCGACCCGACCGCGATCACCTTCGACCGGCTGCTGAGCATCGTGTTCCTCGACGACCTCCTCCTGGACACGACGCCGGAGGCCGCGAACCGGCTCCTTGTCGCGACCCAGCGGCAGCGGGACCGGTCGGCACCTCTCGCGTGCCTGCAGGGCATCCGGGCCTGGCGGGCGCGCGCATCCGGAGACTGGGCCCGGGCGATCGACATCCTCGGCGCGGCCCGGCCGCTGGCAGCCGTCACCGGCGCGACCGGTGCCCAGCTGGGCATGGGCGCTCTCGCAGCGGAGCTCGCCGGCCTGCAGGGCCGCGACGACATCCTGAGAGCGGAGGTGACCCACCTCCGAGGACAGGCGCTGCGCATGGGCGACCGACGTCGCCTCGCCACCCTCGACCGGGCCGTCGGGCTGCACGCCCTCGCGCAGGGGCGGCTCGACGACGCAGTCGTCGGGCTCGTGGCCGCAGCAGACGTGCACTTCCTGGGCCGTGGCCTGCGCGATGCCGTGCTGCCTGCCCGAGTCGACCTCGTCGAGACCCTCGTCCGACTGGGTCGCACGGAGGAGGCCCGCCAACGCGCTGCCCTGCTGAGCCCCGTCCTTGCAGCCATGGACGATCCGCTGGCGCGGGCCTTCGACCTGCGCGCGCAGGCGCTCGTGGCCAGCGGGTCGGCAGCCGAGGAGCTGCTGCGAACGGCGCTGGCCGCCCACCAGGAGGCACGTGACCCGTTCGAGGAGGCGCGGACCCAGCTCCTGCTGGGCGAGCACCTGCGCCGGGACCGGCAGAGGTCTGCCGCCCGCACGTGCCTGCTCGCGGCCCAGAGCACGCTCGACCATCTGGGCGCGGCACCGTGGCTGCGTCGGACGCAGCACGAGCTCCGTGCCGCCGGCGGACAGCCGCACGAGTCAGACGGCCTGGAGGCGCTGACTGCCCAGGAGCGCGCGGTGGCGGAGGCCGTCGCCTCGGGACGGAGCAACCGCGAGGTGGCGGAGTCGCTGTTCCTGTCCCCCAGGACCGTCGAGTACCACCTGAGCAGCGTCTACCGGAAGCTCGGAGTGCATGGCCGCTCGGCGCTCGCGCACCGGATCGCGTCGAGCAACGAGGCCTAGAAGGGCAGGAGGACCGTTCCGCGGGCCACGAGGTCGGCCGGCCCCGTCAGCAGCAGGGACCCGGTGGCGGTCTCGGTCACGTGCACGGTGCCGCCCGGCACGTCCACCTGCCAGGTCGTCTCCCCGGGAGCGTCCTCGCCGCCACGCCGACGCGCGGCCCAGGCCACCGCGCACGCACCGGTGCCGCACGACAGGGTCTCGCCCACCCCGCGCTCATGCACGCGCATCGCGACGTGGTTCGCCCCGCGATCGACGACGAACTCCACGTTCACGCCCTCGGGGAACACGTCGGCGGGCGCCACGTCGGGGGCCTCGACGAGATCGCCGGCATCGTCCAGCTCGTCGACGAAGACGACCGCATGAGGATTCGGCACGAGGACTCCCGTAGCCGGCCATGAGCGCCCGCCGACCGACACATGCGGCAGCGCCCGGGCACGAGGCGTCGACGCCATGCCCATGTCGATCGTGATCGTGCGGTCGCGATTGATGGTGACGCTGCGCAGGCCGCCACGCGTGGCGATGACGACGTCATTGTCTGTGACGAGCCCGGTTGCATCCAGGTACCGCACGAACACGCGCGCGCCATTGCCGCACATCTCCGCAAGCGAGCCGTCGGAGTTGCGGTAGTCCATGAAGAACTCGGCCACCGGAGCGAAGTCCTCGAAGCCGGGCACGTGCTCCGTTCGGACGACCCGGAGGACGCCATTGCCGCCGATGCCCACGTGCCGGTCGCAGAGCCAGCGCACCTGCTCGGGCGTGAGGTCGAGATGGCCATCGATGTCAGGGATGATGACGAAGTCGTTGCCCGTGCCGTGGCCCTTGATGAACGGCACCTCGTTGAGTCTCGCCATGCCCCGAGCCTAACGTCCGTCGGACGTGACCCCCGCACGCGAGTAGGCGTCGCGGACGATCTCGAGGACGTGCGGCCACGAGTCCTGAGGCGGAGTGGTGCGGTTGTGGAGGGCGAGTCGCTCCAGCAGCCCCCGGTCGCGTCCGAGCCGCACGAGCGCGCGCACGAGTCCGGCGTCGTCGTCGGCGAGCAGTCCCTGCACCCCGTCCTGCACGAACTGCGTCGTCCCGGTCTGGCTGCGCGCGACCACGGGAAGCCCGGCCGACCGTCCCTCGAGGGCCGCCAGTCCGAACGACTCCTTCACCGACGGCTGGAGGTAGACGTCCGACTCGGCGAAGACCTCCCGGATGCCAGCCGGGTCGAGCCGACCAGTGAAGCGCACGACGTCGCCGAGCCCGTGCTCGAGCGCGTACTTCTCGGCTCGGGCCCGCTCCGGACCGTCCCCCACCAGCGTCGCCGTCACGCGCACCTGCGGAGCCAGCTGGGCCGCTGCCGACTCCACGATGCGCACCAGCGGGAGCGTGCGCTTGCGGGGGGCCATGCGCATGACGGTCGCGATGCGCAGTCGCGAGGGGTCGGCGCCGCGCGGGTCGACCAACCACGCCTGCGGGTCGATGCCGTTCGGCACCACGAGGACCTCCCCCGCCCTCGGGACGGCCGCGGCGATGCGCCGGGCGGCGACCTCGCTCACGGCGCTCAGGGTCACCCCCCACCTGCTCCAGCGCACGAGCGCGTCGGACAGCCCGAATCCCGGGCGTGCGAGCGGTCCCCACACGCTGTGGACGGTGACGAGCGTCGGCACGCGGCGACGCGCGGCTGCCCGGACCGCCCCCCAGGCGAACGGCGACACCACGCCCGCATGGACGTGGACGACGTCCACGTGGTGACGGTCGAGGAGTCGCCCGACCTCCGTGACCGTCCGCGGATGGATGGGAAGCTCGAACGGCAGGTGCGCGGCGACGCGATGGACCACCAGCCCGTCGACGACGTCGTCCCCGGCGAACACGTCCCCGTGGCCGGGCGTCGCGGTGATGACCCGCACCTGGTCGCCGTGCGCCGCCTGCCGGCCGGCGAGCGCGCGCACCTGCGTCTCGATGCCGCCCGTGCGAGGGGCGTAGCAGTCACTGACGTGGGCGATCCTCACAGTGGCCGACCGTACGCCACAATGCGTCCCATGAGCCGCACGCCCCGCACCCTGGTGTTCGTGCACGCCCACCCCGACGACGAGGCGCTCCTGACGGCCGGCACGATGGCCCGCGCCACGAGCGAGGGCCATCGCGTGATCCTCGTGGTGGCGACCGACGGGGCCGCCGGGCTGACGTCCGAGGAGTACCGGGACGACCTCGCCGGAACGCGCCGGGCGGAGGTCGAGGCCTCCGCGCGCGCGCTGGGAGTCGCTCGAACCGTCGCCCTGGGGTACCCGGACTCGGGACTGCATGGCGACGTGCCGGACGGGTTCGCGCAGGTCGGGCGGTTCACGATCGCCAGGCGGATCGCGGCGATCTGCGATGAGGAGGAGGCGGACGTCCTCATCGGGTACGACCCCTCCGGTGGCTACGGCCATCCCGACCACCTCCAGGTGCATCGGTCCGTGCGCACGGCGGTGGCCCTGTGCGCGAGGACGCCCCGCGTGTTCGAGGCGACGCTGCCCCGTGAGCCCATCGCCCGCGCCGCGCATCTGGCCGCGGCCCTGCGGCTCACGCCTTCGGAGTTCTCGCCCGCGGAGTTCGACGCAGCGTGGACGCCACGCGCGGACATCACGCATCGCGTCGACGTGCGGGGCCAGCTGGCGGCCAAGGAGGCCTCGCTGCGTGCGCACTCCTCGCAGGCTGCGGCGGACGGCACGACTCGCACCCTCGCCGTCCTGACCCGGCTGCCTCGCCCCCTGCAGGCGCTGCTTCTCGGAACCGAGTACTACGTCGCGGTGCCCGATCTCCCATGCGGCGAGGGCCTCGTCTACGGCAGTCGGGCTGTCGTAGCGGATCCACACGATGCGGGGGTCCCGGCGGAACCACCGCTGCTGCCTCCGGGCGAACCTGCGCGTCGCGTCCACCGTCTCCTGCCTCGCCTGCCGATCGGTGATGTCGCCGTCGAGCAGGGACAGCACCTGCCGGTAGCCCAGGGCCCGGGACGCCGTGGGCGTGGCGGCCAGGCCCTGCGCGGCAAGCGCGCGCACCTCGTCGACGAACCCCAGCTGCCACATCCGGTCGACGCGCTGCGCGATGCGGTCGTCGAGCGCGTCCCGTGGGATGTCCAGGCCCACGCGGACGGACGGGAGCACCTCCGTGGGCTCAGGCAGCCGCGCGACGAACGGCTCGCCGGTGATCTCGATGACCTCCAGCGCCCGCACGATCCGTCGGCCGTTGGTGGGCAGGATCGCCTCGGCCGCAGCAGGATCGACCTCGGCCAGGCGGACATGAAGGCGCTCGGCACCGACGTCCGCCAGCTCCGCCTCCCACCTGGCCCGGACCTCCGCATCCGTGCCCGGGAAGCGCAGGTCGTCAAGCACCGCCGACACGTATAGGCCGCTTCCGCCCACGACGATCGGCACCCCGCCACGCGAGCGGACCTCCTCGATGGTCGCCCGCGCCTGCGCCTGGAACTCCGCCACGGTCACAGGGTGCAACGGGTCCCAGACGTCCATCAGGTGGTGCGGCACGCCACCGCGCTCGGCGGGCGTCGGCGTCGCGGTGCCGATGTCCATGCCCCGGTACACCTGCATCGAGTCGGTGCCCACGATCTCCGCCTGTGGCCCGAGGCGGTGGGCGACCCCCACGGCCAGGGCCGACTTGCCGGTCGCCGTCGGACCGACGATGGCCAGGACCGGAGCGGTCACGCGCGTACGGTCGGCAGGCCCAGCATGACGCCCGTCGCGCCGTCGGCGGGGGACGTGGCTCGAGACCGCTCCGCAGCATCGCCCGCGCGGGTGCGGCGCACCGCGAGCACGCGGTCCGCCACGAGGTGGTGCGGCGCCGCGTGCGTCACCTCGGCCGTGACCACGTCACCCGGTCGTGGCACGCCCACGCTCGGGTCGACGGCCACATGCACCAGCCTGTTGTCGGGTGCACGTCCGGACAGTCGATGGGTCTGCTCGTCCTTGCGGCCCTCCCCCTCGGCCACCAGCACGTCGAGCACGCGGCCCGCCTGCGAGAGGTTCTCGGCCCAGGACACGTCGTTGACGAGCTCCACCAGCCGCTCGTACCGCTCCTGGACGACGGCATGGGGAACCTGGTCGGCCATGGTCGCCGCCGGCGTCCCGGGGCGCTTCGAGTACTGGAACGTGAAAGCACCGGCGAACCGTGCCTCACGGACGACATGGAGCGTCTGCAGGAAGTCGTCCTCCGTCTCCCCCGGGAATCCGACGATGATGTCGGTCGTGATGGCCGCCTCCGGCATGGCAGCCCGCACCCGCTCGATGATGCCGAGGTAGCGGTCCTGCCGGTACGAGCGACGCATCCGCTGCAGGACGGCGTCGGCTCCCGACTGGAGCGGCATGTGCAGCTGCGGCATGACGTTCGGTGTCTCGGCCATCGCTGCGATGACGTCGTCGGTGAAGTCCCGCGGATGCGGGCTCGTGAACCGCACGCGCTCGAGGCCGTCGACCTCCCCGCAGGCGCGCAGCAGCTTCGAGAACGCCTCGCGGTCGCCGAACTCCGATCCGTACGCATTCACGTTCTGCCCGAGCAGCGTGATCTCGAGGACGCCCTCGTCGACGAGGGCCCGGATCTCGCCCAGGATGTCGCCCGGGCGCCGGTCCTTCTCCTTGCCGCGCAGCGCGGGCACGATGCAGAACGTGCAGGTGTTGTTGCAGCCCACGCTCACCGACACCCAGGCCGCGTAGGCGCTGTCGCGCTTCGTGGGGAGAGTCGACGGGAAGACCTCCAGGGACTCCTTGATCTCGACCTGCGCCTCCTGTGCGATGCGCGCACGCTCGAGCAGGACGGGCAGGGATCCGATGTTGTGCGTCCCGAAGACGACGTCGACCCAGGGCGCCTTGGCGAGGATGTCACCCTGGTCCTTCTGGGCGAGGCAGCCGCCCACGGCGATCTGCATGCCGGGGTGGCTCGCCTTCACCGGCACCAGGTGGCTGAGGTTGCCGTAGAGCCGGTTGTCGGCGTTCTCGCGGACGGCACACGTGTTGAACACCACCACGTCTGCGGTCGAGCCCTCCTCGGCGGCGACGTACCCGGCATCCTCCAGCAGGCCGGACAGCCGCTCGGAGTCGTGCACGTTCATCTGGCAGCCGTACGTGCGCACCTGGTAGGTGCGCGGCTTCCGGACCGGAGGGGAGAGCGTCACGACCACAGAGTCTAGGGACCGAGCATCCAGGGAGACCCTGACCGGCTCAGCCGAGGGTCCAGTCGGTCAGCTGGCATGCCGCCAGCATCTCGTTCACCCCGGCCTTGAGGTCGTCCGGCATCACCGACTCCAGGCCGATCGACTCGGCAATCGCCACGATGAAGGGCAGGCGGGTGATGAACCACCCGACCCCCGCACCTTGGCCTGCCGTTCGCTGGGTGCCGTCCTTCTCCGGCCCGTGGCGCGCCTCGGTGAGGAGGCGATGGATCTGGCCCTCCTTCGTCAGGTATGCGGCGTCGGGATCGATACTCCGGAACATCGCCAGGATGATGTAGGGCTCGGGCAGCCCCGTACCTCGAGCGACCTCGCTCACCACCTGCCCGTCAGCGTCGACGGTCGTGCTGCTGACATTCAGGAAGCGGAAGTCAAGGCGAGCCGGATCCTCGGTGCTCCATCCGAACGGCGGGTGGGCAAGGTAGGTCGGCGTCGTGAAGACGTAGATGCCCGGCTCATTGGTGTCGACCCGCTCGCTCGCACCCTCGGCGAGGGTCCCAGCGTGCACGTCCGGGGAGGGGACGGCGACGACGGCCGCGGCGTAGGCATCACTCACGGCGTCGAGAACGGCCGAGACACCGTCGGCGCTCTCCAGGGGCAGTCCCCGCATCACCGCTCGACGGATGCGGTCGACCCAGCCCACGTAGCTCTTGCCTGTCGAGCCGGCCACCTTCCTGGGCATGCGACCGGCGAAGATCGACGTCAGCGGCCACATGACGTGCATGGTGTACCCGGCGTTGCCGCCGAACACGGCGGCCGACAGGTCCGCCGTCCCCATCTGCGGGTTGGCCATCAGCGCCGTGAGCGCATCACTGACCTTGCCACTGGCCAGGGTCCGATCGGCCAGCAGCTGCTCGCCGAGGACGTCGAGCGCCGGGCCGTGCTCGGATGGGTCGTATCCCGGGGTGACGACCGGTTTCAGGGTCTGAACCGCGATCCAGAGCTGCAGCGCCCGGGCAGGGGTCATCGGCGTGCTGGCATCTGCAGTCACGCGATCACCCCTCTCCCGTTCCTTGCCGCCTCGTGTCAAGGTGTATCAGGAGGATCCGTGCAGGCCCCGCCACAGCCGCAGACTCGCCGAGCGCGGCTCCCTGATCGACGATCCTAGGCCTGGGATCGACGGCGGTACTCGTCAGCCGACTGCTCGTAGATGTCCTCGGGTCCGTCCTCCTCGTCGACCTGCTGGCCCATGTACGCGAAGCCGAACCTGCCGATGATCGCCTGGGATGGCGCGTTGTCGGGGCTCACCGTGTACCGGAGCGTGCGAACCCCTGGCCTGTCCACCACCCATCCCCACATGCCTCGCAGCAGCTCGGTGGCCAGGCCGCGCCCTCGCCACTCCGGCACGATCCCGAGGCCGATCTCGATCATCCCGTCGGCGTCCGGACGGGCATGGAAGCCGGCGCTGCCGACGATGACGGCGTCGTCACGCAGCACGGCCATGCGCAGCAGGTAGGGCGCCGCCTCCGGGTCGGCCTCGATCAGCGGCAGCCGGTAGCGCAGGGGACCCGGGTCGTCGACGAGGCGGCGGTAAGGGTTGGTGAAGCCGCGATCGACCCACAGGCGCGGGTGGTCACGATCCGCGGAGAGCAGGTCGTAGTCCTCGGGCCGCACCGTGTGCAGGTCGAGCCTCGGCGTGCGGATCAGCAGGTCGGCATCGGTCACGGCTTCGCCTCAGCCGACTCCTGCACCTTCGCGTAGTAGGCCTCCTCGGCGCTCTTGCGCGGATACACCACCAGGACCAGCGCCAGGCCGACGAGGGTCAGCACCAGCGCCACGGCGATGGCCGCGCTCTTGCCGGACGTGAAGGCGTCCGCCGCCGCCGAGGTGATCTGGCTCGCGTAGTCGGGATACTGCGTCGCCACCTGCTCAGCACTCTGGAAGGACGACGTCAACGCGTCCGCTGTGTCGTCGCTGACCTTCGCGGCATCCTGAGGAGGCAGCGAGGCCAGGTCGGCGCCGATCCTGGCGGCGTACGCCCCGGCCAGCAGGGCGCCCATGATCGCCTGCATGATCGCGCCGCCGAAGTCGCGGGTGAGGTCGAGGAATGCCGAGCCCATTCCGCCCCTGCTCGACGGCACCGACGACATCAGCGACCGCGAGGCGGGCGTGGCGGCGAGACCCACTCCGGCGCCGACCAGTCCGTAGGCCAGCAGCACCCAGCCCATGCTGGCGCCGCTCGTCCATGCCACCAGCATCACCGTGAACGCCGCAGCCACCGACCCGAGACCCAGCATGAAGGTGAACTGGGAGCCCTTGGCCGGGATCAGCCGACCCGCCAGCTGCCCGAAGATCGCGGTGCCGAACGCCGCCGGCAGAACGACGGCCGCGGCCGTGAGCGTGTCGTAACCGAGGACGTTCTGCGTGTACTGCTGGCCGATGAACATGGCACCGATGAGCGAGCCGAAGGTGATGGCTCCGGCCACGAAGGCCACCCAGAAGGTGCGTGCCTTGGCGAGCGGCAGCGACATCAACGGGCGCGGCGCACGAGTCTGCCGCCAGAAGAAGAGCACCAGGCTGACGATCGCGACCGACGCGATGACGATCCACTCGGTGGTGAGGCCCTTGTCGATCCGCTCGATCATCAGGACCAGTCCGCCCACGCCGAGCACCGACAGGACACCCCCGAGGTGGTCGACGGGGAAGACCTCCTCCCCGGCATGCCACGGCAGGACCCAGAGCCCGACCACGAGCGCGAGGACGACGAGCGGCAGGGTGATGAGGAAGACCGAGCCCCACCAGAAGGACTCGAGCAGCCAGCCGCCGATGAGCGGGCCGAGGGCGGCCACGCCGCCGCCGAGCCCGGACCACAGCGCGATCGCCGTCACCCGCGCGCGTCCGCGGTACAGCGCCGAGATCAGCGAGAGGGTGGTCGGGAAGAGCAGCGCGGCGGCGAAGCCGCCCGCGAAGCGGGCCAGCGTCAGGACCTCGGGCGACGGGGCCCACGCTGCGAGCATCGCCGTGGGGACGGTCAGCACGCACCCGAGCACGAAGAGCAGCTTGCGCCCGTAGCGGTCGCCGATCGAACCGAGGTACAGGACCGTCGACGCGAGGCCGAGGGCGAACGCGTTGGCGATCGAGGTGAGCTGGTCCTGCGTCGCCCCCAGGTCCGCGCCGATGGTCGGCAGCGCCACGTTGGCGATGCTCAGGTTGATGTTGGAGACGATCGCCCCGGTGACCAGGGCGAGGAGGACGAGCGCACTTCGCGACGGCCGATCGCGCGCTCCGTCCGACGCCGCGGACAGGGACCCGTGACCCCCCGGCGCGCTCATGCGCCCACCGTAACGCCGTGACACCCGGACATATCATCGGCGAGTGGCCAAAGTGCGCATGCGCACTCTGGCCACTCGCCGATGGTGCCGCGTCCTAGCGGACGCCGACGGTATCCGGCTCGCCGAGCGGCTCAGGCTCGTCGTCGGTGAGCTCGTCATCGGTGAGCTCGTCCTCGGGCGCCTCGATCTGCACCTTCGGGAGGATGCGGTCGAGCCACCCCGGCAGCCACCAGTTCGCCTTGCCCAGCATCGACATCAGGGACGGCACCAGGATCAGGCGCACGATGAAGGCATCGATGATGACCGCCGATGCCAGCGCTATGCCGAACAGCTTGATGGTCGCGTTGGTGCTCGGGACGAACGCGAGGAACACGCTCGCCATGATCGCCGCGGCGATGACCACGACGCGCCCGGATCCGGCCAGGCCGCGACGGACGGCGGCCTTGTTGTCTCCGGTGTGCAGCCACTCCTCCTGCATGCGCGACACCAGGAAGACCTGGTAGTCCATCGACAGTCCGAAGAGGATCGCGAACACCATGATCGGCAGGAACGGGAAGATGGGCCCGGTTCCCGGGATGCCGAGCAGGTCCATGAACCAGCCCCACTGGAACACCGCGACCGTGATGCCCATCGCGGCCGCGAAGGACAGCATGCTGGTGATCGCCGCCGTCAACGGCACGACGATGGAGCGGAAGAGGAGCACGAGGGCGAGGAAGCCCAGGCCGACCACGATCGACAGGAACAGCGGCAGGGCATCCTGCAGCACCGTCGTGAAGTCGCTCGTGATCGCCTGCGTCCCACCGACATACAGCTTCGCGCCGGTCGAGTCCTGCAGCGCAGGGTTCGTCTCGGTGCGCAGCCGCTCGAGCAGCTCCGTCGTCGCCTGGTCCTGTGGCGACGTGGTCGGGTACACAGCGATGGCCTGGACGGTCTGCGGAGCGGCCGCCCCCTCGGCCTGCGCGTTCTCCGCAGCGGCCTGGGACAGCTTGCCAAGGATGGGGAGCACATCCGCACTCGGCGACGTGCCCGCGACACCCTCGGTCTGCGCCAGGCCGGCGATGATCTGGGCGTAGGCATCCGGGCTGGTGGCCTCCGACAGGTCCGCCACCACGAGGAAGGGCCCGTTCACCCCCGGGCCGAAGCCCTCGGCGCGCAGGTCGTACGCGATGCGCGCCGGCGAGCCCTCAGGCTTGCCCGAGTCATCCGCGAACCCCTGGCGGAGGCTGAACATCGGGATCGCGAGGACGACGACGACCGCAAGGGCGAGCAGCGCCGGGATGATCGGCTTCCTCTGCAGGAACCGGCCGTAGTGTGCCCACGCACGACCCTCCGGATGACCCTTGAGGGACCCCGGCTTCTTTCCCCACGGCAGGCGCCAGGCCAGCGCCTTGGCGCCGAGCAGGCTCAGCAGTGCCGGCAGCATCCACAGCGCCGACAGCATGACCATGAGCACGGTCACGGCAGCGGCGACCGCGAGGCCGTTGAAGAAGTTGATGCCGAGTACGAAGAGGCCGAGGAGGGCGATGATGACGGTGCTGCCGGCGAACAGGACGGCACGGCCGGCCGTCTGCACGGCCTCCATCGCCGCGTCCTTCGGCGCGCGCCCGTGCAGGACGGCCTGGCGGTATCGGTTCATGACGAACAGGGCGTAGTCGATGCCGACACCGAGGCCGATCATCGCGGCCAGCGTGGGCGCGAAGGTCGCGACGTCGAGGAAGTTCGCGACGACGAGGACGAACATCTGGCCCATCGTCAGGCCCACCAGTGCGACGACGATCGGCATGCCGGCCGCCACGATCGAGCCGAAGGCGATGAGCAGGATGATGATGGCGACGAGAAGTCCGATCGCCTCGCTGCTCGGCGGCTCCTGGCCCGCGAACTCCAGCACCTGGCCCTGCGCACCGACAGCCAGCTGGTCGCCGTTGAGCTCCTTGACACCGTCGAGGATGACCTTGGCATCCTCAGTGGAGACGCTCAGCTCGCCGTTCTCATCGGTGACGAACGAGACGGTCGCGTACGCGACGGTCTGGTCCGGGCTGACGGACGAGAACGAGGCAGCGAGGATCTGCTGCTCCTCCGGCGTCAGGGTCTGCATCGCGGCCGGGTCGGGTCCGGAGGCTTCCGGGCAGCCGGTGCCCAGCGGAGCGCCCTGCGGGTCGAGTGGGTTCGTGACGCACGCGACCGACTCCAGGGCGGCGACCTCGGTCAGGAAGGGCACGATCTGCTCGGCGACGGCCGGGTCGACCGCCGTGCCGGTCGCCGGGGACCACACGATGGTCGCCCCACCGTCGAGCCGGCTCGTGTCCGTCCCACTCGCCGACAGCAGGTCGGTGGCGACCTTCGACTCGGTGTCGGGCAGGTCGAACGAGTCGTTCAGCTCCCCGCCGGCCTGGGTGCCGAGGCCGACGACGACCACGAGGGCGACGAGCCAGGAGACGAGGGCGATCACCGGGCGGCGAACCGCCCATGCGGACAAGCCGGGCATGAGTCCTACTTCCAGCGTGGGGGCGACGAGATGTGCTACGCCTAGCGAACGCCATCGTTCCCTAACTGTCAAGTTGAGGGAACGCTCCTGTTCACTATCGTGCTATCGTGCGGGCGTGGTCAACACCTGCGTTCTGCGACGTCGCGGAGACGTGCTGCGCGAGGCGGTCGTCGACGCCGCCCTCGCGGAGATCTCCGAGCGGGGCGTGCGAGGCGCGTCGATGGACCGCATCGCCAAGCGGGCGGGCACGGGCAAGGCCGCGCTCTACCGGCGCTGGCCGAACGTCCGGGCCCTCGCCCTCGACGTCTTCATCACGACGCTGATGGAGTCCTTGCCGCCGACCCCGCCCGACAGCGGCTCCCTGCGTGAGGACATGATCACCTCGCTCACGACCTTCACGGGCCAGCTGGACGGCGACCTCGGGGTGGTGCTCCGTGAGCTCATCAGCGAGGCGGCCCACGACCCGAGCCTCGCTGAGGAGTTCCAGACGAGCTTCGGGCAGGCCAAGCAGGTCGAGGTCATCGGCATGTTCCAGCGGGCGATGGCGCGAGGCGAGATCCCCGCCCAGCCCATCGACCCCTACGTCCTCGAGCTGCCGGCCGCGCTCACCCTCCACCAGCTGCTGCTCGCCGGCACGGTCCCCTCCCACGCCCAGGTCGAGCACATCGTCGACACGATCATGCTGCCCCTCCTCGGGATCGTCCGGCTGGAAGCCGCGGGACAGGCCGTTAGCCCCTGACCCACGGCCGCCCGGCGGGCGAGAGTGGGGACATGGGCGCTCGACGAGTGCTGACGCTCCTGCTGGGCGCGCTCGTCACCGTGGGCGCGCTGGTGGTCGCTGCACCCGTCAGCGCGGCTGGGGCCAGCACCCACCCCGCCAGCGACGACGCGGCCGTGACCCTGGTCCTGTTCCACGGGGATGGCTGCCCCCACTGCGCGGCCGAGCGCGCCTTCCTCGCCGAGCTCACCAGCACCCACCCGCAGCTGCGGGTGGAGGAGCACGAGGTCTGGTACGACGAGCAGGGCCGGCAGCTGCTCATCGCCACGGCCGAGCAGCTCGGGTTCGAGCCGACCGGGGTGCCGGTGACGATCATCGGCGACCGGGTCTGGATCGGCTTCGACACCACGACGGCCCAGGAGATCACTGCCGCCGTCGACGCTGTCGGCCGCAGTGAACCCGCCCCGGCGCAGGAGACGTCGTCGACCCGGACGGTGGAGGTCCCGCTCCTGGGCGAGGTCGACCTCGCCGGCACGTCGCTGCTGGCCAGCACCCTCGCGATCGGCTTCGTGGACGGGGTCAACCCGTGCTCCCTCTGGGTCCTCAGCCTGCTGCTGGCGATGGTGCTCAACCGGGGGTCCCGTGGACGGGTGCTGCTCGTGGGAACGGTCTTCCTCACCGTTACCGCGGGGATGTACGCGCTCTACATGGTGGGCATGTACTCCGCAGCGTCCTACCTGTCGGGCATGGGGTGGCTGCGCCTGGTGGTCGCCGTCGTCGCGGGGACCTTCGGCGTCCTGCAGTTCAAGGACGGCCTGGGGATCACGGCAGGTCCGTCGCTGTCGATCTCCTCCGGCCAGCGCCCAGGGATCTACGCGAGGATGCGTCGGGTTGCCTCTCCCGAGGGGGCGCTCGTGGCAACGATCGCCGGGACAGTCGCCCTCGCCATCGCCGTGTCGCTCCTCGAGACGCCGTGCACGGCTGGCCTGCCCCTGCTGTGGACGACGATGCTGGCCGAGGCGGACGTCACCGGGCTCCAGGCGGCCGGGCTGTTCGGCGCGTACATGCTCGTCTTCCTGCTCGACGAGCTCATCGTCTTCGTGCTGGCAGTGGTGACGCTGCGGGCGACCAAGGTGCAGGAGCGGCATGGTCGCGCCCTGAAGCTCGTCGCGGGATCCGTCCTCATCTGCCTGGCCGTGACGATGCTGCTGGCGCCCACGGCGCTGTCCACGCTGCTCGGCACGGTCCTCGTCTTCGGCACCGCCCTCGCGATAGCCGCCGTGGCCTACGCCGTCACCGCACGCAGGAGCGATCCGACGCACTCGGTTCAGTCGTCCTGACCCTCGACCTCGTCGGTCAGCTCTCCGAGCACCTCGGTGACGACGGAGAGCGCAGTCCCCCGTCGGTAGCCGCGACGCATGAGCATGGACACCAGCCGTCGGGCCTGCGCCTCGGGCTCCAGTCGCGACATCGAGCGCACCTTCACCTGCACCAGCTGGACCGCGCGCACGCGCTCGGCCTCGTCGTCGATCCCCTCGAGCGCGAGGGCGGCATCGTCCTCGCTGACCCCCTTCGATCGCAGTTCCTGCCGCAGGACGCCTCGCGCGGAGCCGCGCGTGCGCTGCCTCGAATCGACCCACAGCTGCGCATAGGCCGTGTCATCGATCAGTCCGACCTCTGCGAAGCGGTCGAGCACACGATCGGCGACGTCCTCCGGGAGGCCGCGCCGGAGCAGGTCCGCGCGCAGCTCGGAGCGGGTTCGAGGCGCAGCGGACAGGCGTCGAAGCAGGATCGTGCGAGCGACCTGCTCGGGATCGGCGTCGTCCTGCAGGTCCCCCGGCGTTCCAGGCTTGGGCTCGGTGACGTAGCGCATCTGCGCTGGTGACTACTCGTCGATCGGGGCGGGTGCTGGCACCGGAACATCGACTGGCGTGTCCACCTGTGGCCCGATGCCGAGGGTCTCCTTGATGCGCTTCTCGATCTCGTTCGCGAGGTCGGGGTTGTCCTTGAGGAAGGTGCGCGCGTTCTCCTTGCCCTGTCCGAGCTGGTCGCCCTCGTAGGTGTACCAGGCACCGGACTTGCGGACGATGCCTGCGTCGACGCCGATGTCGATCAGCGAGCCCTCGCGAGAGATGCCCTCGCCGTAGAGGATGTCGAACTCGGCCTGCTTGAACGGCGGGGCGACCTTGTTCTTGACGACCTTGACACGGGTGCGGTTGCCGACGGCCTCCGTCCCGCCCTTCAGGGTCTCGATCCGACGGACGTCGAGCCGGACGGACGAGTAGAACTTCAGGGCCTTGCCGCCGGTGGTGGTCTCCGGCGATCCGAACATCACGCCGATCTTCTCGCGCAGCTGGTTGATGAAGATGCACGTCGTGTTGGTGTTGCTCAGTGCCCCGGCCATCTTGCGCAGCGCCTGACTCATCAGTCGCGCCTGCAGGCCGACGTGCGAGTCGCCCATCTCTCCCTCGATCTCGGCGCGCGGAACCAGCGCCGCCACCGAGTCGATGACGATCAGGTCGATGGCGCCGGACCGCACGAGGGTGTCGCAGATCTCGAGGGCCTGCTCACCCGTGTCGGGCTGGGACACGTAGAGGCTGTCGAGATCGATGCCGAGCCGCGAGGCGTAGTCGGGGTCGAGGGCATGCTCGGCGTCGATGAACGCGGCGAGTCCACCGGCCGCCTGCACGCTCGCGATGGCGTGCAGTGCGAGGGTCGTCTTGCCCGAGGACTCCGGACCGTAGATCTCCACGATGCGACCTCGGGGCAGCCCGCCGATGCCGAGGGCGATGTCCAGCGCGATCGAGCCGGTCGGGATCACCTCGATCGGCATCCGGCCCTCCTCGCCGAGGCGCATGATCGAGCCCTTGCCGAACTGGCGCTCGATCTGGGCGAGGGCGGCGTCAAGGGCCTTCTCACGGTCGTTGGCGGCGCTTGCCATGGTGTCTCCTCGGTGACTCGGTGGGCGATGCGGCGAACCTACGGTGTCGGTCTGACAGTCGACCGCGACTCGCGCTCCCTGTGATCGGGCGCCCGCATCGCTGTCGTGCCGTGAATCTATATCGAACGGGTGTTCGAATGCACGCGACACGCCGTCTGGGCCACCGGACTCCGAACCCGACCTAGACTGGCGCGGTCACGACGCAATCGGCCACGCAACGGCCGCCGGAGGGAGCGCCGCATGGGTTCAGCCGAGCCGATGATGGTGCAGCCCGACGGGGAGCATGACCCGCAAGGACGCTCCAGCGACCCGATTCGGGAGCGCCTCCCGATCCGGGCGATGGCGGTGGCCGCCGCGGTCGCCTGTGTCGTCGTGGTCGTGGGCGTCTTCTTCCTGCGTGCGCTGGAGCCGTCCCCCGGCCCGGAGATCAACGAGGCGGCCGCCGCGCTCGTCGACCAGGGCCTCAGCGCCTATGCGCTCGGGGACCTGGCTGGTGCCGAGGCTGCGTTCGCTCAGGCCCGGGCCGCCGACCCCCAGAGCGCGCTGCCGGTGTTCAACCTCGGCACCCTCCGCGACGCCAGCGGTGACACCGCTGGCGCCCTGGAGCTGTACCAGCGGGCGATCGCCCTGGACCCGGAGTTCGCCAACGCGCACTTCAACCTGGCCGTCGCGCAGGTCGCGAGCGGGGACCTCGCTGGCGCCGAGGAGTCGTACGGGCGCGTGATGGACCTCGACCCCGACCGGGCCAGTGCGCCGTGGAACCTCGGCCTGCTGCTCTACGCCGACGGAAGGGTCGACCGAGCTCGCGAGCTGCTGGCATCGGCCATCGCACTGGATGCGGAGCTGGCCTCCCGGCTGCCCGACGGCGTGACGCTGGGCCCCTGATGGACCTGCTGATCCCCTATGTGGTCGCGCCCCTTGTTCTGATCGCCCTGTGCGTCGGGGCCGGCCTGCTCCTCGCGTCGACGCAGCCTCGGCTCAGGTTCGATGCCGCGACGGCGCCAACGGGTCTCGCACTGGTCGTCGTCGTCGGCACGGTCATGACAGCGCCCGCCGCGACTACCCGGTACACGACGCCCGTGATCTGCGCGATCGCGATCGCCGGAGCAGTCGCAGCCCTGCTTCGCGGGCGCACGCGCCTCCGGGAGGGGTGGCGCAAGGTGACCGGGTGGCCGGCCGCCACCGCCGCGGCATCCTTCGCCCTCTTCGCAGCCCCCGTGGCGCTCTCCGGTCGACCGAGCTGGGCCGGGTGGATCAAGCTGGACGACAGCGCCACCTGGCTGGGGTTCACCGATGCACTCATGTCGACGGGCAAGGTCCCGCCCGCGACGGTGACGTCCACCTTCGAGCGCAACATCGACATCTACTTCGCCGCCGGCGACGCGGGGTGGGTGGCCGGCTACCCGACCGGAGCCTTCCCGCCGCTCGGCGTCCTGGCGCAGCTCACGGGCTCCGACGTGGCCTGGCTCCTGCATCCCTACATGGCCGCCCTGGGCGCCCTCCTCGCGCTCGCGATCTACGCGATCCTGACACCGCTGGTGCGGTCACGCGCCTTGCGCGCACTCGCGAGCGTCGTCTCGGCGCAGGCTGCGACCCTCGTCGCGTACGTCCTGTGGGGCGGCCTCAAGGAGGTCCTCGTCCCGGTCCTGGTGGCGGTCCTGGCGCTCACCTCCGTCGCGGCGTCCCGCCGCGGCTCCACATGGCGCGGCCTCATCCCACCGGCAGTGGCGGCCGCCTCGCTGTTCGCCGTGCTCGACTCGGCCGGCATGGGCTACGTGCTGCCGATCGTGGGCGCAGCCGTGCTCATCGGCTGGACCCGCCGCCGCCCTCGCTCCGGCGCCATCGCGACCAGCGCGGCCATCTCGGCCACGGTCACGGGCCTCGTGCTCTTCGCAGCCGGCATCGTGCCGGAGTCGCTGACGCTGGTGCCGACCTTCGGTGACATCGGCAACCTCGCCGCACCCCTGAACCCCTTCCAGACAGTGGGGGTCTGGCCGGCCGCGGACTTCCGCTTCGGACCGGAGCTGCCTGTCCTCACGGCCCTGCTCATCGCCATCACCATCGCTGCGGCGGTCGTCGGAGGAATCGGAGCGATCCGGCACCGGTCCTGGTCGCTCCCGCTCTTCGCGGCGAGCGCCCTCGCGGTCGTCGCCTATGCGACCCTGTCCGGCGACGCATGGCTGGCCGGCAAGGCGATGGCCGTGGCCTCCCCCGCCGTGATCGCCGCCGCCCTCGCGGGAGCGCTCCTGCTCACCCAGCCGCAGGCGGGGCAGCATGAAGGCGCCGTCCCCGGACGGGGCCTCAGCCTCGTGGGGAAGGGCGCGATGGTCCTCATCATCGTGGGAGTGGCCTGGTCGAACGCATTGGCGTTCAAGGGCGTCTCCCTGGCGCCGGTGGCACCGCATGCAGAGCTGGAGGCGATCGGCCGGGAGTTCGACGGTCAGGGACCGGCGCTCATGACCGACTACTCCGTGTTCGGGGGGCGGCACTTCCTCCGCACCCTCGACACGGAGGTCGCCAGCGAGCTCCGAGTGAACCAGATCCCCCTGAGGGACGGATCGATCGGAGAGAAGGGCCAGTCCTTCGATGTCAGTGCGTTCCCCCCGTCCACCCTGGAGCCCTACCCCCTGCTCGTGCTGCGCAGGTCGCCGACCGGGGCTCGCCCGCCGCTCAACTACGAGCTGGTGCGCCCTGGTGCGTACTACGACGTGTGGCGCCGGATTCCTGGGTCGGCCTCGATCACCGCGGACGTCCCCCTCGCCGGCACCTTCGCCGTGCCGGAGGTGGACTCCTGCGCGGCCATCACGGCGCTGAGCACCCAGGTACGCGAGGGCGGCACACTCGTGGGATCAGTGCGTCCAGACGTCGTGACGATCCCGCTGGGGCAGGGGGACCTTCCGCCCGGGTGGACCGCGACGGACGACGGCGCGTCGATCGTCGCGTCGGGAGCGGGATCGGTCACTGCACCCTTCGCCGTGCAGGACGACGGGATGGTGGAGGTCTGGATCGCCGGCTCCTACCCCGGCGTTCTCACCGTCTCCATCGACGGGGAACCCGTTGAGACCGGTCTGTCCAACCTCGAGTTCGACGACCGCAACGTCACCCCCATCGGCACGCTCCCACTGACGGCCGGGCAGCACGAGCTGACCATCACGCATGCGACCCCCTGGTGGCGACCGGGCACGGACCCGGGACCGTTCACCTTCGGGCCCGCCTTCGTCACGCCGTCACCCCGCACCACCCAGCTGGTCGAGGTGCCCGCGCGACGGGCGGCGGAGCTGTGCGGACTCGACCTCGAATGGGTGGCGACAGCCACCCCACCTGTCCGCCTGACCCGACGGCTCAGCCGGTCACCCACCTCCGGCAGCCACGGACCGGTGCGAGGCCGCGTCGAAGGCCACCGCCACTCCGAGGGCCACGAGCGGCACGACCGCGACGGCGCACAGGACCCCGTAGGACGAGACCAGTACGACGATCCCGGCCACCGCTCCCCCGACGGCCCCTGCCCCGTTCATGACCAGGTCCGACAGGCCCTGCACCGCCGGCCGCTCGGCTGGGGCCACCTCGTCGGTGACCATCGTCGAGCCGGCGATCAGGGTGCACGACCAGCCGAGGCCGAGCAGGAACAGCCCGATGCCCAGCATCGGCACGTTGTCGCCCGGCGCGAGGCCCGACACCACGCAGCTGACCGTGAGGATCGCGATGCCCGACACGACCACGGCGATCCTGCCGAAGCGGTCAACGCACCAGCCCACGACCGGCGACAGGGCGTACATCCCCGCGACATGGACGCTGATGACCAGGCCGATGAGCTGCAGGGTCACGTCGACGTGCGCCATGTGCACGGGCGTCATGACCATCACCATGACCATCACCACGTGGCCGACCGCGATCGTCGCGATGCCCAGGAGCGCACGGGGGCGCCCGCGCAGGTGCTCGATCCCGTCGCGCAGTCGTGGCCTGACGACGTCCTCCCCGCGACTCTCGCGGTGGGCGATCGAGGTCAGGTAGGGGTCGGGCCGCAGGAAGAGCAGGAGCACGACGGCCGTCAGCGCCAGGCAGCCGGCGGCCACCACGTAGGGACCGGACAGCTGGGGCAGGCCCAGGGCCATCCCCAGGGCACCGGACACGTTCAGCAGGTTCGGCCCGAGGACGGCGCCGATGGTCGCCGCCCACACCACCCACGACAGCGCGCGAGCCCGGTGCTCCTCGGGTGCCAGGTCGGTCGCCGCGTACCGGGCCTGGTACCCGGAGGCCGATGCCACCCCGACGAAGAAGCAGCCGATGAAGACCAGCGGCAGGTTGCGCAGCACCGCCGCGATGACGACGATGACGGCCCCGAAGGCGCCGAGCCCGTAGCCGGTCGCCAGGGCGAGACGGCGCCCGCGGCCCAGCGCGATGCGCGCGAGCGGGAGGGCCAGCACCGCTGCCCCGAGGACCCCGGCCGTCTGGGCCAGCCCCGCGGCTGCCTCGGAGTCGGCGACGGACGCGGCGATCAGGGAGCCGGCCGCCACTGAGCCCGCGACGGCGATGCCGCCGAAGACCTGACCGACGGACAGCACGGAGACCGTTCGCCGCTGGACGGCGGCGATGGCCGGATCGTGCAGTCCCTGGTCGACCGTGGCGGTCACGCCAGGACCCCGGGCACGTCCGTGGTCGCGCAGACGGCCCGCCAGATGTCCTTCGTGTCGAGGCCCGCGCCGATCGCCTGATCCACGGTCAGTCCCAGCGGCGGCAGGACGACGTCGTGCGCCCACGATCGTGCATAGGCCGGGCCGAACACCTGGTCCATGCGATCCCAGAAGTCAGTAAGGCGCACGAGCGGCAGTCTGCCCCATCCAGCACAATCAGGGCGTGAGCGCACCCACCCGAACCCGCGCCCGGGTGCCGGTCGTGCCTCCCCAGCACGGCGCGTGGGCCTTCCTCGCCCTGCCCGTCGCGGTGGCAGTCACGGTCTCGCCGTGGACGCCGCTGCTCCTGCTCGTCGCGGCCGCCTGGATCTGCGCCTATCCGGCGTCGTACTTCGTGCTCGCCGTCGTCCGCGATCGCACATCGCGGCATCCGGACCCGGGCCGCTTCGCGCGGCCGCTGGCAACCTGGTGGATCCCGACTCTGGCCGCCGGGCTTCCCGTGCTCATCCTGCGGCCCTGGCTGGCGTGGGTCGTCCTCGGCTACCTCGCCCTGTTCGCCGTCAACATCGCCTTCGCCCGGAGGCGCGACGAGCGTGCCCTCGTCAACGACGCGGTGTTCGTCGTCGAGTGCGCGGCGATGGTCCCGGTCACGTGGGCGGTTGCCGCCGGCGGCTCGAGCGTCGCTCCTCCCCCGCTCTCGGGCGTGCCCGTCCACGTATGGGTGCTCACCGCGGCCGTCGCCCTGCTGCTGATCGGCTCGACCCTGCACGTGAAGTCGCTCATCAGGGAGCGGGCTGATCCCCGGTTCGCACACGCATCCCGCGTGGTCGCGTGGTCCTCGCTGATCGCCTCCCTGGGCCTGGCTGCCTGGTGGGGGCTGACCGCTGGGCTCCTGCTGGTCGCCCCCTTCGCCTGGTTCGCCCTGCGATCGGCCCTGCTGGCCGACCCAGCGAGCAGGCCGGCACGGATCGGCATGGTGGAGCTCGTGGGCTTCGTCCTCCTCGTGCTCGCCTCCGCGCTCGCCACCGCTGTCGGCGGACCCCGATGACCGAGACGGGTCTCGAGGCGCTCGCCCCGGCCACGCGCGCCTGGTTCAGCGGCGCCTTCGCCGGCGCGACACCGGCGCAGGTCGGGGCGTGGGCGGCCATCGCGAAGGGTGACGACACCCTCGTCGTGGCTCCGACCGGGAGCGGCAAGACCCTCGCGGCGTTCCTCCACGCCATCGACCGGCTCATGCACGATCCGGTCCCCGACGACCGTCTGCGCCGCTGCCGCGTCCTCTACGTATCACCGCTCAAGGCGCTGGCCGTGGACGTCGAGCGCAACCTCCGCAGCCCGCTGGTCGGCATCGAGCGGGAGGCGGCCCGCCTCGGCCTCGAGGCAGCCGACATCACCATCGGCATCCGCACCGGCGACACCCCGCCCGCCGAGCGGGCGCGACTGGCCCGCCGGCCGCCCGACATCCTCATCACGACGCCGGAGTCGCTGTTCCTCATGCTGACATCGCAGGCCCGTGACGCCCTGCGCGGGATCGACACGGTCATCCTCGATGAGGTGCACGCGATCGCCGGCACCAAGCGCGGGGCCCATCTCGCCCTGTCCCTCGAGCGCCTCGACCTGCTCCTCGACCGGCCCGCCCAGCGGATCGGCCTGTCCGCGACGGTCAGCCCGCTCGACACCGTCGCCTCGTTCGTCCGCCCGTCCCGGCCGGCGACGGTCGTCGCTCCCCCGAGCGAGAAGCAGTGGGACCTGCAGATCCGGGTTCCCGTCGACGACATGTCCGAGCTCGGCGCGACCACGGAGATCTCGGGCAGCGCCGCCGGCTCCATCGCCCGCACGTCGATCTGGCCGCACATCGACGAGCAGCTCGTCGACCTCATCGAGCAGCACCGCACGACGCTCGTCTTCGCCAACAGCCGGCGCCTCGCCGAGCGCATCACGGCGCAGGTGAACGAGATCGCCCTGGCTCGCGCCATCGCCGCGGGCCAGCAGGACCCGCAGCCCATCGCCCGCGCGCACCACGGGTCGGTCAGCAAGGAGCAGCGGGCCCTGATCGAGGACGACCTGAAGGCCGGCCGACTGCCCGCCGTCGTCGCGACCAGCAGCCTCGAGCTGGGCATCGACATGGGGAGCATCGACCTGGTCGTCCAGGTCGAGACGCCGCCGAGCGTCGCCAGCGGGCTGCAGCGCGTGGGCCGGGCGGGGCATCAGGTGGGCGCTGTCAGCCGCGGGATCGTCTTCCCCAAGTACCGCGGCGACCTGGTCACGTCCGCCGTCGTCACCTCGCGAATGCGGTCGGGCCTCATCGAGGCATTGCGCATCCCCCGCAACCCCCTCGACGTGCTGGCCCAGCAGATCGTCGCCTGCGTGGCCATGGACGACTGGACGGCCGACGACCTGCTGGCCATGGTGCGCCGGTCCGCCCCGTTCACCGGCCTGACCGACGCCGTCCTCGACTCGGTGCTCGACATGCTGTCGGGCCGGTACCCCTCCGACGAGTTCGCCGAGCTGCGACCCCGCCTGGTGTGGGACCGCGACAGCGGACTGCTCACCGGACGGCCCGGCGCGCAGCGACTGGCCGTCACCAGCGGCGGGACCATCCCTGACCGGGGCCTGTTCGGCGTCTTCCTCGTCGGCGAGGGCGGCTCGCGCGTCGGCGAGCTGGACGAGGAGATGGTCTACGAGTCGCGCGTCGGCGACGTCATCGCGCTGGGGGCGTCCTCGTGGCGCATCGAGGACATCACCCACGACCGGGTCCTGGTCTCGCCGGCACCGGGCCAGCCCGGGCGGATGCCGTTCTGGCACGGTGACGCGCTCGGTCGCCCTGCCGAGCTCGGCCGGGCCGTCGGCGCATTCGTCCGCGAGGTCGCCTCGGCTCGGGACGACACCGACATCCTGGCCGACACGGGCATGGACGCGCGCGCGAGCGCGAACCTGCGTCAGTACATCGACGAGCAGCGCGAGGCGACGTCCGTCGTGCCCAGCGACACGACGATCGTGGTGGAGCGGTTCCGCGACGAGCTCGGCGACTGGCGGGTGGTGGTGCACACCCCGTTCGGCGCCAAGGTCCATGCGCCCTGGGCCCTCGTCATCGGGGCGCGCATCCGTGACTCGATCGGGATCGATGCGCACGTCATGCACGCCGACGACGGCATCGTCCTGCGCCTGCCCGATATCGATGACGAGGAGTCCGCGCGCTCCGTCATGGACCTCATCACCATCGAGCCCGAGGAGGTCGAGTCGCTGGTCACCGCGGAGGTGGGCGGCTCTGCCCTGTTCGCCTCGCGCTTCCGCGAGTGCGCCGCGCGGGCGCTGCTGCTGCCACGTCGTCGGCCCGACAGGAGGACGCCGCTGTGGCAGCAGCGCCAGCGATCGGCGCACCTGCTGGGGGTCGCGTCCGAGTTCGCCTCGTTCCCGATCATCCTCGAGACCGTGCGCGAGTGCCTGCAGGACGTGTACGACGTGCCCGGCCCTGCGCCAGATCCAGACGGAGCTGCGGCGACGGGCGCATCCGGGTGCACGAGGCGGCGACCGAGCAGCCCTCGCCCTTCGCGCAGTCCCTGCTCTTCGGCTACGTCGCCTCGTTCATCTACGAGGGCGACTCGCCACTCGCCGAGCGGCGCGCCCAGGCGCTGACCCTCGACCCCGGCCTCCTTGCCGAGCTGCTCGGCAGCCCTGAGCTGCGCGACCTCCTCGATGCCGACGCGCTCGACGAGGTCGAGGCCGAGCTGCAGCGCCTGACGCCGACGACCCACGCACGCGACGTCGAGGATGCCGCGGACCTGCTGCGGATCCTCGGCCCGCTCTCCGACACCGAGGCGCTCGCCCGGGGCATCGACCCGGACTGGCTGACGCAGCTGTGCAGCGAGCGTCGGGCGATCCGCGTCCGGACGGCAGGCGCTGACCGCACGGCCGCGATCGAGGACGCGGGCCGGCTCCGGGACGCACTCGGCATCCCCCTGCCCGTGGGCGTCCCGGACGCGCACCTCGCCATCGTGGCCGATCCGCTCGGTGACGTGGTCGGCCGCTACGCCCGGACCCACGGGCCCTTCACGGCTGAGCAGGCGGCCACCGAGCTCGGCCTCCCTCCGGGGGTCGCCCGCGACGTGCTGGCGCGCCTCGCGTCCTCCGGGCGGCTGATCCGCGGCGAGTTCCGCCCCCTCACCGGCATCGCGCGCGAGCAGGGGGTCTCGCACACCGAGTACTGCGACGTCGAGGTGCTCCGGCGCATCCGGCGACGCAGCATCGCCAAGCTTCGCCACGAGATCGAGCCCGTCCCTCCTGCGCGGTACGCCGCCTTCCTGCCGCGGTGGCAGCGCGTCACCGCCGCGGGCGCCCGCTCGGAGCTGCGTGGCGTCGACGGGTGCTACGACGTCATCGAGCAGCTGGCGGGCACCGCCCTGCCCGCCAGCACGTGGCTCCGCTCCGTGCTGCCGGCTCGCATCGACGACGTGCACGACGGGATGCTCGACGAGCTCATCGGCTCGGGAGACGTCGTCTGGTGGGGCGTGTCGGCGCTGGCCGGGGGCGACGGCATCGTCTGCCTGGCGCCCACCGACCGGGCCCCCGTGCTTCGCAGGCCGCCCACGCTCGTCGACGACGACCCTGCGGCCGTCGTCGTCACTGAGGCCCTCGGCGCCGGCCGGGGCGCTGTTCTTCCGCGACCTCGCCGACCGGGTCGGTGCCGGGCGAGGCGGGGGACCGATCTCGTCGGATGCGGAGCTGGTGGAGACCCTGTGGCGACTGGTGTGGTCCGGAGCCGTCACCAATGACGGGTGGAGCGCCCTGCGCTCCCGCATCAGCGGGGCCCGGCCACGACCGAGCACCCGTCGCGGCCGCCCGGGACTGCCTCAGCGGTCCGGCCCGCCGGCGGGTGCCGGGCGCTGGTCGCTGCTCCCACCGCTCGCGGCAGACCCGACCTCCGCCGCCACCGCCACGGGCCAGGCGCTCCTCGACCGGCACGGGATCGTCACCCGGGGCGCCGTCGTCTCCGAGCGAATCGACGGCGGCTTCGCCCGCATGTACCGCGTGCTGAGTGCGTTCGAGGATGCGGGGCGCTGCCGCCGCACCTACGCGATCGAGGGTCTCGGCGCCTCGCAGTTCGCCCTGCCGAGCGCCGTCGACCGGCTGCGCGCCACCCCGAGGTCGGAGCGCGTCACGACCGTGCTGGCCGCGACCGACCCAGCCAATGCCTACGGAGCGGCCCTGCCCTGGCCGGCCCTCGCGGTCGACGTCGGCCACCGCCCGGGGCGGAAGGCCGGCGCGGTGGTGGTCGCCGTCGACGGCGAGCTCGCGCTCTACCTCGAACGCGGCGGGAAGAGCCTGCTGGCATGGGACCTCCCCGAGGACGTGCTGGCGGCGGCGGCGTCCGCGCTCGTGCGCAACGGCCAGCGGCTGGGCATGGACCGCGCAGTCGTCACCAAGGTCAACGGAGCGGCACCCACCGCCGACCACGCTCGCCTGCTGGGCGAGGCCGGCTTCCTGGCGACCCCACGCGGCCTGCGCCCGCCGAGGCCCTAGCCGTGCCCGAGGGCGACACCGTCTGGCTCGCGGCCCAACGACTGCGCGACGCCCTCGCGGGGCACGAGCTCACCGGCTCGGACCTCCGGGTGCCCGCCCTGGCCACGGTCGACCTCACCGGCGTGCGCGTCGACGACGTGCTGCCCCGGGGCAAGCACCTGCTGTTCCGCCTCGGCGACGGGCGGACGCTGCACACCCACTTCCGGATGGATGGGTCATGGCACCTGTACCGCCCGGGCGCCGTGTGGCGCGGCGGTCCCGACCACAGCATCCGGGTCCTCCTGCACACCTCCGACTGGACGGCCGTCGGCTACCGCCTGCCGGTCGTCGACCTGCTGGCCACGGCCGACGAGGACGAGGTGGTGGGGCACCTCGGCCCCGACATCCTCGGACCCGACTGGGACCCCGAGGAGGCGGGACGGCGGATCCTCGCGAACCCCGGACTCGGAGATCGGGCAGGCCCTGCTCGACCAGCGCAACCTCGCGGGCATCGGCCTGATCTACCAGTCGGAGACGCTGTTCCTGTGCGGGGTCAACCCGTTCACGCCCGTCGGACTCGATCCGCGACCTGCCCGCCGTCATAGCGCACGGCGCATCGACTCCTGACCCGCAACGCCCCGCGACCCTCGCAGGCCACGACGGGCGACGAGCGCCGTCCGCACTTCGTCTACGGACGCGCGGGACGGCCGTGCCTACGGTGCGGGTCGCGCGTGCGCTCCGCCAAGCAGGGAGCGCCGCCACGGGCACGGGATGCGTACTGGTGCCCGACCTGCCAGCCCGTGCCCTGAGGCACGTCCGGCGATCAGACGGGAGAGAGCGCCCGGTCGCCGGACTCGGCCTCGGCCACGTGCGAACTGACGGACGCGAGCACGTCGGAGAGCGACACCTCGAGCGCGCCGCAGATCGCGGCGAGCAGCTCGCTCGACGCCTCCTTCTGGCCGCGCTCGACCTCGGAGAGGTAGCCCAGGGACACAGCCGCGGCCCCGGAGACATCGCGCAGGGTGCGGCCCTGGTCCTGGCGGCGGCGACGGAGCTCGTCACCGATCACCTGTCGAAGGACGATCATGGTGCCTCCCTCCTGCCGGTTCCTCGGACTCGTACGGTACCTCCGTGTGACGGCTCGCGCCCGACGGTGGTTCCTGACAGCCCCCAACGCCCCTTCGTGCCGGACTATTCCCCGGGCACCGGAGGCGGCACCTCCAGAGGCGGCACTTCCGGAGGCGGCGGCCCGAGGGCGTCCAGGACCAGGTCCCAGCATGCCTCGACGGTCTGACGTCGGATGCCGGCCCGGTCCCCGGCCAGCGACAGATGCCGCGAGACCGGTCCGTCCGGAGTGACGACGGCGATCCAGACCGACCCGACGGGCTCGCCATCGTGGGGGTCCGGGCCTGCGACGCCGGTCGTGCCGACGCCCACGTCGGCCCCGAGCCGCCGGGCGGCCCCGTCCGCCATGGCCTCGGCCACCTGCCTGCTGACCAGGCCGGCGGCGAGCGCCTCGGCCGACACGTCGAGCAGCGACCGCTTGACGTCCGCCTGGTAGGCCACCACCCCTCCTCGCAGCACCGACGAGCAGCCCGGCACCCCGGCCAGCGTCGCCGCCACCAGGCCGGCCGTGAGGGACTCCCCCGTGGCGATCGTCAGCGCGCGATCCAGCAGCCCCGCCACCACGCTCGCCGGGTCAGACGGCACGGTGGACGCCCAGGTTGCTGGCGGTCGCCGGCGGCGTCCGGCGCAGGCGCAGCGCCCGCACGACATAGTCCAGGCCCGTGACCACCGTGAGGATCACGGCGAGGCCCATCGCGACCGCGCTGGCCGTGGCCCACCAGTCGAGCTGCACGTCGGCGAGGTACATGGCGATCGCCACCGTCTGGACCACGGTCTTGAGCTTGCCGCCCCTGCTGGCGGGGATGACCCCGTGCTCGATGACCCAGAAGCGCAGCAGCGTCACGCCGACCTCGCGCACGAGGATGATGCCGGTGACCCACCAGGACAGGTCGCCCAGCAGCGACAGCCCGATCAGGGCGACCCCGGTGAGGGCCTTGTCCGCGATCGGGTCGGCCACCTTGCCGAAGGTCGTGACCAGTCCGTAGCGGCGAGCCACGGCCCCGTCGATGAGGTCGGTGATCGACGCGAGGACGAACAGGATCGCGGCCGCGTCGCGGGCCGGCCCGAGCTCGCCGTCGTCGATCGCGAGGAGGACCGCCAGCACGGGCACGCACAGCACCCGCAGCAGGGTGAGCGCGTTGGGGATGTTGACGACCGGCGCGTCGCCGACCGGGTCGGCTGCCCGGTCCGGGATCGGCGGCTTCATTTCCCGTTCGCCGGCCCGACCAGCCGGGCCACGAGGTCCACGCCCTCGACGTCGACGACGACCGCCTCGACGATGTCCCCCACGCCGACCACGGCATCCTCGAGACGCACCACCGTGCCCGCGTCGTCCGGGCCCTGGTGACCGGCCCGACCGACGGCCAGTGCCGATTCGTCGTCGTCGAAGTCCAGGGACTCGATGAGCACGTGCACCGTCTCGCCGATGCGGTCCTCCGCACGCTGGGCCATGACCTCGTCGACGAGAGCCGTCACCTGCTCGACTCGCGCCCGGACGACGTCCTCATCGATCTTGCCCGGCAGCGTCGCCGCCTCGGTGCCGTCCTCATCGCTGTAGCCGAAGACGCCGACCGCGTCGAGTCGCGCCTGCTCGAGGAAGGCCAGCAGGTCGGCGAACTCGTCCTCCGTCTCGCCGGGGAATCCGACGATGACATTGCTGCGGATCCCGGCTGCCGGGTCGAGGCCGCGGATGCGGTCCACGAGGTCGAGGAACTCGGCGCGACCGCCGAAGCGCCGCATGCGACGCAGGACAGTCGGGCTCGCGTGCTGGAACGACAGGTCGTAGTAGGGCGCGACGACGGGCGTGGACGCGATCGCCGCCAGCAGGTCCGGACGCACCTCTGCCGGCTGGAGGTAGGCCACCCGCAGCCGCTCGATCTCGGTCTGCCGCCCGATCAGCGGCAGCAGCGCCTCGAGGAGCCGCAGGTCACCGAGGTCCTTGCCGTACGAGGTCGAGTTCTCGCTCACGAGCACGACCTCGCGCACTCCCTGGCCCACCAGCCAGGCCACCTCGGCGACGATGTCCTGCGGCGGACGGGAGACGAACGAGCCGCGGAACGACGGGATCGCGCAGAACGAGCAGCGCCGGTCGCAGCCGGACGCCAGCTTGACGGGTGCGACGGGGCTGCCGTCGAGGCGCCGGCGCAGCACCGGCGGCTGCCAGCCGGGGACATCGTCGTCCACGACGACGGACGCATGACCCGGAACCTCGCCCGCCGCCGCCTGCCGGTCGACCGGGGAGATGGGCAGCAGGTGCCGCCGGTCCGTGGGCGTGTGCGGGACGTGCTGCTCGCCGGCGACGATGCGGCGCAGCTTCTCGCCGATGTCCGGATAGTCGTCGAAGCCGAGGACGGCGTCGGCCTCGGGGAGGGAGTCGGCCAGTTCACGGCCGTAGCGCTCGGCAAGGCAGCCCACGGCCACCACCGCGGTCGGCCCGCCGGACTCCTTCAGGTCGGCGACGGACAGGATCGCGTCGATCGAGTCCTTCTTGGCCACCTCGACGAAGCCGCAGGTGTTCACCAGGACCGCGTCGGCGTCCTCGGGATCCTCGACCAGCTCCCAGCCGTCGGCGGCGAGCCGCCCGGCCATCTCCTCCGAGTCGACCTCGTTGCGCGCGCACCCGAGGGTGATGACGGCCACCTTCTGGCGGCCGGGGGAGGTCGTGGACACGGCCCCAGCCTACGCAGGTTCCTGGGCGCCCCGGTCAGTCGATCGGGTGCTCGCGCAGCCCGGAGTTGAACGCATCGATCAGGTCCTCCGGGTCCAGGCCCAGGACCGGTGCCATGGCTCGCAGCTGGCCGCGTGCGTAGACCAGCCCACCGCAGTGGCTGAAGTCGTCGTCCTCCATCGCGGACAGGATGGACGCCCGCAGCTTGGTGGCGTCCGCGAGGTCGTCGAGGCTGAGCCCGCGCTCCGCGCGTGCAGCCCTGAGCATCTGCCCTGCCGACATCGACCCTCGAATCCCTAGTCCCGTGCCCTGCATCGTATGGCGACCCCTCCGCCTGCGCAGCGGAACCGGTCGAACGGGACCGCTACTCGGCCCCGCCCCGGATGAGCAGGAGCAGCCCCGGGAGCTCCTCCGGCTTCACGAGCACGTCGCGCGCCTTGGACCCCTCGCTCGGCCCGACCACTCCCCGCGACTCCATCAGGTCCATCAGCCGGCCGGCCTTCGCGAAGCCGACGCGGAGCTTGCGCTGGAGCATCGACGTCGACCCGAACTGCGTCGTCACGACCAGCTCGACGGCCTGGAGCAGCACGTCGAGGTCGTCGCCGATCTCCTCGTCCACCTCGCGGTGGGCACTCGGCGCGGCCACGACGTCGGGGATGAACTCCGCCTCGCCCTGGGCCCTGCAGTGCGCCACGACGGCCTTGATCTCCGCCTCGGACACGAAAGCGCCCTGGATGCGCATCGACTTGTTCGCACCCATCGGCAGGAACAGGCCGTCACCCTGGCCCACGAGCTTCTCCGCGCCCGGCTGGTCGAGGATGACGCGGCTGTCGGTGACGCTCGACGTCGCGAACGCCAGCCGGCTCGGCACGTTGGCCTTGATGAGGCCGGTGACGACGTCGACGCTCGGTCGCTGCGTGGCCAGCACCAGGTGGATCCCGGCGGCGCGAGCCAGCTGCGTGATGCGGACGATCGCATCCTCCACGTCGCGAGGCGCGACCATCATCAGGTCGGCCAGCTCGTCGACGATCACCAGCAGGTACGGGTACGGCTCGATGACGCGCTCGCTGCCGGGCAGCGGCCTCACCTTGCCGTCGCGCACGGCCTTGTTGAACTGGTCCACGTGCCGGAAGCCGAACTGCGCAAGGTCGTCGTAGCGGCGGTCCATCTCCTTGACCACCCACTGCAGCGCGTCGGCTGCCTTCTTCGGGTTCGTGATGATGGGCGTGATCAGGTGGGGGACGCCCTCGTACGCGGAGAGCTCGACGCGCTTGGGGTCGACGAGGATCAGCCGGACCTCCTCGGGCGTGGCCCGCATGAGGATCGACGTGATCAGGCTGTTGATGCAGCTGGACTTGCCTGCACCCGTGGCGCCGGCCACGAGCAGGTGCGGCATCCGCGCGAGGTTGGCCATCACGAAGCCGCCCTCGACGTCCTTGCCGAGTGCGGCCGAAAGGGGGTGGTGGTCGCTGGTGGCCGAGCTGCTCCGAAGGACGTCGCCGAGCGCGACGAGCTCGCGATCGGTGTTGGGGATCTCGACGCCGATCGCCTTCTTGCCCGGGATCGGGCTCAGGATGCGGACGTCGGCGCTGGCCACCGCGTACGCGATGTTCCTGGACAGCGCCGTGACGCGCTCGACCTTGACGCTCGGGCCGAGCTCGATCTCGTAGCGCGTGACCGTCGGGCCGCGCATGAAGCCGGTGATCTGGGCATCGATGCCGAACTGCTCCATGACCTCGGTCAGGGCCGCCACGACATGGTCGTTCGCCTTCGTGGCCGTCTTGTGAGCCGGGCCGGTCTTGAGGACCTCGCGCTTGGGCAGCGTGTAGGAGCCGCGACGAGGGATGGTCAGCTGCTCCGCGCGCCGTCCGGGAGTGCCCTTGGAGATGACGACCGTCTCGCTGCGCGCAGGGTGCCCGGTCGGGACCGGCTCGGTGAGCAGCGGCTCAGGGGCGGCCTCGTGGAGCAGGTGGTGGGACGTGTCGTGACCCGTGACGCCTGCCATGAGGATGGCGGCCGGACGATCCTCGTCCTCCAGCATGGACGTGGCCTGGTAGTCGTCGACCGCGTCCTCGAAGGAGCCTCCCTCGTGGAGGTCGGCGGCGTCCTCGTCCTCGCGGGACCCGGGGTCGTCGTCGGCACCGGGCTCACGCGCATCGCGCCGCACCAGCCCCACGGCGCCTCGCGCCACCCGGCGCGATCCCGCGCGCACGGACGCGATCGACGTCGCCGTCAGGACCATCAGGCCGAAGGCGAGCAGGAGGCTCAGCACCAGGCCGGCCACGATCGGTCCCACCGCCGCGACGATGGGAGCGGTGGCGATCCAGCCGACGACACCGCCGCCCGCCGCCATGGCCTCGGCGCCGTCGCTCGGGGTCGCCGAGTCCATGACCAGGTGCCACAGGCCGATGACGCCGACGAGCACAGCCGTGGCGCCGATGACCAGGCGGCCCGTGGTGGCGTTGTCGTCCGGATGGCGCAGGAACCGCCAGGCCAGCCCCAGCAGGATGAGGGGCGAGACCCAGGCCAGCGCCCCGATCAGCGACGTCATGACCATGTCGGCCCAGGAGACGAACCAGCCGTCCACCCCGAACCAGGTGGCGGCCACGAGCGTGGCGGCGCCGGCGACGAGCGCCAGCCCCAGTCCGTCCCGCCGGTGCGCGGGATCGAGGTCGCGTGCACCCCTGCCCATGGCACGGGCGGCGGCTCCGAGCAGGTGCGCCAGTCCGAACCAGATGCCGCGAAGCAGCCGGCCGACAGCCGCGACGAACCGGGGGACGGGGCCGGGGCGCACGGGGCGCCGAGCGGTCGCCTTCGGGGTGGCCTTCGGTCGGGCCGCAGCGGCCGGACGTCGGGTCTTGGGGGCAGGCCGGGACGGCCGCGCGGGGGAAGACGTGCGGGAAGCCATGGGGCGAGCGTAGTGCTCAGATCACACCAGTCACGTCTGTAACACGCGACACGCGGCTACGCGGAGCGGTCCACCTCGTCCCCGACCACCCGGATGGGCATCGTCGCCCTGCCGAACATGTACCCCTGGCCGAAGTCCACGCCGGCCTCCCGGACCACATCCCACTGCTCGTCGGTCTCGATCCCCTCAGCCAGCGACCGGGCGCCGATGGACCGGACGAGCTGGGCGGTCGCCGCCACCAGGCTGCGGCGCCGGCGGTCCAGGTCGCCGAGGAGGAAGGCGCGGTCCAGCTTCACGATGTCCACGGGGATCCAGTCCAGGTAGCCGATCGAGGAGTAGCCCGATCCGAAGTCGTCGATGGCCACGAGGACGCCCATCTGGCGCAGTTCGGCCAGCTGGTCCCGCAGCCTCAACGAATCGGGCAGGATCGCCGACTCGGTGATCTCGATCACCAGTCGCCCGGGCTCGACGCGATGACGCTCCAGCACGCGGGCGACCTCCGCGGGCAGGTCCGACTGCAGCATCTGGACCGCCGAGACGTTGATGCCCACTGTCCTGGCGTGCCGGCTCGCCGCAATGTCGGCCACGGCCCGCTCGAGCACCCAGGCACCCAGTTGGACGATGGTTCCGGTCGCCTCGGCGATGGGGATGAACCGGTTGGGCATCAGCAGTCCGTGGGCGGGGTGCTGCCAGCGCGCCAGGGCCTCGTCCCCCACATGTCCGCCGTTCTCGATGCCGACGACGGGCTGGTAGGCGAGCAGGAAGTCGCCGCGCGTCACGCCGGCGCGGACATCCTCGCCCACGAGGTAGTCCGCGAGCATCTCGGCGCGGATCTCGGGCCGGAACACCGTCAGGCGAGCGCCCCCTTCGCGCACGGAGTGCCGCAGCGCGGTGTCGCAGTCACGCAGGACGTCGTCCACGGTCAGCCCGGGCTCGACGATTCGCAGGCCGCCGCTCACCGACAGCGGCGGCAGCCCCAGCTGGTCGGAGACCTCACGCAGGATCCGGTTCGAGTGGGCGCGGGCGAGCTCGGCTGTCGCAGCGTCGACGTCACCGGGAACGACGACGGCGCACGAGTCCGCGCCGATGCGGGCCGGCAGCACCAGCCACGGATCGAGCGCCCGCAGCGCGCGGGCGAAGGCAGCCAGGGCCGCGTCGGCGCGACTCGACCCCACCAGGTCGTTCAGCCGGCCGAAGTTGTCGATGTCGACGACGATCACGGCGCCCGCCGGCGCTCCCGCCGGCCGCCCCGCCATCCAGTCGGCCAGCCGTCGCCGGAACTCCCCCCGGTTGTCGAGTCCGGTCAGCGGGTCCTGCCGCGTTCCCGTCGGCACCGACGTGGGCGCCTCGATCCCCTCCGGGGTGTCGGCGTCAGCCGCCCACCACTCGTTGACGAGGAGGTCCGGCCCGAAGGGGGTGATGACGTTCTCGAACCGGCCGACCCAGCCGCTGGCGGACTGGGTCGAGATGACAACGCGCCTGGGTGCCTTGTCCTCGATGGCGCGGAGGAGCACGTTGAGCAGCCCCGATGACTCGACCTCCGGGAACCACTCGGCGACGGGAGCGCCCACCCACTCCTCTGGTGCTCGCCCCGTGGGCCCGGCGGCCACCTCGTTCACGAACTCGACGCGCAGGTCGGGTGGCTGCTCGCCGGCCGAGCCGACAAGGCGATAGATCGCGAAGCCATCGGGCGAGGCATTGAGGGCGACCGCCAGGAGGTCCCGATCGACGAGGGCCTCCCCTCGCACCCGCTCGGCCTCCCGGATCCGCTCCTCGCGTTCGGTGACGTCCCACAGCGCGACGAACAGGTCATCCCCGCCCAGAGGCACGCAGCGGACCTCTGCGGTCGAGCCAGCCCCGTCGTGACCGACCCGGTCGAAGGTGAACACGGCCTTCTCCCCGGTGGCGAGCACCCGGAGGTATGCCGGCAGCCGGTCATGCAGGCCGGTCGGGATCAGCTCGGAGTACCGGCGCCCACGCATGTCGTCCAGGGACCGGCCGAGCCAGTGCCCGAATCCGGGTGATCCGTCGACGAACTCGAGGTCGACCGCAGGTCCGAGATCGCCGGGCACCCCCCGCCAGAACGAGGTGGCCGTCGCCCCGCCCTCGAGCGCGGCGCGGAGTCGACGCTCGGTGTCAGATCCCCCCATGCGTCACTTCTACGCCTTCCGTCTCCATGGAACAAGAACAATTCGCGCTCGGTCTGCTCACGTTTAGCGCTCAGTTCTCGCTAAGCCTTGCTAGGCCTCGAACCCGCGGAGCCGTCGCTCCGGGGCTCGCTCCGCTCACTCCTCGCTACGCCTCGACCACCACGGGGATGATCATCGGCCGACGTCGGTGCGTGGTGCTGACCCACTTGCCCACCGCGCGCCGGATGCGCTGCTGGAGGTCGTGGGTCTCGTCGGCGCCGTCCGCGAGCGCGGCCTCGACCACGCGAATGACCTGCTCGGTCAGCGGCGCCACGAGGTCCTCGTCGGCGCCGAAGCCACGCGCATGGATCTCGGGACCGGCCACGATGGTGCCGTCGACGATGTCCACCGCCACGAAGATCGAGATGAACCCCTCCTCCCCCAGGACGCGGCGGTCCTTGAGGGAGGTCTCAGTGACGTCGCCGACGCCGGCGCCGTCGACATACACGAAGCCGACGGGGACGTAGCCGACCGCCGACAGCCGGCCGTCGACCAGGTCCATCACCGTGCCGTCCTCCGCGAGCACCACCCGGTCCTCGGGAATGCCGACGCTGGTGGCGATCGCCGCGTTGGCCCGCATGTGGCGCCACTCGCCGTGGATCGGCAGGACGTTGCGCGGCTTGACCACGTTGTAGACGTACTGCAGCTCGCCGGCCGCCGCATGCCCCGACACGTGCACCAGGGCGTTGCCCTTGTGCACGACGTGCGCTCCCAGCCGGGCCAGCCCGTTGATCACGCGGAACACCGAGTTCTCGTTGCCCGGGATGAGCGACGAGGCGAGGACGACGGTGTCGCTGGGTCCGACGCTGATGGTGTGGTTGCGGTTGGCGATGCGCGACAGGACCGCCATCGGCTCGCCCTGGGAGCCGGTGCAGATCAGGACGGCCTCGTCGTCGGGCAGGTTCGGCAGGTCGTCGGAGGCCACCATCGTGCCGCCAGGGATCTTCAGGTAGCCCAGGTCGCGGGCGATGCCCATGTTGCGCACCATCGAACGGCCCACGAACGCGATCTTGCGATCGTGCAGAACGGCCATGTCGATGATCTGCTGGATCCGGTGCACATGCGACGCGAACGACGCGACGATGATCCGGCCCTCGGCCCGCAGGAACACGGCGTCGAGCACCGGGACGATGTCGCGCTCGCTCGAGACGAAGCCCGGCACCTCGGCATTGGTGCTGTCGACCATCAGCACGTCTACGCCCGCGTCGCCGAGCCGGGCGAAGCCGTTGAGGTCGGTGATCCGGCCGTCGAGCGGCAGCTGGTCCATCTTGAAGTCGCCGGTGTGGAGCACGACCCCGGCCGGCGTGCGGATGGCGAGCGCCATGGCGTCCGGAATGGAGTGGTTGACCGCGAGGAACTCGACCTCGAACGGCCCGAGCGCGATGCGCTCCCCGTCCTCGACGACGGTCGCCACGGGCGAGATGCGGTGCTCGCGCATCTTCGCGTCGATGAAGGCCATGGTCAGCCGCGACCCGAACACCGGGATGTCCGCACGCTTGCGCAGGAGGTAGGGCAGGGCGCCGATGTGGTCCTCGTGCCCATGAGTGAAGACGACGGCCTCGATGTCGTCGAGCCGGTCCGCGATGGGCCCGAAGTCGGGAAGGATCAGGTCCACCCCGGGCTGGTTCTCCTCCGGGAACAGGACTCCGCAGTCGACGACCAGCAGCCGCCCGCCGAACTCGAAGACCGTCATGTTGCGGCCGATCTCGCCAAGGCCGCCCAGGGCGAAGATGCGCAGCGCGCCGTCGGCGAGCGGGGGTGGCGGTGGAAGCCGCACGTGGCTCATGCGGCGAAACCGCGCACGCCGCCGAGCGCGAGGTCGGCCCGAAGCTGCTCTCGCTGCGCATCGGTCGCGTCGACGAGCGGCAGCCGCACGGGCCCGGCGGGCAGGCCCTGCATCGCCAGCGCGGCCTTCGTCAGGATGACGCCCTGAGTGCGGAAGCAGCCGGTGTACACGGGCAGGAGGTCGGCGTTGATGGCCGCGGCCTCGTCGGCGCGTCCGGCCCAGAGCGCCTCGGCCATCTCCTTGAGCCGGTCGCCGACGAGGTGGCCGACCACCGAGATCATGCCGCCGGCGCCGAGGGCCAGCAGCGGGAGGTTGAGGATGTCGTCACCCGAGTACCAGGCCAGGCCCGTCGATGCCATGCCCCACTGCGCGAATTCGAGGTCGCCCTTGGCGTCCTTGTTGGCGACGATTCGCGGATGCTCGGCGATGCGGATCATGGTCTCGAGCTCGATGGCCGTGCCCGTGCGCTTGGGGATGTCGTACGTGAGCATCGGCAGGTCGGTGGCGTCGGCGATCGCGTGGAAGTGCCGGACGAGCCCCTCCTGAGGGGGACGGTTGTAGTACGGGGTCACCGCCATGACGCCGTGGGCGCCCGCCGTCGCGGCGGCCCGTGCTGCCTCCACCGAGTGCGCCGTGTCGTTGGTGCCGACGCCAGCGATGACCGTCGCCCGATCGCCCACCGCAGCCAGCACCGCCTGCAGCACCGCGATGTCCTCAGCATCGGTCTTGGTGGCCGACTCCCCCGTCGTGCCGTTGATGACGAGGCCATCGTGGTGCAGGTCGTCGACCAGATGCGACGCCAGCCGCGCCGTCCCGTCGAGGTCGAGCGTGCCGTCCGGGTGGAACGGCGTGACCATCGCCGTCAGCATGACGCCGAACGGGCTCTTCTCAGTGGTCGGACCGGGCATGGGGAAAGGCTATCGCGCCCCGTCAGGGTGCGACTCTGCCGTTCTTCACGAAGGCGGCGTGGGTGATCGGCATCAGCCGGGACCACTCCTCCTCGTAGCGCTCCGCGACCATCTCGATCTCGCGCTGGGGGTACGACGGGAAGTGCGAGCCCTCGACCTTGCGCCGGAGCGACAGGAAGTTCATGAGGGACCTCGCGTTGAGGGTCACGTACGCGCTGGAGTAGATCGACACCGGCAGCACCATGCGGGCGACCTCGCGCGCGATCCCGGCGTCGAGCATTCGCCGGTAGGACGCGTAGGCCGCCCGGCACGACTCACGCATGTCGGACTCGATCAGGTCGTACTGCTCGTCACTGCCGGGCAGGAACTCGTAGGCCCCGGTCTTGCCCACCTGGACGACGGGGCGCTGACGGTCGGGGACGTAGAACACCGGCTCGAGCTGCCGGTAGCGCCCGGACTCCTCGTTGTAGCTCGCGATGCGATGGCGCATGTGCTCGCGCCACACGAAGATGGGCGCCCGCACGAAGAACGTCATCGAGTTGTGCTCGAACGGACTGCCATGCCGGTCGCGCATCAGGTAGTTGACCAGCCCCGTCGACCTCTCCGCATCGGCATCGACGTCCTCGAGCGACTGCTCGCCCGCCGTCGACACCCGGGCCGCGAAGATCACGTCGGCGTCGGAGGCACTGGCCCGGACCAGCTCGACGGTCACGTCGCTGCGGAAGGTGATCTCCTCGTCCTGCGTCACGCCCGTCACCCTACCGACGACGGCCCGGGATACCGGGAACGACGTCTCGGACACAATGGGCCCATGCCCGAATCCGGAGTCCGCCTTGCCCGCACCTCGGACGTCGACGGCATCGCCGTCGTGAACATCCGGTCCTGGCGACAGCGCTTCGCCACGACCCTGCCCACGCAGGTCCTCGACTCGATGGACCCGTCGGACCTCGCGATGGTGTGGGCCAGCGGCATCCTCAACCCGCCCACCGCGGGCCATCGACTGCTCGTCGCCGTGGAGGGCCCGGACGTGGTCGGGTACGCCGCGATCGGCCCGAGTCAGGATCCGGACACGGAGCCCGGCTCTGGCGAGCTGCTCGCCCTCGAGGTCGATCCGGACCAGCAGCGCCGGGGTAACGGCTCCCGACTGCTCGCAGCCGCGGTCGAGCATGCCCGAGTCGGGGGGCTCGACACGATCACGGTGTGGTGCCCCCTCGACGACGAGACTCGGCGCGGGTTCCTCCAGTCGGCGGGCTGGGCGCCGGATTCGGCCTTCCGCGACCTTGCGGTGGGTCCGGACGAGGACGGTGGCGACCTGCTGGTGCGGGAGGTCCGCCTCGTGGTGGCCATCGACTGACCCTGATTCCGGAAAGAGAATGCCGGCGAGACCCCCGCGCTCGCCGGCCCTGTCATGGTGTCAACATGCGGGCCCGCGGGCCAGCGGGGAGCGTCCCCCACCGGGGGGACGTGGGCTCAGCGCGTGCCCGGGTCGTCGTGGGCCGGCAGCAGGCCGTCGCGACTGGCCGCGGCGTACAGCTCCGTGCGGGTCCGCGCCGGGCGCCCGACCTGCTGGTACTTGGCTCGTACCCGGTCGAGGTACTCCTTCGCCGTGTGCGGGGAGATCCCCATCCGGTGGGCCACCGCCGACAGCTTCAGCCCGGAGGCGTAGAGCCGGAGCGCGTCGAGCTCGCGGGGGCTCAGGTCCGGAGTGTCCGCTGCGGAGGCGAGCATGGCGGCCAGGTCGACCGACAGGTAGAGCTCGTCCTTCGCCACCGTCGAGAGGGCTTCCATCAGCTGGCCGTAGGTCACCCGCTTCGGCACGAAGCCCAGCGCCCCCGCGTGCATACCCGACCGGATGGCCACGGCGTCGTCATAGGCGCTGATCAGCAGGACGGGGATGCCGGCGGCGCGGCAGGAGGCGGTGTTGGTGGCCACGTCCGCGGCACCGGGGCCGAGCTCGACGTCGAGCAGCAGGACCGCCGGGCTGCTGGCGACCGCCTCGGCGACGACCGCGCCCGAGTAGACGATCTCCACGTGCTCGGGGGCCTGGGTCTCCAGGAGGGCCCGCATGCCCTCGCGGACGAGTTCGTGGTCGTCGACGATGGCCAGCCGAAGTCGACCATCCCCCGACGGCGCGGTCACCCTCGTCTCTCGGGCGCCAGGCGCACTTCCCAGAGCATGACCGGATCGGAGAGGTCCTCGGGATCGGTGTCGACTCCCGGCACTGGCAATGCACGCATGTGGTCCCGCTCCCCGTCGATGATCGGCGTCAGCAGCGTGACGACGACCTCGTCTCCCTCTCTCCGCGCCGTGAGCCTGGCGGAGTCGTCCGGGACCGTGCTGTCCACGGCCCTGCCGAATGATTCCGCAACCCCGGGTCCGACCACAACTGCAGGCATGCGGGGCAGCGAGAGGTCGGCGCGCAGGTGCACGCCGCGTCGGTGGGCCGAGCGCGACAGGCGCGCGGCCATCGCCCGAAGCCGGTCCGACTCGGGATCGATGCGGACCAGGTTGCGGATGAACGTCTCCTCGAGCCCGGCCCGCCGTCGCACGTCCGGGTCCTCGGGGTCGAGTCGGCCCTCGACGATGCCCGCCAGGAGGCCGATGGCCTCCGAGTCCTCGAGTGGCCCGTAGCGGGCTCGCAGGCGGGCCAGTCCCTCGCGGGTCACGTCCAGGGCGGTCTGGGCGGATACCCGCTGGAGATGGGCGACCTCGACCGCCGTCGAGTCGCGGCGCAGGCTGCGGCCCATGAAGGAGCCGCCGAGGACCACGATGGTCGCCGGCTGCAGCGCCGTCGCGAGGGGATCGCCTTCGATGAGCAGCCACGAGGTCAGGAGGGGCACCCAGGCCCAGCGCGGACCGATCGCCCCGGCGGCCATGAAGAAGGCGGCGATCGCAGCAAGGGCCCAGCCGCCGCCGAAGGCCGCGTCCGTGGAGTCTCCTGCGGAGGCCTGAAGGAGCGCGAACAGCGGTCCCAGCGCGCTGATGGTCACGATGAGGCCCCAGGACATGGGGGCCTCGGGGGTGGCCAGCGAGATCAGGATGCCCAGCACCGCCACGAGCGCGATGTCCGTCGCGCTGATCGGCGGATGATCGAACTGGAGCCAGGCCAGCGAGGCCGTGGCCGCCAGGAACAGGCCGAAGGTGGCGACGGCGGGCAGCACGAAGCCCCGACCCCGTGACCGGTAGCGGTCGATGGCATCGGTCCGGCGGCTCGCCCACTCGAGCACGACCTGGGTGCCCTCCCCCGGGCGCGACTCCACGTGCGCGGTTCCGCCCACTTCCTGCATCGGCCCGGTCACGGCCCTGTTCAGCCCGAATCCCCGGGCCACCCGGGCGGGGTCGAAGCCGGCGCCGTCGTCGCGGACCTCGGCCCGGACGGACGTGGAGGGGCCGGCCTGCACGCGGACGAGGACCCAGGCCCGCCGGGCCTGGGCATGCCGCGCGATGTTCGTGAGCGCCTCGCGGATGGCGGTGAGCAGCGCCCCGCGAACCCGGTCCGGCACGTCCTCGAGCGAGTCCAGCACCACGGACACGTCAAGTCCACTCGCCCTGAGTCCGTCGATGAACGACGACAGCTCGGCCGTGAGCGTGCCGTACCCCGGCGGGGAGACGGCCATCTCGGGTTCGAGCGCCTGCGCGCCGGACTCGAGGTCGGACAGGACGTCGATGGCCTCGAGGCAGCGCTGCTCCAGCACCGAGCCAGCGGTCGGAGCGCCACCCAGCCCGCCGCGCGCAATGGCCGTCAGCGTGTTGAGGACGGTCTCGTGCAGCAGCCGCTCCTGACGGCGCATGGCCCCCTCGACCCCCTCGACCGTCCGCTGCTGGCGCTCGATCTCGTCGCGACGAGCCGTGTCCTCGTCGACCCGGCGAGCGCTGCCCTCCAGGACGAGGCGGACGCCGATGACGCAGCCGCCGATGACGGCCACGTAGGCCGCGACTCCCGGGGCCGGGGCCCCGGCCGGCGACACCGCCCGGCTGTAGTCCAGGACGGGATCGAGGGTGAGCAGCGCGAGCAGCCCCGTCACGATCAACGCTGGCCGGACCGCCACCAGGGCGCCGACCAGCCCGGCGCACAGCACGGCCAGCGAGTCCACCTCGCCCCAGGAGCCGGTGGCCTCGGCCGAGGCGGCAGTGGCCACGACGGCAACGGCGACCGCGGCCACGTCCGCGTGGCGGGCCCATCGCCGCTGGCGTGCCGACCCCCCGTACTGCAGGACGAACAGCCACATCCAGGTGACGAGCGAGAGGGCGACGGCCGCCCCGGCCACCGGCGACGCCATGGCGGTCGGCCACAGCTCGGGGCTGGCCAGGATCCACACTGCCTGGACGACGAGCGCCACCGAGGTGAGCTCCCGCAGGACCATCCCGGTCGCCGTCGTCGGGATCTCGGCGCCCAGGAGGCCCCGCCCGCGGCCAGGGCCGGCCATCGCGATCGGACCTCCCGGAGCCGCCACCGGCGATCCGGGGTGCCCGTCCGTGTCCACGCGGGAACTGTGGCACATCGGGTCGCCCGGCTCATCGGATCCGGCGAGCAGATACCGTCCCCCTCGTGGCCGACGACACCCTGGCCCGCCAGCATCGGCGGCAGATCTCCTCCAAGGCGCTGGGCATCGGCCTGGCCACCGGGGCCTACGGCCTGTCCTTCGGCGCGATCAGCGTGGCCAGCGGCCTCGATGCCTGGCAGACGCAGACCCTGTCGCTCCTCATGTTCACCGGAGGCTCCCAGTTCGCCCTCGTCGGCGTCCTCGGCGCGGGCGGCGGCGCGGTGGCCGCCGTCCTGACGGCCTGGCTCCTCGGGGCCCGCAACAGCGTCTACGCCCTCAGCCTGGCCCCGGTGCTCAGGGCGACCGGCCCGACCAGGCTCGCGGCCGCCCAGCTGACCATCGACGAGTCGACCGCGATGGCGCTCTCCCATCCCGACGAGCCCCTCGCGGCCCGCCATGCCTTCTGGAGCACGGGCATCGCCGTGTTCGTCCTGTGGAACATCGGCACCCTCATCGGCGCCCTCGGCGCCACCTGGATCGGCGACCCGGCGACCCTCGGGCTGGACGCCGCGATCCCCGCAGCGTTCGTCGCGCTCCTGTGGCCGCGGCTGGTCGACCGCACCATGTGGACGGTGGCGCTCGCTGGCGCGGCGGTCGCCTTGATCCTCACCCCGGTCCTGCGGCCCGGGCTGCCGGTGCTCGCCGCCGGCCTCGTGGCGCTCGTGGCCGCCGCGCTGATGGGCCGGGACCGATGATCTGGGTGGCCGTGCTGGCCGGCTCGCTGGGCTGCTACGTCGAGAAGCTCCTCGGATACGCCCTGCCCAGGTCGGTCATCGAACGCGAGTCGGTCCGGCGGGTGTCGGGACTGCTGCCGGTCGCGATGCTCGCGGCGCTCGTCGCCGTCCAGACGTTCGCCGACGGCCAGGACCTGGTGATCGACGCCCGGGTGGCGGGGCTGGCGGCGGCGGTCGTCGCCCTCATCCTCCGGGCACCTTTCCTCGTCGTGGTGCTGGTGGCCGCCATGACCGCCGCCGTCCTTCGCGCCACCGGGATCTCCGCATGAGTGAGCCTCGCAAGCCGGTCTTCGGGTTCCTGTGGCCCAAGCCCGATCCGAACGCGCCTGTGGACGGCGCCTACCGTCAGGTCCGACGCGTCCGCATCACCCCGCGGGGCCCCGTCCGGCTGGCGGCGCTGTTCCTCGCTTCCGTCATCGTCGTGATGGCCAGCGCCTCCCTGATCATGGCGGCCCTGACCACGGCGGTCTCCGCAGCCACTGTCATCGGCGGGGCGCTCGTCGCATCGGCCATCGTGCTCATCCTGCGGGGCTGGGTGGTGGGCACGTATGTGAGCGACGAGGCCGTCACCGTCGAGACGACCTGGCGGCGCACGACGATCCCGTGGACGTCCGTGCGGACGGTCGCGACGGAGTCCTGCCGGGCGCCGTTCCTGGGCCTCCCGGTCCGGGTCGGGTCGACGAGGTCGATGGTCACCACGACCGACGGATCGACCGTGCCCACCCATGTCTACGGATGCTCGCCTGACCTGTGGCTTCGCGCGGAGGCGCTGGACATGGCGAGCCTGCGGCTCGAGCGGTGGCGGGACGAGCGCTGACCCCTCGCCGCTCGACAGCCGTTCAGTCGTCGTGCAGGGCGATCGCGCGGCGCATGGCGGCCCGCGCGCGCTTGCGATCGCGCGCGTCGTCATAGCCGATGGCGAGCCGGTACCAGACGCGCCAGTCGTCCGGCGCCTGCTGCACCTGCAGCTCGTACTCCGCGAACCGCGCGTCGGCGGCGTCCTTCTCGATGCGCCCGGAGGGCGTGCGCGGCAGGTCGTCGACCGGCAGCCCACCCTCAGTGCCGAGCTCGCGCCCCAGCCGCTGGGTGTGCAGGCCGAACGCCAGCTCGCGCCACAGCACCCAGGCACCGATGAGCGGGATCGCGATCACGCTGAGGCCGAGCAGCACCGGAACCGGATCGCCCGAGGCGATGAGGACCCAGGCACGCGCCGCGGTGAGGACCAGGTAGACGGCGACCGCCGCTGCCAGGATCCAGGCGACCGTCCGGGGAGTCACGCGCCGAGATCGAGGTAGTCCGCGAGCCCGACGGTCAGCCCCGGATGGCTCCCGACCTCGCGCACGCCGAGGAGGACGCCCGGCATGAACGACATCCGGTCGAGTGAGTCGTGCCGGATGGTCAGCGTCTCCCCGATGCCGCCGAGGATGACCTCCTGATGGGCGACCAGGCCGCGCACGCGCACCGAGTGCACCCGGATGCCGTCGATGGACGCACCGCGGGCGCCACCCACCTCATGCACGGTTGCGTCGGGCATGGGCGGCAGGCCCGCACGCGCGTGAGCGATGAGCTGCGCAGTATGGGATGCCGTGCCCGACGGCGCATCGACCTTGTCCGGATGGTGAAGCTCGATGATCTCCGCAGAGTCGAAGTACGGGGCGGCCATCGCGGCGAAGCGCATCATGAGGACGGCGCCGATGCCGAAGTTGGGAGCGACGAGGACCCCGACCTCCGGACGGGCCTCGCACCACTCCCGCACCTGGTCGAGTCGCTCGTCGGTGAACCCGGTGGTGCCCACGACGCAGTGGATGCCGCTGGCGATGCACGTCTTCAGCGTGCGCATCACGGCATCCGGGGTGGTGAAGTCGACGATGACGTCGGAGCCGGCCTCGCGCAGCGCGGTGGGCGGCACCCCGATGTCGACCGCAGCCACGAGGTGGAGGTCCGCCGCACCCTTCACGGCCTCGACGACCGACTGGCCCATGCGCCCCTTGGCGCCGACAACGCCGACCTTGATCACGCCCGACAGACTACTCGCGACGCGGGCGCCGCCTCATCACCCGACAGCGTTGAAGGTGGTGGTCTCGTCGAAGGGGCCGATCACGGCCAGCGTCGTCGGCGCGGTCAGCAGGTCGTGGGCGACCGTCCGGATGTCCTCCGAGGTGACGGCATCCACCCGGCCCAGCAGGTCGTCGATTCCCAGCAGTGGGTCGGCGTGCAGCTCGCTCTTCGCGATCCGCGTCATGCGCGCGCC
>CAVOWW010000037.1:0-29618 GCA_963700255.1 uncultured bacterium | reverse complement strand
AAGCACCATCCGCGCGAAGGTGCCGTTCAGCACCGCCATCTACGAGGATGTCGAACGTCGACGGCGAATGGCGCACTCGCGCAAGCGGCTCGACGAGCTCGCCGCTCGCTCCCCCTGAAGATCGACCTCGGCGGCGGGTACCGCAAGGGCTCCCATGGCTGGATCACGATCGACGTGTCGCATGAGTGCGACCTCTACTGGGACCTCCGCTACGGCATTCCCTTCGCGGACGGCTCCGTCGACAACGTGTACTCCTCACACCTGTTCGAGCACCTGCCCTACCCCGACGGCCAGAAGCTCCTCGCCGAGGCGATGCGGGTACTCAAGCCGGGCGGATCCTTCTCGATCGTCGTGCCGAACGCGCGGCTGTACGTCGAGCACTATCTTGGGCAGCGCGACCTTCCTGACGACTTCTTCGGCTGGGAGCCCGCCTTTAACGGGACGACCCGCATCGACGCGCTCAACTACATCGCCTACATGGCTGGCGAGCACAAGTACCTGTTCGACCAGGAGAACCTGCTCCACATCCTGAGCGCCGCAGGGTTCGACCGCGTCGCTCCACGTGAGTTCGACGCCGAGACCGACCTCGCGGAGCGCGACTACGAGTCGCTGTACGCGATCGGCTTCAAGCCGGCCTGAGTCACGGTCGGAAGCCGTCTGCGATCCCCGACCCGCGCGGGCTGAGGGTGGACGGGAACATCGGCGAGCACAGCGGGTAGTTGCCCCAGCACTGGTCCGACTCCTTGGGGGCAAGGATCGTGAGCCCGCTCGGGAGCAGGGTCTCGCTGACCGGCATCACCGTGATGGGCGCCACCGCGTAAGGCACCTGAACGCCGAAGGACCATGTCCGCTTCTCGGTGATGAGCCCCGAGTCGAAGCGCGCCACGGCGCTGAACGCCGTCACCGCGATGACCGGCACGGCGACGCCCGCTGCGGCGACCCACTGCCAGCGCGCCGGGGTCGCGCCACGACGTCCGGCCGCGATGGACAGCCGCCACAGCGCCCAGCCGGCCGGGATCGCCACAAGGGTGAAGAGCGGCCCCCAGATGAACCGGAAGGAAGGCGGAGTGAAGAACCACCAGAAGGCCACTGCCGCCGCGCTCGGCACCATGGCCAGAAGGAGTGCGGGGAGCCGCAGGCCCGCGTTCGAGGCGCGCTGCCAGCACCATGAGGGCGAGCGCCACCACAGCAAGAGCCGCGAACTCGTACGTCTCCCATTGGGGAGGCGAGGCCGCCCAGCCAGGAAGGGATCCAGCCCCAGCCGGAGGCCGCGTCCCATAGGTCGAGCGGGTCGCGCGCCGCCCCGAGCGTGGCTCGTGCGCACGTCCGCCGGGTTCAGGCGCCAAGCCAGTCGCACGTCGAACGCAGTGCACGGAGAGCGGGTACTGAAGCCAGCCGCTGAGGACGTAGTCCCGTGCCGTCGTGGCAAGACCGGCGAGGACCCAGGGTCCCGCCGACGATGGGCAGCTGCCCGCCATGGCGATGCGAGCCGGAGGCGCCCGCGGTCGAGCGTGCGAAGCGGATCAGGCGAGCACGGCGACGACCATCGCGGCAAAGACAGCCATCGTCGGTCGCAGCATGACCGTGAGAGTGCTGATCGCGATGCTCGTCCCCGGCGTTCGTCACCCACCCGCGGTCCGAGGCCGACCGCGTCGACGAGGTAGGCGGTGGCCACGAGTGTCAACGCCAGGACCGCCGAGTCCGACGTGGGGCTCGTGACCCAGTAGTCCGACAGGGCGACCATGGGCACCAGGGCGGCCGTCGTCCCGACTGCCAGGACGAAGAAGCCGGACGGTCAGCCGCCGCTGCCGGGCGCGGAGCAGCAGGTCGGCCATCACGAGGGTGAGCAGCAGGCCGTTCAGCAGTCGGTAGCCGACGCCGTCCCACGGCCCGTTGCCGAGGATCGCCGCGAGCGGGAACTCGGCATTCGCGTATCCCAGTGGGAAATAGAGGTTCGCCAGGCCGGGCACGGCGGCGTAGTCGCCTGCGTACGCGATCGCACCCAGGTGGTAGAGACCGGAGTCGTAGTTCGTCACGGGGCCGAGGGCCGCGGCCGCAAGGTAGACGGAGGCCACGAGCAGGCCGGCGACGAGGAGCCATCCACGGCTGTCGCCGGCGTGTCCGCGTCGGATCGCCTCGGTGCCGGGCCAGGAGGATCCCGAACAGCGCCAGGACGAGGACGACGGCCGATGACGATCGTTGCCGCCGCACCGCTCCTGAGCGGAAGGACCAGGCTGATGCCCAGGATGGTGATGGCCAGGACGAGCAGCCCCCACCAGAGCGATGCGCGCAGCGTGCGTGCCGAGAGCGTCCCTCGCTCAGCACCAGGGCCACCGGGAGCCCGGCAATCACGAGCGCGGCCCCGCACACGAGCCAGTGAGCGCGACCAGGCCCGTGCCGAGCGCCAGTTCGATGGTCATAGGAGCTGGGTCAGGCCAGCGTCGAGCGGAAGTACTCGATGGTGCGGGCCAGGCCGTCCGTCAGCGGGATCGTGGGCTCCCAGCCGAGAGTCGCCTTCGCGCGAGTGATGTCGGGCTGGCGACGGACCGGATCGTCCTGCGGCAGCGGCAGGTACTCGATCCCGAATCCGATCCGGTCTGCTCGAGCACCATCGCGGCGAGCTCGGCGATGGTGAACTCGCCGGGGTTGCCGAGGTTGATCGGGCCCGTGACCTCGTCGTCCGACCGCATCATCGCGATGAGCCCGGCGATCAGGTCGTCGATGTACTGGAAGGACCGCGTCTGCTGGCCCTCCCCGTAGATCGTCAGCGGCCTGCCCGTCAGCGCGCTGACGACGAAGTTGGAGACCACGCGGCCGTCATGCGGGTGCATGCGCGGGCCGTACGTGTTGAACAGCCGGACGACCTTGATCGCGCAGGTCGTGCTGGCGGTGGTAGTCGAAGAACAGCGTCTCGGCGGCCCGCTTGCCCTCGTCGTAGCAGGCGCGCGGGCCGATGGGGTTGACGTTGCCCCAGTAGTCCTCCGTCTGCGGGTGCACCTTCGGGTCGCCGTACACCTCGGAGGTCGAGGTGGTGAGGATCTTCGCCCCGGTGCGCTTGGCGAGCCCGAGCATGTTGATCGAGCCGTGCACCGCGGTCTTCGTCGTCTGCACCGGGTCGCGCTGGTAGTGGATGGGCGAAGCCGGGCAGGCCAGGTGGTAGATCTCGTCCACCTCGACGTAGAGCGGGAACGTCACGTCGTGCCGGATCACCTCGAACCTCGGGTTCGGCAGCAGGTGGGCGATGTTGTCCTTGGTCGACGAGTAGTAGTTGTCGACGCACAGCACGTCGTACCCGTCGTCCAGCAGCCGCTCGCACAGGTGCGAGCCGATGAAGCCCGCGCCCCCGGTGACCAGGGCCCGGCCCTTGGCGATCGTCACGATGCCCTCCTTCGACGCTGCTTACGGTAGCGATCCGCCTGGTCGAGCATGCCGCGCCACGTGGCACGGAAGTGGTGCTTGCGCGTCCACGCATCGGCCCGCGCATCCAGCACGACGTCGACCGGGGCGGTCGGCAGGGTGATCGGCTCGACGGCGCGCAGCTCGTGCAGGTCCTCGACCGTGTGGGTCGCAGTCGGGCCGAACCCGATGTTCTCGACGAGGTTCACGTTGCTCGTGGCGGTGAGCTGGTGGGAGACCATCGAGGCGAGGACCAGTTGGCCGTCCCAGGTGTCGACCTCCTTGCGGGCGAGCAGCTCGAAGGTGCTGGCCCAGTACACGCTCGCGGGCAGCGATCGCCCTGCGCGAGCCCACAGCCGCGTCGGGGGGAGCTGGCTGCGCCAGCCGGCGATGTCGAGCCGGTGCTGCGCCCACGACCGGCGCCACGTCGCCCAGCCCCAGATGTGGGGTACCTGGCTGAAGCGGTAGGCCAGCTCGGGATGCGACTGCGCCTCAGGGGGGACGAAGTTGCAGCCGGAGATGGCGAACACCCGCTGATCGTTCTCGTACCGGTCGAGCAGCTCGGCGCAGTACGGGAAGAAGCTCGGGTCCGGGATGATGTCGTCCTCGAGGATGATCCCGCGCTCCTCGTTCGCGAAGAACCAGCTGATGGCCGTGCTCACCCCCAGGCCGCAGCCGAGGTTCGAGTCCTGGAACAGCGTCTGCACCTCGCAGTCCCAGTCGACGGTCGACACCAGGTCACGGCAGGCCTGCACCCGCTCGGCCTCGCCCTCCCTGGTCGGGCCGCGCCCCATCGACGGCCACGTAGAGGCGCGGCGGCTGGACCTCGCGCAGCCGGGCCAGCAGCACCTGCAGGTGGTCGGGACGGTTGAAGGCCATGACGAGCACGGGCTCAGTCGTCGGCACGACTCTCCCTCTGGCGCCGCAGCTCCTCGTCGAGGAGCGCGACCTCCTCGGCGAGTCGGCGAAGCCGGGCCTCGTGCCGGCTGAGCTCGTAGCTCAGCTGCACGGACACGAGGATCAGCAGCACGATCGTCACGAAGAACAGGAGGTTGGCGGGCGTCTCGACCCCGAGGGTGTCGCTGACCCACTTCAGTGCTCCCGGGAAGAGCGAGAAGAACAGGGCGACCCCGGAGAGCAGCAGCCACAGCACGGCGTACTTCTCGCGCAGGACCCCTCGCCGCAGCAGCCAGAACACGAAGGCGAAGGTGATGATGGAGGCGAGCGCCCCGAGGATCTGGGCGGTCATGCGGAGTCACCCCGCGGCGTGCTCGACTTCAGGCTGGTGGCGATGATCGCAAGCGTCGCCCGGCCGAGGTAGAGCGCGGACCAGATGGCGTTCTTGCTCGGGCGACCGGTCTGCCGGAAGTACATCGTCACCGGCGTCTCGTGGATGACGAGGCCGTTGCGGATGGCGATCGCGAGCGAGCCCACCGTATCGCCGAGGTAGTCGGCCGGGTATTCGACGGCGAACAGGGAGATGGCCTTGGGCCCGGCCGACCGGAAGCCGGAGGTGGGGTCGGAGATCGTCCCCTTGTTCATGCGGCTGAGGGTCTTCGACAGCAGCACCATGGCCCAGCGGCGCGGGCCGCCGACGAAGTACATCGAGTCGGGATGGAACCGCGTGCCCACGACGACGTCGGCCTGGTCGAGACCGTCGAGCACGCTGTCGAGGTCGGCCGGGTCGTGCTGCCCGTCGGCATCGACCTGCACCAGGGCCGCAGTAGCCCTCGCGCTTGGCGTAGAGGAACGCCGTGCGCATGGCGCCGCCGACGCCGACATTGAAGGGGAGAGACACGACGGTCGCCCCCGCCTGCTCGGCGAGTCGGGCGGTGTCATCCGTCGAGCCGTCATTGACGACGAGGATGTCGGCGTCCGGCCTGTGCTCCCGGACCTTGGCGATGACGTCGGCGATCGATCCCCGCTCGTTCCACGCCGGGATCGCGACGAGGGCGCGTCCAGACGTCATGGGGCCCACGCTATCCGACCGCGTCGGTATCCTGTCGCCGTGAGGCTCGGGGGAGACTCTGAGGGATTCGACGGCACCGCGGCCGCATTGCAGACGGACCGACGGGTGCTCGACTGTTGCGCGCATCGTCTCCGTGGGAGTGGTGGTCATCGCCGCTCCTGCGCTCGCCTGGATCGGCGATGACGCCCTCATCACACTGCGCACGGCCCTCAACCTCACCAACGGCTGGGGTCCGGGATTCAACGTCACGGAGGCAGTGCAGGCGTACACGCACCCGCTCTGGTTCCTGCTCTGGGTGGGCATCGGCACGTTCACCGAGCAGTGGATCCTCGGCATCCTCTTCGCCAGCGTGGCATTGACCGGACTGGCTGTGGCGCTCCTCGTGTGGCGAGCGGAGACCGTCGCGCGGATCATCCTCGCCACCGGCCTGCTCGTCCTGTCGAACGCGTTCATCGAGTACGCGACCTCCGGGCTGGAGAACCCGCTCGCCTACGCCCTGATCGGTCTCCTGATGGTGCTCACGCTGGGACCCGGACCCGGCGCGGGATGGTCGGCGCTGACGTGGGCCGCGCTCGTCGGCCTGGGCGGTCGGCGCCCTGATCCTCACCCGCTACGACCTTGCCCTGCTGCTCGTCCCCGTGGTCACGCTGACCGTCTTCAGGCACCGCGCCGGATGCCTCTCGTAGTCGTCGGCGCCGCGGCTGCGCTGGTCCCGCTCGCCATCTGGTTCACATGGTCGTGGGCGACGTACTCAACCGTCCTTCCCAACACCTTCGAGGCGAAGCGCAACCTCGACATTCCGCAGGTCGAGCTCGTCGTCCAGGGCTTCCGCTACCTCTGGGTCACCTTCGAGCACGATCCCGTCACCCTGATCGCGCTGCTGCTCGGTACTCGGGATGGCGTTCGCCGTCGGACGAGGCATGGCGAGAGCCTGGGCCGTCGGGGGTGCTCCTCTACCTCGCCTACGTCGTCTGGGTCGGCGGGGACTTCATGGCCGGCCGATTCCTCGCCGTGCCCGCTCTACGTCGCGGTGTTCCTGCTCGGTCGTCTCGCAAGGACCTCGCCCCGGCCAGGGACTCCGAGCCCGTGCACGCCGGCTCGATCGGTGCCGCCGCCGGCATCGTCGCCGTCCTGCTGATCGGGAGCTCGTTCGCGGGCAGCACCCCCGTGTCCCTGGCGAACACCCAGGCTCAGCGGTGGGCCGTGGACACGAATCTCAACGCGGGCGTCGGAGACGAGCGTGGGGTGTACGCGGAGCAGGGACACACGCTCGAGGGCGATGCTGGACACCCTCGCGCTCGCCTACGTCAAGCCCAACATCGTGCCCGATCGGTGACGGCACTGGACTCGCGCGCACGCTCCGTGAGATCGACAAGAGCGCACGCGAGTGGCCGCCGAGGCCGGCCGACTTCACGAACCCGTCAGAGGTCGGGCGTCTTCTGCGGCATGCTCGGAACGGTGGGCATCGCCACCGGACCGATCACTCATCTGGTCGACAGCTGCGCGCTGACCGACCGCTTCCTCGCCGGCGCACCGGCCACGGCGAGGGACTACAGCTGGAAGCCCGGCCACTTCCACCGGGAGATCCCCTGACGGCTACCTGGAGGCCGTCGCCACGCGTGACCCCAGCCGGGTCGTCGATCCAGCCGAACGGTTCAGGCTGACTGAGCTGTGGTCGAGGATCCGTCCGGAGATCGCGTCGGCTCCGGCGACCGGCTGAGCCACACCGTCCCCCACACCAGGGCAACGCTCGCGGCGGCCGTCGCGAGGACGACGAGCCACGCGGGGATGCCGACCCCGTTCGTCCACGCCGGGTCGACCTTCGGGTCGAACAGGCCCACGGTCGTCCCCGCGAAGAACCGATGGGCATAGGCCCAGAACGCGAGGACCGCGCTGATCGACAGGGCGACCGCCACGAGCACGCCTGGCACCCTCGGCATCGGCAGCGGCCGTCCCAGCCTCGGCCCGACACTGACGACCCCCACGACCAGCGTCAGCAGGGGCAGCACGTAGCGCGGCTGCACGACCTCACCCACGCCGAGGCCGCTGCGACTGCAGGTAGGCGATCGGGACGGCCACGAGTGCCAGGGCCGCGATGCCGGCCGCCACGAGGGTGCGACGGCTCGGCGCCTGGAGCCCGCGGTAGAGCAGCGCGCCCAGGATCAGGACGCCGACGACCGGCACGAGCGGTGGCATCAGCACGTCGTTCCAGCTGAGGTTCCAGCCGCCCACCACGCCCTGGACCAGCACCGGGAAGTACGCGAGGTTCGTCAGCAGGAGTCCGGCGCCGGCGTCCGCCGTGCCGAGAGTGGAGTCGCCACCGGTCAGGGGCTGCCCGCGGTTGAGGTAGGTGAGGGCACCGGCGAGGGCGAGCACGGCCACGAAGGCCAGCCGCCACGGCCGCCGGAGGCTCGCGCGCCAGCCGGCGAGGGTCACCACGACGACCGCCGTGACGGCCACGTAGGCCGCGGAGTCGACGCGCGCCGCGATCGCCATGCCAGCCGCAGACCACCATGGCGATCCCGATGAGGATCCCCCGCCTGTCACGAGCCGACGGCCTTCGCAGGAACGCGAGGGCGAACGCCCAGAACGTGCCGATGCCGATGATCGACCACGAGCTCGGGTTCGTGGACGCGACCAGCGACAGCCCGAGCGGCACGAAGGTGACGACGACGGCCAGCGTGGCGGCAGCCGCGAGCCCCGCGGGCAGGAGGCGCAGAACGGCGGCCAGCAGGAGGGACGCCAGCAGCGCGTTGAAGCAGCCGCATGACGGTGACCGAGCGCTCCACGTCAGGCCCGACGAACACCGACATCGCGGTGTAGTAGGCGCCCGGGTACAGCCCGTCGATCTGGTTGATGTGCTGCGTGCCGGCGAGCTCCGTCGAGGTGAGCACCTCGTCCTGGCAGTCCGCGGTGACGTCCGCCTTGAACGCGTAGCAGACCGCCGACTGCACCACCGGGGCCGGGACGAGCAGGGTGGCCGGCTCGACACCCGGGTCCACGCACACACCCCCGCGCTCGCCCTGGGCGCACCAGATCGACGCGAGGTGGTAGTCGTCATCCGGCGCCGCCCCCACCGGGGAGGCAAGGGCCCAGCCCGTGCAGGTGACGAAGAAGGCCAGCGGCAGCCAGATCCAGGCCCACCGCCTCATGCCGACGCCACCGCGTCCGCCACGCCGTGGGCGAAGTCCCGCCACGTCGGCACCGCATCGGGCGCGAGCTCGCCTCGCAGCCCCGCGAGAGCGGTCGGGTCGGCGTAGGCCCGGAAGGCCTCGGCCAGGCCTTCGTGGCTCATCCCGGGGATCCGACGCGCCCCGCGGCCGACCATGAGGTCGCCGGCCGGCTGGACCCCGTCGAAGAGCACCGGCGTGCCCAGCCGGATCGCCTCGAGCACGGGGATGCCGTAGCCCTCCACCCCGATGGACAGGAACGCACTCGACTCGTGCACGAGGTCGCGCACCTCGTCGTCCGAGGCGCCCTCGACCCAGCGCACGCTGCCGGAGTCGACCTGTGCCCGGATTGCCCGGTTTATGGCGTCATCGGAGGCGGACGCCCCGCCGATGAAGAGCAGCTCGGCGTCCAGCCCTCCTGAGGCCACGGCCTCGCGGAAGGCCTCGGCGATCTCGACCGGGCGCTTGCGCGCCTCCAGGGTGCCCAGACGGGCGAAAACGGGCCTCTCCTGCAGGGCCGGGGGCCGCACGGCGAGGTGGTCGCCACCCGGGTGCGCGACCGTGATCGGCAGGGCCGGATCGCGCCGGAGCCGGCCGAGGATGGCGTCCCGCGACCAGTCGCTGATGCACACGACCGCATCGGCCGTGGCGAGGTGCCGGAAGTACTCGCTCACCCAGGCCGACGAGCCCGGCCGGAACCGGTAGTTCGCGGGCTCGGTCATCGGCAGCGCGTCGTAGCCGATCATCACCGTCGGCACGCAGCGGGCGAAGAGCTCGAAGCGCCGCAGGACGGACGGCAGGTACGACACCTCCGGCAGCAGCCACGCGTCGTAGATCGACAGCAGGTCGCCGTCCTTCACCCGGATCGGCTCGAGCTCGGCGATCCGGCCGCGGACGACATCGCGCACATCGGTTCCGGGTTCGCGAGGCAGGAAGGGAATGCTCAGCACCTCGGCGGCCTGCGCAGGCGTCAGCAGGCCGTGCCCGCCGTCCATCGGCACGACGAAGTCGGCCTGGAGGTCGCCCTGCGGCCACTCGAGCGCGAGGTACTGCAGCACGCGCTGGATGCCCGAGCCGTAGGGATCCCGCACGAACTGCTCGATGTCGATGCCGACGTGCATCAGGCATCACCCGCACTCGTCGCCACGGACACCAGCAGCTCGTGCAGGTCGCGTGCATAGTTCTGCGGCGACTTGCGATCGAGGTAGTCGACCCGCAGGGCCTCGATCTCGTCCGCGGGCAGCGGGTTCGCGAGTCGCTGCTCGATCGCCTCGGCCACCATCACCGGGCTCACGTCGTCAGGCAGGCGGTCGATGAAGGCAGGGGTATCGACATCCGCGCACAGTCCGCGGTTCGCCACCGCCGGCGTGCCGTAGGCGGCCATGTCGCTCAACGGACCGCTCACGCCGAGCAGGGGGCTCACGCGCAGCTGCACGCCGAGGTCGATGCCGAGGACGTAGTCGCGGAAGGTCTCGTCGCTGACGTAGCCGGTGATCTCGACCTGCTCGATGCCCGCCTCGGCGGCCCGGGCGAGCAGCTCCGCCTCGACCGGCTCGGGAGCCGACCCCACCAGGTGGAGGCTCACGCGGTGACCCCACTGGCTGAGCCAGGCGGCCGACTCGACGACGACGTCGGAGAGCTTGGTGCGGGTGTCGATGAACCCGAAGGAGGCGAGATGCACGAGGCCGTCGTCGAAGCCGAGCCGTTCGCGGGCGTCGGCGCGCATACCGGCCGTGATGACGTCCTCGCTCGGGCGGCGGTAGTTCGCGAAGGGCAGCAGGCGCATCGCGACGCCCGTGTCCTGCTCGATGAACTGCGCGGCTGTCGGGGTGTGGCCGACGAGCATGCGGGCGCGGCGGGCGACCTCCCACAACGCGGTGGACTCCATCAGGCGCAGGTCGTCGATCTGGTCGTCCAGCGGGGGCGTGAGCGACCGCCTGCCCTTGCCGCGCAGCATGACCTGCTCGACGCCACCACGGTCGCGCAGCGCGAGGTACAGCTCGACCAGCCGGGTGTCGTGGGCGAGGACCACGGAGTCGACCGTCGACGACGACCTCGATGAACGGCAGGTGGAAGTGGCTGTTGCCCGACCACGGAGACGAACACGTCGTGCGGGTGGCCGTTGGCGATGACGTCGTCGATCCGGCCAGTCGCCGATCCGCACATCAGCCGGCACCGACCCGGCCACGTCTGCATCTGACGTCGTGTAGACGGTGACGTCGCACAGCCGGGCCAGTTCGATGATGGTGGCTGCGGTGAAGTCGGCGATCCCCGTGCGTTGAGGCGGCCAGGGCGCGCCGATGCCGACGCTCAGGGGCCGCCGGCCGCCGAACGACGGCGGGCTGCCGGGATGTCGACGCTGGGCGGTCCTCAGGTTCGCGAGCACCCGGTCGGCGATCACCGTCTCGAGGTCGGCGTGACGGTGCGCCTGCAGGCGCTGCAGCTGCCGGTCGCGGACACCGGACTTGCCCGCCGTCGCACGCACGGCCTTCGCGAGCGAGCCCGGGCTGCGGGGGTCGGCCAGGAACGACCCGGTGCCGATCAGCTCCCGATGGGCAGGGATGTCGGATGCCACCACGGGGGATCCGGCGCGCAGCGCCTCGATCACCGGGAGGGACAGCCCCTCGTCGAACGAGGGCACGACGACCACGCTCGCGTCGGCGAGAAGGGCGTCCATCTCCTCGTCGCTGATCCGCTCGGCGGTCCGTGCCTCGCCGGGACGCATCGCCGCGGCGATCGACCAGTGGTGCACGCGGTCGCCCGTGCCCGCCATCCCGATCACGACCACGTCGCGGGTCTCGTCGCCGGCGGTCGCAGCCGCGACGCCGGCGAGCCCGCCGAAGGTGTTCTTGCGGGCATCGTCACCGGTCATCACCACGATCGGGCCGGTCGCCGCCCCTGCCGGTCGGGGTGCGCCTGCGGGCAGCACGTCGCGCGGCCACGCCACGTGGGACACCAGGGCGTCCGAGCCCACGGCTGGCCGGCCGAGCAGGGTGCCGAGCTCCGCCTTCCACCACCTGCGAGATGCACACGAACTCGTCGTAGAGGCGCAGGGCGTCCAGTGCCGCCGCGTACTCGGCACGGGACGCGACGTCGCGCAGGTAGACCGTGGGGTGGTGCCTCGGGATGAAGTCGAAGACCACGGCCAGCTTGGTGGCGGTGCTGTGCAGGATCGGCACCAGCGGCCGTGCGCTCGCCGTCATCGGAGAGGGCTGCACGAGCACCCCGTAGGCCGGCAGCTCGCGCTCGTCGATCCGCGTGATCTGGCGGCAGCTCCCCGCCAGCTCCGTCGGGGAGCTCCTCCAGCCCTCGGTCGACCAGGAGGACGAGCCGGTCGTCGCCCACGGCGCCCCGCGTGGCGCTCGAGCGCGGCTCGGGCGAACCGGCCGATGCCCCGGGTGCCGAACGCCGCCGTCTGCAGGCAGCGGGCGTCGAACAGGACGCGGTCTCCGCCGGCCCACGAGGGGTTCGTCGGCCCCTCCGCGAGCGCGAGGCGCAGACGGAGGGCTGCACGCGCACGGCCGAGCTCATCGCCGTGGTTGTCCGTGCGACGCACGAGCATGTCATCCGAGTCGTGCGGGTCGACGAGCCAGGCGCGCACGACGTCGGCGTCTCGGTGGACGTGAACGAGGCCAGGTCGAGGCCCGACCCCGGGACCTCCGGCAGGCCGTCCGGGGTGATCCACGTGACGACGTCGCGCTCGGGTGTCGACATCAGGCCCGGGGGCGTGAGGTGCCCCATGTTCACCGTGACGTGCTTGAGGTGCTGCCGACGCACGCGGGCCTCGCTGAACCGGAGCGGGCAAGCGGGCAGTGATCGCGCGCGTGCGGTGGAGCACCGCCTTGCCGACCCGCGCCACCTTGCGGGAGTACTTCCAGGTGCGCGAGCCCTCCACCTGGATCAGCGCTGCGCGCAGCTCGGCGATCTGCTTCTCGTACTCCTCCTTCGGCACCTCGCCGCGGATGTCGTTCAGGATCAGCTCGCGCTGCCACGCCCGGCGGATGGCCGCACGGTCGGCTGCGCGGCGCTGCTCCGCCTCGTCGGCGAGCACCCAGCCGTGCTCGCCGGCGTCCACGGCATTGAACGGGATCGCGACGGCCTCGCCCAGGTCGGCGTGCTCCCCCGCGACGTACCAGCGGTTGACACCGTCGAAGGCGACGTAGCGATAGTCACACTCCAGGATGCGCGGCTCCCACTCCTGATGGCTGGGAGTGGTCGTCCCGGGGAGGACCGCCTCGACGCACAGGACCCATGGCCGGATGGTGGACAGGGAAAGTCCTTGCAGGACAACGGATTCCGCGCCCTCGACATCGACGGACATGAAGTGCACGTCGCTGAGGCCATGCGCCTGCATGATCGCGTCGATGCTGTCGGTGGCGACCCGCACCTGCTCCACGTCGAACCCACGGGCACGCGCAGCGGCGGCCTCTCCCTCATCCAGGGTGCCCAGCCCCGTGCCCGGCACCCGGAAGAAGACCAGCTCGCCCGGGCCGTCCGCAGCGGCCATCTGCACGACGGTGTCGGCGGGGCGGTGGACGCGCAGCTGCTCGGCGAGGTCGGGGTCCGCCTCGATCAGGAGCCCCGACCAGCCGAGGTCGGAGAGGCTGGCGGTGATGGACAGGTGCCGCGGCTCGTTCGCGCCGACGTCGACGTAGGTGAGGCCGGCCTGTGACGGCCGATCGCTGAAGGCCCGCCAGACGCGGACGTCCTCCGCGTTCTGCGCGTAGGAGACCTTCATTGACACGGTCCGAGGATAGGCGTTGGCCGGCGTCCAGCGACCCTCCGGCGGCAACTAGAGCCTGACGGAGCGCCGACGAGCGTACGTCGGACTGATGGTGGTGATGCTGGCGCCACAGCAGGGCGAGTGCGGCGCCCATCGCGATGCTCGAGCCCAGAAGTCCGGCCAGCGTCGCGAGGAGGCTGGAGTAGGCAACCGTTAGCGCCAACACGATGCAGGAGAGGGACACGATCGACGTGTAGAGCACGAACCGTGCATGCGCCGAGCGAGTGACCACCGGCATGGCGAGCAAGGGGATCATCGGGAGTAGGAATGCTCCCTTGTACATGTAGCCGAACCCCCCGATCAGGACAGAGGTCAGGAAGAGTGCGCTGCCGCCCACGGCGAGTATCGGGAAGGTTGGAGAGGACACCGACAAGCCTCGCGTCCAGCGCGCACCCCAGCCGATGGCCAGGAGGACCATCAGAAGCATGGCGCCGCTGGCCAGCGCCGCCGGCAGGCCACTCGAGGCGCCCATACGATCAAGCACCATCAGTCGCCCGTAGGCCGGGAAGTCGAAGAGCAGAGCCATCGACTCGGAATTGGCGTTGGCAGAGCGGGTGAAATCACTCCAGAAGATCATCATGTATGTCGACGCGGCGACGAGGAATCCCGTGATGATCGTCCATCCGTATCTGATCCGCAGGACCGGTAGTAACGCCAGGCCGAGCACGAACGGGTAGTACTTGATTCCGCCGATCAGCAGGATGGCGACGCCGAAGACAGTCCAGGCCCACAGGTTCTTCCTTCGTCTCACCAACCAGGCTCCGCCGACGAGGACGATGAAGACGACCGCATCGAGGTTGGCGCGATCGAGCAGCAGAAGCCACGCTGGGCTCAGGGCCGCGAGCAACAGCACAAGGGCACCGCGACCGGGAGAGATGCGAATGAGCCACACCAATCCCACGGCTGAGGCGATCATCAGCAGGAAACCCAGCGGAGTCACCCATGCCGGGCTCAATTGGCCGAGGGTCAGCCATTTTCCGATGACGAGTGCCGGACCGTGCTCCTCGGCCCACGCTTCGCAGAAGTCACAGTGGATTGCCTGAACCACCCAGTTGAGATCGGAGAACGACACTCGGGCGCGCAGCACCTGGAAGCCGCCGTAGGCAGCCCAAGCAGCCCCGTCCATCCCTAGCCGAACCAGAAGCCACAAGGTCGACGCCACGGCGACTGAGGCGAGACCCGCCAGCCACGCGACCCACGCGGGAACACGCACGGCCAAACGGCGAATGAACAGCGGGACCACGGCAACGAGACCGAGCGCGAAGACGGCGACGCGACCACCCGTCTCGCTCGTGACGCCGTCGATCGAAGTCGCCTGGCCGTGGCGCAGGACGATGAGCAGAATCGCGGCAGATCACCCCGAAGGTGGCGGCCACGAGAGCCCCACGAGACCCACGGCCTCGTTGCGTGAGCCTTGCTTGAGCTCACCTCAGTCTCCGTGACGGACATCTCCCGCCTCACCCCCTTCCCATCCGTTGCTGATATGCCTGCAGGAGTCGCTCGTAGCGATGGCTCCGCCCTACGGAATGTCCCACAGCGCATCGGGGTCGGCGAGCAGCGCCATGTCGTGGCGCACCATGAGGCCGGCCATCGAGTCGAAGTCGACCGTGTGGCGCCACCCCAGCTCGAGGTAGGCCGCGCGGCTGTCGCCGACGAGGATGTTGGTGTCGCCTGCCCGGGTTCGACCCTGGGAGCTGACGACGTGCGGCGTCCAGTCGTCGATGCCGGCCGCGGCGAAGGCCTTGGCGAGGAAGAACGACAGCCGGTGCGAGATCCCGGTCGCCAGCACGTAGTCGTGCGGCACATCGGCGCGCAGCATCAGCTGCATCGCCCGTGTGTAGTCCGGCGCCCAGCCCCAGTCGCGAGCGGTCTCGATGTCACCCAGCTCGACGGTGTCCTGAAGGCCGGCGGCGATTCGCGCAACGGCCATGGTGATGCGCCTCGTGACGAAGCCCTCTCCGCGCAGCGGCGACTCATGGTTGTAGAGGATTCCGCAGACGGCATGGACCCCGCGGTCTCGCGCCGCATTCGACGAGGGCCATCGCGTCGGCCTTGGAGTGGGCGTACGGGGTCTTCGGCGCACGCTCGCTGCGCTCGGTCTGCGGCGACCGATCGGCCCCTTCGAAGATCGATGCGGACGACGCCTGGAACAGGCGCGCATCCGGTACTCGGCCGATCGCCTCCAGCAGCACGGCCACGGCGTCGACGTTGATCCGGCGCACCTCGTCCTGGTGGTCCCATGACTCCCCGGGAGCCGTGAAGCCGCCGAGGTTGTAGACCTCATGGGGCGCCGTCTCGCTGACGACCGACCGGAGAGCGTCGGCGTCACCGAGGTCGGCCTCCACGATGACCATGTCCGGGACGTACCGCTGGAGCAGGGCGGTGTCCGTGCCCGGCTTCACCAGCCCGACGACGTCGAGGCCGTCGCGCCGAAGCTGCGTGCACAGGATCGTGCCGTCCTGGCCGGCTGCTCCGGTGACGAGGGCGCGCACGCGAGTGCCTAGAACTGGCCCTCTTTGGCGCCCTCGAGGCGCGCGATGTCCGCGTCGACCATGATCCGGGCGAGCTCGGGCGGCAGGACGGTGGCCTCCCAGCCGAGCTTCGCCTTCGCCTTGCCGGCATCGCCGATGAGCTCGTCGACCTCGGTGGGGCGCAGGAACTTGGGGTCGAACTTGACGTGGTCCTCCCACTTCAGGCCCGCGTGCTCGAAGGCGAAGGTGAGGAAGTCGCGGATCGTGTACGCGGTGCCGGTCGCCAGGACGAAGTCCTCCGGCTCGTCGGCCTGCAGCATCCGCCACATGCCGTCGGTGTACTCGGGCGCGTAGCCCCAGTCGCGGATGGAGTCGAGGTTGCCCATCCACAGCTCGGTCTGGAGGCCCTTGACGATGTTGGCGACGCCGAGCGTGATCTTGCGCGTCACGAACGTCTCGCCGCGGCGCGGTGACTCGTGGTTGAACAGCTGGCCGTTGACCGCGAACATGTCGTAGGCCTCGCGGTAGTTCTTGGTGATCCAGTACGAGTAGACCTTGGCCACGCCGTAGGGGCTGCGCGGGTAGAACGGGGTGTCCTCGTTCTGAGGAGGCGGGCTCGCACCGAACATCTCGCTGGTGCTCGCCTGGTAGAAGCGGATGGAGGTGTCCGTCGTGCGGATCGCCTCGAGCAGGTTGAGGGTCGAGACGCCGGTGGCCTGGGCGGTGTACCCGGGCTCGTCGAACGACACCCGCACATGCGACTGCGCGGCGAGGTTGTAGACCTCGTGGGGGCGGATGTCGTGGACCAGCTGGCCCATGCGGGCCGCGTCGGTCACGTCGCCGTAGTGCAGGTGCAGGTTGCGCCCGGGGATGTGCTCGTCATGGTGGAGGTGGTCGATCCGGCTCCTGTTGAAGGACGAGGAGCGACGGACGATCCCGTGGACCTCGTAGCCCTTCTCCAGCAGCTGCCCGGCCATGTACGAGCCGTCCTGCCCCGTGACGCCCGTGATCAGGGCGCGCTTTGCCTCGCTCAAGGGGTTCCTCCACCCGGTCGCGTCTCGCCGCTACCTTAGCGCGGCGAAAACCGGTGCCAGTCGCTCGCTCTCGCCCACCGAGATGTGCTGGCCATCGAGGTACGCCCACTGGTTGCCCCAGTTCGTGGCGCACACACCATCACGACACAACTCGGGCATCAGATCGAGCACCTGGGCACCCGCGTCGGCCGCAGCCTCCTCAACGATCCGGGCGTACGGCTCGAGTCCGGCCCGGGCCTCCGCTTCGCTCAGCGACTGTCCGCAGCGGCTTGGATCGACCACGGCTGTGACTGTTCGGCACTGGTACGGGTACCAGAAGTCGCCCTGGGGATTCGGCTCCGGAAAGCCAGCTATGGGCGCCACGACGACGACCTCGTGGCCGGCCGCCACCAGCCGTTCAAGAGCCTGGCGCAGTCCGGCCTCGTAGATGGGCCTCTTCTCGCGCTCCTCGAAGGTCGGACCCTCGCCCGCCGTCGACATGCCCACCCAGTCCAGCCACATGTACGCCATCCAGGAGTTGACCACCACGGTCCCGGAGGCTGCTTCTCCAACCAGTCGAGGTTCCCCTCCACCAGGTCGCGGCAGTCCGTGTCGGGGCCACCGTCGACGTGGATTGTCGCCGAGACGAACGGACAGGCGCCCTTGGTCCCGAGCGTCATGGGCCGTCCTTGGGCCACGGCCGCACCGATGAGCGCCTCTGTGAGCATCCCGGCCTGGGAGTCGCCTACCAGGTACATCGCTGGCCCCGTGGCCTCGGCGTTCCACGTGCACGACTCATCACGCTCGCCCAACGGCACGCTCGAGTTGCAGGCGTCGGTCAGCCACGCGTGATCAACCGAGACCTGGGCATCCATCGACTGCAACGCCGGGTTCCACCAGAGCATCCGTGACCCGATGATCAGCGTCCCGGCAACGATCAGGGAGCCTCCGACACACACGGCCACCAGCACCGCCAGGCGACGGCCCACGAGCCTCGGATCGAACCGCAGTGGGTTCTCGACGAAGCGAAAGGACAGCCATGCGATCCCGAGCGACGCCACGGCGGCAATCAGTCCGATCCGTGGAACCGCGGGCCACAGCACCAAGGCGAGCGCGATCAGGGGCCAGTGCCACAGGTACCAGGAGTACGAGAGGTCACCCACGGCAACCATCGGCCTCGACGAGACCGCTCGGGCCGCCACTCCCGACGCGTGCCGACCTCCGGCGATGGCTGCGACGGTTGCTGCGACGGGAAGCAGCGCAGCCGTTCCGGGGAAGGGGGTCGTCTCGTTCGAGAACGAGACAGCTCACCGCGATGCCCGCAAGTCCCACCACGAGCACGAGGTCGGCCCACCGTCCCCTGAGGGCAACTCGACCAGCGAGCAGGGCGAGCAGCGCCCCGGCAGCGAACTCCCATGCCCTCGTTGGCGCGGAGTAGAAGGCGATGGACGCGGGATCGCTGAATCGGTACGTCCATCGGCCGGTCGACATCACCCAGCTCAGCGCGAACGAGCAGACCGCAAGGAGGAACACACCGCCGATCAGGATGCGGGTCGCCGAGATGCTGGCGCGCCCAGCGCCGGGACACCCACCACAGCACGACGAGAACGAACGGAAACACGAGGTAGAACTGCTCCTCGACCGAGAGTGACCAGGTGTTCAGCAGCGGGTTGGCGGTTGGTGGCGTCTCGAAGTAGCCGCCGGTCCTGAGGGCAAGGACCACGTTGGCAACAGCCAGCACTGCACCGGCTCCGGTGAGGGCGGTGATCTCCTGTTGTCCATTGAATGGCGATCCGAGAATCGCGGTCAGAACCAGGGTGACCGTGACCATGAGCGCGAGGGCCGGAAGCAGGCGCGTGACTCGGCGCCGGTAGAACGACCCGAGACTGAGGCGGCCGCTGCGGGCGTGCTCGCGCATCAGCATCGCCGTGATGACGAAACCCGAGATGACGAAGAACACGTCGACGCCGACGTAGCCACCGGGTACGGGCAGGCCCGCGTGGAAAGCGACGACGGCGACGACGGCGATCGCTCGGAGACCCTGGATGTCATGTCGCGGGGTATGGGCAGCCAGCTCCACTGACGCAGACCTCGTCACGTCGGTCGACGTGGCACTGACGTCATGGATCATCCGGTCACGTCCCCCTCCTGGTGTCACGGCTCGACATCCTTGCGCTCGGAGGCTACCCCCGGGCCTAGACTGCCGGGGTGAGGCAAAACGTGGTCGCGGTGGTTCCCACCTACCGCCCGAGCCACATGGCCCTGTCCCAGCTGCTCGATTCACTCACCGGCTCGGGGATTCCTGTGCGCGTCGCCGACGACGCGAGCCCGTGCACCTCGGACGCGCTGCTGCGGACCGCGGCAGACGCCGGTGCCACGGTGGTCCGCCACCGTCGCAACGAGGGCATCGCCCGCAGCCTGAACGACGGGCTTCGGCTCGCCGCTGCCGCCGGGGCGTCGTGGCTCCTGACCGTGGATCAGGACTCCGAGCTGGGGCCCGACTACGTCGCGCGCCTGCTCGAGGCCGCGGAGAGCGCTGCCGGCTCGCTCGGCACCGGGATGGTCGGCGCCGTGGCCGCCGGCGGGATCGCCGACGCCAGCGGCGAGCTGGGGTACCCGGTCGTCGAGGTGTCCGGCGTCACGACGACCCACGAGGTCATCCAGACGGGGACGATCTGGTCCGTCGACGCCATGACGGCGCTGGGAGGATTCGACGAGTCCCTGGGGATCGACGGCGTCGATGCTGCCGCATGCCTGGCCCTGCGTGCTGCCGGCCTGGCCGTCGTCGTCGCGCCCGACCTGAGCATCGGCCACCGCATCGGTGCGGGTCGGCAGGTGCGGGTCCTCGGGCGCGACGTGCTGTCGTCCGGGCACAGCCCTGAGCGACGCACGACGATGGTGCACAACCGCCTGCGCCTCTTCCCGGCCGAGTTCGCCCAGTCGCCCACCCACGCGCTTCCGCACGGTGCGTCGAGTCGCCGTGAACACGGCGCTCGCCGTCACCGTCGAGGACGATCGCTGGGCCAAGGCGAAAGCCAGCGCACGGGGCCTGCTCCCCCGCAGGAACGGGTAGGTTCGGCGCATGAAGGGCATCATCCTTGCGGGGGGCACCGGCAGCCGGCTCTGGCCGATCACCAAGGGCGTGAGCAAGCAGCTGCTCCCCGTCTACGACAAGCCGATGATCCACTACCCGTTGGCCACGCTCATGGCGGCGGGCCTCCGCGAGGTCCTCGTCATCACCACCCCCGAGGACTCCGAGTCCTTCTCGCGCCTCCTCGGCGACGGCTCGCCCTGGGGCATGTCCATCCAGTACGCCGTGCAGCCCCGACCCGAGGGCCTCGCCCAGGCCTTCCTCATCGCCGAGGACTTCCTCGCCGGCGACCAGGCCGCGCTGATCCTCGGCGACAACCTCTTCTACGGCCCGAGCCTCGGCCGCAAGCTGGCCCAGCTCACCGACCAGCGCGGCGCCCATGTCTTCGCCTACGAGGTGGCCAACCCCAGCGAGTACGGCGTCGTCGAGTTCGACGAGTCCGGGCTCGTGCTCTCCGTGGAGGAGAAGCCCGCACGTCCGCGCAGCAACTACGCGATCCCGGGCCTCTACTTCTACGACGAGACCGTCGTCGACGTGGCGAAGTCGATCACGCCGTCGGCACGCGGGGAGCTCGAGATCACGTCGGTCAACGACCACTACCTGAAGTCGGGGTCGCTGACGGTGACCGTGCTCGAGCGCGGGACCGCCTGGCTCGACACCGGCACCTTCCGCTCGCTGCAGGACGCGGGCGAGTTCGTCCGCGTGATGGAGGATCGCACCGGCACCAAGGTCGGCTGCGTCGAGGAGATCGCCTGGCGCAACGGGTGGATCACCTCCGACGAGCTGGCGGCCCTCGCCGAGCCCCTGCTCAAGAGCGGCTACGGGGACTACCTCGTGCGTCTGGCTGAGCGCAGCATCTGACGGCGCTGCCTCAGGACTTGCGGCGCCTGCGGCTCATGCGCCGCAGCGGCTCCGTCGCCCGCCAAGTGCGGCTCGACAGGATCGACGACAGGGCAGCCGCATCGGCCGCAGCCGTGTCAGCGCCCACAGCACTCGTGGCCACCTCGGGCATGCGGGTGACTCGCACGAAGAAGTCGACGAGCTGCTCGGCGAACCCGGCCCAGGTGTGCCGGGCGATGGCGACCTGCAGGGCCGCCACCCGATCGGCCCGGGCCTCCTCGTCCGACAGCAGGGCGACGAGGTCCGCGGCGTACTGCTCGATCGACCAGCCCGCCGGCAGGCCGCGCACGCCCGAGATCTCGGCGCAGCGGCCCGAAGTCGGTGAACACCGTCGGCGCGCCCATGGCTGCGGCCTCGTAGGGCACGAACCCGAAACCCTCGGCGCTCGTGGGGTAGAGGACGGCCGTGGCGTTCGCGAGCAGCCACGCGCGGCTCTGCGCGGACACATGCCCGACGGAGTGGATCCGCCCGCGAAGGTCGAGGTGACGCGCGGTCAGGTCGTCCTCCTGCACCTTCGAGCTGCTGCTCTTGACGTGCAGGCCGGCGAGCACGAGGTCGCATGGCTGCCCGGCCTGCAGGGTGGCCTCCCACACCTTGATCGCGAAGTCGCGGTTCTTGTGCTGGAAGTCGTTGCCGAGGACGGCGACGAAACGCTTGCCCCGCAACGACTTCACGAGCTCGTCGAGGTCCTCGCCCGGAGCATCGGGAGCCTGCTCCGCACGGATGTGGTCGAGCCCCAGCGGCAGCGGCAGGACCCGATCGGTCTCCAGCCGGGGCACCTCCTCGAGGAGGCGGTGCGCGACGTCGGCGCTGATCGTGGTGATGCCGTCGACGCTCAGGGCGATCCGGCGCTGGAGGGCCCGGTAGGCATGCCACGCCTCGGCGGAGCCGTGGTAGCGCGGGATGTCGTAGGCGATGAGGTCGAGGTAGGTGGTGACCACGCGGGCCCCGAGCCTGCGTGCCGACGCGATGTTGCTGCGTCCGTCGATCTGGTTGGGGTACCAGACCACGTCCGACATCGGCACCGGCTCGTCCGGGCCGATCAGCTCGATCGTCGGGTGCTCAGCTGAGGTGGCTCGCATAGCTGGGCAGCTCCGCCAGCCCGACGAGCCGGATCGCGGTCACGGACGGGTGGAGTGCCAGCGCGCCGAGGGCGGCCGTGGTGAGGACCTGCGCGCCCGTCTCGTACGGGCCGAGCCACGTGACGTCGACGGTGACCGTGAGCCGGCCGGCCTTCGGCTCGTAGTGACGCAAGGCGTCATGGTGGGAGCTGCCCGGGTCGTCGGCCTCGACGAGATCCACCGCGGCGGCCGACATGAGCTCGGGCGCGCGGGCCACGTCGGTGCTGTCGGTGACCCACCAGTCGTGCCACAGGCCGCGCTCGGAGGCCTTGAGCATCCATGCGGAGACGGCCTCCGGATCGTCTGCGTCCACCGGTCCGACGAGGTCCTGCAGGTCGAGCGCCACCGCGACGAGCGGTCCCGCAGGCGCCGCAGCGCGGAGCCAGCGGCCACCGCGGGACGGCCCGCTGACCAGGGACAGCGACGCGATCCTCGGGTCGGAGTCGATCCGCGACGTGAACTCGCCGAGGCGGTCCATCGTGAGCAGTGCGGGATCGCCGAGGACCGCCATCGTGCGGCCCTTGCGTGATCGGATCGTCTCGCTCATCGTGCGATCACAGCGCCTCGTAGATGCGGGCGAGATCCTGGTTCAGGGCGGGGGAGTAGTAGGGGTCGACCGGGTGAACCGTCGCCCAGCGCTCGGTGAAGAGCCGGGCCTCGGCCGGGTCGGGCTTCTTCCGTGCCATCGTCGCGCCCTCGTAGTGGGTGAAGTGTGCGTAGGGCGTCCACGCTACGCGATGCCCGGCCTGGTGAGCCCGCAGGCAGAAGTCGACGTCGTTGAAGTCCCGCGCGAAGGCCGTGTCGAAGCCGTGGACCTCGTCGAAGACGCTGGTGCGCACCAGCATCGCGGCGGCAGTGACGGCGAGGTAGTTGCGCGGCGTGAGGGTGGACCCGAAGTAGCCGGGCTCCTTCGCCGGCTTGGCGATCCAGCAGTGGGTCGGCCCGCTCGGCAGCAGGACGAGGCCGGCGTGCTGGAAGCGGCCGTCGGGGTAGGTCAGCTTGCACCCGACGATCCCGACGCCCTCGATCTGGCCGATCTCGAGCATGCGCGTGACCGGGTTCGGCTCCGCCACGGTGGTGTCGTCGTTGAGCAGCAGCAGGTAGTCGCCGGTGGCTGCTGCCCGTCCGGTGTTGATCGCCTCGGAGAAGTTGAACCGCTCGGTCGCGTAGACGACGTGCTTCACGCGGTGCCGGCCGTGCAGGTCGACGGGCACGTCGGGGATCACTCCCGTGGTGACGATGATGATCTCGAGGGTCGCCTCGGTCTCGTGCGCCATCAGGGAGTGCACGGCGTCGTCGACGAAGCGTGCGGTGCCGGCGTCGTTCGGCGTTCCGATGGTCGGGATGATCACGGACACGACCGGATCGCCGGCCACCCGCGGGTGCACCTCGTTCAGCCCGCGCACGGCACTCGGGCCGACGGAACCGCCGGTGAAGGCCCGCTCGAGGTGAGCGGACTGCGCGCGCGCCGCCGCGTCCTGGGCCCACGGCTTGGCGTCGATGGTGAGCGCGGTCGACTCGCTCCACGCCCGCCAGTGGTAGTACGGCCGCGGCAGGCGGACGACGTCGCGGAGCTCAGGCAGCAGGCGCAGGGCGAGGTCGAAGTCCTGGGCGCCGTCCATCTCCGTGCGCAGTCCGCCGACGCGCTTGACGGCGTCGGTCCGGAAGATCGTGAAGTGGCACAGGTACATCTGGGTCAGCAGCAGCTCGGGGGAGAACGACGGCTTGCAGTAGAGCTCGAAGTGCTCGCCGCGGGCGTTGACCTTGTCCTCGTCGGAGTAGACGGCATCCGGGAATCCGTTCTCCTCCAGCGCCCGGGAGAAGGCCTCGATGCAGCGGCGGTCGAGGAGGTCGTCGTGGTCGAGCATCCCCACGTAGTCCCCGGTCGCCCTCTCCAGGGCGGCGTTGAGGGCCGACGAGATGCCGCCGTTCGTCCTTGGTGACGATGACGATCCGGGGATCGCCCTCGTGCTGCCGAGCGAACTCCGCCAGGTAGTCGGCCACCTCGGGCTTCGTCGACCCGTCATTGGCGACCACGAGCTGCCAGTTGCCGGCCTGCTGGGCGACGACCGACTCCAGGCACTCGCTGAGGAACCGCACCGGCGGGTTGTAGACGGGGACGATGATCGAGATCGTCGTGTCGTGGGTGGTCGTGCCCGGCTCGACCTGGGCTGCCTCGGCGAGCCACGCCTTGTACTGCCTGCCGATGTTGCGCTCGTACACCTTGCGCTTGATCCAGCGCTTCACGCGACCGGCGCGCCGCTTGGCCCGGATGAGGGGATTGGACTCGGAGACCATGACGCTCAGTCGAACGTGATCTCGACGGGGAGCTCCACGAGGCCCTGGCCGATCTCGCCGCGTGGGCTGCGCACGGCGAACTCGACCGCGTCGTTCCAGGAGTCGAGCAGGCGCGAGCCGGTGTAGTCGAACACGTCGATGTGCACGCGGTACCTGCCGGGCAGGAGCGGGTTCCCGGTGATCGCCATGCTGACGACGTGGTCGCCCTCGATCGTCCCGAAGTCGACTCCCCAGCGGTGGTTGCTGACCATGGCGACGAGCGCGCCCGAGTCGTGCTGCAGGGCGATGCGCACGTTCGGGCCGAGCGTGGACTCGGCGGCCGTGATGCCGACCCGCACCGCGAAGGTCGTGCCCGTCTCCGCGTGGCTGATCGGATTGCCGTCGGGATCGATGATCTCCGCATGGGTCGCACGCACGCTCTGGTCGCCGGCCCGCACGCTCTCGTCGTCCTCGCCGCGCACGGCCGCGACCATGGGGTTGCGCGCCGACTCGTCGGCGTTGACCTTGCGCAGGTAGGACGCGATGGTGTCGACGGCCGGGCCGTGCTCCTGCATCACTCCGTGCTCGAGCCACGCGATCTCGTCGCACAGGCCCTCGAGCTGGCCGAGGCCGTGGCTGACCACGATGATCGTGCGCCCCGAGCGCCGCAGGGCGTAGAGGTGGTCGAAGCACTTGCGCTGGAACTCCTCGTCGCCGACGGCGAGGACCTCGTCGACCAGCAGCACGTCGGGCTTCATGTGGACGGCGACCGCGAACCCGAGTCGCACGTACATGCCACTCGAGTAGTGCTTGACCGGGTCGTTGATGAAGTCACCGAGGCCGCTGAAGTCGATGATCTCGTCGGTGACGTCGGCGATCTCCTTGCGCGGCAGGCCCAGGATCGACCCGTTCAGGGCGATGTTCTCGCGCCCGGTCATGTCGGGGTGGAAGCCGGCACCGAGCTCGATCAGTGCGGCGACCCGGCCCTGCGTGACGATCGAGCCCTCGGTCGGCCGGTAGATCCCGCCGATCATCTTGAGCAGGGTGGACTTGCCCGACCCGTTGTGGCCGATCAGCCCGTACACGCTGCCCTTGGGGATCTGCAGCGAGACGTCGCGCACCGCCCAGAAGTCCTCGGCGTTGCGCGCCCGGCCGCGCACGATGCGCTCCTTGAGCGAGTTGCGCCGGTCGGTGTGCCGGCGGAACCGCTTGCCGACGCCCTGCACGTCGACGGCGAAGTCACCCGTCATAGCAATTCCCCGATGTCCTCGCTGCCGCGATCGAAGATCGCCAGTCCCGCCCAGAACACCAGGAAGCCGCCGACGAGCAGCGCACCGATCACCCACAGCGGAGGCGCGACGAGCGTGTACATCACGTCGTGCATGCTCTCGACGTACCAGGTCATCGGGTTGAGCTTGATCACCCAGCCGAGCAGCTCGTTCTGGCCGTCGATCATGCTGATCGGGTACAGCACCGGAGTGAGGAAGTACAGGGCGGTCAGGGCGACCGCCACGATGTACATGACGTCACCGAAGCGCGCGTTGAGGATGGACAGCATGAGGCCGATGCCCTGGGCGAAGAGCATGGTGCCCAGGAGGATCGGCAGGGCGAGGATCCACGTCCAACCCGCGTTGCGCAGGAACAGGAACATCGCGATGAGGACGGCGAGCTCGAGCAGCACCTGGATGAGCTGCACGATCGAGGCCCCGAGGATCGGCGTGTAGGCGGGGAACTGCACCTTCTTGAGCAGCTCGCCGTTCGACTTCAGCTGCGTCATCGAGAGGTTGAGCAGGCTGGAGAACAGGTTCCACGTGACGAGCCCGGTGAACAGGAACGCGGCGTACGACGAGCCGTTGCCGTTGCCCAGCGGCGGCGCCTCGATGCGGAAGACGATGCTGAACACCGCGGCGAAGACGATGAGGGTGGCCAGCGGCTGGATGAGCGACCATGCCCAGCCCAGGATGCTCGATCGGTAGCGGGTGGCGAAGTCACGGTTGGCGAACGCCCAGATGAGTGCCCGCTGGGTGTAGAGGTCGGTCAGCACGCGCGCCCACCCCTCATCTCCATGACACCGGAATCCTACCCGTCGCGCCGCTGCCCGATGTGCGCACGAATGGGCCCTTCCGTCGCTACCCTCGACGTGACCCGATCGAGGAGGACCCATGTCCCGCACGACCCGACGCACCCGTACGAGCCGCATCGTCCTGTCCGCTGCGCTCGCACTCGGACTCACGGCAGGCACCGCCCTGGCCGTCGGCTCGCCGGCATCGGCCGCCTCGAACGGCTTCATCGCCGTGCCCAACGGCATGGTCGGCGTGCCGGAGTCGATCCTCATCAACGCGCCCAAGGCCGTGGGCCAGGTCGTGACCATCGGGCTCCAGCTCGGAGCGGCGGCCCAGACGCTGCAGACGACTATCGGTTCGAACGGGTTCGGCGCCGTGACGTGGACGCCGACCGGCGCGGGCGCCTGGACCATCAACGGTCTCGGCACCATCGCGAACCTCGGCTCCACGACGGCCACGGTCGCGGCGATGCCGACCTACACGGTGCTGCTGGCCCAGAGCGCGCTGCAGCAGGGCGCCAGCAACAACATCCTCGCCGGCGTGGTCGCGCCGATCGGCACGCTCGCCCCCACCGGCACCGTGACGCTGCAGACCGGCTCGCAGCGCGAACGCCCTGTCGACGGCCGCGCTGACGGGCGTCTTCGGCGGCACGACGTCGACGGCCACCATCCCGTGGACGCCGACGGCGGGCGGCCCGTTCGCCCTGCAGGCCACCTACAACCCGGCCTCCGGTGGCCAGGTCACGTCGACCAGCCCGATCTCCCAGCCGGTCGTGTCTGCCGGCGTCACCACGGTCTCGATGCGCTGGCCCACCAACCTGTATGTCGGCACGCCGACCGTCCTCCAGGTCGTGCTCGGCGCCGGGCATCCCCGACGGCAGCGTCGCCTTCAGCATGGACGGCGCCGGGCATCAGCGGCTCCATCCCGACCAGCGGCGGCGTGGCCAGCTTCCAGTGGGCGCCGCCGTCCTCGGGCGTCCACACGATCTCCGCGGTGTACAGCGGCGGCACGCCGAACTCCGCCGGGACCTTCCCGTTCAGCGGCAGCGCCAGCCAGACCGTGCTCGTGCAGGCCGCCCGGTCCGCCGACAACATCACGGTCGACCCGCCCGGGCAGCCCGCCTGGTCCATCGCCCAGCCGATCTCGCTGCAGGCCGGCCGCACGGTGACCCTCGCGGGCACCAGCCAGTCGGGCACGACGGTCCTGTTCAGCGAGCAGGGGCCGTGCGCCATCGCGGGAGCAGTGCTCACCGCGCTGAGTGCGGGCCAGTGCCAGGTCACCGCGATCTCCCCCGGCAACGCGACGCTGACGCCGGGCAGCGAGACCTACACGATCACGGTCACGAACCCGCCTCGCAAGCCCCGCCGCTGACTCGTTCGTCCGAGCGCGGAGTCGCTGACCTCGTTGAGGGCAGCGTTGGGCCGCGCAGCGGCAGGACCAACGACTGCACACTCAACGAAAGGGGATCAGGTGGCGCTGCGGCCCTTGAACCGGCGCAGCGGAGCCGTGACCTTCCACGACCGGGTGTTGCTCATGAAGTCGAGCTCCTGACGCAGCGCCTCGGCCACTGAACGGTGCGCGATGACCTGCGCCTGCAGGTCATCGGCCCGCAGCACGACGAACGACCGCACGCCGAGGAACCCCTCGATCGAGTCCTGCGCATCGACGACCGTCAGCGACACCTGAGCCGGCTCGCCGGCCCGCCCGTCGCCCAGCGGCAGCGTCACGACCGAGCCGAGGTAGACGTCCTCGCGCACGGGTCCGCCGGGGCCGACCGCCTCGATCGTCACCAGTCCGGGCATCGACCGCGTCGCCACCAGCAGCGTCAGGGGTCCGTCGACGGGACGGGTCATCCGGAAGTCCGCCCGTCGCCCGGGACGGATCTCGTTGCCCCACACCTGGGGGGCGCCGAACGTGCCGATCACCGCGGCATCCACCGTCTCGAAGTCCCGCTCGCCACGGGGCTGGCGCAGCATCGGCGTCAGGCCCTCCGACTGGAGGTGGGCCAGGTACTGGTCGGCGTGGCCGGCATCCGGCGCCGGCTGGCCGACGGCCAGCATGTACTCGCGACCGAGCTCGATCTGGGGCATGGACGGCTCCCTCACTTCCGCTGCGGCGGCCGCGGCCACCTCGTCGAGCATGACCGATGCGACATCCGTCCACGTGATCGATGCGATCCCCTCGACCTGGATGCGCTCCTCCGCCTGACCTCGTGCGTCGAGGTCGAGTGCACGGGCTCGGAGCACCGCGACGAAGTCGTCCAGGTCGTCCGAGGCGAAGTAGGCGGCCAGGTCGCCGCCCGCCTCCGGGAGCGAGGAGTTGTACGCCACCACCGGCAGCTTCCCGAAGGCGAGGCTCTCCGACACCGGCAGGCCCCAGCCCTCATAGCGCGACGGGTACACGGTGAACTCGGCGTGGGCGTAGAAGCGGGCCAGCTCGGCGTCGGAGATGCCCGACGACAGCACGCTCACCTTGCCGTCGAGTCCGCGCGTGCGCACGTACTCGTCGAGGAACGCGTCGGCGTGCCAGCCCAGCCTGCCCACGCAGACGAGGTCCGGCACCGCGTCGGGCCCGCCCTCGTCGATGAGTCGCGCCCAGGCGTGCAGCGCGAGCAGGTGGTTCTTGCGCGACTCCACGGTCCCGACGAGCAGCGCGTACGGCCTCGGCCACGGCGACTCGGCCGTGTCGAACTGACCCGGGGTGATCCCGCACGGCAGGCCGGTGACCCCGCCCGCCGGGGCAGCCCACTCGTGATCGCGGCAGTAGGCCTCGAAGTCCGTGCGGCTCGAGCGCGAGATCGCCGGCACCCGTGACGCCGTCTGGGCCACCAGGGCCAGGTAGCGGTCGAACAGCTTGTTCACGGCGGCGGTGTGCCCGGTCTCGAGCACGGGAGTCAGGTCGTAGAGGAGGTAGACGCAGCGCGCACCCGCGGCATGGGCGTCACGGGCCGCGAGCATCAGCGCGTCGTTGATCCAGACGGCGCCCAGGAAGACGACCACGCAGGCAGGGTCGACGACAACGGGCGCCGCCGTCCGCGCGCGGGCGAGGGCGCCTGATGCTGCCGCGGCCAGCTGGTCACGGTCGACCGCCTGGCCGGCCATGACCCCGCGACGCACGAGGACGTCGGTCTCGACGGGGGTGAGCGGGACGAACACCCCGCGCGGGCGGTCGAGGATGATCACGGCCGCCGTCGGGTCGGCGGCGAGGATCAGCGGCGCGGTCTCGGCGATGACCCGCTGGACCCCGGAGACCGACTCCTTGCGCTGGAGGAACTCGACCAGGTCGGTGACGTCGACGATGGTCCTGGCCATCGAGGTCAGCGTAGGGGAGGCCGCCGAGTTCGACCTCCCAGCAGCAGGGCCGC
>CAVOWW010000036.1:0-18874 GCA_963700255.1 uncultured bacterium | reverse complement strand
ACGGACGCCACGCGGCCCTCCCTCACGGGACCGCGACTGCTGCGCAACCTGATGTAGCAGTCGGGCCGAGCCGGACGCTGGAACACCGACTTGAATCGTTGGCCCATGGAGCGCCTCAGTCAACGGCGGTGCCGGATAATGCGTTCGGTCAGCAGTAGACGTAGGTGACTGGGAGGTTCGGTGTTCAACAGAGAAGAGATGCGTGCATCGGTGCCGGACTTCCTGGAGCTCTACGCCGAGCGTCCCTTGCCGAGCAATTCCGGTGGGATGGGACTGAACCACAGCTGGGCTGTGTGGTTCCTCCTCACGCGTCTGCGTCCCACGGTCGTGGTCGAGTCCGGCGTATTCAAAGGCCACTCCACGTGGCTCATCGAGCAGTCGGTACCACATGCTGAGGTCTACTCATTCGACATCAACCTCGCCCAACGCGCCTACGTGTCCCCGAAGGTCCGCTACAGCGAGAGGGACTTCACCCGCGCGGACTGGAGCGGCGTGGATACCTCGAATGCGGTCTGCTTCTTCGATGACCACCAGAATGCATACGAGCGACTGGTTCACATGGCCTGGTTCGGGTTCACCCGGGCGATCATCGAGGACAACTGGCCGGTGGGCGAGGGTGACAACTATTCCCTCAAGCACGTGATGGCGGGCACGGGGGCGCCTTCCCTCCAGATGAGCGCAGCCTACGCAGGGGGATCGCGCGAGAGGCGGCGCCGGCGGAAGCGCGAGGAGCTGCTGTGGACGATGGGCCCGAGGCAGGACTTCCTCGTCGAGCCGAACGGCGTGGATGCGGCGAACCTCAGGCGTCAACTGGCTCACTACGAAGAGATGCCTCCGTTGCGACTTGATGAGACGACGATCTGGGGCACCGGGTGGGAGGGCGCCTACCAGTCAGTGGAGGAGCTGGTCCCCGATCTTGAGCTCGACGGCGTCGATCTTTCCTACAGCTTCCTCGCCTTCGTCGAACTGAAGAACAAGCGCTAGCGGTCAAGAGACCGCGAGCGCCCAAGTCCCGAGTGCGAGACTCTCAGGCGACGCGGCGCCGGCCCCTCGTGCAGACGCCACGCGACCCTCGCTCACCGGTCCGCGTCTGGCTTGCGAACGTGAACTAGCTGTCGGCCCGTTGCATTGAAGCTGGGCACGTCACCTCCCCTACGCTGACGTCATGATCAGGACGCTCCTCGACGTCACCGACCTGGTCGAGTTCCTCCAGCGCAGGGAATCGGTCTCCGGGGTCCAGCGGGTCATCGCCGAGATGGCGCCCCTGATGCTTGCCGCCGACCCCCAGGCGACAGTCGTGATCCTCGACCGACCGCGCGGGGTGTTGGTTCAGCTGACCCCCGACGAGACCGACCGGCTCGTGCGTCGCGGAGTCACGGCCGGCCAGGCGGTGGACCGGGATCAGCTGGCCGAGGCGGCGTCTGGCGCCCTCACTCGCGCGCGCATAGCCACCCCCGTCGTCGTCGACCCCACCTGTGTCCTCGTCTTCCTCGGTGCCGTCTGGATCAACGACGCACTCATGCTTGCGGCCCGTGACGCCCACGCCGCTGGTGCGCGGTGCGTGTACCTCCTGTACGACCTGACGCCGGTGCTCGAGACCGGGCACACAGCGGCGGTCAACAAGCTGTTCGACCGTTACCTGACCCTCGTCGCCCAGACAGCCTCGCGGGTTCCGGCCATCTCTCGCTCGAGCCGGACGGACTTCGAGGCCTACTGCGGAGACCACGACTGGCCGGCCCCGCCCGGCGGGGTGACGGGCCTGCCGTGCGGGATCACCCCTGAGCAGTTCGACACGACCGTAGCGCCGTGGCCGAGGCCCTACGCACTGTTCGTCGGCACCGTGGAGTCGCGCAAGAACCACCTGCTCGCGCTGCGGGCGTGGGCTCGACTGATCGAGCAGGACGGCCCCGAGGCAGTTCCGGACCTCGTCTGCGTGGGCCGGCTGGGCTGGCACGCCGACTCCTTCCTCGACGAGTACGTGAGCACGCGCGGACTCGACGGCAAGGTCAGCGTGCTGTCATCGAGCATCTCCGACGAGGAGCTGGCGCGCTTCTACGCGCACGCCGAGTTCACCGTGTACCCGTCGCGCTACGAGGGCTGGGGGCTGCCGGTGTCGGAGAGCCTCGCCTTCGGGAAACTGCCGGTGGTCGCCTACAACTCCTCCCTGCCGGAGGCAGGCGGTGACCTGGCCGCCTACTTCGCCTCCGACGACCTGGACGACCTCGTCGCGGTTCTCCGATCCCGTGCGCTGGACATCGGCGCCCGCTGCCAGGCGGAGGAGCGCATCCAGCGTGGGGGAACCGCATCGATCACGTGGACGAACGTCGCATCGGTCATGCTCGACGAGGTGGCCGCGGCCACCGCAGCGGAAGTGAGGGAGCCGTCCATGCCCGAGATCGAGCTCGGCCGCGAGTACATGCTGGCTGTCGGCCAGCCGGCACCGGACGCCGGCCACGCCGACCAGTACCTGGCCCATCTCCAGTCGGAGGGCCTGACGCCGATGCTGCGCCAGCCCCGCGGCGACCGGGACTTCGAGATCGTGGATGCCGCGGTGATCGGCACGTTCGGCGCCCCTCAGGTGTGGGGCAACGAGATCCGTCCGGACCGCCGCGCGGACTTCCGGATGAGCCGTCCCGTCGACGGGCCGTTGACGCTGCTCGTTGCGACCCGGTCGATGCCAGGCCTGGTCACGATCGAGGCGGTCGGCCCGGGCGGCCCCGTGCGCGAGGACGTCTACCTGGGCTCCGTCGTGACGCTCCCCCTTGGCGACGGCCGAGCCGGTGAGCCGGCTCAGGTGTCTCTCACCGTCGTGGATGCGCAGGACTCGATCGAGGGGTTCCTCGGCGTGCGCTCCTTCGTGGTGCTGCGGGCGGATGACCTGCAGGCGCAGGTCGTCGCGCACCGCTCAGTCGCAGAGGCGCTCCGACAGGAGCTCGACTTCATGAGCAACACCCGGTCGTGGAAGGTCACGGCACCGCTGCGCAGGTTCAAGGGACGCAACGCCACCTGATCCCTCGTTTCTCCCGTGACGCGGGACAGGTGAGCCAAAGACCCCGCAGCAGGCCCCGTTTGGCTCGCTTCTCCCTGTGGACAGCCACTTGAGAGCGGGTGGAAGCGCGACCACAGTGTGCGCATGCCCACGAGACGCACTTCCACCGAACTCCGGGACCTGCGTGAGCAGGTTCGCGACCGTGCCGCGGCCCAGCACGGCGTGTTCCGTCGCAGCGACCTCGCGGCCTGGGGGTTCGAGCCCACTGCCGCTCTGACCATGCGTCGCAACGGAACGTGGATCCGTCTCCACCACGGCGTGTACGCCGACCGGGACACCGTCGCCGCGGCCGTCGACCCCGCATCCAGTCATGCGCTGCTGGCGACCGCCACAGTCGCAGCACTGCCGGGCGATGTGGCGCTGTTCGGCCCGTCAGCAGCCGCCGTGCGGAGGATCCCGCTGGACCGCCGACTCATCGGCCCGGTTCACCTCGTGCGCCCGAAGGGCTCCGACAGTCGGGCACTTCGGCGTCGAATCTCGGCCCTCGACCGTCTGCCGGGCGCAATCATCCACGTCCTCGATACGCCAGACCACCTGCTGGGCATCGAAGCCGGGCTGCCGATCGTCGCGCCGGACCTCGCCGCCTGCAGCACGGCGATGCTCAGTGAACCGGACTGGGCAGTCGCCACCCTCGACTCGATCGCTTGGCAGGATCCGGAAGCACCCGAGCGACTGGCGACTGTGGCCGCACTCTGGCCACGACTGGCGGGCGCTGGAGTGCTGAGCCAGGCGCTGCCCCACGTCCGCACCGGGGCGCAGACGCCGCTCGAGTCACTGTCGCGCGTGCGGCTGATCCGACAGGGATTGCCCGAACCCGCTTTGCAGATACCGATCTATGACGTCGACGGACTCATCGGGTACGTGGACATGCTCTTCGAGCTGCTCGGCGTGATCGGCGAGGCGGATGGCGCGCTCAAGTATGAGGACCGCAGCATCCTCGTGCAGGAGAAGAGGCGCGAGGACAGGCTCCGAGCAGACGGGTTCGGCGTGGCCCGCTGGGGATGGACCGACGCCATGGGGTCGATGCGCACCGTGGCGGATCGGATCCGGTCGGTGAGCGGCTACAGCCGTCGCAGGCGCGCGAGCTGACCGACGAGGCCCGGAGACGGGGAGAGGTGAGCGAAACCCGCCAGTTCAGGTCGGTTGTCGCTCACCTCTCCCGCGCCGCGGGACAAACGAGTCAGCGGCGGGGCTTGCGGGGCGGGCTCGTCACCGTGATGGTGTAGGTCTCGCTGCCCGGCGTCAGCGTCGCGTTGCCGGGAGAGATCGCCGTCACCTGGCACTGACCCGCACTGAGAGCCGTGAGCACCGCGCCGGCGATGGCGCACGGGCCCTGCTCACTGAACAGCACGGTTGTGCCGGACTGGCTCTGGCCCACGAGCGTCACCGTACGGCCAGCCTGCAGGGTGATCGGCTGGGCGATCGACCAGACGGGCTGCCCGGGCGGGTCCACGGTGATGTTGTCGGCGGACCGTGCGGCCTGCACCAGTACGGGCTGGTTGGCGCTGCCGCTGAACGGGAAGATCCCCGCGGAGTTCGGCTGGCCACCGCTGTAGGCCACAGAGATCGTGTGGACGCCCGAGGCTGGCGGCGCCCACTGGAAGCTGGCCACCCCGCCGCTCGTCGGGATGGAGCCGCTGATGCCTGCGCCGTCCATGCTGAAGGCGACGCTGCCGTCCGGGATGCCCGAGCCGAGCACGGCCTGCAGGACGGTCGGTGTCCCGACGTACAGGTTGACGGGCCAGCGCATCGACACGGTCGTGACGCCGGCCGACACGACCGGCTGGGAGATGGGGCTCGTGGACGTGACCTGACCACCCGAAGCTGGGTTGTAGGTGGCCTGCATCGCGAACGGTCCCCCTGCCGTCGGTGTCCACGGGATAGTGGCCGTGGAGGTCGTGCCGCCGAAGACGCCGGTGAGTGCCGCGGTCGACAGCGTGTTGGCGCTGGATCCCGTCTGCAGGGTCACCGTGCCCGTCGGGGCGATGGTGCCGATCGGCGCGACCACGCCGGCGAGGATGTTGTTGCTGGCGCCCTGCTGCAGTGCACTCTGGGCCAGCAGCACGGTGTACGTCGGCATCGCCACCACTGTCGCCGTAGTCGACCCGATGCTCGCGATGGTGCCGAGTCCGTTGATCGTCCAGGCGCCCGCGCCGGTCGGAGTCCACGTGACCGCGCCGAACCCGTTGGAGCCGATCGTCGTCTGCAGCGTCTGGGCCGCCGCGCCGAGCTGGAGGCCGATCGTCACGACCTGGCCGACAGCCCCCGGGGCGTTGATCAGGATCGATTCCGGGACGCCCACCATCCCGTTGGGCACGGCGATGAAGCCCTTGGAGGCGGCCGAGACCGGCGCGCCGACGGTCAGGGCAGTGCCGGCCGCGAGTCCGAGTGCGAGCGTGGCGGACAGGACGATGCGGCTCGCGCGAGTGCGACGGGTCGTGCTGGACATGGGTCCTCCTCGATCGGGTCACGTCGAGGGTAGCGACGGAAGGGCGTATTCGTGCGCACATCGGGCGGCGGCGCGACGGGTAGGATTCCAGTGTTATGGAGATGAGGGGTGGGCGCGCGTGCTGACCGACCTCTACACCCAGCGGGCACTCATCTGGGCCTTCGCCAACCGTGACTTCGCCACCCGCTACCGATCGAGCATCCTGGGCTGGGCCTGGTCGCTCATCCAGCCGCTGGCAACCCTGATCGTGTTCGCCGCGGTGTTCAGCATCGTGTTCCGCATCGAGGCACCGCCGCTCGGCAACGGCAACGGCTCGTCGTATGCGGCGTTCCTCTTCACCGGGCTCGTGACCTGGAACCTCTTCTCCAGCCTGCTGAACCTGTCCATGACGCAGTTGAAGTCGAACGGCGAGCTGCTCAAGAAGGTGCAGTTCCCTGCCTGGGCACCGATCCTCGGTGCCTCGATCGTGCAGCTGATCCAGGTGCTCCTGGAGTTCATCGTCCTCATCGCCATGTTCCTGTTCCTGCGCAATGTCGGGCTGGACATGGATTCTCGCCCTCCCGATCCTCGCTCGGCACCATGCTCTTCGCCCAGGGCATCGGCCTGATGCTGTCGATCCTCAACGCTCGATTCGGCGACGTGATGTACATCGTGGCGGTGGCACTGAGCGCCCTGTACTTCCTGACGCCGGTGCTCTACCCGATCAGCATGATCGAGGGCCAGAACGAGATCCTCGGCTGGGTGATCAAGCTCAATCCCATGACCTGGTACGTGCAGAGCATGCATGACGTCATGTACTCGCTTGTGGCGCCTCCGCTGTGGGTGATCGGCGCGCTGCTGGTCGGCGGCTTCCTGACGTTCTGGGCGGGATTGGCGATCTTCGATCGCGGCAGCGAGGACATTGGGGAGCTGCTATGAGTGGTCGACTTCGCAGTCGATGTCCAGGCGGTCGGCAAACGCTTCCGCCGGCACACCGACCGCCGCAACTCGCTCAAGGAGCGGATCGTGCGCGGCAGAGCGCGCAATGCCGAGGACTTCTGGGCAGTGCGCGACGTGTCCCTGCAGATCCCGAAGGGCAGCGTCTACGGACTGATCGGCCACAACGGGTCGGGCAAGTCGACGCTGCTCAAGATGATCGGCGGCATCTATCGGCCGACGGAGGGTTCCATCGTCACGCAAGGGCGCGTCGCCGCGCTGATCGAGCTGGGTGCCGGCTTCCATCCCGACATGACCGGACGAGAGAACATCGCGCTGAACGGATCGATCCTCGGCCTGCCGCGCAAGGAGATCGTGGCTGTCACGGACGAGATCATCGACTTCAGCGGGCTCGGCGACTTCATCAACGATCCGGTCAAGCACTACTCGAGCGGCATGTACGTGCGTCTCGGGTTCGCGGTGGCCGTGCACATGAAGCCCGATGTCCTGCTGGTCGACGAGGTGCTGGCCGTCGGTGACGAGGAGTTCCAGCGCAAGTGCTTCGACCACCTGTACGCGCTGCGACGGTCGGGTCGGACGATCATCGTGGTCAGCCATGGGCTCGGACAGCTCGAGGGCCTCTGCGACGAGATCGCATGGCTCGAGCACGGGGTCATGCAGGAGCACGGCCCGGCGGTGGACACCATCGCGTCGTACCTGCGCAAGGTCAACGCCGATGAGTCGGCCCGCAATCCCATGGTGGCGGCTGTGCGGGGCGCGGAGGACGACAGCGTGAGGGCCGGCGACCAGACGGTGCAGACGACCCACGCGGAGATCGTCGATCCCGATGGCAACTCGATCAGCCACGCTCAGACTGGCACGACGTTCGCGGTGCGGGTCGGCATTGCGGCGCCCGAGGCAACGCTCGGCCCGAATGTGCGCATCGCCCTGCAGCACGACTCGGGGCGCTCGTCGTCGATGGTCAGCAACCATCGCTGGGGGGTGGACTTCGGAACGATCGAGGGCGACCACGTGGTCAGCATGGCCATCGTGGGCAACCCGCTCCTGCCGGGCAGGTATCGCGTGCACATCGACGTGTTCGACTACACGGGCTCGCGGCTCCTCGACTCCTGGAACGACGCTCTCGAGTTCGCGGTGCGCAGCCCGCGCGGTGAGATCGGCCAGGGACTGGTGGAGCTCCCCGTCGAGATCTCCTTCGACTGAGCGTCATGGTCTCCGAGTCCAATCCCGTCATCCGGGTCAAGCGACGTGCCGGGCGCATGAAGCGCTGGGTCAAGCGCAAGGTGTATGAACGCAACATCGGCAAGCAGTACAAGGCGTGGCTGCCGGACGCAGCGCAGGTCGAGCCCGGAACGACGACCTATGGGACGACCATCTCGATCATCGTCCCCGTCTACAACCCGCCGGTGAAGTTCCTCAGCGAGTGCCTGGAGTCGGTCATCGCGCAGCAGGCCGGGAACTGGCAGCTCGTCGTTGCCAATGACGGGTCCACGAAGGCCGAGGTGGCCGACTACCTCGAGGACTTCGGCCGACAGCACGAGGGCGATCCCCGGATCGTCATCCTCACCAAGGAGAACGGCGGCATCTCGTCGGCGCTCAACTCCGCCCTGGAGCGGGCGACTGGGGACTACGTCGGAATGCTCGACCATGACGATCTGCTCGACCGACGCTGCATCGACGCCTTCTCCCGGGCATTGCAGGACAACGGCTTCCCGGATGCGATCTACTCCGACGAGGACAAGGTCAACGCGCGTGGCGAGCACTTCGAGCTCTACTGCAAGCCGTCCTTCTCGCCCGAGCTGCTGCTGACCCAGATGTACCTCTGCCACTTCACGATCTTCCGGACGGACGCCGTCAAGCGCGTCGGCGGGCTCCGCACGGAGATGGACGGCGCCCAGGACTTCGACCTCGCGCTGCGACTCCTTCCCGAGCTGAGCAACGTCGTCCGGCTGCCGAGGCCGTACTACCACTGGCGGGCATGGAGCGAGTCGACCGCACTCACCATCGACGCCAAGCCGTGGGCCCAGGACGCTGCGGCGCGAGCTCAGTCGGCCCATATCGAACGCACCTTCGCCGGCGGCTCCGTGGGCCCGAGCGCGGTGCGCGGGCTCAATGAGGTGCACCCGCGGGTGGCCGGCGATCCGGTCGTGTCCGTGATCATCCCGACCATCGGGACGCCAACGACGCCGGCACGGCACGCTTCGTCGACGATGCCGTGCACTCCCTGATGGCGCACGAGACCGAGGCGACCCTCGAGATCATCGTCGTCACCACCGGAGTCATCCCCGATGTGCCCTGTCGACCTGCACGGCCGGCATCGACGTGAAGCACGTCGTGTACGACACGGAGCGGTTCAACTTCTCCGAGGCCATCAACACCGGTCGAGCAGCGGCCACCGGCGACTACCTCCTGCTGCTGAACGACGACACCACCGTGGCGGAGCCGAACCCCGTCACTCGCATGCTGGAGATCGGCCAGATCGAGGGCGTCGGGATCGTGGGCTGCAAGCTGACATACCCCGACGGCCGCTTCCAGCACGCGGGGATCGTGCTGCTGCCCAGCGGGCCGACCCACTGCTGGATCGCCAAGCCGGCGAAGGAGCCCGGCTACTTCGGGTCCACGCTGACGCCGCGCAACTACCTCGCAGTCACTGCCGCCGCCATGCTCGTACGCACCAGCGTCTTCGACCGAGGTCGATGGCTTCGACACCGGCGTTCGCACGGGACTTCAACGACGTCGACTTCTGCCTGCGGGCGCACCAGGCCGGGCATCGCGTAGCGTGGACGCCCTACGCACACTTCACCCACTACGAGGGCGCGACGATGGCACGGAAGAAGCCAGACCCGGCGGAGGCCCGGCTCTTCGCCGAGCGCTGGGCGACGGTGCACCGGGTCGATCCCTACTACTCCCCCGCGCTGAACCAGGATCTCGCCCGCATCTACGAGGCGCTGTGATCAGGCCATGAGCGAGACGATCCGATCTCGCAAAGGCCGGACGATGGTCGTTCTCGGCGACCCCGCCCTGCTCACGATGGACCGGCTCGGCGAGTTCACGTCGCGGATCGACTCGGATCCCAGGATCGCGTCGCTGTCGCTGGTCAGCGGGCCGTCGCGTGGAGGCCGCTGGCTCCGCGCTGCAGCACCGGCAGGCCCGCTGGTCGCCGTGGCGCTCGACCTGCAGGATCTCGTCGGCCCGGTGGACGCGGAGGATCCCGACGCGGTGGCCGCGTGGGTGCTGAAGGCCTCCGAGCGCGGCCTGTGGCACGACTGGTGGGTCACCGACAGCACCGACGTCGCCCGCGCACCCGAGCTCATGTCCGCCGCCGCCGTGGACCTCGCTCGAGGCGGACGACCCGGGCAGCTCCCACCATGACGCCCTGCGCCACTACGAGCCGCGCGCGGATCGGCTGACGGTCACCGTCGACGTCACCTGGCTCGGCCCGTACGAGACGGGCGCGCAGGTCCTCACCACGGCTGCCCTCGGCGCCCTTGCCTTGCAGGAGTCCGTCACAGCGATCCGGCTGGTGGGGCTGACCGAGCTGCCCGGCTACGCGAGCCATCTCAGCGGGCATACGAAGATCGAGCTGTTCGGTCCCCACGATCCCGTCCCGATGTCGGACATCGTCTGGTACCCCAACCAGATCGACGGACGCAGCAATATCGCTGCCGCGCGAAGGCTAGGAGCCCGCGTCGTCACCACCTACCTCGACCTGATCGCCTACGACATCCCCAGGTACCACGGTTCCGCCGAGGCGTGGCACGCCTACCGCTCCCTGCAGCGCCGGATCGCCCTGAGCGTGGACGGGATCACCACCATCAGCGCCGATGTCGCGCACCGCCTCATCCAGGAGGTGCCCCGCCTCGAGATCGATCGGGTGCTGCCTCTGCCCTTGGGACTCGACCACATCCATGCAGAGCAGGCTCCCGACGTTCCTGGCGAGGATCTCGACGAGCTGGTGAAGTCATTGCGCGGCAAGCGCTTCGTAGCGGTCCTCGGCAACGACTTCCAGCACAAGAACCGCGACTTCGCGATCAAGGTGTGGGAGGCAGCGCTTCGGGCGGGGCAGCCGTGCGACCTCGTGCTCGCTGGGCTGCACGTCAAGAGCAGCAGTTCGAAGGTGCAGGAGGACGACCTGACAGCGCGTCATCTCGACCTGCGCGGGCGCATCCACTCCGTCGGTCACGTGTCCGCGCAGAGCCGCGCCTGGCTTCTCGCGCACGCCACCGCGGTCCTCTACCCCACGAGTGCCGAGGGATTCGGGTTCGTGCCCTACGAGGCCGCGGCGCTGGGCGCACCGACGGTGTTCACCGACTTCGGACCGCTGGCGGAGGTCTCGGGCGTGCGCGGACTGCCGCCGGGCTGGTCGATCGAGCAGTACGCCTCCGACCTCGTCGCCCTGCTGTCGAATGAGGAGGCGCGGGCCGATCGGGTGGCCGCCCTTCAGGTGGCGATCGCCCGGCACACCTGGGCCGGTTTCGCCGAGCGGCTCGTCGACTTCTTCGTTCAGGTCACCCGCATGCCCGAGGTGGCGACAAGTGCGGTGGGCGCTGATACGGCTGCCGCTGATGCCGCGGCACTGTCGTCGATCCTGTCGAGCCGCACCTGGCGCGCCACGGAGCCGCTGCGCAAGGTGGGAGCACGCATGCGGAAGCGGCGCGACTAGGGGTCAACGACGGATGGCCGTCCAGAGCTCGATAAGCGCGGCCCGCTGGCGGGGATCGGTGACCAGCCCTGGATCGTTCGCCCGGACCGCCTCCAGGTAGCCGTCAGGGAGGTCCCGCTCGAAGTGCCCGATGCGCCAGTCGCCCGCCGGCTTGTAGGGGAACGGCAGCCGAGCGACGAAGCGATCGGCCAGCCCGCAGGTGTCGATCACGTGAGTGGTGGGTCCGTTCGCCATCCCGGTGCCACCGAGTCCGCCGCACTGGGCGAGCACGGTGGCGGGAATGCGACCGGGAAGCGGACCGTCAGGCCAAGCCTGCGCCTGCCCTTGGATGAGCGCAGGCGAGAGCCCCACCGGCCCGATGGTGTAGCCGCGCTCGTCCGCGACGGCGGCACGATCGAGGAGGTCCCACCGGGGGCTGTCGGCGGGAACCACGGCCGATGGCGGCGCAACGATGAGCATGGCGACACCCGCCGCTGCCGCGAGCGCCGTGCCGGCCCACCTGAGGGTCCGCGAGTACTCCGGCAGCGGGACAGCAGCGATGATCATGACGGATACGTACAGGGGTACCGCCATGAAGCGGAATGCCATGAAGTCGCCGCCGATCAGCACGACGTAGGCGAGGTAGGCCATGACCCCCCACGCCCATGAGCGCAGGTAGCCGCCGCCGAACGCCATCGCCAGAACGAGGCCGGCGATGATGCCGACAACCGTGGCCCAGTCCGACACGCTGCTGGCGGCCACGTAGTCGAGGCCTCGGTTGATGAGTTCGAGCCGGGGGATCTCCACGTTGGTCTTTGCTTCCAGGGTGTTGGGCAGCACCGCTCGGTACGTTGCCCACGACCACGCGAACCACACGAGCAGCGGCGTGAAGACTCCGATCGCAAGGGCGAGCTGCGAGGATGCCCGACGGCGCAGGTGCCATGCCGTGTACCCGAGGGCGGGGAGCACGAGCAGTGCGTAGTCGAGTCGTGTGAGCAGGGCCAAGGCGGTCACCAGGCCCAGGAGCAGCGACAGCGACACCTCTCGGCGGGTCGTGTGGGCGAGCACGCGCTCGGCCAGGACGAACAGGGTGCCGAGCGCCGCGAAGCCGAGCGGGTTCTCCAGACCGCTGGTGGAGTACTCCACGAACGCGTTGGACAGCACGAGGAGCAGGGCGGTGACGATGATCCGGGTGATCGTCTGAGCGCGCCACAGCACCAGGGCGGCAGCGGTGCCGGCCAGAGCCACGCTGGCGATCAGGATCGCCGTGACCCAGGCGTCGGTCGCAGTTGCCAGCGCGATCCAGAGCAGGAACCAGGCCGGGTGCGTGTAGGCCTGCACGGCCTCGGTCGCGTTGTACCCGCCCCCCCAGCCGTGCACGACGTTCAGGGCGGTGCGCAGGGTGATGAGCGCGTCGTCGCTGATCCATGTGAGACGGATGCAGGCAGCGACGACGACGATCAGGGCGGCGACCCGCACTGCGATGACGACGAGTCTCATGAGCTCCTATGCGACCCATCGGCCAGTGACGAAGGCCGCGACGCCACCCAGCATCAAGGGGACGCACACGGCGAGGTACACGACCAGCACGCTACGTGCTCGCGTCATCCACACGCCGAGGAGCACCCAGACAGGGAACAGCGTCAGCATGGAGCGAGGAACTGCGTAGAACAGGGTGCTCGTCCCGAGGGAGAGGCACGTCGAGCAGAACGACTGTCAGCTCGGCCCACCAGCGCTTGGCCGCCAGCACGACGGCGAAGGCCAGGAGCACCGCCATGAAGGCGATCTCGAGGCGATACTGGACGGCGAAGCTGGCGGAGACCGGGTTGGTGAAGCCCATCTCGTACGTCGTCCTGAGAGCCTCGACGGGTGAGGTGAGCTCGCGACCCCACTCCGTGCGTTGCGCGTCGGACCAGGCACTCCAGCTGCCGGTCAGCGAGTACAGGTAGGCGATGTACGCGGCAGCTGACGCGAACGGCAGGAGCAGCGCCGAGCCACGCAGCCAGGCTCGTGGGCGTGCGGTGAGCAGCATCACGACGAGGCCAGCCGCAAGGAAGAGCCCGTTCACGCGCACGAGCGTCGCCCCGGCCGCGAGCACACCCGCCCAGACCCAGGCCCCCCGCCGTGCGAGGTACCACGCCCAGAACGCGAGGGCGGCGAAGAGCGCCTCGGTGTATGGGGCTGCCAGGAAGACGGCCATCGGAGCGCACACCCAGGCGACGACGCCGAGCGCTGGAGCTCCACCGGCTGCCTGGGTCAGCCGTCCGAGGGCGACGGCCGCGGCCAGTCCGGCCAGAAGGCTGATGACCAGGCCGGCGAGCGTGACGTCGATGCCGACCGCGACGAAGGCGCGCAGCAGGAGCGGGAGCCCGGGCGGGAACGCGATGTTGTTCTCGTGCCCGGGGGCGAGGTAGCCCTCCACTGCGATGGAGCGGTACCACTCGGCGTCCCATCGGTCCCACATGGAGACCGGGCTGCGCTCGGGCGCGAGATCTTCTGGGCCCCCAAAGAAGACGCCGGGCTGCCCGGTGGCCACCCAGCTCGCGTAGACGGCCGCGATGACGACCGCCAGCCGCGACGCCAGCCAGATGCCGCCACTTGCCAGGTCCGGTCGGAACCTGTCCAGTCTCGAAGCGACCCCCGACGGCATGCCAGAGCGCCTGCTAGTGCGGCCCGGCCAGGCGCACGAGGTAGTCCCCGTACCCGCTCTTGAGCAGCGGCTCGGCCAGCGCCGCCAGCTCCTGGGAGGAGATCCAGCCGTTGCGCCAGGCGATCTCCTCGACGCAGCCGACCTTGGTGCCGGTGCGGTCCTCCATCACGCGCACGAACTCGCCGGCATCCTGCAGGGAGCGGAAGGTGCCCGTGTCGAGCCAGGCTGTGCCGCGCTCCAGCACGGTGACCGTGAGCGACCCCGACTTCAGGTAGTAGTCGTTGACCGACGTGATCTCGAGCTCGCCGCGCGCTGACGGCGTGATGGACTTCGCGACGTCGACGACGGTCTCGTCGTAGAAGTAGAGGCCCGGGATGGCGTAGTTGCTGCGCGGGCGTGCGGGCTTCTCCTCCACGGACAGCACGAGCCCCGACTCGTCGAACTCGACGACGCCGTACTCGCTGGGGTTGGCGACCTCGTAGGCGAAGACGTGCGCTCCTCGCTGGTCCGTGAGCTGCGCGAGCTTGCGACCCAGGCTGGGTCCGTAGAAGAGGTTGTCGCCGAGGATGAGGGCTGCCTGATCGCCGGCGAGGAAGTCCTCAGCGATGAGGAAGGCCTGCGCGAGGCCTTCGGGCCGGGGCTGCACGGCATACTCGATGGCCATGCCCCACGGCGATCCGTCTCCCAGGAGGCGCGAGAACGACTCCGAGTCCTCGGGGGTGGTGATGACGAGGACCTCGCGGAGCCCGGCCGCCATCAGGGTCGCGAGCGGGTAGTGGATCATCGGCTTGTCGTACACGGGGAGCAGTTGCTTGCTCACTCCCTTGGTGATCGGCCAGAGCCGGCTGCCGGTGCCCCCCGCAAGGATGATGCCCTTCATGGGCCGAACCTACCCGTTCCTGCGGGGGAGCAGGCCGCGAGCGCTGGCTTTCGCCTTGGCCCAGCGATCGTCCTCAACGGTGATTGCGAGGGCGGTGTTGACGGCGACTCGACGGACAGTCCGGAGCGCGTGGGTGGGCGACTGCGCGAACTCGGCGGGGAACAGCCGCAGCCGGTTGCGCACCATGGTCGTGCGTCGGCCCGGGCTGTGCCCGGACGACAGCACATCGCGCCCGAGTACCCGCACCTGCCGGCCCTCGCCGATCCGGTGGCGGACTTCGAGCCCTGGCGCGAGGACGATGCTGAGGCCCGCAGCACGCAGGCCGAGACAGGCCGCGGCGTCGACTGCATCGATCCCCAGCGACTCGTCGAAGCCGCCCAGTGCCGTCATCGCGTCCACCGACCAGATCGTCCCTGTCTGGATCACCTCGGGGGTCGTCGCTATGCCCGACACCTCGACGACCGGGTAGCCAAGCGCGCCGCTGGCGTCGGCGATCCCGCCGGCTGCCACGGCGCCGATCATCCCTGTGCCGAGCGACGCAGCAGCGCGATCCGCGGCCCCGAGCAGCCGAGGCACGTAGTCGGACTCCAGCCTGGAGTCCTGGTCGACGGTCAGGAGCCACGTCGCCCCGACCGCGGCAGCGCGCTGCAGGCCGTCGTTCAGGCTTCGGGCGATGCCCTCGTTGCGTCGGTGCCGGACGACCGTGGCCCCCGTGTCTGACGCGGCGCGCAGCACGGCGTCGAGGTGCAGGGGCTGGCGTCGTCGGCGACGACGACCGGCATCCCGGTGCCGATCAGCGACTCGACCAGGACGGGCAGATCGACAGGCATCGGGGCGGTAGGCCGGGATCACCGCGACAACGTCTGGACGCACGTCCGCAGTCTAGGGAGACGGTAGGCTTGCCGGAGTTATCCACAGGTCGGAGGAATGGTGTCTGAGGCGAAGCGCGCCCTGATCACGGGTGTCACGGGGCAGGACGGCTCGTACATGGCCCAGCAGCTGCTGGAGAAGGGCTACGAGGTCCACGGCATCGTTCGTCGCTCCTCCTCCTTCAACCGGAGCCGGATCGACCACCTCCACCATGACGAGCACATCCCCGGCCGCAACCTGCACCTGCACTACGGCGACGTGACCGACGCGGCCCGGATGGGTCAGCTGGTGCACGACATCCGCCCGCACGAGGTCTACAACCTCGCCGCGCAGTCGCACGTGCGGGTGTCGTTCGACGAGCCCGGCTACACGGCCCAGGCCACGGGCGTCTCGACCCTCAACCTGCTCGAGGCGATCCGTACGACGGACACCTCGATCCGCTTCTACCAGGCCAGCACCAGCGAGATGTTCGGCGCGAGCCCGCCTCCCCAGAACGAGGACACCCCGTTCTACCCGCGCAGCCCCTACGGCGTGGCCAAGGTGTACTCGTACTGGATCACGAAGAACTACCGCGAGGCCTACGACATGTTCGCGGTCAACGGCCAGCTGTTCAACCACGAGTCCCCGCGCCGCGGCGAGACGTTCGTGACGCGCAAGATCACCCTCGGCGTCGCCAACATCGTCAAGGGCCTCCAGATCGGAACTCTGGATGGGCAACCTGGACTCCGTCCGCGACTGGGGCTACGCGCCCGAGTACACCGACGGCATGTGGCGCATGCTGCAGGCTGACGAGCCGGAGGACTTCGTCCTGGCGACTGGATCCGCCTACACGATCCGGGACTTCCTCACCTTCGCCTTCGAGCATGCGGGCCTGAAGTGGGAGGACTACGTCAAGTTCGACCCGAAGTTCCTGCGCCCCACCGAGGTCGACGAGCTCATCGGCGATGCCGGCAAGGCGAAGGCGAAGCTCGGCTGGCAGGCCACCGTCCTGCCCCCCGAGCTCGCCCGGATCATGGTCGACGCTGACATCGCGCGCCTCGAGGGCGCCAAAGAGGGCCAGTTCTAGGCACTCGCGTGCGCGCCCTCGTCACCGGAGCAGCCGGCCAGGACGGCACGATCCTGTCCACGCAGCTTCGCGCGCGACGGCCTCGACGTCGTCGGGCTGGTCAAGCCGGGCACGGACACCTCCCTTCTCGAGCGGTACGCCCCCGACGTGGTCATCGTCGAGGCGGACCTCGGGGAAGCCGATGCCCTCCGGTCCGTCGTCAGCGATGCATCGCCCCACGAGGTCTACAACCTCGGCGGCTTCACCGCCCCGGGTGAGTCATGGGACCACCAGGACGAGGTGCGCCGCATCAACGTCGACGCCGTGGCCGTGCTGCTGGAGGCGATCGCGCGGGTGCCGGGGGCGAGGCTGTTCCAGGCGTCGTCAGCCTCCATCTTCGAGGGTGCCGACCGATCGCCCCAGACCGAACGGAGCGAGCGTCTGCCCCAGACCCCGTACGCCCACTCCAAGGCCGATGCGATGGCCCTCGTCAACGCGGCGCGAGACCGCGGGGTCCATGCCGTCTGCGGAATCCTCTACAACCACGAGTCGCCGCTGCGCGGAGAGGGTTTCGTCACGCGGCGCATCACCATGGCCGTTGCGCGAATCGCGGCCGGCCTCCAGGACACCGTCGAGCTGGGTGACATCGAGACCGCTCGCGACTGGGGCTGGGCGCCGGACTACACACGGGCGATGCAGATGATGCTGCGCGCCGATGTGCCGCACGACTACGTGCTGGCGACGGGGATCTCGCACCGACTGTCGTTCTTCCTGGCCAAGGCCTTCGCCGCCGCCGGCATCGACGACTGGATGCCGCATGTCGTGAGTTCGGCGGGGCGTACCCGAGCTGGCGACACCAACATCCTCGTCGGCGACAGTCGTGCTGCCTACCTCGAGCTGGGGTGGCGCCACTCGGTCGACTTCGACTCGATGGCCGGAATCATGGTGCGGCACGACATTGCGCTGCTCGCCGACCCCGACGCCCTGTGGGCGATCCCATGAACGACGCGGCTGCGGACGTCACCGTCGTGATGCCGGTCTACAACGAGGAGGCACGCGTCGGTCAGGCGATCGAGCGGGTTCTCGCACTGCCGTTCGTCAATGAGCTCATCGTCGTCGATGACGGGTCGACTGATGGCACCGTGGCGCAGGTTGCGGGAGTGCAGGACGAGCGGCTGCGGCTCCTTCAGCAGCCGCTCAACCGGGGGAAGGGTGCCGCGCTTCGTCTCGGCTTCGTGGTGGCGACGTCTCCCTTCGTGGCCGTCCACGACGCCGACCTCGAGTACGACCCCGCTGACATCGCGAAGCTGCTCGTTCCGTTGCGTGATGGTCGAGCGGACGTCGTCTACGGATCGCGCTTCATGGGGGGCGCCGAGCATCGCGTGCTCTACTACTGGCACAGCGTCGGAAACCGTGCTCTCACGAGGCTGTCCAACATGGTCACGAACATCAACCTCAGCGACATGGAGACCTGCGCCAAGGTCTTCCGCAGGGAGATCATCCAGAGCGTGACGCTCGAGGAGGATCGATTCGGCTTCGAGCCGGAGATCACCGCGAAGGTGGCGCGCATGGGCTGCCGGATCTACGAGGTGGGCATCTCCTACTCGGGACGCACCTACGCCGAGGGCAAGAAGATCGGCTGGAAGGACGGCATGCGGGCCGTCTACGTGATCGGGAAGCACTCACCGCTCATGGCGCGGAGGTCACGCGCGTGACCCTTGCCGTTCTCTCGACGTGGCTCCTCCTGACCCTGGTGCTCGTTGCGCTGGGGGCGTTCGCTGCAGGCTTGGTGCGCGGTTCCGTGGGGACCCTGGCGTCTGTTCGCGTGGCGATGTGGAGCGGACTGGGCATCCTCGTCCTGCTCCTCGCGGTGGCCAATCTCGTGGTCCCCCTGCGGTCACGGGATGCGCTCGCCGCCGTGGCCGTCGTGGCGGTCCTCTCCGTGATCGGCTGGGTCGTCCTGCTCCGCAGGGGACCAGCACGCCCCGCCTCGAGCGGTGCCGGTGGGAGGGCGTGGTGGATCATCGTCCCCCTGACCGCGCTCGTGCTTGCGCTGGTCGTCGCCGCCCATGCATTCGCGGGTCCGGTGGACAACTGGGATGCGGGGCTCTACCAGCTCAACGCCATCCAGTACGCCGCGGAGTACCCGATCATCCCCGGTCTCGCCAACTTCCACGAGCGACTCGGGACGAACATGTCGTCCTCGCTGATCGGGGCCATGCTCACGTCCACGCCGTGGGGCATCGACGCATTCCGGCTGCTCGTCGGCTTCTTCGCGATGCTCTTCGCCACCGACCTCGGCCTGCGCCTGCTCGACCGCGCCCAGCGATCGCGTCCGGCACCCGGTCTCGTG
>CAVOWW010000035.1:0-19765 GCA_963700255.1 uncultured bacterium | reverse complement strand
CCCGCGCCACGTCGACGTGGTTGCCGTACGCCGCGAGGACCAGGGCCGTCGCCCCAGTGTCGTCGACGGCTTCGACATCGGCCCGGGCCTCGAGGGCGGCACGTACCGCGGCGACGTCGCCGGCCTCGGCAGCCCGCAGGAGTCGCGCATCGGCGGAGGGATCGTTGGCGGCCGACGGGGCTGCAGACGACGCCGGTCGATCAGTCGGCGCCGGGAGCTCGCCGGCGACCGTGACCCGAGCGAGGGAGCAGCCGACGCTGGTGCCGCGGTCTGGCCGGTAGTGCTGCACCCGGTGAGCAGGGCGCACAGCAGTGCGCCGCTGGCGAACGCCACCCTCACGGTGCAGGGGTCTCCTGATCGGCCAGTCCGCGTTCGAGGCGCTTGCGGTCGGTGAGGTCGGTGCACTGCAGCACCAGGTAGCCGACGCTGTCGTCGCTGTCGCGGACGGAGGCGACGCCGAGATCGATCCAGATGCCCTCGCGTCCGCGGCCGTTCAGCCGGACCTCCCGCCGGAAGCCGTTGTGCCCGGCGCCGACGTGGGCGATCGCCTCAGCCACCCACGGCGCGTCATGGTCCATCACCAGGTCCGTCACCTGGACGCCGGTCAGCTCGCCGACGGGACGCTGGACCACGGTCGCGAGCGCCGTGTTGGCGATCGCGATGCGGCCGTCGATGCTGAGGATGGCGGTCGGTGCGGGAGAGTACTCGAAGGCATCCCAGACACGGTTCCGCTGGGTGCGCAGCTCGCGTTGGGCCCGGCTCGCGGCACCCCCGACCAGTGCGATGACGAGGATGAGGACGACGACAGTCACGAGTCCGGAGATGGCTACGGCGGATTCCAGGTTCGGCTCGATTCGCAGGATCACCCATGCGACCGCGGCCGGGAGGAGCGGGGCGATCACGATCAGCGGCACGATCCGGCGCAGCAGGGTGCGGTCGTACCGCTGGTCGAGCGAGGCGAGGGGAGGGCGATCGGGGGTCGCTGTCAGAGCGGCACCGACGACGACGAGGGCGATGATCGTGGTGGGCAGGGAGATGCCGGTGACGCCGAGAGCAGTGAAGAGCTCGCCGACCCGTACAGGTAGGACAGCAGGCCCAGCACCGACACCAGTCCGCCGCCGGCGGCGAGCCAGAACCTCCACCGCGCCGTGGTGTCGCCCCCGGTGCCGATGAGCAGCACGGAGAGTGACACGGCCATCGTCGCGAGGGACGGCAGCGCCGCGACCCAGCTGGTGCCCTCGGCGCTCATCGGATCGCTTGACGGCAGCAGGCCCGTACTCACGCCGATCTCGACGCCCGCCCCGAGGAGGAGGGTCACGCCGGCCAGACCCCGGGCCACCCAGATGGCGACCCGGCCACCGCGGCGGAAGAGTGCCATGGCAGCGACGATCGCGGCGACGCCCGACACTGTGTAGGGGTAGATCTGCGGCCATTCGGGCTGCACGCGCGTGATCCAGAGGGAGTTGGTTGCCAGTCCCACCGCCTCGACGGCCACCAGGATCGCCGCCACCACGAGCAGGTGGCCGTGCATGCGACGCAGGTCGTCAGCAACCGCCGTGGGGCGGCCGGTCAGGGGCTCGAGCGGCACGCGGACCGCCTTTCGCGGGAAGGAGGCTGTCGAGGGGGATTCGTCGTAATTGGAATGTAGCGCGCCGACACGGGGGAACACGAGGACGAGCCGGGTATAGCCGTCGGTCATGACCGAAGCGGCCGTCATCATGGGATTCAGCGGCCGGTCAGCAGCGCCGATACCCCTGGTGCCGGGGTCAGGACGTCCGGCAGGAGGTCAGTGGCGGGAGGTGGACCGTGAACCGACACGCAGCTCGACGCCGTCGGCGGCGCAGCGACGGACGGGGCGGCTACCTGCTCGGTGCCGTCATCTACCTCGTGCTCCTCTTCGGCGTGAACTCCTGGCCGGGGTGGGAGTCGATCCCCTACGTGACCGACTCCGCTGCCTCCGTGCTCTGGCTGGTCAACCTCTCCCTGTGCCTGGGCCTGCTGGCCCAGCTGGCGTGCGCGGTCGATGACTCCGCACGGGTGCGGGCGCTCGGCGTCTACTGCGTCGCACTCGTCAACACCGCCCTGATCGCCAGCCTGCTGCAGGTGTTCCCGTTCGACTTGGGTGACGTCGACCCCGCATGGACCACGGCGACCCGGCTGGTGCTCAGCCTGCTGCTGCTGTGGGCGTGCGTCCGGGCGATGCGCTCGGCGGTCCGCCTGTCGCACGGCCGTCATCAGGTCAGGCTCGCGGCGGGCCACGCCTAGCGCGACCCGGCCGCCCCCAGGCTGCCTGAATGCCCCTCATGACTGAGGCCCCCCGCGTCCAGCGGGGGGCCTCAGTCGGGTCGTGCTCGTCGGAGCGGGTGACCGGGATCGAACCGGCATGGCCAGCTTGGAAGGCTGGGGCTCTGCCATTGAGCTACACCCGCGTGGTGCAGCCCGAGGATACCCGACGACAGCACGGGGCCCCGCCCACCTCGGGGCTAGCGGACCACCCAGCTCCGGGTCTGGCTGTAGGCGTCGTACGAGCCGGTGGCGGGGGCGCTCAGGGTGAGCGTCACCTTCACCGGTCGAACGAGGACCCGCACGGACACCCGGCCGTTCCTGTCCTTCGTGACGATGCAGAGGCGCACGTCGCCCTGCGGAACCCGGCCGACCGCCTCACGGGTCAGCGGTGCGCAGGTGACGCTCACCCTCGCGGCTCTGCCGGCGTTGGTCTCCACCTCGCCGGGCAGCACCACGGTCGGGATGTCCGGCTCGATCACCTCGGGCAGCACCGGCGGATCGACGGGCACCTGCTCGGTGCCACCACCGTTCCCCCCGCCACCGGACGGCGGGTCCGTCGGCGGCGGTGACGGCGGCGTCGTCGGTGACCCGGAGCGGTAGGTGTTCGTGAAGGTGACCGCGTAGGCCGCGCCCGGGTTGTCGCTGTGGTTGAGGCGGACGTCGACGACCGGTCCCGTGCCGGAGGTCGTGCCCGTTGGCCCCGTCAGCTTCCAGGCGATGCCGACGGGGTTGCCGCCCGGGGCGATCTCCGCGACCCGGCACTCGGTCGACTCGACGAAGCGGAGCGTCGGCGTCATCGATGCCGGAAGGGCGTCCTGCGGCCGCACGGTGAGCCTGCCGGTCGCGTCTGTTGTCGCACGTCACGACGATGTCCACGTCCGAGGTCCGGGCGCCGCCGGCGAGCACCTCCGCCTTCGTCACGTCGAGCGTGACGGGTCGATCGAGCTCCCACACGTAGTCGCACACGACCGCGCCCTTGGGCGGCAGGGTCACCGTGATGCGCCCGGTGGCGAGGTTGACCCCGCTGGCCGTCGCGCCGGTGCAGGTGACGGAGACGAGGTCCCAGCCGCCGTCGACGGTGGCGATCGGGGCCGAAGCCCTGGATGGCGTAGCGCTTGGGCTCCAGTTCGTCGGTCGCGTCGGCGGGGGTGACCGGCACGCGCCGTCACGAACGTGTCGGCGACGGTGTTGTCGGCGCGCTGGAGGCGGGCGCCGTCCTGGCTTGATCCCGAGCGACCGAGTCGGAGGTGATCTTGTAGGAGTTCTCCCCGCCCGCGCCACCCACCGTGCTGGAGCGGATGGTCAGCGAGGCCGCATTCGAGTCGAACGTGTTGACGAGCACGCACAGGGCACCGCTGGCAGACGGATCCTTGACGTCGATGGTGGCCGTGGTCGCGTTGACCACGGTGCCCTTCGGCGCCCGTCGCAGATGATGGCGGTGAGCGCCCAGGTGCCCTTCGGGCTAGTCGGCAGGGTCTCGGTGACGGTGTACGTGCCGGCCTTCGTCAGCTCGTACGAGCCGACGCGGACGAGCTTCGTCCGCGGGAATGTCGAGAGTCGGGTTGTCGATGACCTCGCCGTCGGGATCCGTCACCTTGAAGCCGAACTCAGCCGGAGCCGCCCTGGGCGAACTTGCCGAGCTTGAGCCGGTTCGGCGGGGGGTTGGGCGAGTTGACGAAGGTGCAGGTCACGGTGTCGCCCGCGGCCAGGTCGATGGACACGCCGTTGTCGCCGAGGTCCTGGTGGTCGGACGTGCTCCTTGGCGGAGTCGCAGGAGATCGTCAGGCTCCAGTCCTTGGGGACGTCCTCCGTGACCTTCCAGTTGAATCCGGTGTCGTCGCTCGCTCCGCGGACGAACTCGATCGACTGGCCCTTGCGCAGGGAGAACGCGCCGCCCGGGTTGAAGGAGACGTTTCCGCCGAACCCGAAGGTGAGATCCGGGGGCGGTGACGTCCGGCACGGCCTTCTTGATCACGATGACGCCGGCCTTCGGCGGCGGCTTGACCAGGTAGGTGTAGCAGAAGACGTTGCGCTGGTTCGTCGTGAAGCTGATGAACTCGACGTTGTCGCCGTTGAGGTTGTCGTTGGCGCACCGCAGCGAGGCGAACCCGTACTGGCCCGGGACGGGGCCGAGGGGCTGCGTGGCGGTGCCGCCCTGCACCCAGAGCTTGTGGGAGTTGGCGGCCCTGACCTGGGCGTCGGTCAGCTCCAGGGTGACGGCGCCCGCGATGGAGCGGCCGGTGTCGTTGCCGGCCGGGCTCAGCTCGGGCACGGACGACCGCGTCGTCACGACTGGTGCCGGGGTTCGCGGACCTTGGACAGGTTCGTGCCCGGGGTGACGCCGTCGATGCCGTCGCCGAGCTGGAAGTTCCAGCCGGTCAGGGGGGTGCAGGCGCTCTGCGGGGGCTGCGTCCTCCTTCGCCGGGCGAGACGGCCTCGCCGCCGGAGTAGTTCGTGTCGGGGCCGAGGTTCTGCAGCGACTCCATGATGTTGTTGCGGGCGCGGTTGGCGCGGACGCTCTCGTAGCTCGGGCACCACCGTGCGGCGAAGGTGATCGTGTACTTCGCGCCGCTGGTCGCTCGTCGAGGGCTGCGACCTCCTCGGGGCTGAGCGTCGCGGGAACGTGGAGGGTCGCACCGTCGGCTGCGGCGAGATGGTGGCCGGCAGCGTGCTGGGGACCGCGCTGGGGCTGAGGGTGGCCGGCAGCGTGCTGGGGACCGCGCTGGGGCTGATGGTGGCCGGCAGCGTGCTGGGGACCGCGGTCGCCGCGGGGAGCACGCTGGCCATGGGGACGGCCGCGTCGACTCCGGGCACGGAGGCGACCGTGGCCGAGCTCGCACCGGCGACGGCGAGAGCGGTGATCGGAAGGGCGATGCCGAGGGCGGAGGCGATGATGATCGTCCGCCAGCTGCGGTCGTGCGCCATGGGAGAACTCCAGTCCGTGGTGCCGATGGTGATTGACAGGGTAGGGGAGGCCGCGGTTGCCAGCAGGGACTGCGGGTAGGTTCGCCCTCGTGTCCCGACCGCTGCGCATCGCCTGGCTGGTGTACCGCGGGAACCCGCACTGCGGCGGTCAGGGCGTGTACACCCGGTACGTGGCCCGTGAGGTGGCTGCACTCGGCCACCACATCGAGGTCCTGTCGGGGCAGCCCTGGCCGACTCTCGATGACCCCGCCCAGCTCGTCGAGGTCCCCGGCCTCGACCTCTACCGCCAGCCGGACCCGTTCCGGGTGCCGCACATCCGCGAGTTCCGCGACTCCGTCGACGTGCGCGAGTTCGGCATCATGTGCGCGGCCGGCTTCCCCGAGCCGTGGGCGTTCAGCGAGCGCGCTCGACGGATCCTGAGGGACCGTCGCGACGACTTCGACCTCGTCCACGACAACCAGTGCCTCGGCTCGGGCGTCCTCGGGATGATGAAGGACGGCTGGCCGGTCACCGCCACGATCCACCATCCGATCACCGTCGACCGGGAGCTCGACATCGCGCATGCCTCCGGCTTCCGCCGCCGCCTCGCGCTGCGCCGCTGGTACGGGTTCCTCCGGATGCAGCTGCGCGTCGCCCCGCGGATCCCTCGCATCGTCACCGTCTCGGAATCGTCCAAGCGCGACATCGCCGCCCAGATGGGAGTGCCGCGCGACCAGATGACGGTGGTGCACATCGGCGTCGACGAGAACCTGTTCCGGCCCCTGCCCGGAGTCGCGCGGGTGCCGGGACGGCTCATGACGACGGCCAGCGCCGACGTGCCGCTCAAGGGTCTGACGATCCTGCTCGAGGCCCTCGCCAAGGCACGGGTGGAGCGACCCGACGCGCACCTCGTCGTGATCGGCCGGCTGAAGGACGGGAGCGCGGTGCCGGCGCTCATCGAGAGCCTCGGCCTCGACGGGGCGGTGGAGTTCGTGTCGGGGGTCACGGACGAGCGCATCGTCGAGCTGTACGCCGAGGCGCAGGTCGCCGTCGTGCCCTCCCTCTACGAGGGGTTCTCCCTGCCCGCTGCCGAGGCCATGGCGTGCGGCGTGCCCGTCGTCGCCACGACCGGGGGAGCGCTCCCGGAGGTCGTCGGACCGGACGGGGAGAGCGCCCGCACGGTGGCGCCCGGTGACCCGTCGGCGCTCGCCTCGATGATCGTCGAGGTGCTGGGCGATCCCGAGCAGCGAGCGCGACTGGGCGAGAACGGCCGGGTTCGCGTCCTCGAGCGATTCACCTGGCGCGCCCATGCGATGGGCCTGGTCGAGCTCTGGCGTGCCGAGCTCGAGGAGCGGCAGGGCACGGTGGCGCATGCTCACCGTTGACCTCGACCGCCTGCGACTCGGCTCGGGTGACTCCCTGCTCGACATGGGCTGCGGCGGCGGGCGGCATGCCTTCGCCGCACTCCGGCGCGGAGCCCGCGTCGTCGCGTTCGATGCCGACGGCGGCGAGCTCAAGGCCGTGCGAGACATGGTCGAGGCCATGCAGGTGGAGGCCGAGATCCCCGCGAGCGGGACGGGCCTGCCGGTGCAGGGCGATGCGCTCGCGCTGCCCTTCGCCGATGGGGCCTTCGACCGGATCATCGCGGCCGAGGTGCTCGAGCACATCCCCGACGACCGCAATGCCATGGCCGAGCTGGCCCGCGTGCTGAAGCCGGGCGGCCGCATGGCCGTGTCGGTGCCGGCGCGGTTCCCGGAGCGCATCAACTGGGCGCTGGACAGCGAGTACCACGACTTCCCCGGCGGGCACATCCGCATCTACCGCCAGCACGAGCTCGAGTCACGGCTCGAGGACGTCGGACTGGTGCTGCGTGGCTCCCATCACGCGCACGCCCTTCACTCGCCGTACTGGTGGATCCGATGCGCGGGCGGGGTCAACAACGCTGACCGGCTCCTGGCCCGCCGGTACCACGACGTGCTCGTGTGGCAGATCATGAAGAACCCGCCGGTGCTCCGCTACCTCGACCGCGCGCTCAACCCCGTGCTGGGCAAGAGCCTCGTGGTGTACGTGGAGAAGCCGTGAGAGCCACGGTCGAGGCGATCGCCGCTGTGCAGGCCGCCGATGGGCACATCCCCTGGGTGACCGGCGGCAAGACCGACCCCTGGAACATGGTCGAGGCCGCCATGGCCCTCGATGCGGGCGGACGTCATGACGATGCCGCACGCGCGTACGCCTGGCTGCGCGCCAGGCAGCTGCCGGACGGTGGCTGGTACGCGTACTACGTCGGCGACGAGGTGGTCGACCGCACCCGCGACACCAACATCACCGCCTACGTCGCGGTCGGCACCTGGCACCACTACCTCTCCACTCGCGACGATGACTTCCTGCACCGCATGTGGCCGGTCGTCGAGCGTGCGATCGACCACGTCCTCGAGCAGCAGTCACCAGGCGGGGCGATCGCCTGGCGCGCGGACGATCCCGCGGACGGTGCCCTGCTGACCGGCTCGTCGAGCGTGCACATGAGCCTGCGCTGCGCCATCGCCACGGCCCAGCACCTGCTGCACGAGCGCCCGGACTGGGAGCTCGCGCTCGACCTGCTGGCAACGGCGATCGTGCATCGGCCGGGCGACTTCCTGGACAAGTCCCGCTGGGCCATGGACTGGTACTACCCGGTTCTCGGGGGCGTCCTTCGCGGGGACGCGGCGCGCGAGCGCATCGACGCCGGCTGGGACACGTTCGTGGTCGAGGGCCTGGGCGTGCGCTGCGTGTCGGACCGGCCCTGGATCACCGCCGCCGAGACCTGCGAGCTGGTGATGGCCCTCGACGCGATAGGAGAGGACCGACGGGCGCGTGACCTCCTGGCCTGGGCCCAGTTCCTCCGGCACGACGATGGCTCCTACTGGTGCGGCATGAACTTCGAGGGCGAGCGGTTCGACAGGCCCGGCCAGTACTTCACGGCCGACCAGCCGACGTGGAACAGCGCCGCGGTCGTCCTGGCCGCGCACGCCCTCGATGGCGAGGGCCCGACCGCGGGCCTCTTCCGAGGCGAGCACCTCCCTGCCGAGCGGCCGATCCTCCTCGACTCCGCACCGGGTATCACGCACTCCGTGTCGTAAGGCGGCTCGACCGTCAGGGGCGGCGCAGGATCCGCAGACTGCCGGTCGTCGTCACCGGCTCGAACCCGTCGGCCACCGCCCGCTGCCACACGACGAACGGCGCCTGACCGCCGTCCTCCGGTGACTCGAAGACGTCATGGATCGCGAGCAGTCCCCCCGGCAGGACGAACCGGGCCCATGCCTCGTAGTCCGCCATGGCGACGTCGAGCGCATGGCCTCCGTCGATGAACAGCAGTCCCACCGGCGTGCCCCAGTGCCGCGCGACGGTGGGGGAGTCCCCGACGACGGCGATGACGGTGTCCTCGAGCGCCGGCCGCCTCGATCGTGCGGCGCAGGAACGGCAGCGTCTCCATGCGGCCGGTGCGCGGATCGACGACCTCGGGGTCGTGGTGATCCCAGCCGGCCTGGTTCTCCTCGGAGCCGTGGTGGTGGTCGACGGTGAACAGGACGGTGCCGGCCAGCTGCGCTGCGGTGCCGAGGTAGACGGCCGACTTGCCGCAGTAGGAACCGATCTCCAGCAGCGGTCCGATGGTCGAGGCGGCGACTCCGGCCTCGTGCAGGGCCAGTCCCTCGTCGTCCGGCATGAACCCCTTGACGGAGCGGGCGAGGTCCAGTGCGTCGGGGTGCATCCCGCGAGGCTAGACCCGTGGCGGAACGTAGGGTTAGGAATGAGAACCTCGATCGCCGTGTCCCTCGGCACTGTTGCGTCCATCGTCCTGCTCTCCGCGTGCGGCTCCTCGACCGGCACCGCCGAGACGAGTGCTCCCGCCCCCAGCGCGCCGGCGGCATCCAGCCCGGCTGCTCCGGCCTCGGGTGCCCCGAGCCCGGAGCTCACCGCGTGGGCCGGCCAGGTCTGCGACGAAACGACGGCGCTGAAGGACTCCGTCGAGGGCATCGCGTCCGCGGTGGCGACCGGCGGCACCGACGTCGCCGCCAGCCTGTCCGGCCAGGCCGCGACGATCACCACCGCCGCCACGACACTGGTGACGACCGTCCAGGCCATCCCGGCGGACGGCAGCAGTCCCGAGGCCGCGGCCGTGAAGGAGTCCGCCGCAGCGACGCAGGCCTCCGTCGACGCGCTCGGGGCGAGCATCAACGAGCTGACCAGTGCCTCGGGCATCGGCGCGGTCGCCGCGCTGGCCGGTGTCGCCTCGGCCGCGAAGGACGCCGTCTCGGCGGTCGGCGCCACCGTGGAGACCATCGGATCGTCGATCAGCAGCGGCGGCGGGAGCCTCGGCGAGGCCTTCTCGGCCAACCCGCAGTGCGCCGCCCTGCAGCAGTAGCCGGTCGTCATGAGGTCACGTGCGCAGGGCATGTGGTGGGGGACGGCGATCGAGGCGCCGGACCCGAGTGCCCTCGCGCGGTTCTACTCCGAGCTCCTGGGGTGGCCCATCGGCCACGAGGAGCCGGGCACGGCCGTCCTCGCCGCCCCCGGGGGGAGCGCCTACCTCGTGTTCCAGCAGGCCACTGACTACCAGGCGCCGGTCTGGCCGCCGGTCGACGGCCAGCAGCGCACGATGATGCACCTCGACTTCCAGGTCGGCGACCTCGAGGCAGCGGTCGATGACGCCGTGGCTCTGGGCGCAACCCTCGCGGCGTTCCAGCCGCAGGCCCAGGTGCGCGTGCTGCTCGACCCGGCCGGGCACCCGTTCTGCCTGTGCCTCGAGGCGGACTAGCCGCTGGTCGTCCACCCCGCCCGGTCAGGCAGCAGTCACCGCGGCTGGCGGTCCGTCTCCCGCTGGCAGGGAACGCAGATCCATCGACCGTTCATCGGGAAGACCAGGTCGTTCTTCCGGTACGAACGTCGACAGCGCACGCAGGTTCCCGCGAACAGTGCCCTCACCATGGTCGTGGCCATGCTGGGGTATCGGCGGGCCACCGCCCCACCTTGAGACCGAGTGGAGTTTCTGCTCAGCCCCTCGACTTCTTGCTCTTCCGCAGGGAGGAGGCGTCATCGTGAAGGGCCAGGAACTGGTCCAGGGTGAGTGCGCCGATCGCGTCCCCGACGACCTCGAGGGGCAGGTCGTCAAGCCCACGGAACCGCACGCACGACTTGCCGACATCCATCCGCTTGCCGGTCGCCTTGTAGGCGCTCTCGAACTCGGCACGCAGCGCCTCGCTGCCGTAGAGGCCCATCAGGTAGACGGACATGTAGTTCTTCTGCGAGGCCAGCCCGGCGTACGCGAGCGGCTGGCCGTTGTAGGTGTCCGGGTAGGTCTTCAGCGGGACCTCGTAGACGATCATCCCCCAGTTCATCGACTCGACGATGCCCTTGGGCAGGTTGGCCCGGATGACCTTGCGCACGGCGGCCATGGCCTTCTTGCGGTCGTCGGGCAGGCTGGCGAGGTACTCGGAGACGGTGAGGGCGTCGCTCTGCATGCCTCAGCGTAGGTCGACGACCGGCCGCTATCGCCTGATTTGACAGAGTGCGGGCCGTGTCACTTAGGCTCCCCTAACCTACGGCGAGGAGTGGCGCGTGTTCCCCAGCTTCCTGATCGGCCTGCGCGAGGGCCTCGAGGCGGCGCTCATCGTGGCCATCCTCGTCGCCTACCTCGTGAAGACGAGCAACGGCCACGCGCTGCGGCGGCTGTGGATCGGCGTGGGCGCGGCGATCGCCCTGTCCGTCGGGCTCGGACTGGCGCTGACGTTCGTCAGCGAGGAGCTGAGCGAGGAGGCCGCGGAGGCGTTCGCGGGGATCACCTCCCTGCTCGCCGTCGCGCTGATCACGTGGATGATCTTCTGGATGGCGACGAACGCCCGCCACATCAAGGCGCACCTGCACGGCGAGATGGACCGCGCCCTCCAGACCAGCACCGTGGCCGTCGCCATGGTGGCGTTCCTGGCCGTCATCCGAGAGGGCCTGGAGACGGCGATCTTCCTGTGGGCCGGCATCCGGTCGTCCGGCGAGGCCACGACCGCGGTGATCGGCGCGATCCTCGGCCTTGCCACCGCCGTCGTGCTGGGCTTCCTGATGTACCGGGGAGCGGTGCGGCTCAACCTCACGGCCCTGTTCACCTGGACAGGGGCGCTCCTCGTCATCGTGGCCGGTGGGATCCTTCGCTACGCGGTCCACGAGTTCCAGGAGCTCGGGTGGCTCCCCGGCGAGGACAACGTGGCCTTCGACCTCACCTCGACCTTCCCCGCCGACGGCGTCATCGCCACCTTCGCGCGGGGCCTGCTCAGCATCACGCCGAAGATGACGTGGCTGGAGGTGGCCGTCTGGCTCGCCTACGTCATCCCGACGCTGGTGGCCTTCTTCTGGGTCATCAGCCGACGCCCGTCGCCTGGGACGCCGGAGTCCTCAGGCGCCGCTGCGCCGGACGCCGTCGCGGACGTGCGGCAGCGCTAGGACCAGTAGACGTACACGCGAGTGCCGACGTCGACCTTCTCGAACAGCCTGGTCGCCACGTCCATGTCGCGCACTCCGACGCAGCCGTGCGAGCCGCGGATGTAGCCGACGCTGGCGAAGTCGGGGGAGTAGTGCACGGCCTCGTCACCGTTGAAGAACATGGCTCGCGGCATCCACGATTCGTACAGCGACGAGGTGTGGTTGTAGCTCTTCTCCCTGACGCTGAACACCCCCTCGCCGGTCTCCATGCCGGGGGCGCCGAAGCGCGCATCGGTGATGACCTTCACCTTGCCCTTGACGACGAGGCGCAGCGTGCGCGACGTCTTGTCGATGCACAGGGCCTTCTTCACCTCCGTGCAGCGGAGCGGGAGGATGCCGATCGGCTCGCTGATCCGCTTGAGCGCCTTCCAGGTCCTCGTGTTCGCCTTGCCGGTGACCGGCAGCCAGTTCTTCGCCTGGAACGCCTTCAGCGCCGCGGCTGTCGAGGATCCGTACGCCTGGCGCTGCAGGTTGCTCTCGTCGATCTCGTAGCCGAGCCATGCCAGTCGCTCCTGCAGCCGCGCGACCTTCATCCCGTAGTGGCCCTTCCGCAGGGGCAGCTTCGCGCGCGGCGGCGTCAGGGACGGCTGCTGCACCCCGGGGGAGGTGGCGGCCATGACGACGCCGGTCGTCACGAGCGTGTCCGTGGATCCCCGTGACGGCGACGCCGACCCGGCGAACGGGGACGGGGCCGAGCCGAAGGGCGACGAGTCGTCCTCGGACTCGAAGGGCGAGGGCTGGCGAGCCGTCCGGCGACGGCGCGGCAGGATCCGTGGTCCCGGTCCCGGTGTCGGGGGAGGGCGAGGCCGATGATGACGCGCTCGGACTCGGGCTGCCGGTGTCGTCGGCAGCAGCAGGGGACGGGGTCAGCAGGGACCCGGCGAGACACGTTGCCAGCACGAGCAACGTGGGGGAAGCACGATGCATGGTTCAACGGTAGGGGCGAATCGGGCGAATCCCCCGCAATGAGCGATCGACACGCGCTACGGCAGGTAGGCCAGGAACCACGACTGCGCCAGTCGGGCGGCCTGCGCGAGGGTGCCCGGCTCCTCGAACAGATGGGTGGCACCGCTCACGACCTCGAGGAGGTTCGTGCAGCGCAGGTGACGCTGTGCCTCGCGGTTGAGGTCGATGACGGCGTAGTCGTGGCCGCCGACGACGAGCAGCGTCGGCGCCTGCACCTTCTCGAGCCAGGGTCCCGCGAGGTCTGGGCGGCCGCCACGGGAGACCACTGCCGCGACGTCGTCCGGGCACTGGGCCGCTGCGACGAGCGCTGCCGCAGCGCCCGTTGACGCCCCGAAGTAGCCGAGCGGCAGCGTGCCCACGTCGTCGCGGGAGCGCAGCCACAGCGTTGCCTGGACGAGCCGCTCGGCGAGCAGCTCGATGTCGAACACGTTGGCGCGCACGTCTGCCTCGTCCGCGGAGAGAAGGTCGAACAGGAGGGTGCCGAGACCGGCCCCCTGCAGCACCTTGGCGACGGCGACATTGCGCGGACTGAGCCGGCTGCTGCCGCTGCCGTGCGCGAACAGGACGATGCCGCAGGCGCCGTCAGGCACGCACAGGTGCCCGGGCAGCCGCACGCCGTCGAAGGCGATCGTGACGTCCTCGTCGACCCTCGCCACGTCGACGGCGCGCTCCCGTGATCGAGGGTGGGCCTCGAGGATGGCGATGACCTCGTCGTCGCGGACCTGGCTGAAGTCGTGGTAGTGCTGCCCCACTGCGTAGAAGGGCTCGGGGGTCTCGAGGCAGACGACCTCGTCTGCCATCGCCGAGAGTCGAGCAACCGCCTCGGCAGAGCCCACCGGCACGGCGAGCAGCACGTGGGCGGCGCCGAAGTGCCGCACGACCGTGATGGCGGCCTCGGCCGTCGAGCCGGTGGCGAGGCCGTCATCGACGATGATCACGTTGCGCCCGGCGATACCGAGTCGCAGGCAACCCCCGCGGTACGCCTTGACCCGCCTGTCGACTTCCTTCAGCTCGAGCGCGGCGAGGTGGTCGACGTACTCGCTCGTCAGGTGGAGCTGCCGACGGGCAGCGTGGTCGAGCACGACAACGCCGTCCTCGCCCACCGCGCCGATGGCGAACTCGGGGTTGTTCGGGGATCCGACCTTGCGCACGACCAAGACGTCGAGCTCGGCATCGAGCGCCTCGGCGACCTCCAGTGCGACGGGCAGGCCGCCGCGGGGCAGCCCCAGCACGAGGGGTCGGGGCAAGGGGTATGAGGCAAGTCGGGCGGCGAGCCGACGGCCGGCATCCGAGCGGTCCTGGAACATCGCGCCACCTCCCGCGGACGGAGGCTCGCGCGGATCAGGCTCCGCCCACCTTCATCATGGCACCGCCGTGCCGGGGAGGGAACCCGGCGAACGACCCTTGCGATGCGGGTCCGAACGGCGCACAGTGGAGGCGTGATCGGGGTGACGCCCATCACGGGCGAACGCAGCGACTACGACGGGCTCATGGCCCGCATCGGGGGCCGTCGCTACGTCCTCATCGGCGAGGCCTCCCACGGCACCCACGAGTTCTATCGCGAGCGGGCGCGCATCACCCGACGTCTGGTCGACGAGGCGGGCTTCACGGCGGTCGCGGTCGAGGCGGACTGGCCCGACGCCTATCGCGTGAACCGCTGGGTCCGCGGGCAGTCGTCGGACCGGGACCCGACCGATGCGCTTGCCGACTTCCGGCGATTCCCGGGCTGGATGTGGCGCAACACCGACGTCGTTGCGTTCCTGCAGTGGCTGCGTGCCTTCAACGACGCGCAGGCGTTCGACGAGGCGAAGGTCGGCTTCTACGGCCTGGACCTCTACAGCATGCGGTCGTCGATGGACGCCGTCGTGGACTACTTGGACCGCCACGAGCCTGTCGCGGCCGAGGACGCACGCGAGCGGTACGCCTGCTTCGACCTGTTCCAGGGGGAGGGGCAGCGCTACGGCCATGCCGTCACGATGAACTACGCGGCCCCGTGCGAGGAGGAGGTCGTGCAGCAGCTGCTCGACCTGCGTGAGCGGCGTCAGCAGCTCCTGGCGCGGGACGGCTGGCTCGCGCAGGACGACTACTTCTTCGCCGAGCAGAACGCGCGCCTTGTGCGCAACGCGGAGAACTACTACCGGCAGATGTACCGGGGCTCGGTGTCTTCGTGGAACCTGCGCGACTCGCACATGGGCCAGACGCTGGAGGAGCTGGTGCGGCACCTCGAGTCGCGCAGGTCGCCGGCCAAGGTCGTCGTCTGGGCGCACAACTCGCACGTCGGCGATGCCCGCCATACCCAGATGGGCAGGCACGGCGAGCTCAACATCGGCCAGCTCGTCCGGGAGGTCGCCGGGGACGACTGCGTGAACATCGGCTTCACCACCCACCACGGCCAGGTCACCGCGGCCACCGAGTGGGGCGGGCCGGCCGAGCGCAAGCGCGTGCGGCGCTCGCTCCCGTCCAGCTACGAGGCCCTGTTCCACGCATGGACGGCAACCGAGGGCGACGCCTTCCTCGTGCGGACCGACGAGGCCGAACTGCCGCGCAACCTGCTCGAGCGGGCCATCGGCGTGATGTACCGGCCCGAGACCGAGCGCACCAGCCACTGGTTCCACGCCGACATGGGTGACCAGTTCGACGTGGTCATCCACGTCGACCGCACCCATGCTCTGCATCCGCTCGAACGGACGCCGCTGTGGGACATGGGCGAGCCGCCCGAGACGTACCCGACCGGGCTCTAGCCCGTTTCTCCCACCGCGCGGGAGAAACGAGCCAGAGGACCGCCCGGGGCCCGCTTTGGCTCATCTGTCCCGCGAGGTGGGCGAACGAGCTGGACGGTCAGGGTCGGGAGTCGCGCCGAGAACGGCCGCGATTCGGCCCTCGGCGCCTCAACCCCTAGAATCCCGTAGGCCGACGCGGGGCGTAGCGTAGTGGCTAGCGCGCCTGCTTTGGGAGCAGGAGATCGGGAGTTCGAGTCTCCCCGCCCCGACGACTCAGTGCTGGAGCCCCAGCCCTGGGGAGACCCCATATATGGAGATGGATCTGCTGTGAAGAGCGACGTCGAGACCCTGTCCCCGACCCGCGTCAAGCTGACGGTCGAGGTTCCCTTCGAGGAGCTCCAGCCCAGCATGGACGCGGCCTATGGCCGGATCGCCAAGAGCGTGAACGTGCCCGGCTTCCGCAAGGGCAAGGTGCCGGCCCGCATCATCGAGCAGCGGTTCGGCCGCGGCGCAGTCCTGGAGGAGGCCGTCAACGACGCCCTCCCGAAGGCGTACGACGAGGCCATCGCCGCCAACGGCATCGTGCCGGTCGGCCGTCCGGAGATCGACGTGACCGAGCTGGAGGACGGCCAGAGCCTGACCTTCACCGCCGAGGTCGACGTGCGTCCCGAGTTCGACCTCCCCGACTACTCGAGCCTCACCGTCGAGGTCTCGAACGCGTCCCCGTCCGACGAGGACGTCGACGCCCAGCTCGACAGCCTGCGTGGCCGCTTCGCCACGCTGAACGACGTCGACCGCGCCGCGGCAGACGGCGACCTGCTGCTGGTCGACATCTCCGGTGCCACGGCCGAGGGCGACGCCGTCGAGGACCTGGTGGGCAACGCCCTCTCCTACGAGCTCGGCACCGACGGCATGCTGCCGGGCTTCGACGACGCCGTGCGCGGCGCCGCCAAGGACGAGGTGCGCACCTTCGAGTTCACGCCCGAGAACGGCGACTGGACCGGCATTCCGCTGACGGTGACCGCGACGGTCAAGGCCGTCCGCGAGCGCGAGCTGCCGGCGCTGGACGACGACTTCGCCCAGCTCGCGAGCGAGTTCGACACCGTCGACGAGCTGCGCGCCGACGTGCGCACCCGCCTGGAGCGCGTCAAGCGCCTCGAGCAGGGTGCCGAGGCCCGCGACAAGGTGCTCACCGTGCTGCTGGACTCGGTCGAGATCCCGCTGCCCGAGAACCTGATCGCCGCGGAGGTCGAGGCCCACTTCGAGGACGGCCATGACAGCGGAGCCGAGCACCGCGCCGAGGTCGAGCAGCAGACCCGTGAGTCGCTGAAGAGCCAGTTCGTGCTCGACAAGGTCGCGGAGAAGGAGGAGGTCTCCGTCGGCGAGACCGAGCTCTCCGCGTGGCTGCTCCAGCAGGCTCCCCGCTACGGGATGAGCCCCGATGCATTCGCCAAGGCGCTCGTCGAGGCCGGCCAGGTCCCGATGGCGATCCAGGACATCCGTCGCGCGAAGGCGCTCGCGGTCGTGCTCGAGTCCGCGAAGGTCGTCGACGCGGACGGCAACGTGGTCGACCTGTCGGCCCTCGACGCCGAGATGAACCGCATGCAGGGCATGCCCGAGATGGTCGAGATCGACGAGGAGATCGACGTGTACACCGACGAGGACGGCAACGTCGTCGAGGTGGACGTGATCGAGGAGATCGTCGAGGTCGACGAGAAGTAGCCCACTCTCGCGAACGCGTAGAAGCGGCCCGGTCGGAGTCTCCGACCGGGCCGCTGCTACGCATGGCGGACTCGTTGACGGTCGCGGCGGTTCGCGGAGACTGGGTGCGGAGGACGGGGCTACCGTGATGCTGGGCGTCGCGCGCGAGCAGTAGGCAGCGACGCCGGACTCGGAGGAGGCGTCATGGCATCGAGCAACAACGCAGCAGCAGGTGGGGCCGGCGCGGTCTACGGCATGGGCCTATCGGGGCCCTGATCTGGAACTGGCAGCAGGCCGAGACCTTCTGGGGCTACCCCTGGGGGGTCATCGAGTCGTTCTTCTGGCCGGGCTTCCTCGTGTACGAGCTCTTCCAGCTCGCGGGCTGACCCCGAGCGCAGTTCGGCCCACGGCGAACTCACGGGTGGGCTGGGAAGCCTGCTGGCAGCCTCCACGTTAGGGTCGTACAACGGCTGCGATGACGTGGCCGCGATACAGGAGGCTTAGGTGAGCGACATCCACGTGCCCAGCTCGCGCGGGTCCGGCGGCGGCATGACCGGCTTCGGCGACATGCTCGACGAGCGGCTGCTGCGAGAGCGGATCATCTGGCTCGAGGGCCCCGTCATGGACGAGAACTCCAACCGCATCGCCAAGCAGCTCCAGGTGCTGGCGGCGGAGGACCCCGAGCGTGACATCTCGCTCTACATCAACTCCCCGGGCGGCTCGATCAGCGCCGGGATGGTCATCTACGACACGATCCAGCTCATCCCCAACTCCGTCGCCACGGTGGCGATGGGCCTGGCAGCCAGCATGGGCCAGTTCCTCCTCTGCGCGGGCGCGGCGGGCAAGCGCTACGCCACCCCGAACACCCGAGTGATGATGCACCAGCCGTCCGGCGGCCTCGGTGGAACGGCCTCGGACATCAAGATCCAGGCCGAGCAGATGCTGTTCATCAAGAAGCGCATGGCGATCCTCATCGCCGAGCACACCGGCCAGACCCTCGAGCAGATCGAGAAGGACTCCGACCGCGACCGCTGGTTCGACGCGGAGGCGGCTCGCGAGTACGGGATCATCGACCACGTCTACAGCTCGGCGGCCGACGCGCCGGAGGCCAAGGCAGCCAAGGGCAAGGGAGACGCCAAGTGAACAACCTCACGAGCCCCCAGGGTCGCTACATCCTCCCCGAGTTCCGGGAGCGCAGCGCCAACGGCGAGCGCATCCACAACCCGTACACGAAGCTCTTCGAGGAGCGCATCATCTTCCTCGGCGTGCAGATCGACGATGCCAGCGCTGACGACGTCATGGCCCAGCTGCTCACGCTGGAGTCACTCGACCCCGACCGCGACATCCAGATCTACATCAACTCGCCCGGCGGCTCGTACACCGCCATGACGGCGATCTACGACACGATGCAGTTCGTCAAGCCTCAGGTGCAGACGGTCTGCCTGGGCCAGGCGGCCAGCGCCGCGGCAGTCCTGCTCGCCGCGGGCAGCCCGGGCAAGCGCTTCGCTCTCCCGCATGCCCGCATCCTCATCCACCAGCCCTACACCGAGGGTGGCGGCCAGGGGTCGGACATCGAGATCCAGGCCAACGAGATCATCCGCATGCGCACCGAGATGGAGGGCATCATCTCCCTGCACACCGGCCGTTCCACGGAGCAGGTGCGTCCGACATCGAGCGCGACAAGATCCTCACCGCGGCCGATGCCAAGGAGTACGGCCTCATCGACGCGGTCATCTCGAGCCGCAAGGTGGCCTCGGCGTAGCCCACCCCGCACGCACGAAGCCCCCGGCCATCAGGCCGGGGGCTTCGTCGTTCGGGCTAGGACGTTCGCTCGGTGGCACGCATGAGTGCGAACGCATCTGCCCGGCAGGGCGCATGCGGCGTCCAGGGCCTCCGTGAGTGTGGCGACCTCGACCACCTGGCCGGTGAACGCGCGGGTCAGGGGCGTGTTACGGACGGGTACGAGCAGCAGGTCGATGCCGTCCGCCTCGGCGAGGGCGGCCTTGGCGGCGACGCCGGAGACCGGACCGACGTTGCCGTACGGGTCGAGGGTTCCGGTCGCTGCGACGCGCCCGCCGAGCCGGCTTCCGGTGGCCTCGAGGTAGCCGGCGAGCCCGAAGGCTAGGCCGGCAGACGGCCCTTGGGTGTTGGGTGGAAGCGGCTGTTCCGCGACCGGATCTGGGGTGAGGGCCTGAGCCGCGATCCTTGCGGCGACGATCGACTCGGCCATGTCGGTGGGGAACCCATCGGCGTCACCACCGACGTTGGGGATGTAGCACGTGTCGTCGGCCACGCACAGCAGCTGCGTCACCCAAGGGACCCGGTCGACCGCCACCGCCAGCATGCTGACCGTGCCGGTCGCGTTCACGGGCGCGATCAGGGCCGGCCGGGCGATGGTCGTGGTCGGCAGCAGCAGGAGGACGGCGGCAACGACAGCCAGGATGGCGACCAGCACCGGCCAGGATCGCCGGCGCCGTCGAGGTGGCGGCGCCGGGGGCCTTGCGGGCTCGGACTCGGAGGCGAGCGCCTCATCAACCGGCTCGCTGCCCGGGCCGGCGACGGGTTCCATGCCTCACATCGTGCGCGATGCCGCACGCCGGGCGTGAGTCGGGGAGGTCATCTCCCCGCCCGCGCGGCCCGACAGCGGCGTCCATGCCGGCGATGTCAGTTGGTGTTGCAGGCGT
>CAVOWW010000034.1:0-16922 GCA_963700255.1 uncultured bacterium | reverse complement strand
AGCTCGTCCCCCATGACGAGGACGTGCGCCCGCGGTCGTTGCATGACCACCACGTCGTCGTGTCCCGCGGCGGCGGCCAGGCCCACATGGGCGGGGCTCAGCGTGGTCCCGGCCTCGATGAGCACCTCGTCGGCCCGCGCCTCGGCCCCAGCGGGGCGGATGTCCTGACGCGCATGGACCTCGCCGTGGAGCCGGCCCTCAACGTCGAGCCGGCCCTCCTCCGAGCGCAGGACCCCCGTGGTCCCGGCGGGGACGGCGGCGCCCGTGGCGATCGGCACCGCGTGTCCCGGTGCGATCCGGTGACCATGCACCTCGCCGGCGAGGACCTGCGCGCCGACCCACCACGGTCCAGCCCCGGCGACCGCCCAGCCGTCCATCGCGGAGGCATCGGAGGGCGGCAGCGCTGTGCGCGCCGTGACAGGCGCCGCAAGGACGCGACGGTCCGCGCGCGCGACGGGTATCGCCTCCGTCGGCAGGCGCCGGGCCGCGGCGTGCGCCGCAGAGCGCGCGTCGTCCCAGCTCGGTAGCACGAGCGGCATCAGGACCGACCCTCTCTCCGTGACCGTGTCACTAGCATTGACTACCATGCGCGCCTGGCTGTTCGGCATCCCGCCTGATCCGGCGCGACGTCTCACTGATCGCGCCCGGGAGGCGGCCACCCGCTCCTCACGCCTGTGGCTCCCCGGTATCGGCGTGGGTGTCCTGGCCATCGTCGCGCTCGTGGTGCTGCCACCCGAGTCGCCGGCCGCCGACTTCATCTACCTGGTCACCACGCTCCTGTCGCTGGTCGTGATCTTCGGCCAGGCGCTGACCGCCCCCCGCGGGGCGCGCGGGCCCTGGTGGTCCTTCTTCGTCTTCCGTCCCCTCGAGTGGCCGCACAGGGCGTGGCCGCGGTCGAGGCACGGGCCGGGCTGGATGCCACCTTCCCGGGGATCGTCGACGCGCTCAGCCTGGCCGCCTACCTGCCGGCGTTCCTCGGCATCGCGCTGCTGATCCACCGCCTGCGGCCGGGCCTCGACCGCGAGTCGTGGATCGACGCCTCGATCCTCACGGTCACGGGAATCTGCGTCGTCGGCCTCTTCCTCATCGCGCCGGCTGTCACGGCCCCGCTCGACGGGTGGGCCGCCCTCGTCGTCGTCCTGTACCCGATCCTCGACCTGGCCCTGCTCACCTGCCTCATCTGGCTGCTCGTCGGCCACGGGCGGCCCTCGGGTGCCCTCATCCTGCTGGCTTTCTCGTTCACGCTGACGCTGGCCGCGAACGTCGGTCGTGACGCCGATCTCGCCCGTGACGTGACGGAGCCCTTGCCGGACTGGCAGGGGATCGTGCGGGTGGCGGCACTGGTGATGATGGCGGCCGCCGCGGCCTCCCCGACGGCAGACGTCATCGCGGACCCGCGATCGCGATCCGTCGCGCGGGTCACCACCCCTCGCCTCGCCCTCCTGGCCCTGGGCGTCCTGACCGTTCCGACGCTGCTCGTCTTCCGCGTGTGGCGGGAGGGCGGCGACGCGACCGTCCTGCTGGCCCTCGCAGCCATGATCATCATCATCCTGGCGGTCTGGCGGATCCAGGTCCTGGTGTCGACGGTCGAGCAGCAGCGCCGGGTGACCGAGCTGGTCCTCGACTCTGCGGGCGACGGCATCGTCGGGCTGGACCGGGAGGGATTCGTCCTCTTCGCGAACCTCGCCGCACGACGCATGCTCCGGTGCCGGGAGAGCGACCTGCTCGGGCGGCGCTTCCACGACATCGCCCACCACGAGCACGCCGACGGCACGCCCTACCCCTGGCAGGAGTGCCCCGTCAGCGCCCTGGTCACGAGCGGTGAGCCGGCGTTCCTTCCTGACCAGAGGTACGTGCGTCGCGACGGCACGGCGTTCCCGGTCGAGATCGTCATGTCCCCGCTCATCGTCGAGGGCGGCGTCATGGGGGCCGTCCAGTCCTTCCGCGATGTCTCGGAGCGCCTCGAGATGGACGAGATCAAGCGGCAGTTCGTCTCCGTGGTCAGCCATGAGCTGCGCACGCCGCTGACGTCCATCAAGGGCAGCCTGCAGATGCTCGACTCCGGCTTCATGGGACCTCTGTCGGACGAGCAGCAGGAGCTGGTGTCGATGGCGGTCACCAACAGCGAACGCCTCGGCCAGCTCGTGAACGACATCCTCGACCTCGAGCGACTCGACGCCGGGAGGATGCCCCTCACTCCCGTCGAGGTGAGTGCGCTCACCCTCGCCGCAGGACTCCACCAACGGGATCACCGGCGCGGCCCAGGCAGCGGGCATCCGCCTGGTGGTCGAGCCTCCGGTCGACGGCGCCTGCGTCGACGTCGTCGTGGACCCGCATCGCATGATCCAGGTCCTGACCAACCTGCTCGGCAACGCCATCAAGTTCAGCGAGCGGGGCTCCACGATCCTGGTCCAGGTGGCGCGCGTCGACGACGCCGTCTCCATCGCAGTCGTCGACCGGGGTCGGGGGATTCCCGAGGACCAGCTGGCGTCCGTCTTCGACCGGTTCGGCCAGGTCGACAGCGGTGACGCACGGCGCGGGAGCGGCACGGGCCTCGGCCTGGCCATCGCGCGGGAGATCGTGGAGCGCAGCGGGGGAACCATCGCGGTCGAGAGCGTGCTGGGCGAAGGCAGTACCTTCATCGTGACGATCCCCGCCGCACCCACCCCCGCCATCCCGCAGGAGGCGACTCCGTGACCCACCGGATCCTCGTGGTCGACGACGACGACGACGTGCGACGACTCGCCTCGATGGCACTCTCCAGGGTCGGCGGCCACGAGGTGACGTCCGTCTCATCGGGAGCCGAGTGCATCAGTGCGCTCAGGGACGGCCTGCCAGACGTCGTCGTGCTCGACGTCATGATGCCCGGGATGGACGGCCCCACGACGCTCGAGGCCATCCGCGACGACCACGCCACCCGCGACCTCCCGGTGGTGTTCCTCACGGCAGGGGTCGTCGACGCCGACGTGGACCGGCTGCGGGCACTGTCCGTAGCGGGGATCCTGAACAAGCCCTTCGATCCCCTGCAGCTCTCGCGGCAGCTGGGCGAGATCCTCGGCTGGTGACCGGCACTGGTCGGGTGACTCACCGGCGGCGCATAGGCTGAAGTCGTGCGCCGAATCCTGCCTGCCCTGTCCGCTCTGATCGCGATCGCCCTCCTCGCAGGCTGCAGTGGGGACGGCGACGCCGCTGAGCCGACCCCCTCTGCCGCGGGGAGCAGTGCCGCGGCGTCGAGCACTCCCGCGCCGAGCCCCTCAGCATCAGCCTCCCCCGCCCCCTCGCCCTCCCCGACGGCAGCCCCGTCGGCCACCGGGGACCCGGTCCGCATCCCGGCCACGGTGACCGGGCTGCACGTCGCGGGGGTGCAGGACGGCGCATGGCCCGATGACAACGTGCCGTTCGGCGCCCTCCGACTGTGGGACAACGGCACCGCGTGGTCGCAGATCGAGACAGTCAAGGGCACCTACAACTGGGCGCTCGTCGACCGCGCGGTCGCGAACGCGGAGAAGCAGGGCATCAAGGACATCCTCATGGTGCTCGGCTCCACGCCCACCTGGAACGCGAAGCGCATCGTCCCGGGCGACTACCCCGTCCCGGGCGCGGCCTCCGCACCCAAGAGCGTCGCCGCCTGGGATGCGTTCGTCACGCAGGTCGTCAAGCGCTACAAGGGCCGCATCACCTCGTACCAGATCTGGAACGAGGCAAGCCTCGTGATGTTCTGGGACGGAACGCCGGAGGCGATGGCGGAGCTCACCAAGCGGGCCTACGACATCATCAAGAAGGAGGACCCCAAGGCGCGCGTCGTCGCCGCCAGCACGACGGTGCGCCTCGCGGGTGCCTTCGACCGGTTCTTCCCGAACTACCTGGCCGCCCTGGCTGCGCTGGACTGGCCGGTCGACGTCTTCGCTGCCCACATGTACCCCACCAGCAAGGGCAGCACGGACGCACGCGCCGCCTTCATCACGCAGGTGGTCGACGCGCTGAAGGCCGCCGGTGCCCCGGACCTGCCCGTGTGGGACACCGAGCTCAACTACGGGCTGGCAGGACCGGGCCCGAAGTACCCGCGCCAGACGATCGACGGGGCGAAGGCCCGTGACTGGGTCGTGCAGACCACCTTCGACTCGCTCGCCCTGGGCATCGCGCGGACCTACTGGTACATCTGGACCCCCGAGCCGTACCCCCTGCTGGGCATGCAGCTGACCGACGCGTCCGCCGCCGCCAAGGGGCTCCGCGTCGTCGACCAGTGGATCGTCGGCGGAACCACCACCGGCTGCACCGACGACGGAGCAGTCACCTCCTGCCCCGTCGAGAAGAACGGCGTGCCTTCGCTCATCGCCTGGGCGGATGACGAGTCCGGGACCCTGACGGCACCAGCCGGCCTGACACAGGTGTGCACCACCGCCAACCGTTGCTCCCCCATCGAGGGCCCGCTGCAGATCATCCGAGACGCCGGTGCGCCTCCTCCCCTAGCTCCCGGGCGTACCACCGGGAATCAGGTTGATCGCACGGCTGAGGGTGATGACGATCGTCAGCAGCGCGGTAGACGACTGGACCGCGAACAGGATCTTCACGCGGTGAGTCAGCGGCATGGTGTCCGTGGGCTGAACGCGATGATGTTCGTGTAGGCGGTGAACAGGTAGTCGATCAGGCCGGGGCGCCACGTGGTCGCCGACGCCTGCTGGGGGAACAGGAAGTCCGGCGGTGCGGGATCGTCGGACAGCCGCCGGAGCGGCCCGCCCGCGTCCGTCCACCAGTAGACCAGCCCGAAGCTGATCACATTGATGAGCAGCACGCCGAAGCCTGCCAGCAGCAGGTACACGCCGTCGGTGTCATCGCCCTGCAGCATCGATACCAGCAGCAGGACGGCGTTCATGACCGAGGCCACCACCAGCAGGGCCAGGTAGACGTGGACGACGATGCGGAGCCCGGCGCTGTCCGGGCCGGCCGCCCGCCGCATCGCCAGCGCGATAGGGATGCCCGAGAGCTCGAGGAGCGGGACAAGCCAGATCGGCCCGACCGTCACCGAGTCCGGCAGCCACAACTGGACCGACACGATGATGAGCACGAGGACGATCAGGGTCGGCGCACCGACGGGATCGGCTCACACGTCCGGTCATCGAGCCGACTCACCTCCTCTCTGGCGCTCCCGCGAGCATGGTGGGCCTCAGCCCTCGGTGATGCGGACCGGCCGATCCTCGAGGACGGACTGCCAGGCCGCCTGCCCGATGATGACCGGCGCGCGGCCCGCCGACCCGGGCACCGGCGACGGTCCGCCGTCGATGACGTAGTCGATGAAGGCGACCCACTCGTTGATGAAGGACTCGCGATATCGGTCGAGGAAGAAGTACTGGAGGTTCGTGCCAGTGACTCCAGCGGCGGTATAGACACGTCCGTAGTCCTTGAGGACGTTCTCCGAGGTCGCCATGCCCGCGCTGCCGAGGACCTCGACCCGCTGGTCGTAGCCGTACACGGCCTGGCGGCTGTTGTCGATCGTCGTGATGGCGCCGTTCGCATGCGTGAGCACGACGACGGCGGTGTCGACGTCGCCGGCGGCGCCGATGGCGGGATCGATCAGCACCGCTCCCCTGGCGAAGACCTCGACTACCGGCGAGCCGACGACGAAGCGCGCCATGTCGAAGTCGTGGATCGTCATGTCGACGAAGATGCCGCCGCTGTTGTCGACGTACCCGGGCGGCGGGAGCGCAGGGTCCCTGCTCGTGATGCGTGCCAGCTGCACCTCGCCGATCTGGCCGGACTCGACGGCTTCGCGCACCGACCGATGCCCGGGGTCGAACCGCCGGTTGAAGCCGACCATGAACGGCACTCCGGCCCGCTCGACGGCGTCCAGCGCGCGATCCACCTCAGCGACGTCGAGGCTGACGGGCTTCTCGCAGAAGACCGCCTTGCCCGCCTCGGCCGCGCGGACGACGAGGTCGACATGCGACTCACTCGGGGTGCAGATGGCGACGGCATCGACGTCCGGCGACTCGATGAGCTCGTCCACCGTCAGGGCCCTGACCTGCAGCTCGCCGGCGACCTCCGCCGCCGCGTCGGCGAACGCGTCGGCCACCGCCACGACCCGAGCCCGGGGTATCTGCCGCGCCAGGATGGAGGCATGCATCCGGCCGATCCGACCGACGCCAGCGATACCCATCCGGATGGTCCTCATGTGCCGAGCCTACCGACGGCGGTGAGGCGGCGAGCGCGCGTCGGAGCCCTCGTCGACCGCCTCTGCACGGCAGACTCGTGACCAGGGTCAGGCGCGGTCGACCTCGCGCTGGCAGTGTGCGTCGTGGAGGTCCTGGTGCAGGGTGAGGGTCAGGCCACCGGTGCCGTGCGCCTCGTGGAGCACTGGTACCGGCACCACATCGCCATCATCGTGACGGAGCGCCTGGCGGGCACCGCGGAGGTGACCGGGCCGCTGCTCGCCGTCGCGCACGAACAGGCCTGGCGCCATGCCGTCGTGGCTGCTGCGCGGCAGAGCGACCCGGCCGACTGGACCGCCCTGACGGTCGTGCACGAGGCGGCGGCATACGAGTACCTGCTCGGCTGGGCAGCGGGAAACTACGGCGTTCCCGAGGCCGAGGTGCGGGCCGCGCAGACGACGACCGGCTACCGCAAGCAGCCACGCTGACCGTCGTCCGCTGGTCGACTCGCAACCCGCAGGGGCGTGAATCGGCGGAGCACTGGCAGTGGTAGCCTTCCTTCTCGCGCGCCGCTAGCTCAACTGGCAGAGCAGCTGACTCTTAATCAGCGGGTTGGGGGTTCAAGTCCCTCGCGGCGCACCAGGTGAAGTCCCGGGACATCCGTATCGGATGTCCCGGGACTTTCTTGTTGGCACATCACGCGCTGAGTCCGACTTCGGGCGTCACAACGCCGCGCTCATGCGACGCTCGCAGGTCGGACTCGACGATCACCCGCCGGCGACGGCAGGAATGATCGAGATGCTGGCCCCGTCCGGGGTCGACGTGGCCAGGTCCTCGAGGAACCGGACATCGTCGTCGTTGACGTAGACGTTGACGAAACGGCGCAGCTTGCCGTCGTCGTCCAGCACGCGGGCACCGATCCCCGGGTACTGGCGATCCAGGTCCGCCAGCGCCTCGGACAGGGTCTCCCCCGTCACGGCGACATCGGCCGACCCACCGGTGTAGGTGCGGAGGATCGTCGGGATCTTGACACTGATGCTCATGCGGTGGCTCCTGCGTAGTTGGCCTCGAAGTCGTCGTACGACGGCGAGATGGTGAAGGTGGGCTGGCATGTCGGGGCGACCGCGTCGAGGGTCTTGAGGCCATCGCCCGTGTTCAGCAGGACGACTTCGGCCTCAGGATCGATGAGGCCCTCGGCGAGGAGCTTGCGGTACGTCGCCACCACCACTCCCCCGGCCGTCTCGGCGAAGATGCCCTCCGTGCGCGCGAGCAGCGTGATCCCCTCGACGACCTCCTCGTCGCTGACGTCGGCGATCGCACCCCCGGTGCGGCGCACGACATCGAGCGCGTACGGCCCGTCGGCCGGGTTGCCGATCGCGAGGGACTTGGCGATCGTGTCCGGCTTCACCGGGCGGATGACGTCGTGACCCGACCTGAACGCCTGCGCGACGGGTGAGCATCCGGTCGCCTGTGCACCGAAGACCTGGTAGTCGTGGGCCGCAACCAGGCCGAGGTCGACGAACTCCCGGAACGCCTTGTCGACCTTGGTCAGCAGCGAGCCCGACGCCACCGGCGACACGACGGCATCCGGCAGGCGCCAGCCGAGCTGCTCGGCGACCTCATAGCCGACGGTCTTGCTGCCCTCGGCGTAGTACGGCCGGAGGTTGACGTTGACGAAGCCCCAGTCGCGGTTGGATGCGATCTCCGAGCACAGCCGGTTGACGTCGTCGTAGTTGCCGTCGATGGCCACCAGGGTGCCGCCGTAGACAGCGGTCGTGACGATCTTGCCCGCCTCGAGGTTGGACGGCACGAACACCACCGAGTCCAGCCCGGCGCGCGCAGCCGCGGCGGCGACCGCGTTGGCGAGGTTGCCCGTGGATGCGCACGCGATGGTCGTGTAGCCGAGCCGACGGCCGTTCTCCAGGGCGACGGCGACCACGCGGTCCTTGAAGGAATGGGTCGGGTTGCCCGAGTCGTCCTTCACCCAGACAGCGCGTGCGCCCAGCGCGGCCGCCAGGTTGTCGGCCCGCACGAGGCGGGTGAATCCCGGCTGCAGGCCGGGTCGTGCGCCAGCGCCCGGCACCACGGGCAGCAGCGCCTCGTACCGCCACATGGACACGGGTCCGGCCTCGATATCGGCGCGGGTCACCGTCGGCTGGGCGTAGGCGACCTCGAGGGGGCCGAAGCACTCCATGCAGGCGTAGCTGGCGTCGAGATCGGTGGTTGCTCCGCACTCGCGGCACTTCAGCGCATAGGCAGCACCGAGCGACGGGGCGGGGGTGTCGAGCTGAGCAGTCATGACGAGGCCTCTCTTCTCATCTGCCCTGGTTACAGGTCGGAGTTGGCACCGAAGTCCGGGTGGCCTCGTGAACGAGATTCACCGGATAGGTTGCCGGGGCTTCAACGGGCCGTTTCCCTCTGCCCCTCTGGATGAGGTATTCAGTTATGGAGCGGATACAACCACATGGCCTCGACGCGGGTCAAAGCCGCCCCCCTTCGTCCACCTGCCCTTCGGCCTGCCGCTCGAGCATCAGGTCGACGAACTCGCCCACCACACCGGGGTCGAAGTGGCTGCCTGCCTCGGACTCGATCCGGGCCAGCGCTGCCCGAGATGTCATCGGCTGGCGGTAGGGCCGCTCGGACGTCAGTGCGTCGTACACGTCGACGACGGCGAACAGCCTCGCGGGGAAGGGAATGGCATCTCCCGCAAGGCCTCGGGGATAGCCACTGCCGTCCCACTTCTCGTGATGGCACCACGGGATGTCCATGGCGGGCTCGAGAAAGGCGATGCCGGTCAGCATCCGGTGCGCCATCTCGGGGTGCTGCCGGATGAGCACCCAGTCTGCTTCGGTCAGCGGCCCGACCTTCCCCAGCACGGCGTCGGGCACCGCCATCTTGCCGATGTCGTGCAGGGTCGCGCCCCGCCGGATGTCAGCCAGCTCGTCTCCGCCGATCCCGTACCGCTGCGCAAGCGCCACCGTGAGCTCGGTCACCCGGGCCGTGTGCTCGCCGGTCGAGTGGTCGCGGATGTCGAGTGCGGCCGCCCAGCCCGCCAGCGTCTGCTCGTACGCCTGCTCGAGCATCTCCGTCGTGCGCTCGGCGCGATCGAGATAGCGCCGCGTGAGGGCGAACAGCACGGCGGCACTCACCAGCACGAAGCCCAGCCCCTTGGCCGTCTGGAACCACGAGAGGGTGCCGGCATCAGGCACGAGCCAACTCACCATGCGATCCGACAGCAGGATCCACACGATGGCGAACCCGAGGTAGACCAGCGCGATCCTCATCGCCGGCGTCAACCGATGCCATATGCCCATGGGCGCTCCCTCAGGGATCATCCCAACATCACTCGGGAATGTCGACACCGAGCTCGGTCAGGCGGCCCACGGCATCCACGTAGTGAGCATCGATGCGCGCGCACGTGTCCTCGTCGAAGTCGCGGCGCCAGCGACCGGGATGCGCTCCGCTCGCCGTCACGTTCGCGTCGAACCACTCGACCATCCCGGCATCCACGGGCACGCCGACAGCGCTGCACAGACGTTCGAGCGTGCCCGCCCGGTCGTTGACGACCAGATCCATGAGCTGGATCGTGACGACCCGGCCGGGCCGGCACGCCGCCACGGCCGCGTGGGTGCGGAGCATCCGCTGCTCCCACTGGTCGAGGGCCTCGAAGACGTCGTCGGGCCCGAACGACTGGCTCACGAACGACGCCGCGACATCACGTCCGTCGCGGGTCACGACCACAACCGTCGACTCCGGGTAGATCGGCTCGAGACGGTCCGCCTTGCGGGCGTTGGCAGGGGTCGTGTCGACGAGCCGGGAGGCTCCGAGCTTCTCGGCGATCCTGTCCATGATCCGCGTGGTCAACGATCGGGTGGCATCGAGGGGCTCGACGGGGAAGGCCACGAGGTACTCGTGCGCCCACCGCTCGACGTCCTCGCGCGACATCGAGGTGTGCAGGCCGACACCCGGTGCGCGCTCGAACCAGCGGTTCAGGAGGCGGTCGACGGCCAGGTCCGCCGCCGCCAGCGACTTGGGGGAACCCGGCCTGCGCAGCCCGAGCGCGAGGGCATCGGCCAGCCCGTCGTTGCCGGCGATGAACCGGACCTCCATGGGGCGGGTGAGGGTCAGGTCGGGGTGGTGATCGAGCAGGTCACCGACGATCGTCGAACCGCTGCGTCCCGTACCGCCGACCAGGACCGGCCGCGAGAGCCCCTCGCCGGCCACTAGAGGTAGAGCCCGGTGCCGGCGGTGCTGTGCCGCGACGCCGCGACGGCGTGCACGTCACGCTCACGCAGCAGGATGTAGTCGATGCCCTGCAGCTCGACCATGCCGCGCTCCTCTGGCTCGAAGAGCACGCGGTCGCCCATCTCCAGGCTGCGGACGTTGGGGCCGATGGCCACCACCTTGGCCCACGAGAGACGCCGCCCCACCTGCGCCGTCACTGGGATGACGATGCCGCCCATCGACCTGCGCTCACGACCGTCGGCGTCCTCGCGCACGAGCACCCGGTCGTGCAGGAGCTTGATCGGCACGGAGCCGTCCGCGTTGGGGGTGGTGTCCGGTGACTGGTCGGCGGTGGTGGCCGAGCCCTGGTCGAGCGCCGTCATCAGGTCGCCTATCGGCGGCGGGTGATCGAGGCGCAGCGCGATGAGTCCGACGACGACGGCGCCGACGATCGCGACCCGCTCAGGGCGGATCCCGCCGAACTCGTCGGTGAAGAATCCGGTGACCTTCCGTCCGCCACGCTCAGCGAGGGCCTTGGGGGCGGTCTGCGACTTCAGCTCGGCGATCGACGCGACGAGCTCCTCGCGCGCAGCGACGACCTCCGCCTGAAGGTCGACGATCGAGGTGGGCGAGGCCGCGGCAGGAGGGGTCACGTCCGACATGGTCCCCAAGCCTACGCTGGCACGTTGCGAGGATCGAACCCGAAGGGCAGTTCGAGCCGGTGGGCGCGCATCAAGGGGTCGTTGAGCAGCAGATCCCGGGTGGTTCCGTCGGCCACGATGACACCCCCGGAGAGGATCACCGACCTCGGGCACAGCTCAAGCGCGTAGGGCAGGTCGTGGGTGACCATCAGCACGGTGATGTCGAGGCTGCGAAGGATGTCCGCCAGCTCGCGGCGGCTGGCCGGATCCAGATTGCTCGAAGGCTCGTCGAGAACGAGGATCTCGGGCCGCATGGCCAGCACCGTGGCCACCGCCACCCGCCGCCGCTGCCCGAACGACAGGTGATGCGGCGGCCGGTCCGAGAAGTCCGCCATGCCCACCAGGTCAAGAGCCTCGTGGACCCGCTCCTCCAGCTCCGCCCCGGCAAGTCCGAGGTTCGCGGGGCCGAACGCGACGTCATCGTGGACAGTCGGCATGAACAGCTGGTCGTCGGGATCCTGGAAGACCACGCCTACGCGACGCCGGATCTCCGAGTAGTTCTCCTTCTCCACCGGGAGTCCCGCCACTTCGACCGACCCGACGCCCCCGGCGAGGAGGCCGTTCAAGTGGAGCACGAGTGTGGTCTTGCCCGCTCCGTTGGGGCCGAGCAGGGCCACCCGCTCGCCGCGCTGGATCTCCAGGTCCACTCCGAAGAGGGCCTGGTAGCCGTCCGGGTAGGCGAAGGCCAGTCCGGCGACCTTCAGGCTCGCGGTCATCACTGGACCGCCAGTGCGGTCACGGCGACGGCGAGTCCGGCAAGAGGAAGCATCATGGCAGTGGCCCAGTCTGCCGCAGTGGTCGTCGCCGGCACCAGCTCGGGCAGCCGTCCCGTGTATCCGCGGCTGAGCATCGCCAGGTGCACCCGCTCGCCCCGCTCGTACGAGCGGATGAACAGCGAACCGGCTGACTGCGCGATGACCGGCCAGGACCGGATCCCCGTTGCCTCGAATCCGCGCGCCTCACGTGCCAGCTTCATCCGTGAGAGCTCGTCACCGACGACGTGTGTGTAGCGGAGCATGAAGCTCGCGATCTGGACGATCAGGGACGGAACGTGAAGGCGGTCGAGCCCGAGAAGGAGATCCCGCGCCGGGGTCGTCGCGGCGAGCAGGATGGAGCAGACGACGCCGAGCGTGCCCTTCACCAGGATGCCCCAGCCAGCGAGCAGGCCTGCCTGGTAGAGAGTCAGCCCGAACACCTCGACTGTCGGGCCTGTGCCGAAGAACGGCATGAGCAGGGCGAACAGGACGAACGGCACCTCGACCAGCATGCGCGGGAGGATCACCTTGGCGGGGATGCGCGCCACCGAGGCGACCCCGACAAGGATCACCGCGTAGACGCCGAACGCCCAGAACTGCGACGGAGGCGTGGCGACGACGGTGAAGATGAAGGCCACCATCGCCACCACCTTCACCTCGGCGGGCAGCCGGTGAACCGGGGTGTGTCGATGGACATACAGGCGTTCGCCCGTGTCGTGTCCGTGCTGGTGGGGACTCGGCACGGTCAGGCGTCTATGGAATCTGCCGGGGCCGCAGTGTCATCGCTGGCCTTCTTGCCCCTGCCAAGCCACCAGAACAGGCCGAACGCGACCACCGCCATGACGGCGACGCCAAGGATGCCGGCCAGTCCGACCGAGAGCCTCTCCGACTCCACTCCGGAGATGCCGTAGTCAGCCGTGGGCAGACCTGGCGTTCGCCGAGTCCTGGGCCGTCTCGATGAATCCCTGGTCCTCTGCGACCTTCTCGAGTCCGTCGGGCGAGCTGGACGCGTAGAAGCTCACGAAGCCCGCTATGAACAGCGACACCACGATCCCGACGCCGATCACGACCCACACGCTGCGCTTCATGCCGCCGCCTCCTTCCCGACGGGGTTGACCGTGAGCACCGTTGGCTTCGGCAGCCGGTCGTGCATGCCGTACACCAGGTCCGGTCGCGTCAGGTAGACGGCCCCCACGGTGAGAGCAGTGATGATGCCCTCGCCGATTCCGATGAGGATGTGAACGCCAACCATGGCGAAGGTCACTGTGCCGACGGGAACCGTTCCGGTGCCACCGATGGCGTACTCCAGGACGAACGCAAGGGCCGAGACCGGCACGGACACCAACCCCGCGAGGAAGGCGGCGGTCAGGACCGACGGACGCGAGTTGCCGGCGATCTTCACGACGGCCCGGAAGACGAACCAGCCGACCACCGCGGTCACGAGCCCCATGTTGATGATGTTCAGGCCGATCGCGCTCAATCCGCCGTCGGCGAAGAGCAGGCCCTGCACGAGGATCACGACGCTCACCGCGAGTGCTCCGGCATAGGGCCCGACCAGGATGGCCGCCAGCGCACCGCCCAGCAGATGGCCACTCGTTCCGGCCGCCACCGGGAAGTTGATCATCTGCATGGCGAAGACGAAGACCGCGACGAGGCCGGCCATGGGCGCGGTCTTCTCGTTGAGCTGCTTGCGTGCGCCACGAAGGCAGATGACGATGCCGACGGCGGCGATCACGCCGGCTAGCGCGCTGACGGGCGCATTGATGAACCCGTCGGGGATATGCATGGCGGAGACGTGCATGATGTCCTCCCGGGCGATTTGGTCGGTCGAACCGAACCCTATGAGCATATTTGAGTACCTGCAAACTGTTCGCAAGAAGGATCAAGGAGCGACATGACCCTCTCCCCCGGCGACCCGGCCCCGGACTTCACCCTCACCGACGACGCGGGCGCCACCGTCTCCCTCACGGACTACGCCGGGCGCACCGTCCTGCTCTTCGCCTATCCCGCAGCGATGACCCCCGGCTGCACCAAGGAGGCCTGCGACTTCCGGGACAGCCTCGGCGCGTTCGAGCGGGCCGGCTACGCCATCCTCGGCATCTCCCCCGACAAGCCGGAGAAGCTGGCCAGGTTCCGGGAGCAGGAGGGCCTGACCTATCCCCTGCTGTCCGACCCGGACAAGTCCGTTCTCGCGGCGTACGGGGCCTACGGCGAGAAGAAGCTGTACGGCAAGGTCGTCACGGGCGTCATCCGCTCCACCTTCGTGATCTCCCCGACCGGCGTCGTCGAGCATGCCTTCCGGAACGTGAAGGCGACCGGCCACGTGGCCAAGCTGATCCGCGACCTCGGGATCCCCGAGTGAGGGCGATCGACCCCTCGTTCGTGGACGACGCGACCGTCGCCGCCTACCGAGCGGACGGCTGCTGCATCGTCCGCGGGCTGTTCGACGCCGACGAGGTGGCGACGGTCCGCGCGGGAATCGAGCTCAACCTGGCCGAGCCGGGGCCGCTGTTCGGCGTCGCCAGCCGCGATGACGACCCGGGCAGGTTCGTCGAGGACTTCTGCAACTGGCAGCGCATCGACGAGTACCGGCGGATCGCCTTCGAGTCGAAGGCCGCCGACGTGGCCGGCACGCTCATGGGCAGCTCGATCGTCCGGCTCTACCACGACCACATGCTGGTCAAGGAGCCCGGAACGAGGCAGCCGACGCCGTGGCACCAGGACCAGCCGTACTACAACGTCGACGGCTGGGACAACGTCTCCATGTGGATGCCGGTCGACCCCGTCGCCCCCGAGTCCACCCTGGAGTTCCTGGCCGGCTCGCACCGCCGCGGCTGGCTGATGCCGCGCACGTTCCTCACCGAGCAGGCGAAGTGGTTCCCCGAGGGGACGCTCGAGGAGCTGCCCGACATCGAGTCGGACCGGTCCGCCCACGAGATCCGCGGCTGGGCCATGCAGCCGGGCGACGCCGTGTTCTTCCACATGCTCACCGCGCACCACGCCTACGGCGTGCCGGGGGCGAATCGGCGACGCGCGTTCTCCCTGCGCTTCCTGGGGGACGACGCGACGCATGCGCCCCGACCGTGGCGCACGTCGCCGCAGTTCGACGGGCTCGAGGACGAGCTGCCGGCCGGCGCCGCCATGGAGCACGCGCTGTTCCCGCTCCTGCGCCAGCCGGCTGCCTAGCCCACAGCATCCGCGCCGCAACGCGACTGAGCCCGCCCCGCTTTCGCGGGGCGGGCTCAGTCGTGACTACCAGTGCTGACTAGCCCTTCACGAGCCCCATCCGGCGCACCGCGACGGTGGCCAGGCCCATCATGCTGGCGATCAGCAGGGCGGTGACCCACATCGGCACCGCAGGCGCCTGAGGGCCGTCGCCCGCAGGCACGGACTCGGGAACCGTCGCCGCCTCGGGCACGCTGACCGTGGCGGGCGCCTCAGCCTCGGGAACCGTCGCCGCCTGGGCCACGGACACGGACTCGACGACCCGCAGGCGCCGCGACCGCAGGCGCCTCGACCACTGGCGGTGTCACGACAGGCGGCGTCACCGGCGGCGGGGGCGGAGTGCAGTTCGTGCACGTCGGCGGCGGCGGGGGCGGCGGCGTCGGCACCTTGTTGAGGAAGGTGCAGGTCACCGACTCCTGATCCTCGAGGCCCAGGACCTTCACCACGTGGCCTTCATTGGTGAAGTCACCGTCTCCGTTGCCGTGGGCTTGGGCTGCACCCCCGGATGATCGTGCAGGTGGCCGACAGCAGCTCGTGTCCGACTGCTGGGTCTCGGTGATGGTGACCGTCTTCGGCCACGTGCCGCCGGTGACCTGGTACTGCACCACGCCCTGCGTCTCGGTGTTCTCGCCGGTGATGCCGTCCTCCGGGGTGACGACCTTGGTCCGTCGTCAGGGTCACTCCGAAGCCGAACTTCCATCCATCGGCCGGCGTGCCCGGGCCTTCTTGGTCGTGGTGACCCGCTTCTCGACCGTGACTGTGCCTGCGCACTGGCTTGCCGCGATCTTCCGCAGGTGGTGCCCAGGGTGCGAAGTCCGACAGGTAGTAGTCGGATCCTGTCCCTCGCGGTTCGGCCCGGAGATGGCCGCGAGGTTCAGGTCGGAGTCACCGCTCAGGCCGATGCCGACGCCGATCACGCGGGGCGTGCTGGCCATGGCCTTGACGGCGTTGGCCGAGTGGACCGCCTCCTCGACGTTCTGCAGGATCACATTCGATCCGTTGCCGCTGTTGCGCGACTACGTCGGGTTGCCGTCGGTCAGGACGAGGACCGCGTCCAGGGGCTGCGCCTGCTTGCGAAGGCGATCTGGGCCAGGCCCTGATCCCAGTTGGTCGCCGTGGTCTTGGCGACGGCGTTGATCGTCGTGATCACGGCAGCTCCTGGAGATCGGACTTCACCGGCTGCAGGCCGGCGGTCGCCTCGCCGTTCGCCTCGCTGGCGAAGCTCCACACCGACACCTGGGACGGCGTCCCCTTGAGCGCCGTGACGAATCCGCCGGCCGCGGTCTTCATCTGCGCCCACTCGGAAGTCGTCGATCGAACCCGACCGTCGAGCAGGAGGCCGACGTTGATCCCGCAGAACCCTGGCCACTCGGGGTTGGCTGCGGCTTCGCCCATGTCCGGTTCGTGTTCGTGTCCGTGGTCGGCACGGTACGGCCGACTGGCCGTTCGACCGTCACCGTGAAGTCGTAGGCAGTCGCCGACCCATTGCCGCTGCCGGACCCGCGCCCGTCGCGGAAGGGCACGACCAGCCGGTTGGAGCGGCGGGGGCCTCCACCACCCGTAAGTCCGCAGTGCCCCCCGACACGTCACGGTGATGGGGCAGGTGCCGGCGGCGTCGGTGGTGCAGGTGCCCCTTCGGTCTTGTCCCTGCTTGGCGTGGAACTTCGCCCGCCAGGCCCTTCACCTTGCCTCCGGACAGGCTCGTCCCACCCTTACGGACGATGATGGTGGCGGTGGAGGAGGTCATGGCCGCCCCCGTCTTGCGGCCGTCTCGGAGCCAGGCTCGGACCGGACCGCTGAAGCGGGGGCGACAAGGAAGAGCCCCCCGAAAACCATTGCCGACGTGGCCACAAGGCCTACTGTCGCGCGTG
>CAVOWW010000033.1:0-44697 GCA_963700255.1 uncultured bacterium | reverse complement strand
GTCCGGCCCGCAGGCCGGTCTCCTCCGCCAGCTCCATGGCGGCCATCTGCTCGGGCGTCATGGCCTCGCCGTCGGCGACCGACCCCGGGGAACTCCCACAGGCGAGCGCCCACGGGATAGCGGTACGCTCGACCAGGTGGTAGCGCGGGCGTCGAACGGGATGACGAGGACGAAGTCGCGACTGTGCACGACGCCGTACCGCCCGATCGAGCCGTCGCGTCGCTGCACCTCGTCCTCGGTGACCCGCATCCACGGGTTGGCGTACACCTCGCGGCGGCCAGGCACCGGACGTCCGGGTCGGGCCCCGCGGGCTGCCCCCGTCGAGGCAGCCCCGAGGCCCACTTTAGCCGACGCCACGGACGACGGCCCCGACCTTGGGCCCGCCCGCCGCGGTGATCTTGTTGCGCAGCCGCGACATGTGCACCTCGACGACATGGGTGTCACCGAACCACTCGCCCCAGACCCGCTCGAGGAGCATCTCGCGCGTGCACACGCGATCGGGGTTCTCCATCATGGTGGTGAGGAGGTCGAACTCGGTACGGGTGAGGTGGATCGGCTCGCCGTCGAGCAGGGCGACCCGTGACTGGGTGTCGACGAATCGGGCCCAGCCTCGTACTTCGTCCTCGCTGTCGGCGTCGGGTCGCTGCTGGCGCCGCAGCAGGGAGTTGATGCGGGCGACGACCACCTTGGCCGAGAAGGGCTTCGTGACGTAGTCGTCGCCGCCCGCGGCGAACCCGACCAGCTGATCGACCTCGTCGGAACGCGCGGTGAGGAAGATGATCGGGGCCGACGTCACGGCACGCAGTTGCCGGCACACCTCAAGTCCGTCCATCGAGCCGAGCCCGATGTCGAGCAGGATCAGGTCGGGCTGATGGGCGTGGTAGCTGGCTATCCCGGCGGGGCCGTTGTCGGCCTCGACGACCCGATAGCCGGCCTCCTTGAGCGCGACTGCGAGCAGCGCCCTGACGTCGGCGGCATCATCGATGACCAGGATCGTCTCGCTCATGCGGGTGCTCCGATCCGCCCTGGTCCGCGGGCACCTCCGCGCGAAGAGCAGCCACGGTCTCGAGCGCGCGCTCAACGCGGCCGCGGAGGACGTGTTCGGGTCGGCCAGGATCTGCGCCAGGGCGGCGATGTGCTCGTGGGCCGAGTGCAGCTGGTACGAGCCGAGTGAGCCGTGGACCGCATGCACCGTCCGGGGCAGGTCCTCGAGTGAGCTGGCCTCGAGCGACGCGATCGAGGACGTGAGGACGGACGCCTGGTTCTCGCCGATGAACGCCATGACGGCATCCGACTCCACCGCGAGGTAGGGCGTGTCGGTCACATGGTCAGCATAGTGACGAGTGCCCCGAGAGGACGGAGTACCACGTCAGGCCTCCAGCGCCGGTTCGAGGCCCAGCTTGTAGCCCACTCCGCGCACCGCGACGCCGATGCGCGGCCCGCCGGCCGCCTTGATCTTGGACCGCAGCCGCGACATGTGGACCTCGACGACGTGGTCGTCTCCGTACCAGGAACCCCACACGCCCTCGAGCAGGGCTTCGCGGTTGACCACGCGCCGAGGGTTGTCCATCAGCATCACGAGCAGGTCGAACTCGGTGCGGGTGAGATCGAGTTCGGTGGTGCCGACCGAGGCGATCCGGGTCTCGGTGTCGGCGGTGATGGGCCCGGCCTCGAAACGGGTCCGGGGCTGCTCGGTGCCCTGGCCCCGCCGCAGCACAGTGCCTACGCGCGCGACCAGCAGTCTGGGGGAGAAGGGCTTGGCGAGGTAGTCGTCGGCTCCGGCGGCGAAGCCGATGAGCTGGTCCACCTCATCCGCACGGCTCGTCACGAAGACGATGGGGGTCGAGCCGACGGCACGCAGCTGCCGGCACACCTCCAGCCCGTCCATGGACCCGAGCCCGATGTCGAGCACGATGAGGTCGGGCTGATGGGCGTGGTACGCCGCGATGCCCGCGGGGCCGTCACTCGCCGTGACGACGCGGTAGCCGGACTCGGTGAGTGCCAGGCTGACGAGGTCGCGGACGTCCGCGTCGTCATCGATGGCCAGGATCGTCTCGGTCATCCAGGTTCCTCACTGATCACGCTGTCTTCGATCCCCCGCAGCATCGCTAGCGTACGCATTCGGTGGCCGTCTATCTCGTCGGCAGCGCCGTCAGGGGACTCTGCGTCGCGCTGGAGCGCGCGAAGCGCGATGCTGGCGTCGTCGAAGCCGAAGACCCCGAGGGTGCCCGCGAGGCGATGCGACTCCCCGCCGAGCTCGTCCGGCGAGCAGGTCTCGAGAGTGACGATCGCGCGGCTCAGGACATCGACCCGGCGCTTCGCAAGGAACGCCCGCATCGCCGGGGACTCCTCGCCCGTGGCGCTGCCGTCGTGCTCGGTCACGTGGCCGACCCTATCTGCGCGTCGCGCCGATTCCGGTCATCCCGCGCTCCGCGGATTGCACGAGGCGGACCCGGAGTCGGTGACGGTTCCTGTCGCCGTGACGAACTGCCAGCCGTACTCGCCGTCGCCGAGCTCGAGCTCGAGGAAGCCGTGGTTGCCGGTGTCGAAGTAGTCGGAGGGGATCGGATCGAACGTGTCGCGCCACGACGCGTCGCCCTCCTGCGGCTCGTAGAGCGACTGCCCGCCTGTACCCACGACGAACTGGCGGACGCCTGCGGGGTCAGGGAGGTGGGCCGCGTCGAGAGGCGGGAAGCGCTCGTAGTCGGCCTCGTGTCCCGAGAGGTACATCGTCGCGCCGCCGTCGACGAGCGCCGTCCACAGCGGGTCGATGCGGTTGTCCGGGCCGGCGATGCCGTTGCTCCAGCGGGGATGGTGTCCGTAGGCGAGGATGCAGCGCCCGGCGTTGGCGGCCAGATCCTCCTTGAGCCAGGCCAACTGCGGTGACTCCACGCCGCACCCGCCCTCGACGACGGTGCAGCTGGTGTTGAGGACGACGACATGCCAGTCGCCGATGTCGTAGGACGTGTACCCGGGCTGCTCGATCGCGACGTCGTCGAAGAACGCGTAGTAGCTGTTGGCCTTGTGGACCTTGAGTTCCTGGTTGCCCAGCGCGGGGCGGGTGATCTCGCGCAGGCGACCCCAGGAGGGTGCGTACGCGGAGGCCCAGTCGGCCTCGGAGGCCACCTCGTACTGGTAGTCGCCCAATCCGAGGAAGAGGTCGGGCTGGCGCGCCACCGCGGTGTCGGAGACGACCTGCGCCATGCACTCGTCATCCTGGCCCCTGCCCTCGTTGAACGCGGGATCGACGGGCGTGCACGCCATGTCGCCGACGGCGATGACCCGCACCACGGGGCTGGGCGCGCAGGCCCGGAACAGTGCGAGGCCGAGAACGACCAGTCCGATGGTGATGAGCACCCAGGGCATCCACCTGCGTCGCGTCGTCATGGGCCCACCTCAGTCCGTCTGCCGCCGAGCACTCGCATGCGTGACAGCCGCGTCCGACGCCAGTGACGGCCGACCCACGCGCGCACGGGTCGGCGCACGATGATCCAGCCGATGGCGGCGATCAGGGCGATCGGGAGGAGCTTCAGCGCCCACTGCGCGTACTTGTCAGGACCGTAGGCGAGCAGCGCGCTGCCCTCGGGGGAGGTGGCCGGCCAGCCGCCCATCCACCCCTGCAGAGTGAGCTTGCCCTTGCTGTCGATGCCCTCGGCCCGCTGCGCCGTCCAGCCCGGCGCGGCCGTCTCGTTCAGGGCGACGAAGGTGCCGACGCCGTCGGCGTCGACGGGCGTCGCGCCCTTCGTGGTCACGGCGAAGGCGGCAGGGCTGAGCTGGTCGTAGGCGACCGCCGCCGGAGGAGCCGTGGGCGTCTGGCGCACCATCACGACGTCCACTGGCGCAGCCACCGGTCGTGAGGCCGACGTCCCGGTACTCCACGACCGCCTGCTCCCTGCCGTCGAGGTCGCGGGGGCCGAACAGGTAGAGACGGGTCTCGACGGCCCTGGGATCCGGGCCCACGAACGTGCGGTACTGGTTCCACTCCTTCCAGGGGCCACCGGCGGGGATCTTCGAGCAGCGGTCCGGACCGCGCTGGTACAGGCACACCTGCGGGTTGCGGAGGTTCACCGAGCGGCCCTCGTACGACAGCTCGTACAGGGACGACGCGCCCATGTCCGGGACGGGGGCGGCTATGCAGGCGCGGTCGAACTGGGCTGTCAGCCGGTACGCCGGCGCCGGCTCGCCGTCGAGCGCCGTCGCCGAGATCCCGGCTTCCTCGTTCGTCATCTGACGGGTGTTGAAGCAGTTCTCGACCGGGCCGAACGGCTTGAGCGCCGATCCGGCCTGACCGCCGGCCACCGTGAGCGTGTGGTCGCCGGGGGAGAGCTCCACCGTCACCTCCGGCACCTCCGGCGGGAAGACCGTCGTCTCGAGGACGGGGTCGATGGCGGTGATGGAGATGTTTCGGTACTCGGTGACGGTCGTGAGCTCGTGGCGCACGCCGACGTTCGCGTAGAGCACGACCTGCAGCCCGGTGGCCACCTCGTCGACCGTGACGATCTCGTCGAAGGAGATCCAGTCCTCGTCGATCGGTGCGCGCGGCACCAGGTCGCAGCCGTCCGTGCCGATCTGCCAGAGGCACACCTCAGGTCGCTTGCCCTCGACCGTCCGCATGTCCATTCGCACGCGGTAGGTGCGGCCGGGTGCGGCATCGGGCACGGAGATGCGCGTGCAGGCGGCGTGGTCGTCTGCGCTCAGGCGCAGCACCTGCGCCTCGCCGGTGCCGAGCCGGTCCAGCCGCAGCCCGAGCTCGCTCGCCGGCCGCGGCTCGTAGTTGTTGCAGTCGTAGACGTCGCTGGACTCGTCGGGTCGGGCCGGCTGGGCGCTGGGCGCCCACGCCGTGACGGGCGTGGCCGAGCCGACCGGCAGGTACGCCGGCCGCGGCTCGGCCGCGCTCGCTCCGGGCAGCAGGTCGCGGCGCCACCCGTCGAGCGACACCGTTCGAGTGCCGGCAGTCACGGCGATGACGTCGTCAGTGCTGAGCGGCAGGACGAGGTCCGGCCGCGAGGACACCGGCTTGCCGTCGATGAGGACGGATGACGGGTCGCGCAGGACGAGGGCGGGGGATCCGTCCACGGTCTGGACGGACGGCACGAGCACCGGGGCGGACCGGGCCCGCTGCGCCACGGTGTAGGTGCCGCCGGTCAGCGGCACGGTCGTGGTCGGTTCGCCGTTGTCCACTGCGGGCACCGGCCAGTGGACGACGTCGTCGGTCCACTCGGCCTCCCGGGGTCCGTGCGGGGATCCTCCACGCCCGGATCGAGCTTGCGCGCCGTGATGGCAACGTTCGTCGGCATCGAGCCGATCGCCGAGGCGCCTGCCGTCGGACGAGCGGGTGCGTTGAGAAGGGCGTCGTAGGTGCGGACCGTGGGGAGCGAGCCGTCACCGAGGTGCCAGAGGTCGAGGTCGCCCTCGACGACCTGGCTCATCCCGGGGGTCTGCGACAGCGCGGCATCGAGGACGCGGTCGTCGGCGAAGGTGCGACCGGGCATGCCGCGCACGAGGTCGTGGCGCACGACGACCTGCGAGATCCCTGTTGCCTCGAGCAGTCGCGGTACTGCTGCGAGGTCGCCGCTGAGGAGGGCGGTCTCGACGGCGCGGACGTCCGCCGCGAATCCCGGCACGTCCCCGAAGTAGCCGTCCGGCTTGGGCTGGACCGTCGGCCGCTGGAACAGGAGGTTGGGGATGCTGTCGACGCCGGCGAACCCCCACGTGGTCGGCATCTGGTAGTAGTCGTCCAGCGGAAGGACGAGGACCTTGCCCGGCCGGGTGTCCGCGTTGATCGTGTCGGCCAGGTCCCACCAGTACTGCGGGATGCGCACGTGCGCGCTCGGCTGGTTGGGCCGCACGTCGGGAATGACGCTGCCGGTCCACAGCGGGTAGGGCTGGACCACGACGATGATGAACGCGCCCCATGAGGCGTACTTCACGACGCGGTTGCGCGTGGTCGGGTTCTCCTTCCACCTCTCCCACACGCTCTCGAGCAGGATCGCGAAGAGCATGCCGAAGAAGATGACGAGCAGCTGGCCGAGCTTGCTCATCGGCTCGCGGAAGAGCCAGAACCCGGGGACGTTGTCGTAGAGGAACAGGTTGATCTGCTTGAACGGCGGCTGCAGGCCCTTGGCCAGCAGCACGAACACGAGGGACATCCCGACCAGCACGACCGCGGAGCGCCGCAGCCGGCGGATGGCCAGCACGGGGGCGAGGAAGACCAGCACCGGGATCAGGTAGCGGGCCCAGACGATCCACGGCTGGTCCAGGTCGGCTGCGAACGGCAGGTACTGGGGCTTCACCCACGCCCAGTTCGCCACCATCGTGAGGATGTTCGGGATCTTGTTCTGCGCCTGCGACCACGACCATGCGGTGGGATCGGTGAAGTCGGCGTTGGCCACGGCGCCACCGCCGCCGAGGTAGCTGTACGCGAATGGCACCAGCCACCAGATGTTGATCAGCAGCGCCCATGGCGCGGCGAAGATCATCCACTTCACCAGCCGGACGACGGCGTGCCAGCCGAGCATCAGGGCGACGAGGATCGGCAGGCCCAGCAGTGTCCATGCGTAGGCCACGACGATCATCGGCGGGTTGAACGCGAGGAACGACGTGGGCAGGAGGCAGATGCCTGCCCATGGCGCACCGATGTTCCGTCCTCGCGCCACGCGGATGGCGAGGCCGGTCAGCAGCGCGATCGAGCCGACGCTGATGATGTTGAGCGGGTTGGGCAGGCGAGTGAGGAAGAAGCCGCTCAGCACGGCGAAGGTGCCGGCCGCCACGGCTGCAGGCTCGTTCCTGACTATCGACCGCGCGGCGTAGGTCGTGCCGACGGCGACCAGGCCGTAGATGAGCGTGTAGAAGAGCCACTGCCCGACGTACTCGTCGCCGCCGAAGATCCCGACGAACTTCAGCACGAAGAACTCGAAGCCGCGGGCGACCGTGAAGGCCGCGCTCCCCGCCCCGCTGACCGTGTGGTTCCACGATGAGGTGGCCTCGGGCTCCCACCCCTGCCGGATCCAGGGACCCATGTCGCCGGTGGAGATGAAGGTGCCGGGCACGAACCAGCGGCTCACGATCACACTGCTGATGAGGAAGACGGCGAAGTACGGCCGGCCGGCGATGAGTCGCAGCCGGGTCAGCTCGAGGAGGCGCTCACGGCTAGGCATGGTGACTCGCCTGCTCTGCCCTGCGGCGGGGGCGCAGGTCCGCGCGGTGCTCCACCAGTCCGGCGACGAGGATCACGGCGAGGGCGACGAGACTGGCGATGATGCCGAGCTTGATGCGCGACCACGGGCGGTAGACGATCTGCTTCTCGTCCGCGCCGACCTCGAAGGCGATCGTGCCCTCGGGGGTCGCGGTACCGGGCTGGCCGTCGAGCTCCCATCCCGTCGAGTACTCGACCGGGACGATCACCGTGCCCGGGGTCCCGGCCGCCACGGTGAACTGCGCCGGGCCGGCGGGCTTGAGGCGGACCAGCCCGGGAACCGGGACGTCGACACGGTAGAGATCGAAGGAGGATTCGGCCAGCACCCGCGTGATGCCCGGCTGCTCCGCGACCCATGCGTAGCGGTCGTCCTCGGGGCCACGCGAGAGGCCGACATGGGTCACGCCGAGGTTGGCGAGCGACCCGGCGAAGTCCGGACCCCCGCCGGCGGCCACCAGCTCGTCCATCACCGCCTGCTGGCGCGACGTGGAGTCCGAGCGGAGCGGTCCCACCTCGACGGCACTGCTCGACAGCACCGGGCCGGGGAAGTAGGCGCCCGCCGGGGTCGCGACGGTGCGGTCCTGCGTGAAGGGGAAGGGCTGGTAGCCGTGCCACGGCAGGAACAGCAGGCGTGCCGGCGCCGGGTCGAGGCGCTCGGCGGCTGCAGCCCAGCTGGCCGGGTACTCGGTCGTCGACACGCGGCCGCCCAGGCCCCAGGCCAGGGCCGGAAGCACGGCCAGCGGCAGCATCATCGCCACGACCGGAAGGGGACGACGAAGGCCGGCGGGGACGCGAGCGGAGGACTGCAGGGCCTGCACGCCTGCCGCGAAGCCGATGACGTAGCCGAGCTGCACGAGCGCCAGCCACTTGGCGGGCTCCCGCATCGTCGTGAAGAGGGGGATCGTGTCGAACGCCCACTGGTAGAGCCAGCCGAAGGGCCCCTGCGTTCCTGCGGCGAGGATCGCGCCGACGACGATGAAGGCCACGGCCAGCCGCCCGCGCCGGTTGCCCTGCCGGAGCATGCCGGCCAGTCCCAGGATGATGACTGCTCCGACGGCCGCCACCAGCAGCCAGAACGCCGGCCCGAGGACGAGGCGGACCTGGTTGTCCCAGTCGCGCCAGAAGCCGTGCAGGGTGAGGACCGTGGGCAGGACGCCGCCGGGTCCGGACGCAGTGGCGAACGCATCGAGGTCGGCGGCGCCGATCCTCAGTGTCGGCACCCCGCTGAGCACGACGACGGCGGCGTAGGCGTAGATGCCAGCGGCCGCGAGCCCGGTCAGCAGCAGGCGGACGACGTCGCGCACCGACATGCGGGGCAGCAGGGTCACCAGGAGCAGGACGACTCCGCCGACCCACGCCATGTGCGGGCTCACCGCGATGGCCAGCGCGTACCACCCGGCGGTGCGCGCGGAGAACCAGCGCTGCTGGGTGCGTGCGTTCAGGGCGGAGGAGAGCAGCCAGGGCAGGAGGGAGATGCCGAGCAGGTAGGCGACATGTCCCGCCATGACGCGATCGACGACGACTGGTGTGCACACAGCAGCGAGGGCGGCGGCGTACGACGGCAGGCGGCCCATGCGCATGAGATGTGCGGCGCCGGCCGCGGCGATCGGGAAGGGCAGCAGGACGATGAGCCACGACGTGGCCTCCGGGCCGAACACCGTGCGCATCGCCTCGATGCCCAGTCGCCAGGGCATGGCGTCGAGGGCGTTGTCCGACAGCCCGTAGAGCCCGGGACTGATGGTCGAGCTCGGACCGCTGACCCAGTCGAGCAGGAGGACGTAGCCCCCGGCGATCCACGGCAGCACGACGAGCAGTCCCACGACCAGGCCGAGCGTGCCGGCCTCGACGACGATCCGCCGATGGGAGGCGGACGGGGCCGAGGGCACGGAAGCCATTGTCTGCCCGAGTCGCGCAGGAACTGGTGATTTCGGCATGGGCCCGGCGCCCGGGGGCGCCCCTGGTCAGTGCTTGCGGTGAAGGGAGGTGACGACGGCGGACACGACGGGGGCCACGGGATCGAGATCGAAGGACAGCCCTGAGGTGTCAACGGTGAGCGACTCGGTGCGTGCGGGCGCCGAACGGACGAGCTCGCGGAAGCGATCCTGCTGAGCGGCCTGCTCGTCAGCGGTCCGCTCCGGCTTGCGCGCGTGGATGATGCGGTCCGGAGCGTCGGGCAGCACGAGCACATCGGGTCGGGGCATGAGGAACTCGGCGACGCGGGATGCCGTCGAGCCGGGCCACGGCGACTCGCGCAGGTCGTAGACGTAGCGATCGGCGATGACGACGCCGCCGTTGCGCAGGCCCGGGCGGATGTCGCGCCACCAGCGCAGCAGGTACTCGGCCGCGTAGTACCAGGCGGCGATGCGGCGGACAGTGGCGTGCTCGAGCGATCCCGCCGGCCTGGGTGCGGAAGGTCGCTGGGCCTCGGGCTTCGCGGGAGCGCCGTCGCCGGCAGGGGACACGCCGAGGAGCTTGCGGGCGAGGCCGACGCCGGGCAGGTTGCCGCGGGCCATGCCGAGGTACGCCGTGGTGGTGCGCAGTCCGGCGCTCGTCAGCCTGGCGTCGATCTCGCTGGCGACCGTCGACTTGCCGGATCCGTCGGTGCCGACGAGGACGACCAGGCAGCCGGTGGTGCGCAGGCCGAGCACGCCCGCGCGGGAGCCGGCGGGGAGGATGGTGTGCCGGCTGGACCACGTGGCGGCCAGGCTGCTGGGGCGCAGGGACTTCGCAGCGAGGGCGCGGCGGGCATCCCGGGCCAGGGTGGACGAGGCATCGTCACCGTCGAGCACGAGCTCGATGCCGCGTGCGAGTCGACGACCCAGCTGGGCGCGCAGGCTCGCGAGGAAGGCGGTGCGGGAACCGCGCTCCGCACGGCTCCACTCGTCCCGAGCCTGGTCGAGTCGCGCGCCGTCGACGATGCGGCCACGCAGCAGCGGGCGGACGAAGCGGTCGGCAGCACCGGCGACGCCGGCGAGCTGCGGGCCACCGTCGTGTGGTGTCACACCCGTGGTCTGGACGAACCGCGCGGGCACGAGCAGGACCGGGCCCACCATGAGGTCGCCTCGGGTGAGGTCGACGACGGCCAGTCCCTGGAGGGTCTCGATCGCGTACGACACGTGTCGCAGGCGACCGGGCCGGTCCGACTGCTGGATCCGGGCGGCCTGGAAGCGGGACAGCGTGGCGTCGAGCACCGCGAAGCCCGCGTCGTCGCACCAGATGTCGAGGTCGGCCGGGCCGGTGGCCGTGCGCCAGGCCTCCTTGGCACCGGTGGCGCCCTGCCAGGCTGCCCGGATGCCCGGAGTCTGCGCGATGGCGGCGAGCTCGACGTCCAGGACGTCGAGGATGTCGCCGCGGGTCGGACGGATCGGGCGGGCCGGGAGCGGGGTCCGGAGGGTGGCCGGGGCGACTGTGGCAGGTGCGGTTGTCATGCGGTCAAGACTGCTGGCTCAACCTTGCGTGTCACTCTCGCTGAGGTCCCATGGCGTTCCCGATCCGCGCGGTCGGCCGGGTCGGTGAAGAAGGGCTTCCAGTGGTGCAGGCTCATGGGGGTGTACAGGGCCTCGGTGGCCTGGGCGGCCTTGTCCCAGGTGAGTCCGCTGACCGCATCGCGGCCCGCGGCCGCATACCGGTCCCACGCCTCACCATCGGTGAGCATCGTGATGAGGGCCTGGCTGAGCGCGACCGCGTCGCCGGGAGGGACGGCAATGCCGTCGATCCCCGGACGCATGACGGAGCGCACGCAGGCGACCGGCGTCGAGACGACCGGGAGGCCGACGGCCATCGCCTCGGCCACCGCCATGGCGGGCGGCGAGGTGGTGTAGTCGGCGAGGAACGGCCAGCAGCCGACCTGGGCTGAGGCCAGCTCGCCGAGCAGGTCCGGGATCGGGTCGGTGACGACGTCGATGGCGTCGGCTACCGGCGAGGCGGCCACGTGCTGCACGATCGTCGCCAGCTCGGCGCGCGGCAGGAGCAGCAGGCGCAGGCGGGCATCCGGGACCGCTGCGCGGACGGCCGGGAAGGCGTCGATGAGGGTCGTGATGCCGCGAACGGTCTCGGACCGCCCGGCGAAGACGACTGTGGGGGCCTGGCCCGCGGCCGGCGTGCGGCTCGCCCGTCGCTCGTCGACGGGTGCCCCGGAGGGCAGCGCCTTGACCGGCACGCCGCAGCCCGCGAGCCGCTCGAGGACGCGCGGGTCGGGCGTCAGGACTCCTCGCGGGTTCAGGGCGCGTACGGACCTGCGCACGAGGGACGCCGGGAGCGCGGCGGTGGCCAGCACGCGTGCCGGCAGGACGTTGCTCGAGCGGAGGCCCTTCCAGCCGGCGTGCTTCCATGCGGCGCGACCGGGCAGGCCCGGCCAGGCGTAGATCGTCAGGAGCAGGGGATACCGGCCGAGGCCGGAGCGCTGCGCCAGCATCGGACCGAGGGCCCCGGCGTGGAGGTGCACGACGTCGGGATCGATCTCCTGGATCAGGGCGTGCAGGCGATCGGCATCGCTCATCGGGAACATCTCGATGCGCCCGCCGAGCTCGTGCACGCTCGCGAAGGCGTCGCCGCCGTCGTGGGCCTTCGTGGTGATCAGGTGGTGCTCGCCGGGCACGCGCATCGCGGTCTCGGTGACCGTGCGACCCATCGCCTCATGCGTGGAGTACTCGCTGATGAGGTGGACGATCCGCCGCGCGCTCACGCCCGCACTCCGGGCAGGACCGTGGTGCGCTGGCTGCGGGCATCGCGCATGCCGGCGTAGATGCCGGCCGCCTCGACGGACTTCAGGGTGACCATTCCCGTCGTGAGGACGGGGTGGCGAAGCAGGTCGCCCTTCTTGTCGAGCAGTCCGCTGCGACGGATGCGGCGGCTGCCGTCGTCGTGCGCGTCGAGATAGGCCGCGATCCACTGGCCGTAGTACCTCTTCTTGCCGAAGGTGCCACGCAGGCGCAGCTTGCCCTCGTCGTGCCAGATGAACGCGTCGACTCGGCCGACCCGGACGCCGTGGTTGCGGATCCGGTCGTCGAGGTCCCAGTCCTCGGCGGCCGTCAGGTCCTCGTTCCAGCCGCCGACGGCCTCGAAGACCTCGCGACGGAACGCACGGGCCGCCTCGACCGACTCGTTGCCGACGTACAGCGACTTCTCCAGCACCCGGCACTTGGTCCAGAAGCCGTCGCCGAACGAGCGCTCGGGGATGATCAGGGCGCCGAGGTCGGGCCGCGCCTCGAACGTCGCGGCGATCTCGGCGGCGAGCGCCGGCTCCATGACCATGTCCGAGTCGATGAACACCACGATCTCGCCGCGACTGTCCCGGGCACCGCGGTTGCGCTGCGCGCACCGCTCCGGGCCGGCCGTGATGACCTGGTCCGCACCCGCCGCAGCGGCGCGGGCGACCGTGTCGTCCTTGGAGCTGTTGTCGACCACGATGACCTCGACGTCCGGGTGCGTCTGGTTGCGCAGTGACATGACGCAGGCGGAGATCGTGCGCGCCGAGTTGTAGCTCGGGACGATGAAGCTGACGGTGGTCATCGCAGGGTGTCCTTTTCGAAGAGTGCAGCGGGGAGGGCGAGGATGACGCCGAGGGCGGCCAGGGCCACCGCGGCGTAGGCGGTCAGGGTGTGGGCACGGGGATGCCCGAGCGCCAGCAGCACTCCAGCCAGGCCGATGCAGGCGGCCGCTGCGAGGAGCAGCACCCTGCCGAGTCGGCCGGTCCGGATGAAGAAGGCGCGGAGCTTCATGTCAGCGGGCCTCGACGAGCTGCCGCGTGCGGAACGTGGCGTCGTGAGGTGCAGTCATCGCGTGGTCGTCGCGGCCGAGGAAGGACAGAACAGCGTCCTCCATCTCCCACGCGACCTCGTCCCACGAGTGCGCGCCGCCGTACGGCAGCGGCTCGACCGGGTTCGCCTGCAGGCGGGGCAGGGCCTCGACGAGGAAGGCGGCCAGGGCGGCGGGCTCCGGCGGGCACAGCTGGCCGTTCGCGGCCATGGTCGAGTCCTTGAGGCCCGGCGTGTTGTAGGCGATGGTGGGGGTTCCGAGCGCGGCTGCCTCGCTCACGACCAGGCCCCAGCCCTCCCGAGCGCTCGTGGCGACGTGGACGTGAGCTCGCGCCATCCGCTCGATCTTGTCATTCTCCTCCACGCGGCCGAGGATCTCCACGCCTTCGGGGGCGGCACTTCGCAGCTCGTCGAGCATCGGTCCGCCGCCCATGATCCAGACCCGCAGGTCCGGGATCTGCTCACGGGCGATGCGCGCGGCCTCGACGACGTCCTGCGGGCGCTTGTAGGGCACCAGCCGGGCGCACCACACCACCGTCGGGAGCTGCTCCTTGGCGACCGCCGGCACGGCGACGGGCTCGAAGCCCTCGGGCAGGATCACCGTGTCGTGCACGCCGAAGCGGGCGAGCGCGTCGGCGGTCGACTGCGAGACGACCATGACGCGGCGGCCGCGGTAGGAGCGGATCCACTGCGGCTCGAGGACGTAGCGGCCGAGCATGGCGACCGGCAGGGAGGCGTTGAAGTGCCAGCACTCCTCGGCCGTCTGGTGGAAGAACGCGATGACCGGGGTGTCCTTGACCCACTCGTGCGCCTTGAAGGGCACCGTGTTGACCATGTCGATGACGACGTCGTACTGGCCGACGCCGTTCTCGCGGTACCAGCGGCGGGCCGCGCGGTAGACGGTGAGGCGACCGCCGCGGCGGACCACGCGGTAGCCGTCGACGGTCTCCTCGTTCGGGCGACCGGGAACGGTGGCGGCGAAGAGGGTGACCTCGTGGCCGGCGTCCACCCAGCGGCGGGCGACCTGCTCGGTGTACACCTCTGCGCCGCCTGCGGCCGAGTGGGCCAGGTCGCGCCAGGTGAGGATGAGGATGCGCATGGGTGCTCCTTGGTTCGTGGGGTTCGGGGGTCGGTGGGTCGTGGTCACGCGGCGAGGCGAAGGTCGTCGGCGGGGTTCGATACCGGGGCCCCGATGGGGCTGATGCGGTACGTGTCCGTGTAGTGGCGGCGGGCCAGGACGGACAGGGCGTCCGTCAGGGTGCGAAGGATGGTCTTCTTGCTGACGGTCGAGCCGGACATGCGCTCCTCGAGGCGGACGGGCTGGGCGCGGAGATCCCGGTAGCCGGCGGTCACCGCGGCGACGAAGAGCTCGAGATCGAATGCGAACCGGGTCTCCCGCATGCGGGGGAGGAGATCGGCCATCACGTCGCGCCGGACGAGCTTGCAGCCCGTCTGGGTGTCGTTCACGCCGAGCGAGAAGAGGGTGCCCACGATCGACGAGAAGCCGAACGAGACGAGCTTGCGGAACGGCGAGGAGGCGGACTCCGAGAGGTCGTGCTTCTTGTTGGCGAAGACGATGTCGTAGCCGCCGCGGCGGGCCACCCGGACGTACTCCACGAGGTGGGCCGGGTCGATGTCGCCGTCCGAGTCGACGAAGCCCAGCCACGAGCCGCGGGCCCGGGCGAAGCCGGCGTGCAGGGCGCCGCCCTTGCCGCGGTTGGCGGGGAGGATGACCACCTTGACCTCGGGCGGCATGCCCTCGAGGGTCTTCTCGCTGCCGTCAGTGGAGCCGTCCGACACGGCGATGATCTCGAAGCCGACCCCCGCCTCGGTGAGGGACTCGTGGGCGCGGCGGACCGTGGGGGCGAGGGCGTCACCCGGGTTGTAGAACGGCATGATGACCGAGAGCTCGATGTCGCGGTTCGCCGGCTCCCACAGGCGGTCGGCCTCGTTCCAGACCAGGTGCTCGGGCTCGTTGGTCTCGTCCTTCTTCCCGAGCAGCGTGCGTCCCACCAGCATCGCGGGCAGGAGCACCAGCACCCTCAGGGGCATCACGACGTAGCGGGCCGCACCGATGATGCGGCTGCGGAGGGTGGCCTCGGTGCGGGGGGCGGGCGCTGCGGTTGTCATGTGCCAAACATGCAGGACCCAGTTTGCGGGACGCTCACGCGTGGTGCACGCGCGGTTCACCCTTTCGTACGTCGACCTTGCGGACGTCGTGACGCAGCGCGACAAGACAGATGGCGAGGGTGACGGCAAGCGCCCCGGCGGAGGCGAGGGCCACGGAGACGGCCGAGTCGTGCCAGACCGCGATGACCGCCATCTGGAGCGCCGCGCCCACCCACGGCAGCAGGCTCAGCCGGGAGCCGACGGCCAGCAGCGCGTAGGTGGCAACGCTGACAATCGAGCTGACGCCGGCGATGAGGGCCAGGATCCGGACGACGTCGGCCTGCGAGTCGAAGGAGTCCCCGTAGAGCACGTCGAGGACCAGGTGGGGGAAGGCCGCGACCGCGAGGGCGGCCACGATGGCGAGCCCGGCGACCACGATGCCGGTCCTGCGGAGTTCGGGCAGGCGTCCCGCGCCGCGCCCGACTCCGACCATGCGGGGGTAGGCGGCGGCGAGGGCTGCGGCCGGCAGGGCGAGGAGCGTCTTGCCGATGGTGGCGGCGGCAACGTACCCGCCCGACGCAGCACCGCTCAGGTAGTGACGAGCGAGGAAGAGGTCGACCGTGGTGAACAGGAACAGGCCGCCGATGGCCAGCGAGCTCCAGCCCATGTCCGAGGCGGTCAGCCAGGGGTGCGGGCCGGGGACGGCCACGCTGGCGGCGGTGGTCGGACGCAGCGCGAGCACGCCGTAGCCCAGGGCGAGGCACTCGCCCACCAGGGTGGCCACGATGGCACCCGTGGTCCCGAGCGTGCTGAGGGTGGCGAACGCGATGGCCAGCCGGACGGCGGTGCTGATGACGAAGGTGGCGGCGACGGCGCGGATGCCCCGGCGCTGGTCGAGTCCGAGAAGGCGTCCGCGTACGACGGCGAGGGCGATGGACACCCCGACGAACGGCCCGAGGAGGAGAGCGTCGGTTGCCGAATCGAGGTGGAACAGGGCGGTGGGCAGCGGCGCCATGGCCGTCACCACGAGCGTCACGACCACGGCGGCGATGACGAGGGTGCGCACGGAGCGTCGCTGGGCGGCCTTCGTGGACGGGCCGACCGCGGCCCCCTTGCTGGCCGCTGCCTGGAGGGCGCTCAGGGGGACGGTGAACAGGATCATGAGGGAGAGCAGGGTGCCGAGGGCGCCGTACTGATCAGCGGTCAGGAATCGTCCGAGAACCGCATGCAGGATCAGGTTGCCCGCGTTCTGCACCACCACGGCGATGAGCAGGGGTGCGGCGAGGGCGCGCATGAGTGCGGCACCTCGGCTGGGCACAGCGGTGCTCGTCGAGGGTGCATCCGCCTGCACGACGGCCGTGGCGGCGGGGAGCGGTGACATGGGTACACCTCACCGTCCGGGCCTTGCGATTGGCTCACGTCCTGCTTCCGCCTCGGTCAAGAAGGCCGATTCTGGTCGGGAGCACCTCCTCGGCGGTGTCACGATAGGTGGCATGAACAGGCGTGCCCTCCGTCGTGGATCGGCGTTCCTTGCCGCCCTGAGCCTGACCGCGCTGCCCGTCACCCCGGCGTTCGCCGACGGTCCGGGGTACGGCGGCGATGCCGGCCAGCTGTCCGTCTCGTGGCAGGCGGAGCCGGTGGCGACGTCGGAGCCCGTCGAGCCGGTCGGCCTGCCGAGCCGGTCGCTCCTGCCGAGCCGGTCGCTCCTGCCGAGGCGGCGCCCCAGGCGCTCTCGTTCGGCGGTTCCGTCCGTGGCGTCGGTGCCGTCGTGCAGCTGCCGGTGGCGGCCGATCCCCAGCTCGAGAACGACTCCCTCGCCCTCCTCGTCCGGGGCCTCGGCTTCCGCGGGAAGTCGGCAGTCGAGGTCCGCATCGGCTCCTCGGCGGCCGTGGTCACCCGCGCAGACAGCGCCGGCGCACTGGCCGTCGCCCTCGATCCAGACCAGATCGGCGCTGCCCAGCCTGGCGTGAGCGTCATGGCGGTGGGCCGCAACCAGTCGGGCACCGAGGTCACTCTCTTCGGCTCCGTCCCGCCGGTCGCCGACGGGTCCGGCCCCATGTCGCTCGTGCCCTGGGCCGCGGGCGCCGTGGCGCTGACCGGCCTGGCGCTCTGGACGCGCCGACGCCATCAGCGTCATCACCCCCAGGACGCCGGCGATCTGCGCGGGCCAGACGCCATTACCTGAGCGAAACGGCCCGGCCGGGCGGTGAGCTGACGGCGCTGTGGGACCGCAATGAACGGTGGCAGGAGTGCCACCGGACTCTCAGTCCGTATATCGGTAGGCCCTCGTGGCCGACAGCCCGTCCCCATTGGTCACCCGTACGGACACGACGGCGCGCGCCGTCGCGCCGGCAGGAGCGACCACCTGCAGTGTGCCCAAGTCGGTGGACTGTGAGATGACTGTCGCCGATCGGGTGCCGAAGGTGACCGTCGGGGCGGGCCCGATCCGATAGCCGGTTATCGTCACAGTGCCCCCACCGGCCAGCGGCCCGGTTGCCGGGCTGACCGTAGACAGACCCGGGCCGAGGTACCGGTACTGCACCCCCGCGGTCGCCATTCGGCCATCGGGGTTCTGCGCCGTGACGTTCACCGGGCCGACCCTTCCGGCCGGGGCGGTGGGCGGAGTCACCACGGTGAGATGGCTCTCCCCGTTCCAGCGAGTCTCCGCGCTCAGCACCGTGGCCGTGACGGAGCCGAACCGCACCCAGGCTCCGGACTGCAGGTCGCTGCCGTAGATGTCGACGACCTGGCCCCCCATGGTCGTTCCTGAGTCGGGTCCGTAGCGACTGATCTCAGGGGTGGTGGCCGATTCGGGGTCCGGCTCCTGGCCAGTGATCGCGTTGACCGCGCCGTCGAACCCTCCCGAGAGGCTCCGTCCCACGGTGACAGCGCCCACCACCATGACGAGCGCGATGAGGGCGATGAGCAGGCCGTACTCCAGCCCCGTGGCGCCCTCGTCGGACCGTCGACCCATCTCGCACCCCTCCCTGCTGAGGGTATTCGACGGACGCGACCGATGGACTTTCGAGCGAAGGTCAGACCGGACGGATGAGCGCCTCCGCCATGATCGCGCCCATCACGTAGGTCTGATCCGGCTCGAGCTCCGCCGGACCTCGTGCCCATGCGGACGGCAGTGGACACCCGCACAACCCCGCTGCCGAGCGGTGAGCTGACGCCCTTCGGCGCGCGGCGGCGGGAATCAGCTCACCGCTCGCCACGTTCCCGCAGGGTCTGACTGACGAGGGACGCCATGATCCAGGGTCGGCGCAGGTCGCTGGCCGTGAACACGATGACCTGCCACCCAGCGGCCTGCAGCAGGTTCCTCCGCGAGGCATCCGAGCGCCGATGCTCCTCGCTGAGGTGAACTGCTCCGTCGTACTCGACGATGAGCTTCGCCCTGCGCCACCTCATGTCGGCACGGGCCAGCCACTCGCCGTTCTCGATGATGTCGGCGTTGCACTCAGGGCGTGGCACACCGGCCAGCACCAGGTGCGCGCGAGCGAGAGATTCGCCCGGCGACTCGGATCGTGGGTCGAGGTGCGGCAGGGACAGTCGGGCGATGGCGACTCCTCGGCGTCCACGACCCCACGCGATCATCCGGTGCAGGTTGGCGTCCGTGGCCAGTCCACGCCGAAGCACCGCGTCTCCCATAGCGATCAGATGCTCCACGGGCAGGTACTGCGCGCAGTCGAGCCAGGTGCGTGCCGGTGTCGTCACCGTCATGGACCGGCACACCGTCAGGTGGTCGTCGGGCAGGCGGAGTCGTCGTCCGCGCACGTCACGACGCTGGGGGCGTGCCCTGTCCGGCATGGCCGCGATGGAGACGGGCCGGTCGTCGTCGAACTCGATCCAGGGCGGCAGCGGGAGATCCCACAGCCTGGCGCCAGAAAGGTCCGTGACGACCGTCCCGTCCGCGCAGACGAGACTGGCGGCCGCGGTGCGCGCGAGGCTCTGGTCGGGCGCAAGCAGGTCGGTTCGTACGCCCCGCGACGGTGTGGCGAACCGTTGGGCGCGCGTCTGCTTGGGAGTCCGCGTGCTGGTCCCCGCGGATGTGACGAGGAACGCGCCGTCGGGGTGCGTCTCTAGGAGAGCGCTGGGCGTGAGGTTGGGATCCATCGAGGCAGGCATGACCGCATCCGAGCGGATGAGCGGGGTGGGTACGAGGGGACGCCAGGCCGTGGTGGATCGAAGGCCGTGCCGCGCCCGCCCTGTGGGTACCCACTGTCGAGTGGTGAGCTGACGCCCCTCGAGCGCGCGTCAGGGGGCGTCAGCTCACCACTCGGCAGATTGGGGAGGTGGTCAGACCGGACGGATGAGCGCCTCCGCCATGATCGCGCCCATCACGTAGGTCTGATCCGGCTCGAGCTCCACCCGGACCTCGTGCCCGTGCGGACGGCGGTGGATGCCAGCCACGGTCCCGGTGACCACCGCGGGGCGCCGGTTCGGGTCCGTGAACGTCATCGCGCAGTACGAGCCGATCTCGGGCAGCTCGGCGTAGCTCAGTGCTCGCACCCCGGTGAGGGACAGGTCCAGGACGTGCACCCGCTCGCCGTCGATGAACACGTGGCCCTCGACCTCGATGCGATGCGCCTGCCGACGGTCGCCGCCGAAGTGGCGACTGCGGATTCGAGTTGCGGCCCGCACGAGGAAGACGAGGTTGCCCACGGCCCAGACGGCAGCACCGGCCGCGATGATCGCGTAGGGATAGGCCACCGGGAGCAGCCCGGTCAGGGTCGCCACGTACCAGGCCAGGCCTGCGGCGTTGACGCCGATCAGTGCCCAGAGAACGGGCGGCACCCGCCGTGCGTCGCGGTCGACGGGCGCGGGGCGGGACGGGCGTCCGGTGATGAGCGCAGTCGTGGCACCGAGGGTTGTGGCCATGCGGATGATGCCGAAGACGGTCAGGTCGCCGATCGGTGCCTCACCCCGGCCCAGCGCACGGCGGGCCACCTGGCGAGCGCCGAACGCGAGCGGGAACAGGATGGTGAAGGCCACGACCGGCCCGGCCGCCGGAGTGAGGGCCAGCAGCAGGGCGAGCGCAGGGACCAGCAGGTAGCCGAGTGACCGCCAGGCTCCGAGCCAGTCGGTCAGGGAGGACAGGTAGCTGAGGCGCTGACCGAGGGACAGGCCCCGACCTAGGACCACCTGCTCGCTGCGGAGCACCTGCATGGCGCCTGTGCACGCGAGTGAGCGACGATCCGCGTACTGGGCGGCATCGGCCGCGCCCAGGCCGCGAGCGAGGACCTCGTTGTGGTGGATCGAGCGCCAGCCGGCGCGATGGAGCGCGATCGTGGTGCCGACTCCCTCGGCTCCTGGCCGCGCGGCCACGCCGCCGACGGCAAGGAGGGCGGATCGACGGAGCACAGCTGCCCCGCCGTTCCAGTAGGCGGCAGCCAGGTGATTGCGTCCCGCACCCTGCACCCGCTCGAACAGGTTCTGCTCGGCGAACCGCTGGCGGCCGCGGACCAGGTGCTCGAAGGAGTCCTCGTTGTAGTAGTCATGCGGAGTCTGGACGAGTGCGACAGCCGGATCATCGAAGTGCGCCAGCGTGCGGCCGATGAAGTCGCGGTTGGCGACCTGATCGGCGGCCAGCACCACGACGTAGTCGGTATCGAGCGTGGGAAGGACGGCGTTGACCTGCGCGGCCGTGCCGCCATCGCGGCGCATGCGCACGCGGTAGTCGATGCCGAGCTCGTCGCACATCCCCGCGAGCCATGGCCGGTGGCCGTCGTCGAGGACGATGATCTCGGTCGCCAGGCGCATGCGCGTCGCGGCGGCCAGGGTCGGCATGAGCACCTGATGCGGCTCGTCGACCGTGGGAATGAGGACCGTGACCGTTGCGGTCGTCTCTGTCACCTCTCGGGGTGCGCGCACGCTGTCGACGTTCCACATGGTCACGGCCTGCATCGCGACGGTGACGAGCGACCATGTCTCCAGGAACAGGAGGAGGGAGCCGAGCACGAGGCTCAACGGAGCGAGCGTGGCCACGGCACGCCACACCAGGTACGCCGTCACGAGGGTGATCGCCCCGAGCGCCACCACGTGGACGATCCGGTCGGCTCGAGGTGCCTGCGGCTCCGGCCACGAGGCGTCCGGCCGGGACCCGACGGTGATGGGCAGCGGGCGCGGCTTGGCAGCAGACGCCGTTGCGGTGGTGGCCTTCTCGGGGGAGCTCAGTGACATGTCGTAACTGTGATGCTTCTGACTCACGCCACGCTCACGTGCGACTTGCTGTCTGTTCAGCCTTTGCCGGGGGAGACGAGCGAGGGGCCCCGCCGTTGCCGGCGAGGCCCCTCGTACTGGTCCGCGTCTAGCGGACCGTGGTGTTCGTGAACACGGCTGCCGTTCCGGCACCCCAGGTGCGCAGGCCGACTGCCGTCCCGGTGGGAGCCGGGTACTTGCAGCTGTTCTTCTCGATGGCGGTCGACAGATCAGGTACGTCGAACAGCCGGACGCCGTCGATGGTCGCGTACAGGGTGTTGCCCTGGGCGGCGACGACGATGTCGTGCTGCCCGTTGATGGCCATCCCGCCCGGGAAGGGGGTCTTCGCGATGGGGTTGCCGCACTCGACGCCCTTGTTCCACTGACGGACGATGAACTGGTTGCCGTACTTGGGGTCGTACTGGAACGACAGGCCCGTCACCTGATTCGTCTCCATGCCGGAGGTGCGGAACCAGATCCCGTAGCCCCAGCCGCTGCGCAGCTGGGCCTTGCTCGCCAGCACCATGTCCTGCGTCGCGAACTGTCGCGTGGAGAAGATCCGCGTCTCGGAGCCGTTCCACATGTCGACCTTGTCGCCCTCGATGGTGGCCTTGCCGAAGTACAGCTTCCAGTCGGCGGCGGCCATCTTGCCGACGTTGCCGACGTTGATGTAGCGACGCGCCATCTCGCGGCTCTCGTTCTCCACGGTCACGAGGTAGCTGCCCTCGGGGACCTTGCGGAAGGTCATGACCTGAGCACCGTTCTGCGAGTACTGGGTCTCCGTGAACCCGCCGTTGTTGGCCGTGGGGACGACCTTCACCACGAGGCGGTTGTTGGCTGCGACGGCCTGGGTGGCCGCGACGGAGATGACGCCGTCCTGGTCGACGAGGTCGATGCGCTGGTCGGTGGTGTTGGTCTTGACCGCATCGGTCATGGGGACCCGCACCGCCTGCGACCAGCGTGACTTGCCGCGGTCGGTCAGCACACGCACGATCACGACGACCGACTTGTCGCCGGGCACCGTGACCTCACTGTCGGTGTCCTTGACGACGACCCGCTCGTCGGCCCGCGCGTTGCCGTAGGCGACCTCGTAGCCGATGACAGTCCCCTTGAGGGTGTTGTCCGAGGGAAGCCACGAGACGATGACCTGCTTCGAGTTGCCCGGGTCGCGGATCGCGGCGACGGACTTGACCGGATTGGGGTTCTCGTCACCGATGACGAGGCGCGACTTCGGGCCGTCGCCGGCCTTGTTGACCGGCTGGAGAGTGATGACGAACATGCCGCGGGCATCCACGTCGGTGAGGGGGTAGTCGGTCAGGTCGCCGGCGATCTTGGCCTCGGTGATGAGCTTCTGATCGGCCACCTTGGTGACCGCGAGCAGGTAGTACGAGGGAACGCGCTCAACAGGAGCCTTCCAGGAGAGCACCGCGCCCTTGACGTCGCTGTAGCTCACCTTCATCGCGGACACGCTGCCCGGCGTCGCGGGGCGCAGGTAGAAGATCGAGCTGGAGGTTCCCACGCCGGCATCGTTTCGGCTGCTGACCTGGATGCGGTAGGTCTTCGTCGGGTTCAGGCTCGACAGGGCGTACGTGGTGTCGGTGGCCGGAACCACGTCGACGGAGTCCTTGCCATCGACGAAGACAGACACGTTGTAGCGGGTGGCGCAGGCGACTCCGGCCCACTCGACCTTGGCCGACGTGGGGTCCTCGGCGTCGCGGGTCGCAACAAGGCGCCAGGGAGCGGCCGGGGTGGCCGTCGAGCAGGCCGAGGGCTTGGGTGACGTGGCGGCCGTGGCGGCGGGCTTGGTGGGGCTGGCGGCCACGGCAGCGCCGTCGGCTGCGACGGGCGCGGGCGTGGTCTCAGCCGGCTTCGCCGCCGTGCTCGCGTCAGCGGTCACGGTCACGGTGCCGTTCGGATCGACAGTCGTGACGGCCGCCGCGATGGGCGCGAGGTACGTGGTCAGAACCACGGCGCCGACCGCTGCGAGTGCGATGGCTGACCGACGGCCGCGGGTGGCGGGTCGATGCGATGAGGTCATGATGGTGCCTTCCTGCCGCCGGGCGGCGGGCGCTGCTGAGGGGAATCTCGGTGAGGTGAGCCTGCCGCGGCCACCTTGCGGGAGGCTTGCGCGAGGCTTGCAGGGCGCTCAGGCCTTCGTGCCGCACCAGGAATGCGAGGGTGGACCCGTGACCAAGGCCGGCATCGCTCGCTGCTCGAGCGGCAACGACCTGCGGCTCGAGCTCGGCGAGGGCCCAGTGTGGGACGCGGGCGCCGGCGTCCTGTGGTGGGTCGACAGCGAGGCAGGCGTGGTGTTCCGAGGAGCAGTGGATGCCGACGTCGTCACTGTCGTCGAGCGACGTGAGGTCGGCGAGAAGGTCGGGTCGGTCGTGCCCGCGGTCGACGGCGGCCTCCTCGTCGCCGGAGAGCGTCATGTGCAGGTACTCGATCCGTCCGGAGCGGTCGTCGACCGCATCCGGGTGATCGACGATGCGGTGCACAGTCGGCTCAACGACTCCGCGTGCGATCCCCGTGGACGGTTCCTCGTCGGCAGCATCCGCCTCGACGGTCGCTCGCGGCAGGAGACCCTCGTCTCGATCGATGCCGATCGCGCGGTGCGCGTTGTGGCTGACGGGATCACCGTCTCGAACGGCATCGGCTTCTCTCCGGAGGGCACGACGATGTACCACGTCGACAGCCGACCCGGCGAGGTGCTGGCGTACGACTACGACCTCGATACGGGATCGGCCAGCGGACGGCGGGTCGTGCTCGAGTCGGCGGGGACGCCGGACGGCCTCGCCGTCGACGTGGACGGGAACATCTGGATCGCGTTCTTCAGGGAGGCCGTGGTGCGGTGCCTGACGCCGGGCGGCGCGGTGGTGAAGGTGATCGAGGTGCCGGTACCGCACCCCACCTGCCCGGAGTTCGTGGGTGCGCAACTGGACCGGCTCGTGATCACGACAGCGCTGCTGAGGATGACCGAGCTCGAGCGGGCGGAATCACCGGATTCGGGCGCGATCCACCTTGCCGACCCGGGTGTGCGCGGCCTGCCCGCCACGGCGTGGGCGGGCTCGACCCTGGGCTAGCGCGGATCCGCCAGCGCAATCGTGTGCACCACGTGGTGGGCTGGGCGAGGACCCCCGGTCGAGCGGATCACGAGGAGCTCGTGCGCAGTCCAGGGCGGCCCGGAGTACGACGCCAGCGCCATGGCAGCCGTGCGGGCATCCCCGTTGCGGGCGCGCGCAACCGTCAGGTGACCGCGCCAGGGGCGACGGTCGACATCCAGGCCGAGCCCTCGCAACCGAGGCGGGATCGCGGCGGCCGAGGTGGCCAATCGCCCCCGTTCCTCGTCACCTTCGATGCCGATCCAGAGGATCTGCCGGCCGAAGCAGTCGGCGCCGGCCAACCGGATCCCCGTGATGACCGGGAGCCCGAGGGCGGTGATCCGCTCGGCGACCTCGTCGGTCACGTCCTCGTCGGCATCGCCGAGGAAGGCCAGCGTGATGTGCCACTGGGACGCCGGCTGCCACCGCAGTGCTGCGGCAGCGGGCATCCGGCGCACCGGCTCGAGGGCGTCGCTCAGGTCCTCGAGCGCGGGCTCATCGGGCCGGATCGCGACGAACAGGCTCATGCGGACCGGATGTCCCTCCGGCGGAAGACCAGTACCGCGCCCGCGAAAAGCAGGGTCGAGACCAGCAGGAGGCGCAGGGCGTAGCCGATGTCGATGCCGTTCGCGATCGGGTTGAACCCGAGGGCCCATTCGAAGGGGTTCGCCGGACCGATGTTCTCGAAGAAGTCGACGAGCGATGCGAGCGAGTAGGCGATGAATCCGGCGAGGGCCAGTCCGATGGTGGCGCCAGTGGCGATGCCTCGCCGACCGGTGACCGCCCCCACGAGGAAGCCGACTCCGGCGAACAGGATGCCGAGCAGGGTCACCATGAGGCAGGCGGACACGATCCCTGAGGTCTCGACCCCCATGTCGATGATGGCGGCCCCGACGACGATCGTCAGCGCGAGCAGGCTGGCGAGCAGCAGCAGCGCCGACACGGTCGCGACCATCTTGGTCACCAGCACGCCTGCCCAGGACACGGGCAGGGTGAGAAGCAGGTCAGCGGTTCCCTTCTCCTCCTCGTCCGCGGTGGCCCCCGCCCCCCAGGTCGCCCCCACCGCGATGAACACCAGAGGGACGACGATCGAGAAGAGCTCGACATTGAGGAAGCCTGCGCCCGTCGTGTAGGCGCTCATGTCGAAGATCTGCCGCATCTCCTCCGGGAACGCATCCAGCATCTGGCTGGTGCTGGTTGCGGAGTCGCGGATGCTCGGATACACCCACAGCTGCACGGCGGTGATGAGGGCCAGGCCGATCGCCCATGCGAGGAAGCCGCGCCAGTGATCACGCCACGTCTTCAGGAGCAGCGGAAGCAGCATCGCGATCACCTCCCGTCACGAGCGTCATGAAGACGTCCTCGAGACTCGGCTCCTGGGTGCGGATGGTGTCGACGCCAAGGTCGACGGCGGTGCGGAGCAGCTCGTTCTCGCCACCGATGACGCTGCAGGTGAGATGCCTTCCCGAACCCTCGACCGACGACACCGACGACAGGGCGAGGAAGGCGTCCGGCGACACCTCCGTCGGGAAGTGCAGCTCGATCCGGCGCATGGCCTTCTGCTTGAGGACCTCGATGTGCTCCACCACGAGAAGGCGACCGTCGTTGACGATGGCGACGCGGTCGGCCCGCTGCTCCACCTCCGCCAGGATGTGCGACGAGAGCAGGATGGCGGCGCCGCGTGACACGGCCTCGTCGACCATGCCCTCGAACTCGCGCTGCACCAGCGGGTCCAGGCCGCTCGTGGGCTCGTCGAGGATGAGCACCTCGGGATCGTGCATGAAGGCCTGGATGACACCGACCTTCTGCTGGTTGCCGCGCGAGAGGTCGTGAAGGTGACGGTCGAGGTCCAGGTTGAGCCGCTCGGCGAGGCCGGTGATGACCTGGTCGAGGTCGAGGCCCCGCATGCGCGCGGTGTAGTCGAGGTACTCACGTGCGGTGAGGTTGCGGTACAGCGCGAGGGAGCCGGGAAGGTAGCCGATTCGGGCCCGCAGGGAGGGCGGTGCCTTGGCCACGTCCTGGCCGAGGACGGCGGCGCTCCCGCGGCTGATCCGCAGCAGACCCATGAGCATGCGGATCGTGGTGGTCTTGCCGGCACCGTTGGGGCCGAGGAAGCCGAACACCTCGCCCGGCCCGACGTCGAAGGTGACGTCGGCCACGCCCAGCCGGCGACCGTAGAACTTCGTGAGACCCGCCAGTGAGATCGCCGGCCCGTTCCCAGCCATGACTTCAGGCTAGGCCGCGAAGCGCGCGTGTGTCACGGGCACAACGGCCTGACGTCAGGACGACGCGACGTCGAGCTCGGCGAGCTCCTCCGTCGAGAGCGTGATGGTCGCCATCGGCAGGAGCGCCGCGAACTGCTCGAGGTTCCGCGCACTCGCCAGCGGAGCCGTGACACCAGGCCGGGTCAGCAGCCACGCGAGGGCCACGGCACCCATCGGGCAGTCGTTCCTGGCGGCAATCACCTCCAGCGAGGTGAGCACGCGGTCTCCCCGCTCTCCGATGTACACCTCGGCGCCCTTGGCTCGCGGGCTGTCGATGGTGACGCCCGGTCGGTACTTGCCGGTGAGGAATCCGCGGGCCAGCGAGTAGTACGGCAGGGATGCGAGCCCGTGCTCGAGGACGATCGGCTCGGTCGCGCCCTCGTACTCGTGACGCTCCATGAGGTTGTAGTGGTTCTGGACCGCGATGTAGCCGGCCAGCCCGTTCTCCGCCGACGTCGCGAGGGCCTCGACGAGGCGCTCCGGCGTGAAGTTCGACGCGGCGATGTGGCGGACCTTGCCCGACGTCACCAGTTCGTCGAAGGCGGCGAGTGAGTCCGCCATCGGCACGGCCGCGTCGTCCTCATGCGCGTAGTACAGGTCGATGTAGTCGGTCTGGAGCCGCTCGAGGGATGCGTCCGCGGCGGCGCGGATCGTGTCGGGGGCGAGGCCGCGGAACTGGGAGAACTTGGCGACCTTGGTCGCGATGATCATGTCCGCGCGGTTGCCGCGGGCCGTCAGCCACTCGCCGAGGATGCGCTCGGAGTCGCCGCCGGTGTTGCCCGGCACCCACTCGGAGTACACGTCCGACGTGTCGATGAAGTTGCCGCCGGCCTCGACGTAGGCGTCGAGGACCTCGAAGGACTGGTCTCGGTCGGCCGTCCAGCCGAAGACGTTGCCGCCGAGGCACAGCGGCGAGACGAGCAGGCCGCTGGAGCCGAGCGGGCGGCTGGGGGCGAAGGGCGTCGTGGAGGGCCATGGACGCATTCTGCACCTGTCTAGACAGGTGGGGTCACGCGGTGGGTGACGTGACGAACACCAGGTCCGTGATGGCGCGGCCATCGGCCAGCGCACGGCGCTCGTAGCGTGTCACCGGCCGCCAGGGCGGCCGGTCGATGACACCGCCGTGCCATCGAGCATCGGCCGAGAAGCACGCCACCATCGAGTCCGCGTACTCGTCCCAGTCGGTTGCGATGTGCCAGGTCCCGCCGGGGACGAGGCGGGTGCGCACGAGGTCCAGCACCTCGGGCTGGACGAGCCGGCGCTTGTGGTGACGGGCCTTCGGCCACGGGTCGGGGAAGTAGCTGCGCACTCCGGCGAGCGTGTGCGGCGACACCATGTGGCTGAGCACGCGCAGGGCGTCGGACTCCATCACCCGGACGTTGGTGAGCCCCGCCTCGCCGATGCGGGCGAGGAGGTCGCCGACGCCCGGCGTGTGGACGTCGATCGCGAGGATGCCGGTGGCCGGATCGGACGCGGCCATCGCGGCGGTGGCCAGCCCGTCGCCGAACCCGATCTCCAGGATCACCGGGGTGCCGCCGCCCCACATCGCGGCGAGGTCGAGGACGGGCGACGCCGGATCGAGGATGAACGCCGCCTGCTCGACGAGCGCGCGCGAGGCCCGCTCCGTGATCCGCGTTCGGCGCGGCTTGTAGGTGTGGATACCGGGGCGCAGGACCCCGGCCGGCCCCTGCTGCCGCAGGTCGGCCCGAGGGGTCGGCTGGCTCACGCGTCGACGCGCAGCCGCAGCGGCGCATTGACCCGATGCCGGCGGTCGTCCTCGATCGTCCACGCCGACTGGCGCCCCCGCGACCGGAACTCCCACAGCCCGTCCTCGGACGGGCCCTCCGAGACCAGTGCGGTGTCCTCGTCGATCCCGACGACGATTGCGCCCGGCGTGACGAGCGGCTTCAGCGCGAAGTCGGGGATCATGCGGCTGTACTTGTCGAAGTGCGGCAGGACGCGCAGGTCGGGGACGGCGCCGAGCCCGTCGGTGCCGCCGCGCTTGGGGTGGCGGAAGTCGGGGACGTAGCCGCCGAGGGCCATGGCCCCCGCACTGCAGCCGGCCAGTGACGCGCCGCCCAGCCAGGCGTCCCGGATCGCCGCCCACACGCGCGTGCCGCGCAGCGTGTTCGCCAGGTGCGCGGGGTTGCCGCCGGACAGGTACACCAGCCCGGCACCGGCGAACGCCTCGGCGTGGGACGGGTCGTCGGCATCCGTGCGCGTCCGCACGTCGACGACGACCTGCTCGGCGCCGAGCCGGGCTGCCGACTGGGCCCCGAGGTCGTGCCACCGGGCCAGGGAGCGGTCGCCCTCGGGCGCCGCCGCGGTGGCGAGCTGCACGAAGCGGGGCGGCCGGTCCTCCAGCAGCCACGCCTCGATCTCCTGCATGACGGGCAGGTACTCGCCGCTGCCGACGAGGGCGATGCGCCCGGGGGTGGTCATCGCATGAGAGTAGACAACGGTCAGCTGTCCGGCGAGGCGGGAGTCAGCTGCGACGCACCCAGTCCGTGCGCGGCGGCAGGGATGGCCCGAGCGCGAGGCCCATCAGCAGCGACACGATGTGCAGTGCGACGCCGAACGCGATCACGGCCCCGACCCCCCAGCCCAGCAGCCAGCCGCACGTGGCTGTGGAGATCGCGAACGCCGTCATCCGCAGGCTGGCGGACGTCGTGAACACCTGCGCCTGCACCCGGGCCGGTGACTCGCGCACCCGCACCTGGAACATCGCCGACACCAGCGGTGGCTCGGTGGCGCCCATCAGGAAGGCGGCGACGAGGAGCAGTCCGGGGGTCGGGGCGAGGCCGACGGCCACGAGGGCCATGCCCGACAGGATGGTGCTCACGATGATCGCGCGGTCGGGCCGCTGGACGGGATGCCGCGCGAACCATGCCGCGGTCGTGACGCCGCCGACCGCGAAGACGCCGAGGATGAATCCGGTGAACCCCAGCGACCCGCCGATCGACTGCGCGAGGACCGGGGCGGCCACGAAGATCGACGCCTGGCCGGCGAAGCCGACCGTCGTGATGATCGCCGTGCGGCGCAGCCCGGGCCGGCCCAGGATCGCGCCCAGCCCGGCCGCGAGGTCCTGCCGCAGCGTGACCGGGTGCTCGCCTGTCCCGCGTCCGTGGAGCGGGACCGTCCGCAGCAGGACGACGCAGCCGGCAGCAGGATGACGGGCACCCACAGCGGTGCCGTCGACGAGACGCGCGACGAGCGCCGTTGCCAGTGGGGGAGCGACGACCGCAGCCACGCTGTAGGTCGCCGCATCCGACGCGTACGCCTGCTTCAGCCGCTCGACGGGATCATCTTGGGCAGCTGGGCGCTCCACGCACCCGTCAGCGCCGGGTAGCCGAGTCCCGCGAAGACCGCCATGGCCATGATCGGGGGACGGGCACCCTGCCGATCGTCAGGGCGATGACGGCGAGTCCCGACGCCATGATCGCCATCGCGACCGCGAAGCCGCGGCGAGGCGAGCGGGCACGATCGATCAGCGCGCCCACGACGGGACCGCCGATCGCAGCGGACGCGGTGAGCGAGGCGACGATGTAGGAGCCGGTGGTCGCGCTGCCGATGGTGGCGATGGACACGACCAGCAGTGCGGGGCCTGCGGCCTCCGTCGCAGATCGGGAGAGCGTGGCGGTCGTGAGGTACGCGGGGAGCGCGTTCCTCGTGGTGGTCACGGCGCCACCGTAGTGACGCCTACTCGACCGACGGCCTCCGGATGCGCGGCGTCGTAGAACTCGCAGAATGCGGCGTAGGCCCGCGGACCGTAGATCGTCGCCGGGCCGCCGTTCATCAGGAACGTCACCCCGATGGCCTCGGCGGCCTCCTGCTTCGTCGCGCCGGCCTTCACCGCTCCCCGGGAGTGCGAGGCGATGCACCCGTCGCACTGCTGCGAGACGCCGAGCGCGAGCGCGATGAGCTCCTTGGTTCGGGTGTCGAGGGCGCCCTCCGCGAAGCTCGCGTGGTGCAGCTCATTGAAGCCCTTGTAGACGTCGGGGATGGCCTTGCGCAGCTCGCGCCCGAGTGGGGCGAGCTCGTCGAGGACGGACTTTCCATGGGAATCGCTCATGATCGGCACGATACCCCGGGGGGTAGGGGGGTATCCTGTTGGCATGAACATCGAGCCGACCGTCAGCCACGACATCGTCATGCGCCTGAAGCGGGCCCGCGGGCAGCTCGACGGCGTCATCAACATGATCGAGGACGAGCGCAGCTGCAGTGACGTCGTGACCCAGCTCGCCGCCGTGTCGAAAGCCCTCGACCGCGCCGGCTTCAAGATCGTCGCCTCGGGACTGCAGCAGTGCTGGGAGCACGGCGAGGACGCGCCCATGACGCGCGAGGAGCTCGAGAAGCTGTTCCTCTCGCTGGCCTGACGTCTCCGGGCGCCCTGCGGGAATATACCCCCCTGGGGTATAGTTGAGCCCGTCGAGGGAAGGCGGGTCAGCATGGCTGGTCAGGTGTCGGACGACCACGGGACGAACGGTCATGTCCACGGTTACGCCGCGACGAAGGACGCGCACCTCAAGCGACTGCGTCGCATCGAGGGCCAGGTACGGGGAATCCAGCGCATGGTCGAGGAGGACATCTACTGCATCGACATCCTCACGCAGGTGTCGGCAGCGACCAAGGCCCTGGAGTCGATGGCGCTTGTCCTCCTCGACGAGCACCTTCGCCACTGCGTCACGGAGGCCATCCAGGCGGGCGGCGACGACGCCGACGCCAAGGTCGGCGAGGCATCCGCGGCGATCGCGCGCCTCGTCCGGTCCTGACCATCAACCACACTCGGGAGAGAGCATGAGCACCCAGGCATTCCAGGTCGACGGCACGGGACAGACCTTCCAGGTCGACGGCATGACGTGCGGCCACTGCGTCGGCGCGGTGACTGCGGAGCTCTCCGAGCTCGCCCCCGGAGCCAGCATCGAGGTCGTGCTCGGCACTGACGGCCCGTCGACCGTGACAGTGGACGGGGCCGGCCCGCTGACCGATGAGCAGATCGCGCGCCGCCCTCGACGAGGCCGGCGGGTACACGCTGCACGCCGGCGGAGAAACGTCGCACACCGGCGGCGTGGGATGAGCACGACCACCACGGTGGACCTGTCCATCGAGGGGATGACGTGCGCCTCGTGCGCGATGCGCATCGAGCGGAAGCTCAACAAGCTGCCCGGCGTGCAGGCCAGCGTCAACTACGCGACCGAGAAGGCGCATGTGCAGCTGCCTCCCGACGTCAGCGTCGACGACGCCATCGCTGTCGTCGAGGCGACGGGCTACCACGCGCGCGCGCCGCTGGCCGCACCCGTCGGCGACGACGACGACGGGGATCCCGAGCTCACCGCCCTGCGCACCCGCCTCGTCGTCTCCGCCGTGCTGACCGTCCCGGTCGTGCTCATGGCGATGCTGCCGTTCCTCCAGTTCACCTACTGGCAGTGGGCCTCGCTCACCCTGGCGGCGCCTGTGGTCGTCTGGGGTGCACTGCCCTTCCACCGTGCCGCGTGGACCAACCTGCGCCACGGCGCCGCCACGATGGACACCCTCATCTCCGTCGGCGTGCTCGCCGCCTTCCTCTGGTCGCTGTACGCGCTCTTCCTCGGCGGTGCCGGCGAGCCGGGGATGACGATGTCGTTCCAGCTGCTGCCGCACGGATCAGGCAGCGAGCCTGAGATCTACCTCGAGGTCGCCTCGGCGGTGACCGTCTTCATCCTGCTGGGGCGCTACCTCGAGGCCCGCGCCAAGGCGCGGTCCAGCGAGGCTCTGCGGATGCTCGCCTCGATGGGAGCGAAGGACGTCGCCGTCGTGCGCGACGGCGTCGAGCGACGCATCCCCATCGACCAGCTCGCGGTCGGCGACGTGTTCGTGGTGCGACCCGGGGAGAAGATCGCCACGGACGGCATGGTCGTCGAGGGCTCGTCCGCCGTCGACAACAGCCTCGTGACGGGCGAGACGATGCCCGTCGAGGTGTCGGTCGGCGATCCCGTCATCGGGGCGACCGTGAACGCCGGCGGGCGCATCCTCGTCGAGGCGACTGTCGTCGGCGCCGACACCCAGCTCGCGCGGATCGCGCGCATGGTCGAGCAGGCGCAGGCGGGCAAGGCGCCCGTCCAGCGGCTCGCCGACCGGGTGTCCGCGGTGTTCGTCCCGATCGTCATCGGCCTGTCCCTCGCGACGCTCGTCGGCTGGCTCCTGATCGACGGCGACGTGCAGCAGGCGTTCACGGCTGCGGTCGCCGTGCTGATCATCGCCTGCCCGTGCGCCCTCGGCCTGGCGACTCCGACGGCGCTCATGGTCGGCACCGGTCGAGGCGCGCAGCTGGGCATCCTCATCAAGGGCCCGCAGATCCTCGAGTCGACGCGGCAGGTCGACACGATCGTGCTCGACAAGACCGGCACCGTCACGACCGGGCACATGACTCTCGTCCTCGCACTCCCCGCCGAGGGAACGAGCGAGACCGAGCTGGTGACCCTCGCGGGCGCGCTGGAGGACGCGTCCGAGCATCCCGTGGGCCGCGCGGTCGCCGTCGGTGCCCGCAGCCGCGTCGGCCCCCTGCCGGGGGTCGACGGCTTCACCGCCACCCGCGGCCGCGGAGTCCAGGGGATCGTCGACGGTCACGCGGTACTGGCCGGGCGCCCCGCCTGGCTGCGCGAGGAGTGGTCGGTCACCGAGCCCGCGGCGCTTGCGGACATGCGGCGCGAGCACGAGTCCGCCGGCCACACCGTCATCGGCGTTGCCGTCGACGGCCGCTACGCCGGTGCCCTCGTGGTGGCCGACGTGGTCAAGGGCGACAGCGCGGCAGCCATCGTCCAGCTGAGGCGACTGGGACTGGGGCCGGTCCTGCTCACGGGCGACAACGCGCATGTCGCGGACAGCGTCGCCCGAGAGGTGGGGGTGCAGGAGGTCATCGCCGACGTGCTCCCAGAGGACAAGGTGGCCGTGGTCCGCGATCTCCAGTCCCGCGGGCGCGTCGTCGCCATGGTGGGCGACGGGGTGAACGACGCAGCCGCGCTCGCGCAGGCGGACCTCGGCCTGGCGATGGGCACGGGCACCGACGTCGCGATCGAGGCCGCCGACATCACGCTGGTGCGCGGTGACCTGATGTCCGCTGCGGACGCGATCCGGCTGTCCCGTCGCACGCTGCGCACGATCAAGGGCAATCTGTTCTGGGCGTTCGCCTACAACGTGGCGGCCATTCCGCTGGCGATGGCCGGGCTGCTCAACCCCCTCCTGGCCGGCGCCGCCATGGCGTTCTCGTCGGTGTTCGTCGTCACCAACAGCCTGCGGCTGCGGCGGTTCCGCGCGCTGTCCCCGGATGCGACATGATCGGCGCGTGCCCGCCTTCGATGTCGATGCGATAGACCTCGCCGCCCTCCGCCAACGGCAGAGCGCCAAGTACCAGTTCTACGACGAGGACGTGATCCCAGCCTGGGTGGCGGAGATGGACTTCCCGCTGGCGGAGCCGGTGGCCGCCGCGCTGCATGCGGCGATCGACCGGTCGGACACCGGCTACCGCTCTGCCACCGGCCTGGCCGAGGCGCTGGCGGACTTCGCACACGACCGCTGGGACTGGGACATCCCGCACGAGCGGATCACCCCAGTGGCCGACGTCCTCACCGGAGCGGCGTGGGCGATCAGGCTCTTCACGGAGCCGGGCGACGGCGTCGTCGTGACCCCGCCCGTCTACACGCCCTTCTTCGCCACGATTCGCGACATCACCCAGCGCACGGTGGTCGAGGCCCCCATGGCCCGAGCCGAGGACGGGTCGTACGACTGGGACCTCGCCTCCCTCGAGCAGGCGTTCGCCCGGCCCGACGTCTCGGCCTTCCTGATGTCGAACCCGCACAACCCGACCGGCACCGTGCCCACGCGGGAGGTGCTGGGCGCCATCGCGGACCTCGCGGCGGACCATGGGGTCACGGTGATCTCGGACGAGATCCACGGCCCGCTCGTGCTCCCCGGCTCCGCCCACGTGCCGTTCCTGTCGGTGGCCCCGGACGACGCCGACGCCGTCATCCTGGTCTCCGCCTCGAAGGCGTGGAACCTGCCCGGCCTCAAGTGCGGGCAGCTCGTCAGCACCGCCCGCACCGCCCCGATCATCGCCGAGCGGCTGCCGATGGACGTGACCTACGGCACCGGCCACCTCGGGGTGATCGCCGCGGTGGCCGCCTACCGGGAGGGAGTGCCCTGGCTGGAGGACGTCGTCGCGATCATCGACGGCAATCGGTTCCTGCTCGCCGAGCTGCTGGCGGAGCACCTGCCCCGTGCGGGCTACGTCCCGCCGCAGGCCTCCTACCTCGCGTGGCTGGACCTTCGCGCGTACGACCTCGGCGATGACCCTGCCGTGGCCCTGCGCGAGCGGGGGCGGGTCGCGCTGAGCTCCGGGCCGTCCTACGGCACCGGGGGAGAGGGCTTCGCCCGGCTCAACCTGGCGACGTCGCCCCGCATCCTGCGCGAGATTGTTCGCCGTATGGCGGCCGTGGTCCAATAGTGGGGTGAGTGGGGCGCGTGCTGCGGGGGCACTGGTGGCGGCGGTGCTGACCTGCCTGGGCGTGATGGTGGCGAACCCGGCGCACGCCGCCGAGCCCAAGGACAGGTACGCGATCGGCGACAGCGTCATGCTCGGCGCCAGGACGGCGTTGAGGGACACCGGTTTCCGGGTCGATGCCACGGAGAGTCGACAGGCCTACGCGGGGCCGGCCCTGGTGCGGAAGAAGGGCTCGAGCCTCCCCACGAACGTCGTGGTGCACCTCGGAACGAACGGGACCTTCCCGCTGTCGACGTGCAAGTCGATCGTGCGGGCTGCCGGCGCGGATCGGCGCGTCTTCCTCGTGAACGTCTACGTGCCCCGTTCGTGGCAGGACTCCAACAACGCCGTGATCCGGCAGTGCAACGAGGCCTTCGCCCCCGACCGCGTCCACGTCATCGACTGGAACGCCGCGGCGGCTGCGCACCGCAGCTGGTTCTACGGCGACCGCATCCACCTCAAGCCGGCTGGCGGCGAGGCCTTCGCCCGCCTGCTCGATGATTCCGTCGACAACGCGGTGCGGGACGCCCGCTCGACCGCCCTCGCCAATGCCTCAGGATCGGGCACCGCCCGCCTCGAGGGATGACCGGCGACTGCTGATCCTCGCCTGATCGTTCTCGGTCACCGACGGATCCACCAGATCTGCGCCAGTCGCGCTGAAGTCTGTGGACTTGGTCACACGTCAGCGCTTGCATGGCCCCACGGGCTTGCCTACGGTGGAAAGCGGTGCATCCTGTGATGCATCACGGCGCGGCGGCCCCTGCCACGACGTCACCCTCGATCGCACTGGAGCGACCACATGACTGTTCCCGGCTTGGAGAATCCGCCGACCAAGAACAAGCAGCTCCTCGAGTGGGTCGAGGAGATGGCTGCGCTCACCAAGCCCGACTCTGTCGTCTGGGCTGACGGGTCCCAGGAGGAGTGGGAGCGCCTCACCGCGCAGATGGTCGAGGGCGGCACGTTCATCCGGCTCAACCCCGAGATCCGGCCGAACTCGTTCCTTGCGCGCTCGGATCCGAGCGATGTCGCACGGGTCGAGGGACGCACGTTCATCTGCTCGCAGCGCGAGGTGGACGCCGGCCCCACGAACAACTGGGCCGAGCCCGCGGAGATGAAGTCCACGCTGCGTGGCCTGTTCGACGGCTGCATGCGCGGTCGCACCATGTACGTGATCCCGTTCTCGATGGGGCCCCTGGGCTCGCGCATCGCGCAGCTCGGCGTCGAGATCACCGACTCGCCCTACGTGGTCGTGAACATGCGAATCATGACGCGCATGGGCCAGGCCGCCCTCGACCAGATCGGCGAGTTCGGCGAGTTCGTGCCGGCGATCCACTCGGTGGGCTACCCGCTGGTCGACGCGGACGGCAATGCGCGTCCAGATGTCTCCTGGCCGTGCAACGACGAGAAGTACATCGTCCACTTCCCCGAGACCCGCGAGATCTGGTCCTTCGGCTCCGGCTACGGCGGCAACGCCCTCCTCGGCAAGAAGTGCTTCGCCCTTCGTATCGCCTCCGCCATGGCCCGCGACGAGGGCTGGATGGCTGAGCACATGCTCATCCTGAAGCTGACCTCGCCGGCGGGCACCTCGCACTACATCACCGCGGCGTTCCCGTCAGCCTGCGGCAAGACGAACCTGGCCATGCTCGAGCCCACCATCCCCGGCTGGAGGGTCGAGACGGTCGGCGACGACATCGCGTGGATGCGCTTCGGGGAGGACGGCCGGCTCTACGCCATCAACCCCGAGGCCGGCTTCTTCGGAGTCGCCCCGGGTACCGGCATGGACACCAACGCGAACGCCGTGCGGACGCTCTACGCGAACTGCATCTACACCAACGTCGCACTGACCGACGACGGCGACATCTGGTGGGAGGGCCTCACCAACGAGCCGCCGGCCCACCTGATCGACTGGAAGGGCCGCGACTGGACCCCGGACTCTCCGGAGCCGTCGAGCCACCCGAACGCCCGATTCACGGCACCGGCCGGGCAGTGCCCATCGACCGCCCCCAACTGGGAGGATCCCGCCGGCGTTCCGATCGACGCGATCCTCTTCGGCGGCCGCCGCGCGACCAACGTCCCGCTCGTCACCGAGTCGTACGACTGGGCCCATGGCGTCTTCATGGGGGCCACGGTCTCCAGCGAGATGACCGCCGCGGCCGTGGGCGGCGTCGGCCAGCTCCGGCGCGACCCGTTCGCCATGCTCCCGTTCTGCGGCTACAACATGGCTGACTACTGGGGTCACTGGCTCAAGATCGGCACGTTCACCGATCCCGCGAACCTCCCGCGGGTCTACGCCGTCAACTGGTTCCGCAAGGACGCCGAGGGCAAGTTCATGTGGCCGGGCTTCGGCGAGAACTCCCGGGTGCTCGAGTGGATCATCAAGCGCCTCGACAACGAGGTGCCGGCTGCCGACACCCCGATCGGCCGGGTGCCGGCCGAGGGATCGCTCGACTTCAGGGGCCTGGACCTCTCGGCGGAGACGGCGGAGGAGCTCTTCGCCATCGACCCGGTCACCTGGCTGGCCGAGGCCGACCTCACTGAGGAGTACTTCGACAAGTTCGGCGACCGCGTCCCGGCCGAGCTGCGCAGCCAGCTGGCCTCGTTGCGCGAGCGGTTGCAGCAGGCCTGACAGCATCGCGAACGGTCACTGCGCGCAGCGCGCAGTGACCGTTCGCGTGTCGGTCGCCCGCGCGCAGTGACCGTTCGCGGATCAGGACAGGGTGGCGACCAGCACGGCCTTGATGGTGTGCATGCGGTTCTCCGCCTGGTCGAACACGATGCTCGCGGATGACTCGAACACCTCGTGGGTGACCTCGACGCCGTCGACCAGCCCGAACTCGGCGGCGACCTTGCGTCCGACTGTCGTCGTCTGGTCGTGGTACGCGGGCAGGCAGTGCATGAACTTGGCTGACGGATCGCCGGTGAGCGCTATCAGCGACGAGTCGACGCGGTAGGGCCTCAGCAGCGCGACGCGCCTGGCCCACTCGTCCTCGGGCTCGCCCATCGACACCCAGATGTCGGTGTGGACGAACTCCGCGCCCGACAGTCCCGACTCGACGTCCTCGGTGAGGGTGATGGCCGCTCCGGTGCTCGCGGCCTGGGCGCGGGCGAGCTCCTGCACCTCCTGGTCTGGCCACAGTTCCCGCGGTGCCACGATGCGGACGTCCGAGCCCATGAGCGCGCCCATCACCAGCAGCGAGTTGCCCATGTTGTGGCGTGCGTCGCCGACGTAGGCGTAGCGCAGGGGAGCGGTCGGGTCGACCGCGTGCTCGCGCATGGTCAGGAAGTCGGCCAGCATCTGCGTCGGATGCCAGCGGTCGGTGAGCCCGTTGTAGACGGGCACGTTCGAGTAGGCCGCAAGCTCCTCGACCGTCGACTGCATGGACCCCCGGTACTCGATGCCGTCGAAGATGCGGCTGAGCACGCGGGCGGTGTCCGCGACGGACTCCTTGTGGCCGACCTGGCTGCTGGCCGGGTCCAGGACCGTGATGTGGCCGCCCTGGTCGCGCATGGCCACCTCGAACGAGATCCGGGTACGGGTCGAGGTCTTCTCGAAGATGAGGGCGAGCTGCTTGCCCGTCAGGTACTGCTGCTCGGAGCCGGCCCGACGTGCGGCCTTCAGGCGTGCGGAGAGCAGCAGCAGCTCGTCGAGCTCGTCGGTGGTGAAATCGGCTTCCTTGAGGAAGTCACGTCCATGCAGCGTCATTCGTCAACGCTATCGGCCGGGGGTCGGCGCGATGCAGTGCCCTGCCCTACGCGATGCCCAGCGCACGGGGGGACACAGCCTCGGCGATCTCCGCGCCGGCGACGCGCAGCCCCTCGCCCTTCTCCCGCGGGTAGTGACGGGAGTCGAGCCGGGAGTAGATGTGCTCACGGTCGTCCTCGGACAGGCCGCCCCAGACTCCGTACGGCTCGCGTGCCCGGACGGCGTAGTCGGCGCACTCCATGCGGACATCGCAGCCGGCGCAGATGAGCTTGGCCGAGCGGTCACGGCGCATGCGGGACGAGCCACGCTCGTTCTGCGGATGGAAGAACAGCAGCGGATCCGCCACGCGGCAGGAGCCGTGCTCCTGCCAGTGCCATACGGCATCCTTCGGCACCTGGGCGAGTGGTTGCTGCGGCATCTCGGTGTCCCTCCGGCTTCGTGTGCGTGCGATACCACGCTAGTTCGCCGGTTTCAACAGCAGACAAGGACGAAGGTCCCAAGGGGCAGGGCCTTCAGCCCCCGAACTAGGCCTCCGAGGCGCCCGCAGCCTCGTTCGACTCGGCCAGCGAGGCATGCACCTGCTCCATGTCGACGTCGCGCACCGCCTGCACGAGGTTCGTCAGCGCCTGCTCGGGCAGGGCACCGGCCTGGGAGTACAGGACGACGCCGTCGCGGATCGCCATGAGCGTGGGGATCGACGAGATGCCGAAGGCGCCGGCCAGGCCCTGCTCGGCCTCGGTGTCGACCTTGGCGAAGACGATGTCGGGGTTCGACTCGGAAACGGTCTCGTAGACCGGAGCGAACGAGCGGCAGGGGCCGCACCAGGCTGCCCAGAAGTCGACCAGCACGATCGGGTTGCCACTGACGGTGTCGGCGAAGGTCGCCTCGGTGAGGGTGAGAGTCGTCATGGGATGATTCTACATGCCCCCGGGGGTATATGCCATCGGGCTCGCTCCGCTCACTCCTCGTCCGGCACGGGTTGCCGGCGCCCGGCCTGCGGGGCTCGCTCCGCTCACTCCTCGTCCGGCACGCGGGCATGCACCAGGAAGGCCGAGCACAGGAACATCCCCTTCCATCCCGAGTCCTCATGCTCCATCCGGCGGGCCTCCTCGTGGAACAGGTCCCGGTCGTCGCGCTCCAGGGCAGGCATGCCCGGGTGGTAGTGGAAGTAGAAGGGGCGGGCATCCACGAAGCCGAGGCGCTCGAACTCGGCGGTCACGGTCAAGGGGTTGTGGTACTTGGGCACGGTCGTCGAGGTGGGCAGCGGGGGCCGGTCGAGATCCAGCCTCGGCTCGATGTAGGCGGCGACGGCCTCGCGCATCTGCGGGTCCACTCCCTCGAGGAGCTCGTCGAGGAGGAAGTCGCGCGTATGCCGGTTGAACGTGACGAGGGAGAAGAGCACATTGCGGTACTCGATGAACACCTCGCCCCCCGGACGCACAAGGGACCGCATGCTCGCCAGCGTCCGGGCCTCGTCCTCGGCCGTCGGCAGGATCCCCAGTGCGAGGAGGGCATCGAAGGGAGCCGCCTCCCGCACACGTGGGTAGCTGGCCGGCTCCTCGATGTCGCCGAGGCTGACCCGGTCGGGATCCAGTCCGGCGGCCGCCCATGGCGCTCCTCGATGTCTCGACCATGGCCGGATCGCGATCGAACCCGGTGACGTCGAGCCCGGCTCCGGTGAGCACGTCGATGGCGGTGCCGCGTCCGACACCCACCTCGAGGACGGTGCGCAGCCCACTGCTGGCGCAGGCATCGATCAGGTACTCGAGCGCGAACGAATTGGCGGGGTAGGAGCCGGTGGTGGCCATGGGTCCCTTCCATCGATAGGCGAACTAGGCTTCATCTGTCATCATGCCCGACGCGCTGGAATACGTCGAATCCGGCCGTAGACTCCCGGCCATGGAGTCATCACCTCTCGAGAGCCCGGGCCTGTCCGGCGGCACGCTCCTGGAGGAGCGCACGACCTCGACCGACGACGGCGACCACGAGCGCTTCGCGCACTACGTGGAGAAGGACAAGATCGTCGAGAGCGCCGTGACCGGGACCCCCGTCAAGGCGCTGTGCGGCAAGGTGTGGATCCCCGGACGTGATCCCTCGAAGTTCCCGGTGTGCCCCGACTGCGAAGCCGTCTTCAAGGGCCTGCCCCCCGGTGGGGGCGACTCGGGGAAGGACTCCTGACCTCGGGGTCGACCACGACGTCGGTCTGGCAGGGGGAGTACCGCGCTCTGTCGATCGGGATGGTCTCCCTGATCACCCTGGTCGCCTTCGAGGCGATCGGCAGTGCCACGGCGATGCCCGCAGTCGCCCGGGATCTCGATGCCCTGTCCGGCTACACGTGGGCCTTCAACGCGTACGTGGTCGCATCCCTGCTCGCGATGGTCGTGGGCGGTCTGTGGTCGGACGCGACAGGCCCGCGAGGGCCGCTGCTCGCGGGGGTGGTCTCGCTCGCGGTCGGCGCGATCATCGCGGGCGCTGCCGTGAACCTGACGATCCTCATCGTCGGCCGGGCGCTGCAGGGCGTGGGTGGCGGCATGATCATCGTCGCGGTGTACGTGCTCATCGCGCGGGCGTACCCGGAGGGCCTGCGGCCGAAGGCGTTCTCCGTGCTGTCCGCCGCATGGATCGTGCCGTCACTGGTCGGGCCGCTCGTCGCGGGCTGGCTCGCTGACTCCGTCACGTGGCGGGCGGTGTTCTGGCTCGTTCCCTTCTTCGTCATCCCCCCGCTGATCCTGCTCATGCCGAAGCTGGCCGATCACCAGGGCGGCACGCCGCACGCCTCGACGCGGATCCGGCTCGTCGCAGGCGTTCTCGCCACCGTGGCGCTCTTCGCCATCCAGGACGGCGTGCTGCGCATGTCCCCGGCCGGGGGAGTCGAGGCCGCCGCCGGGTTCGTCGTACTGCTGGCGTCGGTGCGCCGGCTGCTGCCCCATGGTGCCCTGACGTTCCGGCGCGGCCTCCCCAGCAGTGTCATGATGCGCGGCGTCATCGCGTCGGCCTTCTTCGCGGCGGAGGTCTTCGTGCCGCTCGCCATGGTGGAGACCCGGGGCCTGACGACGACCCAGGCGGGCCTGATCCTCGCCACCGCCGCCGCCATGTGGGCGGTCGGGTCGTTCGCCCAGAGCCGGCTGCCGGGCGATCGCGACCGGGCCCCTGCGGTCCGCCTGGGCGCGGCCATCGTCGGGACAGGGCTGCTCACCCTTCCCCTGTCGGTGCTGACCGGCCTGCCGCCGTGGATCGCTGCCTTCTCGTGGGCTGTCTGCGCGTTCGGGATGGGGCTGGCGGTGCCCTCGGTATCCGTCCAGGTCATGCGGCTGTCGCCCGAGGCCGACCTCGGCGTCAACTCGTCGGCCATCCAGATCGTCGACTCGGTGCTCAGCGTCGTGGTGATCGCCCTGCTCGGCCTGGGCCACGCAACCGCCGTGGCGTCGGGGGGAGCCACGGCCCTCACCTACGCCCTCATCTGGACGGCTGCAGCGGCGGTTGCGTGGATGGGCGTGCTGCTCGCCGGACGCATGCGTCCGGCCCCGAACCCCCTCTGACAGGATGGGGCCCGCCGATGCGAACGTCATCGGCACGAAGGAGATCGCTGCCCCATGTCCGGCCTCGCCACCCGCCGCGTCCTGCTGCCCGCCCTCGCCCTCGTCTCCGCCGGGGCCCTGCTCGCCGGCTGTGCGCAGGAGTCCGCCTCGACCGCCACGTCCGAGGCTGCCGCCCCTGCCTCGAGCGCTGCAGCCTCCGCCGCTGCGTCGACCGCCGCCTCGGAGGCCGCCTCGCCCTCCGCGGAGGCCGTCCTCGACGAGTGCTCGATCGAGAACCTCACTCTCGTCACCCCGGGCACGCTCACCATCGGCACCGACACGCCCGCCTACCCGCCCTACTTCGTCGATGACGACCCGACCAACGGGCAGGGCTTCGAGTCGGCCGTGGCCTACGCCGTCGCCGAGACCCTCGGCTTCGCGCCCGAGCAGGTCTCGTGGACAGTCGTGCCGTTCAACAAGTCCTACGCGCCCGGCGACAAGGACTTCGACTTCGACATCAACCAGATCTCGATCACCCCGAAGCGGCAGAAGGCCGTCGACTTCTCCAACGGCTACTACACCGTGAACCAGGCGGTCGTGGCGCTGGAGGACTCGCCGATCGCCGGCGCGACGACGCTGGCCGAGCTCCAGGCCGCCAAGCTGGGCGCGCAGGTCGGCACCACGAGCCTGGACTTCATCACCGACGTCGTGCAGCCGGCCGACCAGCCCTACGTCTACAACGACACGAATGACGCGAAGAGCGCCCTGAACAACGGCCAGATCGATGGCATCGTCGTCGACCTCCCCACGGCGTACTACGTGACCGCAGCCGAGATCGACGGCAGCACGATCGTGGGTCAGTTCCCCGCGCAGGATGGCGGCGAGCAGTTCGGCCTCCTCTTCGCCAAGGGCAACCCGCTCGTGTCCTGCGTCAACTCGGCCCTCGACGAGCTCGCCGCGTCCGGTGAGCTCCAGGCGATCCAGGACGAGTGGCTCGCCGGCGACACTGCTCCCTACTTCACGGAGTAGCAGCCATAGCGCTCCAGCGCACGGAACGCTGACCCCATGACAATCACGCCGCCAGCGCCTGGCGCACCTGTCGCCTACCGCGACCCGGTGCGCCAGGCGCTGTCGCGTCGTCGTGCCCGTCGCAACGCTTTCGTCGGCATGGCGAGCCTCATCGGCTTCACGATCGTCGTGGCCGTCCTGGTCTCACGCACCCCCGGGTGGCCCGTCGTCCAGGAGACGTTCTTCAACGGCGAGGAGTTCCGGGCGTCGATGCCCGGCCTGCTCGAGGCGTTCCTGCTCAACGTCAAGATCTTCCTGATCGCCGAGCCGATCATCCTGGTGTTCAGCCTGCTGATCGCCCTGGACGGGACCCTTCGCTCGGCGATCTTCCTACCGCTGCGCGTGCTCGCCACGATCTACGTCGACGTGTTCCGCGGTGTGCCCACGATCCTCGTGATCTTCCTTCTGGGCTTCGGCATGCCGGCGCTGCGACTGCAGGGCGTGCCGAACGATCCGGTCTTCTGGGGCACCGTCGCACTCATCCTGTCCTACAGCGCCTACGTCGCCGAGGTCTTCCGGGCGGGCATCGGGTCGGTGCATCCGAGCCAGCGGATGGCCGCCCGGTCGCTGGGCCTGACGACGCTGCAGACGAATCGCTACGTCGTCCTTCCCCAGGCAGTGCGAAACGTCGTCCCGCCGCTGCTGAACGACTTCATCTCCCTGCAGAAGGACACGGCGCTCGTGTCCGTGCTCGGGCCGATCGAGGTGCTCCGCCAGGCGCAGATCGACGCCTCGTCCACCTTCAACTACACGCCCTACGTCGCGGCGGCGCTGATCTTCATCGCGCTCACGATCCCCATGACCCGGTTCGCCGACTGGGTGCAGTCGCGCATGGCGCGACGCCAGCGGGCGGGGGGAGTGGCATGACGGCCCTGCTTGACGTCACCGGTGTCTGGAAGTCGTTCGACGAGCACCCGGTCCTGCGCGGCATCGAGCTCCAGGTGGAGCAGCACCAGGCCGTCGTCCTCATCGGTGCCTCCGGGTCGGGCAAGTCGACCCTGCTGCGCTGCATCAACGGGCTCGAGACCGTTGATGCCGGGCGCATCGTGCTCGATGGCGACGTCGAGGTGACCGACCCCGGTATCGACCTCGACAAGGTACGGCGCCGGGTGGGCATCGTGTTCCAGTCCTACAACCTGTTCCCGCACATGACGGTGCTGGACAACGTCATGCTCGCCCCTCGCAAGGTGCTGAGGTCAGATGCAGCCAGCGCTCCGACGGGGCCCTGGTCCTCCTCGACAGGTTCGGGCTGGCCGCCAAGGCCGGT
>CAVOWW010000032.1:0-19128 GCA_963700255.1 uncultured bacterium | reverse complement strand
TCACGCTCCTCCTGACCGGGTCCCCAGACACTGATCTGGGCGGGCGCAGTGGACCTGATCGCGCGCACGGTCACCGCGACGGCGACCACGCCGGTGGTGGGCACGCCACCCTGCCCGGTCACCTGGGTGAGGACACCGTCCGCGTCACCGTGCCACCGCGACGGACGCACTCGGCACGGGGCGACGACCGAGGGAACCGGTGGCGTGACGACTGTCGGGTCGGCAGGTGGGTCGACCGAGGGCGCGGCGAATGGGTCGGCCGGCGGCTCTCCCGCTCCGGTCACGTCGTCGGGCCAGCCACCGGCGACATCACCGTGGTCGTCGCTCAACGCGGACCGATACCAGTCGCCGTAGCCTCCTGAGCCGTATCCGGGACCCGACGCCAGCCCGACGCCGTCTCGTGTGGACAGGACCCGAACCGGCGGGATCACGGTCGGATCCTGGGCGCGGCCGCCGGCCGCAACGGCCGCGAACGACCGGGGTGACTCGCAGAAGGGCGCAAGCGGCGTCCCATCCCAGAAGGAGGTGCGACCGCTCGCCCCGTCCCACGTGAGCGAGATGTGCATGTGGTTCCGGTGGCAGGACGTGTCATCGCCGGAGGCAGGAGCCGACAGGCACGAGTTCAGCTCCGTCCATCCACGGCCCGCGTCGTACGCGCGCCAGAACTGGTCGTTCCAGCCGATGTACATCACGCCGAGGCGGGTCGCGTTGCCGTTGGGGACTCCGAACTGGTCCGGGCCGACCAGCCACGTGAGGAACGCCTGGGCGTTCGCGTGGCCCCGCTTGCTCCGGACGCTCGTCATCCAGTCGAGGGCGCGGCCCTCCTTGTGCTCGCTCGTCCCGCCGACTCCGCAACCGCGGGAGATGCTGACGGAGTCATTCCCGTACGTCTTCCGGATCAGGTTGGCGAGGAGCCGGGTCCCGGGCTTCGGAGCCGAGTTGCATCCGGTCTGCGCCTCGTACGAGGCAACCGGGTCTGACACGGCGGGAAGGGCCTGCGGGATCACCGGGATGGCGGCGGCGCGCAGCTCGGCTCGCTGGATCAGCGGAGTCGTCTCAGCCTCGACCGCGGATGCCGAGGGAGCGCACCAGCCGGCCAGCAGCGTGAGGCTGGCCGCAGCCACGATCAGAGGCCCGAACCGGACATGCTCCATGCATGGGGTTTCGGTCACCCTGAGCCAGGTCATGTGCGCCGGGGCAGGGTTGACCTGGCTACAGCCTGCATCGCGGCCGATCGACTCGGCGACTCACCCGGGAACGCGAAAGCCCGCCGGGCGCCGGCTAGCCGGCGCCCATGGCGGGCTTTCGTCCGGACCCGCCAGCGGCAAGCGCCAGCAGGTCGTGGTGGAGGTGCCGGGAATCGAACCCGGGTCCGTACAGGCCTCTTCCGTACTTCTACGTGTGTATCCGCGTTATCGCTTCTCGGCCCCCGCGCTTCGTGCGGCACTGCGCGGTGACGGCCCAGTCACTGTTTGGTTTTCCGCCTGCTCCCGTGACCGGAGCGATTGGTGAGTCCCCTAGCGACGCCAGACCCCAATTCGGGGACGCATTGGGCTGACGGCAGGTTCTATCCCTTACGCCGCGAGGGCGAAACGGGCCTGCGACTGCTTAGTGTTGGCAGTTGTTGTTTTCCAAGGATTCTTAACGAGATCACCCTGGATTCTCGACACGCTTCTCCGGTCAAGACATCTGAACGTCGAAACCTGTCACCCCCATGTTGAGTTATCAATGTCCGAGCGCATGACGCTCGCTTTCGATGGTACGCCGGGTCGAGCGCACGGACAAATGCCGCTGTCCCGAGGCCGGGCGACCCGCTACGCCCGGGTCTAGGGTTCGAGTCATGGCTCAGGTCGTGCTGGTCGCGGATGACGATGACGATGTCCGCTCCCTCCTCATGCTCCAGCTCATGCTCTCCGGGTACGAGCCGATCGAGGCGTCGACGGTTGACGAGGGCCTGCGAATGCTGGCGGACCACTCCCCCGATCTCGTGCTCACGGACCTGAACTTCGGCACCGACACCGGCGAGCGAATCGTCTCGGCGTGCCGGGCCACCGGCCAGCGGGTCATCCTCATGACCGCCTCGGTCGAGACCCGGGAACTGCCCGAGTCGCTGCGGGCGGACGTCCCACTGCTCCGCAAGCCCTTCACCCTGGACGACCTGGCGGCGGCCATCGACGAGCAGCTGCAGCCATGACGGTCTCGTTCACGCCGCCGGTCCTGGAGGCGCTGTGGACCGCCGTGGCGTGCGTCGATCACGACGGCACCTTCGTGGCCGTCAACGAGTCGTACGCGGCGCTGCTCGGGGCGGCGTCCGACACCGTCATCGGCCGGCCCCTGACCGACTTCGCGACCCGGGAGGCCAACCCGGCCTTCTATGAGGGCCTGGACGCGACCCGGGCTGACGGGCGTCAACGGCGGGTCCGGAACCACAGTGCCGACCGGGGCCGCATCTACGACAACATCTTCAGCCGGACCGGGGACTACCTCGTCATCGAGGCGGCCGACGTCACTGAGGAGGTCCGCGAGCACGACCGGAGGCAGCAGATCCAGAGCGCGCGCGACGTGATCTGGGAGCGGGTCGTCGAGTACTCCCTCATCGTGGACATCGTCGACCGGCAGATCTTCGCGAGTCCCGCCGTCTGGCAGCGGTGGCCGATCGAGCAGCTGGAGGCCGCCGTCCACGACGGCACGATGGCGAAGGCCCTGGGCAATCCCCACTGCTGGTCCGATCCGTGGGTGGACGAGTCATCGCTGTTCGACGGCCGGGTCGAGCGCGCCATCGCCGAGGTGTTCACGACGGGCGAGGAGCAGCGCCACAAGAGCGCGATCCCGATGCCCGGGGGTCGAAGCCGCTACTTCGACACGCAACTGGTCCCGTGGCGCGTGGACGACGGGATCCGCGGCGTCGTCATCATCTCGCACGACCAGACCGACATCCAGCGCTACCAGGACCAGCAGACCATGGCAGAGAAGGCCATGGCCCAGCTCCTCGCCGACCTCCCGGTGTCCGTGTGGGAGATCGATGCGGACGCCCAGACGATCCGGCCGCTCTTCGCCGACCGGCGGACGCCGCCGATGCCGACATGGGGACAGCCGACTGCGCTCGCCGACTACCTCGACACCCTCGACGAGGACTCGCGCATCCGCATGCGAGGCCTGCTCGTCGAGCTCGGCCCCGATCGGCGAGCCTCCCTGCGCGTGTCGAGCGCGGACCATGAGCGGCACTCGCAGATCAGCCTCCACCATGTCCCGCCGAGTGCCATCGACGCTCGACGCCGCGTCCTGACCGTCGTCACTGACGTCACGCACGAGGTGAGCGAGGCAGAGGCCGAGAGCCGCGTCGACCACGCATCCCATGTGATGCGGTTCGCCCAGGGCGTTGCCCACGACTTCGGCAACGTCGCCCAGGTCGTCGGTGGGTATGCAGAGCTGCTCGCCCGCAGCAAGGATCCACGCATCGTGGAGCAGGCATCGACCCACCTGGCGTCGGCGGCCCGTCGCGCGGTGTCGGTGTCGCAGCGCATCGCCACGATCGCCAAGGTCCAGCAGGTGACCAACGGCCCCCTCGACATCAGCACGGTGGTCCGTGACACGGTGGCCAGCCTGCGCGGGCAGCTCGGCGAGCACGTCGACATCGTGCTCGACGCCGGCGCGGACCTGACCTGCATCGGTGAGCGCAACCAGATCGCCAGCGCCTTGGAGAACCTGTGCCAGAACTCGGCTGCGGCCATGCAGGGCTCCGGCTGCATCACGATCACGGTTGCCCGCGTGACGCGGCGCGGCCGCAACTTCGTGGAGCTGACGGTGGCGGACACCGGTCCGGGCATCCCCGAGGACCTGCTCGGCCGGGTCTTCGACCCGTTCGTCACCGGGCACCCGGACTCAGGGACGGGACTGGGCCTCTACCTCATCCAGGAGTACCTGTACTCGGTTCGAGGCGAGATCGAGGTCGAGTCCACAGCTGACGGAGCCGCGTTCCACCTCCGCTTCCCCGCGGCGTCGTGATGCCTCCCCCGCCCAGCATCACATCGGCGCCTGATTCCGGGGACACAAATGTGGGGACAACGAGAACGTCCCGCAAGGTTCGCCTGCGAGTATCGCTCCGGCCCGATCGAGAAGGTCGCCGGATCGGCCACCCCCTCGCACGCGACCGTGGAACTGGACTGACGCTGTGATCTCCGCACCGCTCCCCCCGGACGAGGCCGCCCGCCTGCGTGCGCTGCGTGAGCTCGGCGTGCTCGACACTGCACCCGAGGAGCGGTTCGACCGGCTGACCCGCCTGGCCCAGGACATGTTCAAGACCCCCATCGCGCTCGTCACCCTCGTGGACGAGGAGCGCCAGTGGTTCAAGTCCAATCGCGGGCTCGGAGTCGGCGAGACGAAGCGGGACGTGGCCTTCTGCGCCCATGCGATTCTGGATGACCAGGTCTTGGTCATTCCCGATGCGAAGGCCGACCCTCGCTTCGCCGACAACCCGCTGGTCACGGCTGACCCCGACATCCGCTTCTACGCCGGCGCCCCTCTCGCGACGTCGGACGGTCACGCGGTCGGGACGCTCTGCGTCATCGACACCGAGCCGCGCGACTGGACGCCCGAGCAGTCTCGGGCTCTGCGCGACCTGGCCAACGTGGTCGAGGAGGAGCTCAACCAGACGCGTCTGCAGAACCAGCAGCGTGCGCTGCTGGCGCTCACAGCGGTCACCGCGCTCACCGAGGCCGACCAGAAGCAGCAGCTGCGTCGCGCCCTCGAGGTCGGCAGCGAGTACCTGGGCCTGCCCATCGGCATCGTCAGCCGGATCGATGAGGACGACTACGAGGTCCTCGTGCAGGTGTCCCCGGCCGGCGTTCTCGCCGACGGGCAGCACTTCTCCGTCGCCAGCACCTACTGCGAGCTGGCCCTGAAGTCCGACGATGTGCTCGCCATCGGCGACATGAGGCACTCCGAGTACTCGGGGCACCCCTGCTACGAGGTGTTCGGCCTGGAGAGCTACATAGGCGTTGCGCTGACCGTCGAGGACCGAGTGGTCGGAACCCTCAACTTCTCGTCGCCCGAGCCACGTGCCCATTCGAGGTTCAGTGCCGCAGACATCGACTTCGTGCGCATCATGGGGCGGTGGGTCGCCGCAACGCTGCGGCGCTGGCAGCTCAACGAGCAGCTCCTGTCGCAGCAGCGGATCTCCGAGGTGATCACTCGCGCGCAGTCCTCCTTCATCCAGACCGACGATCGCACGGCGGCCTTCGACGGCCTCCTCCACGACATCCTGCAGCTCACCAGCTGCGACTACGGCTTCGTCGGCGAGGTGCTGAACCGGCCGGATGGTGCGCCCTACCTCAAGACCCACGCAGTCACCGACATCGCCTGGAACGAGGAGACCCGAGCCTGGTACGAGAAGTACAAGGACGAGGGGCTCGAGTTCGACAACCCGGAGACCCTGTTCGGCCGCACCCTGACGAGCGGCGAGGCGCTGCTGTCGAACGACCCTCAGAACGACCCTCGCCGGGGCACGCTGCCGGGGGGCCACCCGCCGCTGAACAGCTACCTGGGCCTGCCCGTGTTCCACGGCGGCTCGATGATCGGCATGGTCGGCCTCGCGAACAAGGAGGGCGGATTCAAGGACACCGATGCGGCGTTCCTCGAGCCGCTGCTGGTGACCATCGGCCAGCTCATCGAGGCCTGGCGGACGATCCGGATGCGCCGCGAGGACCAGAAGACGGTGGCTCGGCTCTCCCTCGTGGCCCGCCAGATGACCAACGGCGTCCTCATCACCGACATGGACGGCCACATCGAATGGGTGAACGAGGGCTTCACCCGGATGACCGGGTTCACGCCCGAGGACCTTCTGGGCCAGCGGCCGCGCGACATCCTGCACGGCAGCGAGTCAGACCCGGACACGACCGCGGAGATCTTCGCCGCGATGGCGGAGCGCCGCGCCTTCAAGGTCGAGCTGGAGGCGAGACAGAAGTCCGGGGGCAGCTTCTGGGTCGAGCTGAGCAGCAACCCCCTCTACCGGTCGGATGGCAGCCTCGAGGGCTTCATGGTCATGGCCTCCGACATCACCGAGCGCCGCCGCATCGACCAGATGAAGACGGAGTTCGTGTCGACCGTGAGCCACGAGCTGCGCACCCCGCTCACGTCGATCAGCGGCTCGCTCGGCCTGGTCGCCAGCGGGATCGCCGGGCCGCTCCCCGAGCGCGCCCAGGGCATGCTGGCCATCGCCCACAAGAACAGCCAGCGGCTCAGTCGCCTGATCGACGACCTGCTGGACATGGAGAAGCTGGTCGAGGGCAAGGTGCGCCTCGACATGTCGATCTGCGAGCTCATGCCCATCATCGACCGCGCCGTCGAGGACAACCAGTCGTATGCCGATCAGTACGGCGTCGATATCGCATGCACGTCCAGGGTGGGCATGCTGCTCGTCGACGTCGATCCGCTGCGGCTGCACCAGGTGCTCTCGAACCTGCTCTCCAACGCTGCGAAGTTCTCCGAGCCCCGCACCGCCGTCGAGATCACCGTCGCACAGCACGACGACATCGTCCGGGTGGCGGTCACCGACCACGGTCGAGGGATCCCCGAGTCGTTCCAGCCCCACCTCTTCGAGAAGTTCTCCCAGGCCGATGCGACGGACAGCCGCCAGCAGGGCGGAACGGGCCTGGGCCTGGCCATCTCGAAGGAGCTCGTGGAGCGCATGGGCGGGACCATCGGCTTCACGTCCGTCGAGAGCCAGGGCTCGATGTTCTACTTCGAGCTTCCCCTTGCCACGCGGGACTTCGACTAGGAGGAGGGGCACGTGAGCGAACTGCGCACGATCCTGTACGTCGAGGACGACCTGGACATCCAGGAGGTCGTCACCATGGCGCTCGAACTCGTCGGCGGCTTCGAGGTGACCGTGGCCGGATCGGGGCGTGAGGCACTGATCGCCGTAGACGGCAGCACCCCCGACCTCATCCTGCTCGACGTGATGATGCCGGACATGGACGGTCCCACGACCCTTGCCCGCCTGCGCGAGCGTCCGGGACTCGCCGATGTCCCCGTGGTCTTCATCACGGCGAAGGTCCAGACGACCGAGATCGAGTACTTCAAGTCCCTCGGTGCCGTGGACGTCATCGCCAAGCCGTTCGACCCCGTCACGCTGGCCAGCCAGGTGCAGGCGATCTGGGACACGGCCAACGCGGCCGCAGGACTAGTCGGTGCCCTTGCTCCTGCGGCCGAGCGCCCGGTCGGTCTCGCGCTTGGACTCCCGCTCGGCGATCGCGTGGCGCTTGTCGTAGCTCTTGCGCCCGCGGGCCACCGCGATCTCCACCTTGGCGTAGCCGTCCTGGAAGTAGAGGGAGAGCGGCACGAGGGTCAGTCCCGACTCGCGCAGCCGGTTCGCGATGCGATTGACCTCGGTGCGGTTCAGGAGGAGCTTGCGGGGCCGCCGTGGCTCGTGGTTGGTCCACGTGCCCTGCGTGTACTCGGGGATATGCACACCACGGAGCCAGATCTCGCCGTCGTCGAGGGTGCCGTACCCGTCGACGAGGCTCGCCCGACCCGCCCTCAGCGACTTCACCTCGGTGCCGGTGAGGACCATGCCTGCCTCGTAGACGTCCTCGATCGAGTAGTCGTGGCGCGCCTTCTTGTTCTGCGCGACCAGCTTGCGCCCCTGCTCACGTGGCATGTCAGTCTCCCGTCACGTCGGCGGAGGGAGCGCCGGGGATTCCCGGCACACCGCCGCCCGCTGCGGTGGGGTCCTCGATCAGCAGGCGGCCGGACTGCCGCACCCACGACACGATCATGATGATGGCTGCCGCGATGGCCCCGGCCATGACCCACAGGTACACGTACATGTCGATCGCCGCGCCGATGGGCGGGCTGTTGGGCATGAACGTGCGCAGCGCCGGCAATGCGAACAGCAGCGCCGCCGTCCATGACATGAGGCCGATCTCGGCCCTGCGACGCTGGCTCGCGACGAGGAAGGCGACGATGACGGTCGCCGCCGCGAGCATGACGGCCAGCACCAGCAGCATGAGGGCGAAGACCTGAGTGGAGAACGCCCGGGTGAAGGTGAGGTCGAACGACGTCGATGCGGGGGGCTGCTCCACGTCGACGGTGGTGTCCCAGCCGTTGACGCCGTTGGTGACGTTGATGCTGACCGGCACCGTGTCGATCGAGGTGAGCGAGCCGTCCGCGTTCTTCTCGTAAGTGTCGGCGGAGATGAAGCCGCCGCCCTCATGGGTGTCGAACGGGTACTGCGCGAGCTCGCCGGTCAGGCCGATGTCGACGTTCGAGGGGCTGAGGACCGTTCCCATCGGGAACTTCAGCTCCTTCGATCCGGTCCACGAGTCGACGACGATCCGCAGGTTCTTCGTCAGGCGGCCATTGGCATCGGCGAGGTCGCCGAGCGTGCCGAACGTCATCTGCAGGCTCACGATGTTGGTCTGGGCGTTGACGGCAACCGGATCGACCGCCGCGGTGACCCCGATGTCGAGCGTCGCAGGCTCGGATCCGTAGGTGACGCCGCCCTCGGAGTTGTAGAAGAAGGCGACCAGTGCGTACAGGCAGGCGACCACGAGGGCGATGAGGCCCAGCCGCACCCAGGTGCGGTGGGACAGCGGGCGCGGGCGGAAGTCAGGCTCGGGCGATGACATCACACGCGCAGGTACTTGCGCAGCGTGAAGAAGGCGGCGATGCACGCCAGTCCCACGCCGGTGAGCAGCATGATGGGCGCGATCGTCGCCACCGCGTCCCAGCCGACGAACGCCGTGAACTGGAATGACGGGGCGAGCACCTGGTCGATCAGGACGGTCTTCATCAGGACGAGTGCGACGATGGCCAGGACGGCACCGAGCGCTGCGGCGAGGGCCGCCTCGAGGAGGAACGGCAGCTGGATGTAGAAGTTGGACGCACCGACGAGCCGCATGATGCTGGTCTCCCGGCGTCGGCTGAACGCGGCGACTCGCATCGTGTTCACGATGAGCAGCACGGTGACGGTCAGCATGACGAGGGCGATGAGCAGGGCGATGAGCTGGAGCCCGCCGAGGAGTCGGAAGAACTTGTCGAGGATCTGCCTCTGGTCATTCACCTGCTCGATGCCCGGGCGGCCCGAGAAGGCGGAGGCGACGACGTCGTACTTGGTCGGGTCGGCGAGCTTGACGCGGAAGGACTCCGGGAGCGCGTTCTCGTTGACGTTGTCGACGATCGGGGAGTTCTTGAACTGCTCCTTGAAGCGCTCGTAGGCCTCCGTCCTCGACTCGTAGTAGATGTCCTGCACGAGCGGGCGAAGGCTCTCGAGGTCGGTCTTGATCTGGTCGCGCTGCGCGTCCGTGACGGCGCCGCCCGCGCACGAGGGCGTGTCGCTGCCCTTGCTGCACAGGAAGATCGACACCTCGACCTTGTCGTACCAGAAGTCCTTCATCGTCGAGACCTGCGAGCGGACGAGGAGGGACGCACCGAACAGTCCCAGCGACACCGCGACCGTGATGATCACGGCGAGGGTCATGGTCAGGTTGCGCCGAAGACCGTTGCCGACCTCGCTGGCGACGAACGTGGCCCTCATCGGGCGTACCCGTAGACGCCGCGCGACTGGTCGCGCACAACGTGCCCGGTGTCGAGCTCGATGACGCGCCTGCGCATCTGGTCCACGATCTGGGAGTCGTGGGTCGACATCACGACCGTGGTGCCCAGCTTGTTGATGCGGTCGAGGAGCTTCATGATGCCGATCGACGTGCCGGGGTCGAGGTTGCCGGTCGGCTCGTCGGCGATGAGGAGCATCGGGCGGTTGACGAACGCGCGGGCGATGGCCACGCGCTGCTGCTCGCCGCCGGAGAGCTCGTCGGGGCGACGGCCCTCCTTGCCCTCCAGTCCGACGACCTCGAGGACCTCGGGGACGACCTTCTTGATGTGCGACGACGGCTTGCCGATCACCTCGAGCGCGAAGGCCACGTTCTCGAACACGGTCTTGTTGGGCAGGAGGCGGAAGTCCTGGAACACGGTGCCGATCTGGCGCCGCAGCGCCGGGATCTTCCAGTTCGACAGGCGGTTGAGCTCCTTGCCCAGGACCCAGACCTGGCCCTTCGTGGGGCGCTCCTCGCGCAGGACCAGCCGCAGGAAGGTCGACTTGCCCGAGCCCGAGGGTCCGACGAGGAAGATGAACTCACCCTTCTCGATCTCAAGGGATACGTCATCGAGAGCAGGCCGCTGCGCCGTGGCGTAGACCTTGGATACGTGGTCGAAAAGGATCACGCCAGACAGTGTAAGCGTTTCGGGGACGTGCCCCGGTCAGGCGGGACGTGGGAGCGGGTCGCGCCTCAGGCCGGCATGGACGCCACCGGGTAGGCCGTGATGGCCCGGTCCGACGTCATGATCGTGAGGTCCTCGACCCTGGCCTGGGCCACCAGGAGCCTGTCGAACGGGTCGGCGTGCAGCCGAGGGAGCCGGCACACGGGTCGCGAGGGTCGGCTTGAGGGCCCGAGCCTCAGGCGTTCTGCTTGCGCCAGCGGATGCCGGCCTCGATGAACGAGTCGATCTCCCCGTCGAGGACGGCGGCCGTGTTGCCGGTCTCCTCCTCGGTGCGCAGGTCCTTGACCATCTGGTACGGGTGCAGGACGTAGGAGCGCATCTGGTTGCCCCAGGAGCCGGCCGTGTCGCCCTTGAGGGCGTCCATCTTGGCCCGCTCCTCCTGGCGGCGGCGGTCGAGGAGCTTCGACTGCATGACCGCCATCGCTGACGCGCGGTTCTGGATCTGGGACCGCTCGTTCTGGCAGGACACGACGATCCCGGTCGGCAGGTGGGTGATGCGCACGGCGGAGTCGGTGGTGTTGACGCCCTGACCGCCGGGGCCCGACGAGCGGTAGACGTCGACCCGCAGCTCGTCGTCGGGGATGTCGATGTGGTCGGTCTGCTCGACCACCGGGATGACCTCGACCTCGGCGAAGGAGGTCTGGCGCCGGCCCTGGTTGTCGAAGGGCGAGATGCGCACGAGCCGATGGGTGCCCTGCTCGACCGACAGCGTTCCGTAGGCGTACGGGACCTTGACGTGGAACGTCGCCGACTTGAGCCCCGCCTCCTCGGCGTAGGACGTGTCGTTGACCTCGAAGGGCCAGTTGTGGCGCTCGCAGTAGCGGGTGTACATGCGCAGGAGCATCTCGGCCCAGTCGGCGGCGTCCACCCCGCCCGCACCCGAACGGATGGAGACGAACGCCTCGCGAGCGTCGTACTCACCCGACAGCAGCGTGCGGACCTCCAGCTCGGCGACCGTCGCCTCGACAGCTTCGAGCTCCTTGAGCGCATCGGCCAGGGCCGCCTCGTCGTCCTCGCTCTCCGCGAGCTCGAAGAGGATCGGCAGGTCGTCGAGCCGGCTGCGCAGCGCCTCGACCTTGCGGATCTCACCCTGGACGAACGACAGCCTGGACGTGACGGCCTGGGCGTTCTCCTGGTCGTCCCAGAGGTCCGGCACCGAGGCCTCGGCCTCCAGATCCGCCAGCTGGACCTTGAGGGCCGGCACGTCGAGGACGGTCTCGATGCTGCCCAGGGTGGTCTCGAGCGCGGACAGTCGCTCGCTGAGTTCGATGGCTGCCATGGTGGGTCAAGGGTACGGGCCGGGCTGCGGCACTCCAGCCCGGTAGGCCAGCTGGGCCCGGGACTCCACCCTGATCCGGTCGGTTGCCAGGCCCGAGAGGAAGGGCAGTCGCAGCGGGCTGCTCATCGCGACCACGACCTGGCGGCCGTCGGACTCCACGCGGTCGACGGTGGATCCCTCGGGTCCGCGGGCCCTGGCGAGGTGCGCCCGCACGCGCCGGGGCAGCCCTGCGACGTCGAGCCGGGTCTCCGCGGTCGCCCCCTGCGCGTAGTAGGCGGGCAGGTCGATCGACTGGGCCGCGGCAAGTGCGGCGGCATCCGCGACCGCAAGGAGCTGCCGACGCTGAAGGAAGGCCGCCGATGCGTCCACCATCACGACGAAGGCCAGCAGGCAGGCTGCCGCGACGCCGACCCCGAGGATGAGGACGCTGCCGCTCTCGTCCGACGCTCGAGTCCCTGTCGTCACGACGTCACGTCGCCGCGGAAGTCGTCGATGGGCACCCGCTGCCTCGCCTCCACCGGGATCCGCGCCGGGACGTCGGCCGCGACACTGCCGGGCAGCCAGGGCAGCGGCACCTCCCACGCGAGCACCACCTCGACGGCCGATCCGGGGCTCAGGCACGGACCGTCCGTGCAGGCGAGGCGCAGCGCTCCGGCCGGCAGCTCGAGGCCGTGATCGGCGAACGCGAGGCTGGCCGCCGCCACTGCCAGGCGTCGTCCCTGCGCCGGGGTGGCCGACGAGCTGAAGGCGCGGCCCGCCTCGCGCGCGGCCTGCGCACTCGCGAACGCCGCCGACTGGACCGTGGCCGCCGCCGCCGCGAGATACACGAGCGGGACGAGGAGGCCGATGCCCAGCACGATGAACTCGATGGCGGCGGACCCGTCGTCCGCCCGAGCGGCCCGCATCACGACCAGCCCTCCTGGAGGGCGTGGCCCTCGACCGTCAGCGTCGCCGGCCCGAGCAGTCCGACCAGCGGCACCACGGCATCGATGCGCACCACCATGACGGGCAGTCCATCGATCACCGACCGCCCGGCACTGACGTCGCGGACGACGGAGCCGGCGATGTTGTCGGCCAGCACGTCGCGCGCCCGCACCACTCCGGCCGACGGATCCGCCCCCGCGAGGGAGGCGGCGCGCGCTCCCTCGGCCGCCGCAGCGGTGAGCGTGGCTCGGACATGCAGGGCGAGCGCCACCTGGACGACTGCCACCGCGAGAACGATGAGCAGCGGGGCGACCAGTGCGAACTCCACCGCCGCACTCCCCCGCTCGTCCCCTGGCCGGCGCAACGCCGCAGCCGCGTCCATGCCTACGGCTGGGTGACCGAGCTGATGGCCCGGCCGAGCACCGCCGTCAGCTGGTCGTCGGCGACGAGCCAGAGGGCCGTGACGAGACCCGCGGTCATGACGGCCACCAGGACCCAGCCCGGCACGTCACCCCGGTCACCTCCTCGGGTCAGGAGCTGCCGCAAGTCGGCGATTCGCGTGCGCATGGGGTTTCCTCTCTCCGATGGTTCAGGGGACGACGAGGCGCAGGGACTGCACCCCGGGGAAGATCGCGACGAGGACAACCGTCGGCAGGATCAGGAACACGACGGGGATGAGCATCGAGACGTCCTTGCGACCCGCCGCCTCCACGAGTCGGCGTCGCTCCTCCGTTCGCGCGTCCTCGGCCTGCGCCCGCACCACCGCGGCAAGCGGCGTGCCGCGTTCGAGCGCGACGAGGATCCCGTCGACGAACCGCTGGACCGCTCGGACTCCGGTCCGGCCCGACAGGTCACCGAGCGCCGAGTCGACGGGCCGGCCGCCTCGGATGTCGTCCACGACGTCAGCCACCTCGTGGGCAAGCGGGCCGCTCATCGCGCTGGCCGCTCGTTCGAGGGCGACCACCGGCGACGCTCCGGCCGAGACCCCCAGGGCGAGCAGGTCCGCGAGGGTGGGCAGCTGGCGCTCGATGTCCCGCTGGCGCTCGCGCACCGCCCGCCGAAGCCGCAGGTCGCGGGCGAGCCAGCCGGCCACGGCCCCCGTCGCACCGAGGACGACCGCGGCCGCGGGAGACGAGCCGCCGAGCATGAGCAGCAGGCCCGCGCCGCCACCGAGGAGGCCCCCGAGAGCGGACCAGACGACCCGCTCGAGCCGGAAGTCCCCCGGCACCAGGCCCGATCCCGACTGCCGCAGTCGCGCGGCCAGATCCAGATCGCCGAGTCCGGCGCGTGGTCGCCGGATGAGAGTGCGGACGAGAGCCGTCGGGCTGAGCGTCACATCGTCAGTGGCCCGCGCTGCTGCGCCGTGCACTCCGAGGTAGGGAGCGATCCTTCGCGCCATGGGCAGCGGACGGCGCACGCGGTCCCAGGCCAGCACGAGGAGCAGCCCTGCGCCGAAGACCAGGCCGACGGCCGCGCCTGGCGCTGCGCCGCTCACGCCGGCATCCGCTCGTCGTCGGGCAGTCGCCCGATCCGCATCATCACCGCGTAGGCCACGACCGAGAGAAGTGCCGCGACGACCAGCACGGCCGCTCCGGCCGCGGAGGAGTAGGCCGAGGCGGCCTCGGGGCGCGTGCACAGGAGGGCGAGCGTGAGCCACGGGGCCGCCACGGCCATGCGCGCGGCGGCGATCGTCCAGCTCTGCCGGGCCAGGATCTCCGAGCGGGTGCGCGCCTCGTCCCGCAGCATCGCGCTGAGGGTGCGGAGCATGACGCCGAGGTCGGATCCGCCCACCTCGCGGGCCAGCCGCAGCGCCGCGACCACGCGGTCTGCCACGGGGTCGGCGAGCCGGTCCTGAAGCAGGTCGACCGACGAGGCGAACGAGCCGGTGGCGCGGTACTCCCCGGCGAAGACGGTGAATGCCGGACGCAGCGGTTCGGGACCTGTGCGGCCGAGGTCGCCCACGGCCTCAGGGAGGGACATCCCCGCGCGCACGGCTGACACCAGCCCGTCGACCGCATCGGGCCAGGCCGCCCGCACCGCCTGGCGACGGGCGGCGGCGTGACGCCGCAGGACGACCAGCGGTGCCAGCCCGCCCGCGAGCGCGGCCAGGCCGGCAGCGAGCGGCAGGGCGGTGACGAGCAGAGCGACGACCGCGGCCACGAGTGCGGCGACGAGGCACGCCGCGACGACGCGAGACCTGGTCAGTCGCGGGATGCCCGCATCGGCGACCAGTCGAGCGAGTGCGCCAGGGCGGCGCTGTGACACGCGCGGTGCACGGCCGGCCGCCATGACGAGCAGTGCCCCCGCTGCCAATGCCAGGCCAAGGAACGCACCGGCCATGCCGCTCATCGCATGCCTCTCTGGGCGGGCGGCGAGTGCAGGAGGTCGGCGAGCCGGTAGCCGAGGCGCTCGAAGCGGTGCTCATGCGGGGGGAATCCCGAACGCCGCACGAGCCCCGCTCCGTCGGACGTGAACAGATCGGCCATCTCGACGACGCCCGACTCCGTGCGACCCGGCAGCGCGCAGATCTCACGCACCCGACGCCCTTCCGGCTCCGAGGCCAGGTGGACCACCAGGTCCACGCACCCAGCGACTGTCGGCACGACGAAGCCCGCGTCGATGTTCGGCCCGGCCAGCAGCGGGAGCGTGCAGAGCTTGGTGACAGCCTCGCGCGCACTGTTGGCATGCAGCGTCGCCATCGCCGGCATCCCGCTGTTCATCGCCACGAGCAGGTCGAGCGACTCCGCCTGACGCACCTCGCCCACCACGAGCCTTGATGGGCGCATCCGCAGCGCCTCGCGCACCAGCCGCCGCAGCGGCACCTCGCCCGTCCCTTCAAGACTCGCATCGCGGGTCTGGAGGGCGATCCAGTCCGGGTGTCTCGACTGTTCTATACTTCGATACATGACGAAACGACAGAACAATGGAGGCGCCGTGATCTACACGCGGCTGAGCATCGACAAGACGGGCGAAGGGCTGGCCGTCGAACGCCAGTCGAAGGACGCGCACGCGCTCGCTGCACGGCACGGGTGGACGGTGGTGGCGGAGTACGCCGACAACTCGGTCAGCGCCTCCACGCGGGGCGCGAAGGCCGGGATGGGAGTCTGTGCTGACCGCTCTCGCTGACGGTACGGCTGACGTGCTGGTCGGGTACGCCCCTGACAGGTTCGTTCGCAGGCCGAAGGACTTGGAGCGGCTGCTCGACATCGTGGAGGCCTGCCAGGTCGGGTCGCAACGGTGATGGCTGGCGACTACGACCTGACCGCCCCGGGCGGCAGGGCGATGGCTCGGACGATGGTGACGTTCGCACGGATGGAGGTCGAGGTGAAGTCGGAGCGGCAGCAGTCGGCGGAGCGTCAGCGGGCGGAGAGCGGGAAGGCGCGTGGCGGGGTTCGTCCGTTCGGGTACGAGCAGGACGGCATGACCGTGCATCCGGTGGAGGGGCCTGCGTTGGCGGCTGCGATCCGGGCGGTGACGGCGGGTGCGTCGCAGAAGGCGATCATGCGGGAGTGGATGGATGCGGGGCTGCGTCCGGTGCGGGGCGGTGACTGGCAGGTGTCGTCGTTCAACGCGCTGCTGAGGCGTCCGAGGAACGCGGGCCTGTCGCAGTACCGGGGTCGGTGGTCGGTGTTGGTGAGTGGGAGCCGCTGGTGTCGGTGGGCGAACATGAGGCGCTTCTCGCTGTGCTGGCGAACCCGGCCCGGCGCACCTCCCGTGTCGGGCGGAAGTGGCTGCTCCGAGCATCGGTACGTGCGGTGCGTGCGGGGGGAGGCTTAAGGTCGGTGGGGTCAGGATTCGCGGCGAGAAGCGGATGCTCTACCTGTGCGTGGGTTGTGGGCGGGTGCATCGGAGTGCGACCCGCATTGACGAGATGGTCGAGGACGTGATGCGGCGGCGGCTCGGGCGGAAGGACGCGGCCGGCTGCTGTCCCCGAAGGTCGATGTCGCTCCGCTACTCGCTGAGGTGTCGGCGTTGCGTGCGCGGCTGGTGAAGGCGGAGGCGGACTACGCGGACGGGCTGCTCGATGGTCGTCAGTTGCGGGACGTGACGGACCGGATTGAGGGGTTGATCCTGTGAGGTGCAGTCGCGCATCATGGACGCGGAGGGTGTCGCCCCGGTGCTGCCTGACCTATCGTCTGGTTGGGATGCGCTTACGCTGGACCGGAAGCGCATGGTTGTTCGGGCGCTGCTGACGTTCAGGTGTTCCCGCGCAGCCATGAGCCTGTGGATTGTGGCCCGTTCGGGGTAGTGATGACGTGGAGGTCGTGAAGCTCGGCGACGGTGACCCCTCACCTTCGTGTCGGGGGTTTCGTCGTGGATACCGCCAGACGGGCCTCTGGGGGACGCTGGCGGCGGCTGAGCGGGGGCGGGGTGGTTGGGGGTAGGCCCCGGTGTTCTGTGGCGTCTACTGCCGACCGGCGGGGGTGCCTCAACTGCTACGTCAGGCACTACATCAGGCACTACATCAGGTGTGCCTATTGTGCTACCAAACCCTTGTACTACCAACACGTCTTGGCGTGTCGGTCCTTGTGGGAACATCCGGTCATCGTGTAACGTCGGGTGCCAAAGACGAAGCCCCACGGGGCGGTCAGGCTGCAAGGCGTGACCCACCCCAAGCGCACACGGGACGAAACGGCGCACCCCCAGCCCACGGGCCGGGGAGCAGCGCCCCACGGCTTCGTCAGCCCCCGGCACAGCCTCCCGGTCCATGACCGAAGGGAGGCGTCATGCCCTACCCGTCCGTGCTGCTCGCGAAGTCGGCGGCCACTCGACGTACCAACCAGATCGTGCGGCTCATTGAGTCCGCTCCCCCGCTGACCGAGGCGCACATCAAGCGCATCACGGAGGCTGCTGCCACCGTGCAGCACCTCAACGAGCGTGATTGGGACCAGAAGTGAAGCGGCCCGACGAGTACGTGCAGATCGTTCTCGCTAACGCGCCCGATGAGTTCACGCCCGCGCAGCAGGCCGTCCTCGTTGCTGCTGGGACTCACCCCGTGGCGGTGAAGCGATGAGGCTGGCGGCGCGGCCTGCTCCCTGGCAAGCCGACCTCCAACACCACCTCGATGCACGCACCATCCACCACCTTCCGCCGACGTGCGCAACATCGAAGACCTGTCCGTCGCCGAGTGCGTTTCGAGGTGGGCGACGTGAGTTGGGCGAAACTGTCGGACGACTTCGCGGACGACTGTGAGACGCTGAGCGATGCCGCCTTCCGGCTGCACGTGGAGGGCCTGTGCTGGAACGGGCGCAAACTGCTGGACTGCCGCATCCCTGTCGATCACTTGCGTCGATTCGCGAAGAACCCGGCGTCGGTGGACGAGCTGCTGGCCAAGGGTGGTGGGGAATCGACGGCGACGCCTACGTCATCCGTCATCATGCGACCTATCAGAGGCTGCAGAAGGACGTGCTTGCTCAGCAGGCTGCGAACGCTGCTAATGGGCGCAGGGGTGGCCGTCCTAGAGGTCGGTGAAACCCTATTCGCTAAGCGAGTCGGAAACCGAAAGGGACAGGACAGGACAGGACAGGCATCTAGGTGAGCAGTCATCTCAAGATGAAAGGCACAAGCCGGAACTCACCGCGGAGATCGCTGCCAAGTTCCTGCCGTCGTTGGAGGTGGCCGAGTGATCTGCGACGTGTGCGGCCTGAACCCGTGCGCCTGCGACTACATCACCTCACTGCTCCCGGCGGCGATTTCGCCTGGCTGGCCGACACCGTGCAAGCCCAGGTCGCCCAGGCGTTTCCGCATCGTGCTGCGTGTCCGTGCCCGGTGTGCTGGTCGGAGCGTGCGCAGTCGTGGGAGGAATGGGCCGATAAGTCGCGGCCCTAGAAGGGCACCAGGCACTTCGCACACTCGCCCCGATCAGCTGCGGTGGGGCGGCTAAGCGCACCTCGACTCTGCCCTCAGGCGGGCACGGTAGGCGGCTGTGCGACACGCGCCAGAGCAATGACGGGCGTCCCGGCGATACCACCACATCTCATCGCCACAGCGGACGCACCGCCACACGTAGGGCTTCGGATTCAGGCGACGACGGTAAGCGACCTGACGGCACTTCGACGAACAGTACGTCGCACGCCAGGACACAGGCTGGAAGCACGAAGGGCAGCGATCCACAACGCAATGATGCTCGCTCACGAGAAGACGTGAACGCTGATAGCCGGTGTTGCGGGGGTGTTGGTGAGGGGAGACCTAACCCTGGCCTGTCTCGAATCGCGCTCGTGATTGGGTGTTGTGACGGCTTGGGTGACGACCCGCGGCGGGATGGGGTCATTTGCGCAGGATCGCGGCCACGAGCCGCTGCGCGTCGTCCAGCGTGGCGGTCGCGTCGTGCTGGAGCAGGAGCGACAGGGTCTCGATGATGAGGTCGGCGCGATCGTCGGTCATGGTCTAGGTGTGCCCAGGTTCGGGGCCGGCCGAAGTTCTGTCGCCCTTAGTACCCCAATGCGCGGATCGGCAAGACAAGCGGCGGCACCAACCCCGAAGGGCTGATGCCGCCGCTGTCTAGTTCGAACTAGATGGGGCCCGCCTCCCTCATTCGAGCAAGCAGTAGTCGAGTGTCACGGATCGTGAGGACTCCCTGCCCGGCTCACTTAAAAAAACGCGCAGCGGTAGATATCGCTTTCGATCGGGCCACGGAAGTCGGCCGT
>CAVOWW010000031.1:0-157313 GCA_963700255.1 uncultured bacterium | reverse complement strand
AGAGCCTGCGGCAGCGCAGGAACCGGACCCTCAAGTGGATCCTCGCGGCGACGCTCGCCCTGCTCGTGCTCCTGCTCGCCGTCCCCGCGCTTCGAACGGCGTTCAACCTCGGGCCGACGACGCCGGTCGACTGGGCGGTGATGCTGTTCGCAGGATTCGCCGGCGTGCTGTGGTTCGAGGTCTACAAGGCGATCACGCGGCTGAAGGGGTGACTCAGCCCCCGTAGGTCTCGACCTTGAGGACCTCGACGGTCATCTCCTTGCCGTTGGCGAGGATGTAGGTGGCGGTGTCGCCGACGCGGGTGCCGTTGACAGCAGCGCCGAGCGGTGACGTCGGGGAGTAGACCTCGATGGAGGCGTGCGCCGCCTCCTCGCGGGAGCCGAGCAGGAAGGTCTCCTCCTCGTCCCAGGCGGGGAAGCGGACGGTCACGACCTTGCCGGCCGCGACCTCGTCATGATCGGCCTCGGGAGCACCGATCCTCGAGTACTCGAGCAGGTGCTTGAGCTGGCGCACGCGGGCCTCGTTCTTGCCCTGCTCCTCGCGCGCTGCGTGGTAGCCGCCGTTCTCCTTGAGGTCGCCCTCGTCGCGGGCGGCCGCAATGCGGTTCTTGATCTGCTCGCGGGTCGGGCCCTCACGGTCGGCGAGCTCCGCCACGAGTCGGTCGTGGGCCTCCTGGGTCAGCCAGGTGATCGGTTGCTCGCTCATGAGGGGAAAGGCTACCCGCGTCGCGCGCGCACGTAGTCGGTGACCACGTAGTCGCCCAGTCGGTCGCCGGAGACGGCGAGCACGCGTCCGCCGTTGCGCCGTGCCATTCCGTCGAGGAAGCGCGCCAGCCCGGGGTCGTCGCCCAGGCGGAACCACGAGATCGGCACGCGGCGTCGGGTCATGCGGTCGACCTGCGCCACTGTCTCGCTGATCGTCTCCGGCGACGGCGGCCAGGTGAACCAGCCCTCGCCGCTCGGGAGCAGGTGCGCCGTCGGCTCGCCGTCGGTGACGACCATGACGATCCGCTGGGAGCCCGGGTGGCGATCGAGGAACTGACCGGCGAGCAGCAGCGCGTGCTGCAGGTTCGTGCCCTGGATGTAGCTGGCCTCGAGGTTCGGCAGCTCGTGCGGACGGACCACGCGAGCCACGTTCGCGAACGAGATGATCTCCAGTGCGTCGAGCGGGTAGGCGGTGGACGCGAGCGTGTGCAGGGCCAACGCCATGGTCTTCGCCTCGCGCCAGGTGTCGTTGACGACCATGGAGAAGGACTGGTCGATGAGCAGGGCGACGGCGGCCCGGGTCATCGTCTCGGTCTCGTGCACCTCGAAGTCGTCGGCGGAGAGACGCGTCTCGTCGGATCCCGCGATGATGCGTCGTGACACCGCGTTGCGCAGGGTGCGCACCACGTCCACGGGCTGCTCGTCGCCGAAGGCCCACGCGCGCGTGGTGCCGGTGAGCTCGCCCGCCGCACCCGACCGCCGGATCTCGTGCGTGCCGCGAGTGCTCCCGTCGAGGGAGTCGAAGACGGCGCGGAGGGCGGATCGTCCGATCCGCCGGATCGCCTTGGGCGTCAGCTCGAGTCCGTCGCTGCCGCTGACCAGGTAGCCCTGCCGCTCCAGCTCGCGCTGAAGCGTCCGCAGGGCCTCGAGGTCATCGCGGGCCTGGCGTCCGAGGGCGCGTTCGACCGCCTCCTCGTCGATGTCGTCGAGGTCGGCGCGGGCGAAGCCGTCGCCCAGGGCATCGGCGAGACCCTCGAGATCGGCGAGCTCCGCCAGTGCGTCCGTGGCCTCGGGCAGGCCGATGCGACGCTCGCCGTCCATGGACGCGCGGCCACCGCCGCCGAACTCGGGTCGGAGGTTCCGCAGGTTCTGCTGCAGGGTCGCCATCTCGGACTGCAGGTCGAGGTCCTCCAGCGCCTGCTCCATCGCCGACTGGAGCTCGGCTCGCTGCTCCGGGCTCATCGAGTCCAGCATCCGCTGCATCGCGGCGGACCGGCGGGCGAGGTCGTCGATGAACTCATCGATGGTCTCGGGGGCGTCGGGGAAGAAGTCCCGGTGCTTGTCGATGAAGTCGCGGTAGTCGTCGGTGACGTCCTCGCCACGCTGGTGCTTGTCGAGCAGCTGGTTGAGGTCGGCCATCATCTCCTTGAGGGCCTGGCGGCTCTCGGGCGACGACATGCTGTCGATGCCGTGGGTGAGGTCGCGGAACTGCTGGTCGACGACGTCCCGCTGGAGCCGCTCGCGGATCTGGTCGAACGCGGCCCGTGCCTCATCGGACCGCCAGTCGTACGAGGAGAGCTCGCGGACGGCCCGGCCGATGTCGTCGGGAACGTTGTCGAGCAGGGCCTCGCGGAACCGGGCGTCGTCGGACGGGTCGGGGAACAGTGCGGCCCGCTCGGCCTCGAGCGCGGTGTCGAGCAGGTCGCGGAGGTCCTCGAGGAGGCCGTCCATCCGGCCCGACTGCTCGAGCTGGCGTCGGCGCTCGCGGATGCGCTGCGCCATGTCCTGCAGGCCCTGACGTCCCTGGGTGCCCTCGCGCATGAGGTCGCGCAGCGCCTCGGAGAGCGACTGGCCACCGAGGATCCGCTGCGCGATGTCGTCCACGCCCGAGCCGGCATCGGGCGGCGCGGCGAGCGGGTCGGGTCCGCCGTGGAACGCGCCGTACCGGTAGCCGGTCACGCCGGCGCCGCCGGGGTCATGAGCCCGATCCGTAGCGGCTCACGCCGCCGATGGAGTCCTTGTCGATCCGCCGGGTGAGCCACAGCCCCTCGACCGCGAACTCGACGCAGGCAGCCACGAGGCCAGGGGACTCGGCCATCCCGGGCTCGAGAGTGCCGACAAGTCGGCCGAGGCCCTCGAGCGGCCCAAGCTCGTCGAGCATCGTCGCGGCGGGGACGGCGTCGCCCGCGAGGAGGGAGTTGCCCCCGTCGAACCACTCGACGAGCCCGGTCAGCACGGGCCGCACGTCGCCACCTCCGAGGTGCGCGCGCCAGGCGTCCGCCGTCGCCCGGCGGGCGAGCAGCTGCAGTGTCTCCTCCTCCTGGCCCTCCTCGCTGACGTCGAACTCGACCTTGCCCCTCAACGTCGGCACCACTCCCGCGAGGTCGCCGATGCGGGCGACCGGGTCGTCGTCGCCGGCGATGGCGGCCCGCCGGACGGCCGCGCCCGAGAGCGCCTCGACGCAGGCGATGGCGAAGCGGGCGGAGACGCCGCTGCGCTGGTCGACTGCCGGCGACTCCCGCACCTCGCGAGTGAAGCGGGCGACGACATCGAGGAGGTGCCGCGGGACGACGGCATCGATGTTGGCCTCCTGCAGGATCAGCTCGGTCTCCGCCTCGAGGCTGACGGGGTAGTGGGTGCGGATCTCGGCACCGAACCGGTCCTTCAGCGGCGTGATGATCCGCCCGCGGTTGGTGTAGTCCTCGGGGTTCGCGCTCGCCACCACGAGCAGGTCGAGCGGCAGCCGGAGCTGGTAGCCGCGGACCTGGATGTCGCGCTCCTCGAGCACGTTGAGCAGGGCGACCTGGATCCGCTCGGCCAGGTCGGGCAGCTCGTTGATGGCGAAGATGCCGCGGTTGGTGCGCGGCACCAGGCCGTAGTGGATCGTCTCGCTGTCGCCGAGGCTGCGGCCCTCGGCGACCTTGACTGGGTCGACGTCGCCCACGAGGTCGCCCACCGACGTGTCGGGAGTGGCGAGCTTCTCGCCGAAGCGCTCGCTGCGATGACGCCAGCCCACCGGCAGCAGGTCGCCCAGCTCGCCGGCCAGGCGGCGGCAGCGCGCGCAGATGGGTGCGGTCGGGTCGTCGTTGATCTCGCACCCCTCGACGACGGGAACCCACTCGTCGAGCAGGGCCGTGAGCGAGCGGATGAGCCGGGTCTTGCCCTGGCCGCGCTCGCCGAGGAGCACGACGTCGTGGCCGGCGAGGAGCGCCCGCTCCAGCTGCGGGCCGACGGTGTCCTCGAAGCCGACGATGCCGGGGAAGGCCGGCTGCTTCGAGCGCAGCCGGTCGATGAGGTTCGCGCGGATCTCCGCCTTGACCGGACGTGCCTCGTAGCCCGAGGCGCGCAGGGTGCCCAGGTCGGCGGGCAGGTGGGCGGGGACGGGCGGGGCGAGGGAGGTCACGGGCTGACGCTACGTCCAACCCGGTGCATGCGCGAGGGGATCAGCCACGGGCGAACCTTCCCCCCTTCAGTCGAGTGCGGAGGGGCTGAGTCAGGGCTGGGCCGGCGGGACGACGCCCGGCGGGAACTGGGGCGGAGGCACCGACGGCGGCCCGCCCACGGCGCAGCCGAGCAGCTCGGCCGTGTAGGCGGGGGCGATGGTGCGCAAGGAGTAGTCGAGGAGCACCTGGGGCTCGCCCGCGGGAATGGCCACCTCGGCGTACCCGACGTCGATGCGGTTGACGTCCTGGGCCCGCAGGACGCAGGTGACGTCGTCCGTCTCCGGGCGGCGGACCTGGATCGTCATGTCGACCCGATCGGCAGCGACGTCGTCCCAGGCGATGAGGCGCGACTGGACCGGATTGCCGGTCAGGCCGAAGGTCACGAAGACGAGGGAGCCGACGAACGCGACGAGGATGAGCGTGACCGCGATCCTGCGGCCGAGGGGCTTCTTGGTGAGCCCGTAGCGCTCCTGCATCGCCGGGCTGAGCTGGTCCCGGGTGAACGGTGTGGGCACGTGGTGGACACTAGTCCCCGTGACGTCCCCCCTTCGCCTCATGGCGGTGCACGCCCACCCTGATGACGAGTCCAGCAAGGGCGCGGCGACGATGGCCAAGTACGTGGCCGAGGGCGTGGACGTGATGGTGGTCACCTGCACCGGCGGGGAGCGTGGAGACGTGCTCAACGCGACCGCCCAGGCGGCGGTCGACGAGCGTGGCCTGCTGGCCGTCCGGCGGGACGAGATGGCGGCCGCCGCCGCCGTGCTGGGGGTGCATCATGCATGGCTGGGCTTCGAGGACTCGGGCTACCCCGAGGGCGACCCGCTGCCGCCGCTCCCGACGGGCTGCTTCGCCGACCTGGCCGTCGAGGACACGATCGAGCCGCTGGTACGGCTGATCCGCGAGTTCCGTCCGCAGGTCGTGACCACCTATGACGAGAACGGCGGCTATCCGCACCCGGACCACATCCGCACGCATGAGACGACCATGGCGGCGATCGACGCCGCTGCCGATCCCCAGCGGTTCCCCGGGGTCGGTGGCGATGCCTGGGTCGTCCAGAAGGTCTACTACAACCAGCAGTTCACGAAGGCTCGAGTCGAGGCTCTCCACCTGGCGATGATCGACGCCGACCTGGACTCGCCGTACCACGACTGGCTGAAGAACTGGGAGGACCGGCCCGACGACGCGGACCGGATCACCACGCGCATCGACGCGTCCGACTGGTTCGAGGTGCGCGACCGTGCGCTCATCGAGCACCGCACGCAGATCGACCCCGACGGGCTCTGGTTCGCCGTGCCCCTGCAGTTCCAGCGTGAGGTGTGGCCGACCGAGGACTTCCAGCTCGCCCGCTCGCTCGTCGACACGAACCTGCCGGAGGACGACCTGTTCGCCGGCATCCGAGAGGACGCACGATGATCACCGTCACCCAGGCCCTCGCCACCGCCGCAGTCGTGGCCGAGGACGTCGACCCCGACTCGCGCGAGTCGCTCATCGACAACGCCCTGCCGATCGCGGGGCTCTTCGTCCTCGTCCTCCTGGTCGCGATGTACTTCCTGTGGCGGTCGATGTCGAAGCAGATGAAGAAGATCGACCCCTCGCTCCCCGACGGTCCGGACGACCGCGAGCAGGCACGGGACCGCGTCATTCACCCGGGAGGCCGTCGAGCGGGGCGAGGCAGCCGACCCGGACGACGTCGCGCGGTAGGGCGATGCTTCGCCTGGCGCTGACGCCGCGCTGGCTGGTGGCCGCGCTCGTCCTTCTCCTGCTGATCGCGGGTGCCGTGCTGCTCGGGCGGTGGCAGTGGGACCGCACCCAGTCGATCCTCGCCGCCGAGCGGGCGGCTGTCGCACAGCCGATCCCCGTGCAGGACGTCTTCGCAGGCCTGGACGCGGCTCCCGCACGGAGCTGCCCGCGCGAGGGCATCGGCCGCCCGGTGACCGTGACCGGCGAGTACGCCGCCGGGATGCAGACCCTCGTGACGAGCCGGGAGCTCGACGGGACGCCGGGCGTGTGGGTGGTGGACGGCGTCGACCTCGGCGACGGCACGGTCGCCGCCGTGCTGCGCGGGTGGCTGCCCGATGGCGCCGAGCCCGGGTGTCGAGCCGCCCTCAGGCGAGGTCACCGTGGCCGGGATCCTCCACCCGGACGAGACGTTCTACGCCGACGCCGTGACCGAACCCGGGACCGCCGTGTCCATCGCCCATGCCCGGCTCGCTGAGCAGTGGCAGGCCACCGTCCTGCCTGGTTTCGTCGTCCTCGCGGACGAGGAGCCGACGTCGTCCCCGGCGCCGATCCCGGTGCCGCCGACCGTCCAGACCGCGGATGTGCCGTTCCCGCTGCAGAACTTCTTCTACGCGTTCCAGTGGTGGATCTTCGCCGGGTTCGGCGTCGCGGTCTACCTGCGCTGGCTGTGGGTCGAGTCGCATCGCGTCGACGACGAGCCGGTCGTCACCGCGCGCTGAGGTCGCGACGCTCGGACGAGCCGCTTCCGGAGCCGTCGACTAGCCTTGCCTCTCGTGATCACCGTCATCGGCGAGGCCCTCGTCGACATCATCGTCGACGCGCAGGGAGAGGTCACCTCCGTCGTCGGCGGCGGCCCCCTGAACACCGCGCGCACCGTCGCCCGCCTCGGCGTCCCGTCGACTTTCCTCGGCGGCGTGTCGACGGACCCGTTCGGATCGCGCATCATGCGCCTGCTGGACGAGGACGGCGTGCGACTCGGCCTGGGCGCCCAGGTGCCCGAGCCGACCACCCTCGCCATCGCACAGATCGACGAGTCCGGGGCGGCCAGCTATCGGTTCCTCCTCGACGGGACCTCGGCGGCGACAGTGACCCCCGAGATGGCACTGGCCCATGTGGATGCGGACGCGCGGGCCATCCACGCCGGCACCCTCGCGCTCGTCATGCGGCCGCTCGCCGACGCCCTCATCGCCGTCGTGCGTGCCGCCACGGACGACCAGATCGTCATGATCGACCCGAACTGCCGTCCGAGCGTCGACCGGATGGAGCTGTTCCGCGCCTCCCTCGACGCGGTGGTCGGACGAGCCGACATCGTGAAGGTCAGCGGTGACGACCTCGAGTACATGTATCCCGGGACCAGTGCGCTGCCCGCTGCCATGCAGCTCGCCGCGGAGTCGGACTCCCTGGTCCTGTTCACGGACGGGGCGAACGCCGTGCACGTCATCACGTCCGGCCGGCGGGACCCGGCGGTCGACATCGTCCTCGACGTGCCGCGGGTCCCCGTCGTGGACACCGTGGGGGCGGGCGACTCGTTCAGCGGCGGCTTCCTCGCGTGGTGGATGCACGAGGGACTCGGGCGTGCCGACCTCGTCGACGTCGACAAGGTGGCGGCCGCCGCCCGCTTCGGCATCGCCGTGGCCGGCATCACCTGCCAGCGGCCCGGCGCGGACCCGCCGCACGCCGCCGACGTGCCCGGGGGATGGGCGTGAGCGGGATGCGCGGCGCTTTCCTCCGCTACCGGGTCATGGCCTGGGTGACGGGTGTCGTCCTGGCTGCCCTCACGATCTGGCTTGTCGTGGGCTACGGGTTCCTGGACTACGCGAACACCGAGTCCAAGCCCGAGCTCTACCGCCTGCTGTGGATGGCGCACGGCTGGCTCTACGTGCTGTACCTGGTGGTGGGTGTGGACCTGGCGTTCCGGGTTCGCTACAGCGTCCCGAAGACGCTGGGCATCCTGATCGCCGGCACCATCCCGTTCGCATCGTTCTTCGCCGAGGCCGCGGTCCACAAGGACCTGGTCCGGCGCGAGCTGCTCGAGCCCTGACCGCTAGAGCGACCAGTCGACGGGATCCGCGCCGAGCTCGTCGAGCAGCTCGTTGGCGCGGCTGAACGGGCGCGACCCGAAGAACCCGCGGTCGGCCGACATCGGGCTGGGATGCGCGGACACGATCACCGGCACGTCCGGCAGATCCGGCTCGAGGGACTGGGCGTCCCGACCCCACAGGATGGCCACGAGCGGCTGGTCCAGACGGTCGACTAGGGCCGAGATCGCTGCGGCCGTGATCGCCTCCCAGCCGATGCCGCGGTGGCTGCCCGGCTCGCCGAGCCGCACGGTCAGCACCCGATTGAGCAGCATCACGCCGTTCTCGGTCCACGGGGTGAGATCTCCGGTGCGGGGCGCCGGGATGCCGAGATCGTCGTGCAGCTCGCGGAAGATGTTCTGCAGGCTGCGCGGCAGCGGGCGCACGTCGGGGGCCACGGAGAACGAGAGGCCGACCGCATGGCCAGGGGTCGGGTAGGGGTCCTGCCCCACGATCAGGACGCGCACGTCCTCCAGCGGCTGCTGGAACGCGCGCAGGATGTTCGTCCCGGCCGGCGCCCACGGGCGGCCCGCAGCGACCTCCGCCCGGAGGAAATCGCCGATGCCGGTGAACACGTCCTGGAGCGGTGCGAGCGCGGGCGCCCACGTCGGGTGGACGAGCTCGGTGATGGGTGTGGGCACGTCGCGACCCTAGTCAGGTGCCGACGACCCTGCCGGCGGAGCCGTCGGGCGGGCGTACGCGTCGAGGTCGAGCGCCTTCGCGCTCGCCCACAGGTGGGCACCCGGCCGGATGTCCAGCTCGGCGATCACCCCGGGCGTCACCGCGGCGACGAGGTCCGGCGGCCCGCTCATGTGGACGAGGGTCCGGTCCATCCGTGGCTCCAGCTCGCGAACCGTCACCGGCCACACGTTGCGAGGGCTGCCTTCGGGGTGGCGCGAGTGCAACGAGATGGCCTCGGGTCGGATGACGATCACGACGTCGCCCGTCAGGGCACGATCGGCGATCGCGACGGACCCACCTCCGACAGCGTCGACGATTCCCGCGGTCGCCGAGCCGTGCAGCAGGTTCGCGCCCATCAGCGCGGCGGCGTAGGGGGAGCCCGGGCGCCGTGAGACCTCGTCCACCGACCCTCGCTGGGTGATGCGTCCGTCCTCGAGCACGACGATGTCGTCGGCAAGGACCACCGCATCGAGCGGGTCGTGCGTGACCATCAGCGTCACCCCGACGAAGGTGCTGAGGTGCAGGCGCAGCTCTCGGCGAACCTCGAGGCGGGTGGCCACGTCGAGGGCCGCGAGCGGCTCGTCCAGCAGGAGCAGCTCGGGCTCCACCGCCAGGGCGCGTGCCATGGCGACCCGCTGGGCCTGCCCGCCGGACAGCGACGCCGGGCGGCGCGCGGCGAGATCGCCCACGCCGAGACGGTCGAGCCACTCGGCGGCGCGTCGGCCCGGGTCGGTCATCCCCCGGCTGCGCGGACCGAACGCGACGTTGTCGCGGACGCTCAGGTGCGGGAACAGGAGGAAGTCCTGGAACACCACACCCACGCGCCGATCCTCGGGGGGCACGCACCGGACGCCGTCGTCCACCACGTCGTCCCCGATCGAGATGCGACCGTGATCGATCGGTCGAAGGCCTGCGAGGGCGTTGAGCAGGGTCGTCTTCCCGGACCCGTTCGGACCGAGGATCGCCGTGATGCGGCCAGGATCCGCGTGGAGGTCGACGTCGAGGACGAACTCATCGCGGCGCGCCGTGATGCTCGCACTGAGCCCGCTCATCGGCGCAGGCCCTGGAGGAACTGGCCGCGCAGCGAGACCAGGATCGCGACGGAGACGATCAGGAGCACCACACTGAGGGCGATGGCCTCCGACCGGTCGACGTCGAGTGCGGCGTAGACGGCGAGGGGCATGGTGCGGGTCACCCCGGGGAAGCTCCCGGCGAAGGTCAGCGTCGCGCCGAACTCGCCGAGCGCGCGCGCCCAGCACAGCACCGCACCCGCGGCGATGGACGGCAGCACGAGCGGAAGGGTGACTCGGCGGAAGACCGTCCACCGGTCGGCTCCCAAGGTCGCGGCCGCCTGCTCGAGCCGGCGGTTGCTCGATCGCAGGGCGCCCTCGACGGTGATGATCAGGAAGGGCATGGCGACGAAGGCCTCGGCGATGACGACGGCCGCGGTGGTGAAGGGGATCTGGATGCCGAACACGTCGTAGAGCACCTGGCCGGCGAGCCCACGACGGCCGAACGCCAGGAGCAGGGCGACGCCGCCGACCACCGGCGGGAGCACCAGGGGGAGCATGACGAGCGCGCGCACCCACGAGCCGCCGAACGCGCGGCTGCGGCACATCAGCCACGCGAGCGGGATGCCGAGGACGAGGGAGACCGCGGTGGCTGCCAGCGAGGTCACCAGGGAGAGCCGGAGCGCGACGAGCACGGCTTCGGACGTGAGGAGCGTGGTGAAGTCGCCCCAGGGCGCTTGCGCGAGCAGTGCGATGACGGGAAGGGCGAGGAACACGAGGGCGACCCCGCCCGGCACGACGAAGTACCAGGGCGCACGATCGGCTGCGGTCGCTCGCGTCATGGCGCGAGGAAGCCCAGGTCCGTCAGCGTCGTGCGGCCGGCGCTTCCCGTGACGAGCGCGACGAACTCCTCGGCGAGGTCGGACTGGGGGGCATCGGTGACGACCGCCACCTGGTAGTCGGTGGACACGTTCGCTCCCGTCGGGATCGGGATGGTCGTGACGGCGTCGCCGGCGGCACGTGCGTCCGTGACGTAGACGATGCCGGCATCGACCTCATCGGTGACGACTCGAGCAAGGACGGACTTCACGTCGGGATCGAGGGTCGCTGGCGTGATGGTGAGACCGTTCGCCTCGAGCAGCGTCGCGGTGGCGGCGCCGCACGGCACATCGGGCGCGCAGATCGCCGTCAGCACGTCGGGCTGCGCCAGGTCGGCCAGCGACTCGATGCCGGCCTCGTTGGCGGCAGGTGCGACGACGGTGAGCTCGTTGCGCGCGAAGGTCACGGGATCCGACGCATTGCCGGCGTCGACGACGACAGCCATCGTCGACGTGGATGCCGTCGCGAGGACGTCGACGGGCGCACCCGCATTGACCTGCTCGGCGAGCGCGCTGCTCCCGGCGAAGTTGAGCGCGACGTCGACACCGGGGTGACCGTCCTCGAACTCCGCGGCCAGCGACGTGAAGGCCTCCGTCAGGGACGATGCCGCCGAGATGGTGAGCGTGGTGACCGCGACAGTGGATGTGCCTGCCTCAGTGGAGCAGCCGACGGCCGCCACGGCCACGACGCCCAAGGCCAGGAATCGGACCGCCCTCATCGCTCGATGTCCACGACGACGTTCGTCGCCTTGATGCTCGCGGCGGCGGGGACACCCGGGGCGAGCCCGAGCTCGTCGGCCGCCTCGCGGCTCATGAGCGAGACGATGCGATGAGGCCCGGCCTGGATCTCGACGAGCGCCATGACGCCGTCCCGCTCGACGCGCGTGACGATCCCGGGGAAGCGGTTGCGGGCCGACTGGTGCACGACCGGGGGGAGGGCCGGCGCCTGCTCGGTCATCAGGGCGGCGACGCTGGCTCCGTCGACCGTGCGCGGACCGCTCTCGTCAGGGCCAGCGACGAGGCGGCCGGAGTCGATCCAGCGACGCACTGTGTCGTCGCTCACGCCGAGGAGCTCTGCCGCTTCGGAAATCCGCATCTGCGTCATAGGGATGGAGAATACTCCGCATCCGCGGATTGACCACTCGATTCAGGGGCGCGCGCAGAAGAACTCCACGGGGATGCCGTCGGGGTCCCGGGCGGTGACCGCCCAGCCGTAGGGCGCGGTCTCGACCGGGCCGCGCCCGATGCCCACCCGGTCCATGTGGTCGGCCCAGTCCCGCACGTCGGCCTCGCTGAGGCAGCCGAGCCCGACGTGGTCGAGACCGATCCGCCCGTGGTCGAAGCGGTCGACCGGCTCGGTCACGTCGTGCCGGGTGACCCCGATGACCATGCCGCTCGGCCACCGCATGCGCACGCGACTCCAGCCGTCGCCCTCGCGCCGGATGACCTCGGCCGGCCCGAGCAGCCGCTGGTACCACTCGGCGCTGGCCTCGGCATCGGCCACCGTCAGGGTCACGTGATGGATGCCGGTGACGTTCATGGGGTGTCCACCGTCTCGGCGTCGAGCGCGAGGCGGTCGAGTCGCCGTTCGCGAACTGCCAGGAAGAGGGGGAAGGTGAAGCCGACGGCGGTGACGAACGAGGCCACCACGTACAGCCAGTACCAGCGGATCCCCAGCCGACGGCCCTCGAGGACGATGAAGATCGACGCCGCGCTGGCCACGGCCAGCAGGTCCCAGGCGAGCGAGCTCACCGACGGGTTGGCGAACCAGGCGGCGAAGAACGTCTGCTCCGCGGGCTCGATGACGCTCCGGACGTTGAACCAGGCGGTGCCGGCGAGCCCGATCGCAGCGACGGCGAGGTAGACCCAGAAGGCACCGGGGTTTCGTTTGGTCATCGGCCAACACTGGCAGGTGCGGCGGGTGATTATCGGGCTACAGTGATTGACGGAGGTGGGCATGTCACCGGCACTGCTGTGGATGATCGCGGCCCTCGTCGCTGTGGGCGTGGAGATCTTCACCGTCGACCTGACCTTCGGCCTCATTGCCGTGGGCGCGGGCTCAGCTGCCCTCGCGGCCGCGGTCGGGGCGCCTCTGTGGGCGCAGGCGGTGATCGGGGTCGGCGTCTCCGTGGCCGGGATCGCGTTCGTCCGCCCGGTGGCCCTGCGTCACCTGCGCAAGACGACGGCACTGACCCGCACCGGGGTCGATGCGCTGCCGGGATCGCGGGCCCGCACTGTCAGCGAGGTGACGCGCCACGACGGGCGGATCTCCCTGAAGGGCGAGATCTGGTCCGCACGGCTCGACCTCGACGTCACGTCCGATCCCGTCCCCGACGGCGCCGACGTGATGGTGACGCGCATCGACGGCGCCACGGCGCTGGTCTATCCCGTCGACCCCCGCTGACCGAGCACGACCAACGAACACCGACCCCCGCTGACCGAGCACGACCAACGAACAAGGAGCCATCATGGACACCCTGCTTCCCGTGGGAGTGATCTTCCTCGCGGTGCTCTTCGCGCTGCTGCTCCTGACGCGGACGGTGGTGATCGTCAAGCAGGCGAGCACCGCCATCGTCGAGCGGCTGGGGCGCTACCAGCGCACCCTCAACCCGGGCCTCAGCATCCTGGTCCCCGTCATCGACCGCATCCGCGAGCGCGTCGACATGCGCGAGCAGGTCGCGTCGTTCCCGCCTCAGCCGGTCATCACCGAGGACAACCTCGTCGTGTCGATCGACACCGTCATCTACTTCCAGGTGACGGACCCCAAGGCCGCCACCTACGAGATCAACAGCTTCATCATCGGCATCGAGCAGCTCACCGTCACCACGCTGCGCAACGTGATCGGCTCGATGGACCTGGAGGAGGCCCTCACCTCGCGCGACCAGATCAACGGCCAGCTCCGCGGAGTGCTCGACGAGGCCACCGGCAAGTGGGGGATCCGCGTCAACCGTGTCGAGCTCAAGGCCATCGATCCGCCGAAGTCCGTGCAGGAGGCGATGGAGAAGCAGCTCAAGGCCGAGCGCGAGCGCCGCGCGGCCATCCTGACGGCCGAGGGGCAGAAGCAGGCCGCGATCCTGACGGCCGAGGGCGCGAAGACGTCGGCGATCCTCAGCGCCGAAGGCGAGGCGCAGGCCGCTGTCCTCCGGGCGGATGGCGAGGCGAAGGCGCGCGTCATCGCCGCGGAGGCGGAGGCGGAGGCGGTCAAGCTGATCTACCTCGGGCTGCGCGCCGCGGACCCGCGGCCGAACGAGCTCGCGCATCGGTACCTGCAGGCGATCCCCGAGGTCGCCAAGGGTGACGCCAACAAGGTGTGGGTGATCCCGGCGGAGCTGACCGGGGCGCTGGACCGGATCAGGGACGGGCTGAGCGGCTCAGGCCCTTCGTAGCCTCGCGCCGCGCCACCGGGCTCAGGTGCGGGTGCCGGTCCACGAACGACTGGACCGCCGCAGGATCCCACGCTGTCACGTCGCGCAGCGCCCAGCCGATCGCCTTGGCGATGAAGAACTCGCGGTCGTCAGCGAACCGGTCGCACATCGTGAGCAGCAGGTCGAGGTCGGTGCCCTCCTTGAGCCCGCGCTGATGCTGGATGGCGGCTCGGATGAGCCAGCGATCACCGGAGTCGAGCCACGTCCACATGAGATCGACCTTCGCGGGATGCCGTGCGACGAGTGGCGTGATGGCCGCGCTGCCGAGGGAGTCCACGGTGTCCCACCACGGCGCTGTCGTCAGCAGGTCCTGCACGGGGTCGGCGACGAACCCCGCTGGAAGAGTCCTCACATGACGCGCGATGAGGTCGCAGGCGGCGTACTGGTACTCGCGTTCCGGCAGCGCCCACAGCGCACGACTCACTGCGGCGAGGTCGTCGGCGCTCGGGATCGGGAGCGGCGCCCATGCCGCACGCAGAGCCTGGCGCCGGACCGGTGTCATCACCCCGAGGAAGGGTGCGACGCCCTTCATGTAGGCGGCCATCGGCCCTGCCCGCTCGGGATCGGCCAGGGGGGCCAATGCGGTGATGGTCGCCTCGACCCAGGCTGCCGGCGCCGTCATGACCCGCCGACGGTCCGCGCGATGTCCTCCGCCCGCCGCTCCCGCGTCTCGGGCCTCTTCGCGGAGTCGACCTGGTAGATGAGCTGCTTGCGCAGGCTCGGCCTGAGAGCGTCGAACGCCTCCCGTCCGCCGATGCGCCGGGCGAGGGAGGCGGCCAGCTCGTCGGGGAGCTCGAGTGCCTCGCTGCGGTCCAGGATCGTCCAGGAGCCGTCCGCCACGGCCCGCTCGATGGCCGCCTCGCCGGCAGCCGTCATCAGGCCGGCGGCCCGCAGCCGTTCGACGCGAGCCTTGTTGCTCGCGGCCCACACGCCGCCCTTGCGTCGCGGGCAGAAGTACAGGCTCGTGCGGAGGTCATCGACGGGCCGCAGCGTGCCGTCGATCCAGCCGAAGCAGATGGCCTCCTCGATCAGGTCCTCGTAGAGCGGACCGGTCTGGCGAGCCGACTTCTTGAAGTAGACGACGAAGACCCCGGGCGAGGCTTCGTGGTTCTCCTGCAGCCAGTCGCGCCAGTCCTGACGGGTCGCGAACTCGACGCGCTCGGCATCCGCCTGGCCCATCAGGCGACCGCCAGCCCGAGGCCGATCGCCACCTGTCGCATCTGGTGGTCGAAGAAGGCGGACCGTGCCGCCGCACCCTCGTCGATGACGTTGTGGAGGTGGCCGAACAGCTCCAGCGAGACGCTGCCAAGCAGCGATGACCACGACGCGAGCCCGCGCAGGAGGAGGTCATCGGAGGCGCGTCCTTCGGCGAACTCGCGGAACGGGGCGATGCCCGCGGCGAGGGCGGGCGGCACCGGGTCAGACGGGGCAGCGGCACCGTCGGCCGTCAGGTCGAACAGGATCGACAGCAGCACGATAGGGACGCGGCTGGCGGGAGCGATCGTGTCGACCGGAGCCGCGTACCCCGGTACAGGAGAGCCGTAGATGAGGGCGTACTCGTGGGGGTTGGCTAGGGCCCACGCGCGCAGGGCGCGGCAGGTCGCCAGGAAGCGCCCCACGTAGTCGACACGAGGGCAGGACGCGGCGGCCTGCTCGACCTGCGCCCCCACCGTGTCGTAGGCGTCGATGATCAGCATCGTGAGCAGGGCATCGCGGTTGGGCACGTAGCGGTACACCGCTGAGGAGACCATGCCGAGGTCGCGGGCGATGGCGCGCAGGGAGAGCGCTGCCGCTCCGTCGCGGGCCAGATGCGCGCGCGCGGTGGCCAGGATCTCCCCGGAGATCTCCGCCCGAGCCCGCTCGCGGGCGGTCCGGGGCACGTCGGGGAGCACGGTCATGGGGGCAGTCTGCCGCAGGTTGAGAGCGGTGGCAACAATCGAGAGCACCGCTCTTGACAGGCAGTGCAGGTCGGTCTACTGTGAGCACTGCTCACAGTAAAGAGCACCCATCGCAAAGGAGCCCCCATGACCGCCCTGCCGATCGCCCCCGCCCCGGGCACCCATCTCGTCGTCGGCGCCGGCGGCGTCGGCTCGGCCGTCGCCCTGGTGCTGGCCGACGCCGGTGTCGACGTCGTCCTGGCCAGTCGCAGCGGCCACGGGCCCGACGACCCGCGGATCTCGCGAGTGCGCGTGGATGCTTCGAGCGTCGACGCGCTGCTCGCCGTCGCGCCCAGCGCGGTGGTCATCTACAACTGCGTCAACCCCGCGTACACGAGCTGGACGACGGACTGGCCGCCCATGGCGCAGGCCTTCCTCGAGTACGCCGAGCGCACCGGCGCCGTGCTCGCCACCGTGTCGAACCTCTACGGGTACGGCCCCGTCGACGTGCCGATGACCGAGGACCTGCCGCTGGCTGCGGAAGGGGACAAGGCGCGCGTGCGGGTGCGCATGTGGCAGGACGCCAAGGCCGCCAACGACTCCGGTCGGATCCGGGCCACCGAGGTGCGTGGCTCGGACTACATCTGCCCGGGGGCGCAGAGCATGCTCGGTGACCGGGTCATGCCGCGGATCCTCGCGGGCAAGAACGTCCAGCTCATCGGCGACCTCGACCAGCCCCATACGTGGACGGCACCCATCGACGTCGCGCGGACCATCGTGACCGCGGCCGCCGACCCCCGCGGCTGGGGCCGGGCCTGGCATGTGCCGAGCAACCCGCCGCGCTCCCAGCGCGAGGCGGTGGCCGATCTCGCCGATGCTGCGGGAGTCCCGGCGGTCAAGACCTCGACTGTCCCCGGTGTCCTGCTCTGGGGGCTCGGGCTCGTCCAGCCCATGATCCGCGAGCTCAAGGAGACCGACTACCAGCGCGAGCGCCCGTACCTGCTCGACGACTCCGCCGCCCGTTCGACCTTCGGGCTCGAGCCCACCCCGTGGGCGGACGTGCTGTCCGGGATGGTCGCCCAGTACCGCGATCGGCAGGCCGCGGCCGCCTGACGGTGGCCTAGTGTCCGCACATGCGGATCGACGCCGTACGCGTGGCCAGGCAGACCGACCGGCTCGACGCTGTCGTCGCGTTCTACCGCGACGTCGTGGGTCTGCCCGTCATCGACGGGTTCGATGACCACGACGGCTACACGGGCGTCATGCTGGGTGCGCCGGGGGAGGCTGCCCACCTCGAGTTCACCACGCACTCCAGCGGGTCGCCGGGCCAGAGCGGTGGCGAGGACGACCTGCTCGTCCTGTACGCGGATCGCGCGGGTGTGCAGGCCGCAGTGGCCCGCGCGGAAGCCGCTGGCGTCGAGGCGGTTCCCGCAGTCAACCCCTACTGGGGACGCGTCGGCGGGGTCGTCCTCCTCGACCCGGATGGTCGACGGCTCGTCCTCGTACCGACTTCGCCGAGGGCGTAGGCGAGGGCTTCTCCGACCAGACATACGACCCATAAGGTGCATGCATGACGAGTGACGCAGCAGTCCATGCGGAGGGCCTGGTCAAGCACTTCGGTGACGTCGTCGCCCTCGACGGCATCGACCTGACGGTCGAGCGGGGCCAGGTCGTGGGCCTGCTCGGTCCCAACGGCGCCGGCAAGACGACGACGGTCCGCATCCTGTCGACGCTGCTGCAGCCGACGTCCGGGAGCGCGACCGTGTCGGGCTTCGACGTGGTGAAGCATCCCGACGAGGTCCGCAGGGCGATCGGCCTGACCGGGCAGTACGCGGCGATCGACGAGTACCTCACCGGGCGCGAGAACCTGCGGATGTTCGGCGATCTCTACCACCTGGCGCCGAAGTACGTGAAGGAACGCAGCGCCGAGCTGCTCGAGTGGTTCGACCTGACGGACGCCGCCGACCGCCCCGCGAAGACCTACTCCGGGGGCATGCGCCGCCGGCTGGACCTTGCCTCGAGCCTCGTCGCGCAGCCGTCCATCCTGTTCCTCGACGAGCCGACCACCGGCCTGGACCCGCGGTCTCGCCTGGGCCTGTGGGACGTCATCAACAGCCTCGTCGCGCAGGGCACGACCGTGCTGCTGACGACCCAGTACCTGGAGGAGGCCGACCAGCTGGCCCAGGACATCGTCGTCATCGACCACGGCCGCGTCATCGCCCACGGCACCTCGGAGCAGCTGAAGGACCAGATCGGCGGCGACCGCATCGAGGTGTCCGTGGTCGATCCCGCGCTCGTGGGGCGCGCGGCTGAGGCCCTGAGAACCGTGAGCACCGGTGAGCCGCTCGTGGAGGAGCTGCGCGTCTCGGCGCCTGTGTCCGGTGGGTCGACGGTCCTGGTCGACGCCATCCGCGCGCTCGACGCCGAGTCGATCGAGGTGTCGGACCTCGTGCTGCGACGCCCGACCTTGGACGACGTCTTCCTGTCGCTCACGGGGCATGTGGCCGAGGACGAGAGCGTGCAGGCGAAGCCGAAGGGCCGAGGGCGGGGCAAGAAGAAGGAGGGTGACGTCGCATGACAACGCTGAGCATCTCCACCCCGGTCGCGCTGAAGCGGCCCATCTACGGCTGGACCCTGCACGACGGGCTCGTCGTGACCCGCCGCAACCTCATCCAGACGATGCGCGTGCCCGAGCTGCTCTTCTTCTCGCTGGTGCAGCCGGTGATCTTCGTGCTCCTGTTCGCCTACGTGTTCGGCGGCGCGATCCCGATCCCCGGCGACACCGCGGCGGACGCCTACCGGCAGTACCTCATGCCAGGCATCTTCGGGCAGACCGTGGCGTTCGCGGCCGCGTCGAGCACGGTCGGCCTCGCCGAGGACATGCACAAGGGCCTGATCGACCGGTTCCGCGCGCTGCCGATGTCACCGCCGGCCGTCCTGATCGGCCGGACCTTCGCCGATGCGGCACGACAGATCCTCGTGCTCGTCGTCCTGAGCGTCACCGGTTACCTGGTCGGCTGGCGGATCGACAACGGCCTGCTCAACGCCATCTGGGCCTACGCGCTGCTGCTGCTCTTCGCGTACACGGTCTCGTGGATCGGCTCGTGGATCGGGCTCTACATGCCGAACCCCGAGACCGCCAACACCGCCGGACTCGTCTGGCTGTTCCCGCTCACGTTCCTGTCGAACGCCTTCGTCCCGATCAACTCGCTGCCCGGTGCCCTTCAGGTGGTCGCGGCGTGGAACCCGATCTCGGCGCTGGTGCTCGCCTGCCGCGAGCTGTTCGGCAACCCGACCGGCATCCAGCCGGACTACTGGCCGCTGAACAACCCGCAGCTGTACACCCTGATCTCGTGCACGGTGCTGATCGCGATCTTCTCCACGCTGTCGGTCCGCCGGTACCGCCGCACGACAAGCCGCTGAAGATGTGACCCAGCATCTGGGTCACGTCGTCAGAGGCGGAAGTAGCTGGCGCCGTTGAAGTCCAGGACGCTGCCGCTGGCCCACTCGGCCTCGGGAGAGGCGAGGAACAGCACGGCGCTGGCGACCTCCTCCGCCGACGGCACGCGGTTGAACGGGCTCTGCCCGCGGATCTCGTCGCCGCGCTTCTCCAGCTCGGCCGTGGCCATGTCGGTCTCGACGAAGCCCGGCGCGATCGTCGTCACGGCGATCCCGAGCGCGCCGAGGGACCTGGCGATCGACTGGCCGAAGGCCGCGATGCCGGCCTTGCTCGCCCCGTAGGAGGGGTTCCGGGGCTCGCCGCGGAAGGCCCCTCGTGAGCCGACGTTGACGATGCGCGAGGCGCCGTGCCGGGGCATGTGCTGCAGCGCGCACCAGGTGACGTTCGCGGCGCCGACGAGGTTCACGGCCAGGGTGTCCGCCCATGCCTCCTGCCACGCCTCGTAGTCGACCTCCTCGATCGGGTGCGCGACGAAGATGCCGGCGTTGTTGACCAGGACGTCGATGCCATCGAGCTCGGAGGCCACCGCCTCCACCATCGTGCGGATCGCGACGGGATCGCGCAGGTCGGCGTGGGCAAGGACATGCCCCTGGCCGGTGAGGGACTTGAGGACCTCCGCGGCGGCGTCCGCGGACGAGCTGTAGTGCACGGCGACGCGATCGCCGTTCGCCGCGAAGGCGCGCGCGACAGCGGCACCGATCCCACGGGAGGCGCCGGTGACGAGAACGGATCTGCCGGATGTGGTCATGGCGGGATTGTGGCAGCGGGTAGCGTCTCGGGCATGGCCGAGCCCGAGGTCCACGTCGACTACCGGTTCCTGCTGGCCAATGAGCGGACGTTCCTCGCGTGGATGCGCACCTCCCTCGGCCTCATCGCCGGAGGGGTCGCCCTCGACCAGTTCGTCCGTCCGGAGTCCGGCTCGACCGCCGTTGCGGTCGTCTCGCTCGCGATCATCGCCACGGGGGCGCTGCTGGCGATCGTCGGGACGGTCCGCTGGTCGCGCACCGACACCGCGATGCGGGCGGGCACGCCGGTCGCCCGCTCGCGGACGCTCGTCGTGGTCGGCGCTCTGCTCGCGCTGCTTGCCCTGGTGGTGGCCGGGGTCCTCCTGATCTCATGAGCGACGTCCAGTACGACGAACCGGGCAGCCGCACGCGTCAGGCATGGCTGCGATCCGCGCTCGGCATGATCGCCGTCGCCGTCCTGATCGAACGAGGGCTCGCCTCCCGGGGCATGCCCCTCGCACTCGGTCTCGCCGCCGTGGTGCCGGCCGTCGCCTTCGTCGTCGTCGCCGCACGGCGGACCTTCGAGCTCGGTCCCCGTCACTCGGCCGGCCCCAGGCGGCTCACCGTGGTGCTGACCGCTGTCGCCGTCATCGCCCTTGCCGCGACGGCGGCCCTGTCCGTCGTCGGGACCTAGCTGTCGAGGGGGACCCCTGCCCGGTCCCCGAGGGGCAATCGCCACCGCTGGCCCCCGTCGTCCACGCCATCGCGGACGAAGCCGTTCCTCTCGAGGACTCGCTGGCTCGCGGGGTTGTCCGGGTCGGTGTGGGCGACGAGGGCCGTCACCCCGGGCAGTGCGGGCAGTGCGCGAAGCCGGTCGACCGCCGCAGTGGCGATGCCCCTTCCGCGGAAGGGGGCGGCGATGCCGTAGCCGATCTCGGCGCGACCCTCGTCGTCGGGGCGGCCGTGGAATCCGACGCCGCCGACGACCAGCCCACCCGCGGCCAGCACGAGCCAGGGGCCGAACGGAGCCTCGAAGGTGACCGGCGCCATCGCTCCCGAGGCCAGCCAGCCGGCCACCTCGAGGTCGCCCTCGGTCGGGTAGCCGTCGGCCCACTGACGCGTCACCGGTGCGCGGCCGAGGATCTCGTCCGCATCCGCCGCGGTCATCGGCAGCAGGGTGACCTGCGTCATGCGGCTCCTCTCGAGCGTTTCGCCACACGTGGGAGGTGGACTACCGTGGCATCACGTGACCACCAAGGCTAATGAGCGGCGACTGATCGCGGGCATCGCGATCCCCGTGAGCCTGGAGTTCATCCTCATCCTGGTCCTGAACTTCATCAGCCAGGTGATCGTCGGGGTGCTCGGCGCCACGGCCATCGCGGCGGTCGGCTTCGCCAACAGCCTGGTCTTCATCCTCGTGGTCACCTTCGGTGCGATGGGGGTGTCCGTCAGCATCCTCGTGGCGCGAGCCTTCGGCGGGCAGCGTCGCAGCGAGATGAGCCACACGGTCACGGCGGCACTCGTCATCGCGGGCCTGCTGACGCTGCTCGGGATGCTCGTGCCACTGCTGGCACCGACCCAGCTGCTCACCGCTGTCGGGGCATCGCCCAGCGTCGCGGCCGCGGGCGCGGAGTACCTGCGGCTCAACGCGATCAGCATGCTGCCCCTGGTGCTCGTCGCCATCCTCAGCGGCGCGATGCGGTCCACCGGCTACGCACGCAGCCCGATGATCGCGACGATCGTCACCGTCCCGCTGAACGTGGTGCTCGCGTACGTCCTCGTGCTCGGGGTCGGCCCGGCACCGGACCTCGGCGTGGCGGGCGCCGGCTGGGCCGTCCTCGCCACCAGCACGATCAAGCTGCTGCTCCTGCATGGTGCTGGCCTTCGCGGTGCACCGGATCTTCGACTGGAGCCTTCCGGAGAGCGTCGCCCAGTGGCGAGCCATCGTCACGCCCCTGATCGTCCTCGCACTGCCGCTGGCGATCACCGAGCTGCTGTGGTCGGGCGGGACGTTCCTCTACAACGTCGTCGCCCAGCAACTGGGCGATGCGCAGCTGGCGGCGGCGCAGATCGTGACGACGCTCGAGGGCGTGTTCATGGTCGGCAGCATCGGCCTCATGAGCGCGACGACCGCGCTGGTCGGGCGCAGTGTCGGTGAGCACGATGCGCCCGGTGCAGCCCACTGGGTGGCGCGGCTTACCCATGCCGGGATGCTCACCGGCATCGCGTTCGGCGTCCTGTTCGCGGCCAGCGCGTTCGCGGTGCCCGTGCTGTTCGCGAACGCCGGGACCGAGGTCGTGACGCTGGCAGTGATCGGCATCCTCATGAACGCCGCCTTCCAGGTCGTGAAGGTGCGGAACATGATCCTGGGCGCAGGAGTCATGCCCAGCGGGGGCGACGTCAAGGGCGTCATCCTCGGCGACGGGGTCGGCGCGTTCCTGGTGGGACTGCCGCTGGCGATCGTCCTCGGCCTCTTCACGCCCCTCGGCCTGATCGGGATCTTCATCGCTCGCATCCTCGAGGAGGTCGTGAAGCTCGGGATCTTCACGCGGCGGACGCGGCGCATCCGGTGGGAGGCGGTCGTGGCGCGCGAGGCCGTCAACGTGGCCTGATCGTCAGCGGGACGGCACAATCCCCTCATGACCGAACCCGACCAGCACCGCCACGAGCGCGTGGTCGGGGAGTCCCACTCGGTCACGCCGCTCGAGCTGTTCTTCGACCTCGTCTTCGTGTTCGCCCTCACCCAGGTGACGACGCTGCTCGCCGATGACCTCACCTGGCTGGGGATGCTCCGCGGCTTCGCCGTGCTGGCGGTGGTCTGGTGGGCGTGGGTCGGGTACTCATGGCTGACCAACTCGATCAGGATCGACGACGACATCGCCTCGCGGCTCGTGATCATGCTGGCGATGACGGCCATGCTCGTCGCCGGGCTGGCGGCACCGTTCGCCTTCGGTGAGTACGCCGTGCTCTTCGGTGTCGCCTACTTCGTGGTTCGCGTCCTGCACGTCGTGCTGTACGCCGTGACGACGCGCAGCGATCCCGAGGTGTTCGGGGCCGTGCTGCGACTGGCCCCCGGGATGCTGACAGGCGCCACGCTGATCCTGATCGCGGGCTTCGTGCCACCGGGTCCTGTCCGCGGCGCCCTGTGGGCCATTGCGATCATCATCGACTTCATCTCGCCGCTGCTGGCAGGGACATCCGGCTGGAAGGTCGATGCCGGCCACTTCGCGGAGCGACACGGCCTCATCATCATCATCGCCCTCGGCGAGTCCGTGGTCGCGCTGGGCGTGAGCGCGGCCGGCGAGGAGCTCTCCGCCGGAGTGGTGACCGCGGCCGCGCTGGGTGTCGCGGTGGTGTGCGCCATGTGGTGGCTCTACTTCGACATCGTGGCGGTGGCGGCCGAACGCATGCTGGCGTCGCTGAGCGGACGCATGCAGGCGGCCATGGCGCGCGACTCGTACAGCTACATCCACCTGTTCATGGTCTTCGGCATCGTGCTGGTCGCCCTGGGTCTCAAGAAGACCCTGCTCGACATCGACGCCCCGCTGAAGTCCATCGTCTCGGTCGCGCTGTTCGGTGGCATGGCGCTCTACCTGACAGCGCACATCGCCTTCCGGCTGCGCAACATGGGCAGCATCAACGTCCAACGGCTGGTGACTGCCGTCGTGCTTCTCGCGTTGATCCCGGTGGGGGCGACCCTTCCCTCGCTCACGTCGCTCGGGATCCTCACGGGGATCCTGGTCGCTCTGGTGACCTACGAGACGGTCCGGTTCCGCGACGCCCGTCACCGCATCCGGTTCGACGAGCACTGACGCGGGCGGCCGCTAGCCGGCGTAGGCGGGCGGGCGTCGGCCGCTCCAGGGCAGCGCCTGCTCGAGCTGCGCGGAGAGCGCGAGGAGCAGCGCCTCCTGGCCCGGCGCCGGCGACGAGCTGCATGCCGATGGGCAGGCCCTCAGCGGTCTGGTGCAGCGGCAGGCTGATGGCGGGCTGGCCGGTGGTGTTGAACACCGGCAGGAACGACTCCCACCGCGACCACATGGCGAACATGTCTCGCGGCTCGATGCGGACCAGCGGGTCGTAGTGCCCGACGGGCGGCAGGACCGCGCCGAGGGTGGGAGTGAGGAGGACGTCGTAAGCGGGAGAAGAACTCGGTCATCAGGTAGGTGAGCCCGGTCTCGACGTCGATGGCGTTCAGCAGCTGCAGGGCGGTGACGCGTCGGCCGTACTCGACCATGGCCAGCGTGGCGCCCTCGACGGTGTCCTCGTTGACCTCGCGTCCCAGCGCTGCGGCCAGCCCGTCGATCGTATGGGCGTTGGTCGATGCCCACACGTCCGTCATGGCCTGCAGGTACGACTCCCATGAGAACGACGGGGTGGCGACCTCGACGTGATGGCCCAGGCCCTCGAGCACCGCGGCCGTGGCCGCCGTCGCCTCTGTCACGACGGGATCGGGGTCGTCGCCGGACCAGGGGTGCGCCCACCAGGCGATGCGCAGGGGTCGCACCGGCGAGAGCGCGGCGTCGGCGAAGGGCGTCGGCGGTCGTTCCACGCCCTCGTGGTCTCCGGGTGTCGGACCACCCAGCAGGTCCAGCAGCAGTGCCGCGTCGCGCACCGACCGGGTCATCGCGAACTGCACGGCCCAGCCGAGCAGCGGCTCCTTCAGGTGCAGGCCCCACGGCACCCGACCACGCCCGGGCTTGAGCCCCACGACTCCGCAGGCGGCGGCCGGGATGCGGATCGATCCGCCGCCGTCACTGGCGAGGGCGACGGGCACGACGCCCGCCCCGACCACGGCGCCGGCGCCACCGCTCGATCCGCCGGCCATGTGGCGGGTGCTCCAGGGCGAGCGGGTGACGCCCTGCGCGAGGGTCTCCGTCGTTCCGAGGATGCCGAACTCCGAGGTCGTGGTGCGGCCGATGCTGGTCATCCCCGCGGCGGCCGCGCGAGCGTAGATCTGGGTGCGCTGGGGGACGACCCAGCCGGGAGAGAGCCGGCTGCCGTTGCCGCAGGGCAGGCCGGCCTGGCCGTGGAAGAGGTCCTTGACCATCATGGGGACGCCGGCCAGGGGGCCGGACGTGGCCAGGAGGGCAGGGTCCTGGGGATGGACGTCGACCACCGCGTTGATGAGGGGGTGGACCTGCTCGTGCGCCTCGAGCGCGCAGTCCTGGAGCTCGGCCGGCGTCACCTCGCCCGCGGCGACCAGCTCCGACAGGCCGATCGCGTCGTAGCGCGAGTATTCGTCGAGACGCACCCGCGTGATCCTAGGGTAGGGGCAGGGGGCCGTTCCCGGCCGCCGGAGGCGGGGCTTGCGCCCGGCCGCAGCGAGGCGAGGTGAGTCCATGCCGCAGGAGCCGTTCCCCGTCCACGTGGCCGACATCGACCTCCCGTTCCGGTGCGTGGACGCGGGCAGTGCGCCGGGCCCGGCCGTCGCTGCCGAGTTCGAGCGTTCATGGCCCGCGTACCGACGGTGGTTCCTCCACCGGGGCGAGGCCGAGCGCCCGTCGTACTCCGAGTGCCGCGGCGCGATCCGCACCCACATGCCTGAGCTGCTGGACGACTACGACGCGCTCGTGGACCAGGTCGGCGGCGGAGACCTCGAAGCCAGGTTCCTCAGCCACTGGTGCCCGCCACCGCTCGTGGCCGCGTGCTCGATAGCGATGCTGGCCACTCCCTACCCGATGATCATCCGCAACTACGACTACCCGCCGAGCCTGTGCGACGCGCTGGCCCTGCGCACGCACTGGTCGGGACGCACGGTCCTCGGCATGGCCGACTGCGGCTGGGGCCTGATGGACGGGATGAACGGCGACGGGCTGACGATCGCCATCTCGTTCGGCGGCCGCCGGGCGGTGGGCCACGGCTTCGGCATCGGGCTCGTCGTGCGCTACCTCCTGCAGGTGTGCACCACGACGGCCGCGGCAGTGGAGCTGCTCATGCGACTGCCGGTCCAGATGTCGTACAACGTCGCGATCATCGATGCCAAGGGTGACCACCGCATCGTCGGCACCCGGCCCGACCTCCCGCCGGTGATCTCGGACGCACTCAGCTGCGCGAACCGGCAGGGGGCGACGGAGTGGCCGGAGCACGCGGCCTACTGCACGACCGAGGTCCGCGAGGAGCGACTGGAGTCGCTGGTGACGTTCCCGCTGATCGAGGCCGACGACCTCGTCTCCGCCTTCCTCCGGCCGCCGCTCTACCGCTCGCTCGTGGAGAGCACCTGGGGCACCGTGTACACGGCTGCCTACGCGCCGCTGCTCGGCTCGATGACCCTGCTGTGGCCGGATGACCAGTGGACCCTGGACGTTGGCGGCGACGAGGTCGGCTCACGGCCGCGCCAGGTGCTCGCGCTCCTCCCGGAGGCCGTGGAGCTGGCGCCTCAGGCGCGCCTCCCGCATGGAGCGACCGTGGTGATCTAGGCATCGGGACGCCCCGCTAGCGCCTAAAGTGTGGCGGTGTTCACGTGGTTGCGCGGGTGGTGGAGCCGGCTGACCGCGACCTCCAACGACGTGGACGAGTCCCGTCCCGACCCGGTCGACGAGCAGGAGCCCGCCATGAGCCAGACGACGGCGACGGATTCCGGTCCCGGCCCCGACCGACCCGTGCTGAGGGGCCTGTCGGACATCTACCGCTTCTTCCGCGAGCAGACCGCGCCGATCTACTTCGTGTCGCCCACGGCCTACAACATCCTCGGCATCGACGACTGGGTCAGCGCCTTCCGCTACGTCTGCTACTTCGACTCCTTCGACGGAGCGCACGACCACGTGTTCGTCCCGACCCACGCCGGGCCGCGCGAGTTCGAGACCTTCGAGTCGGTCAACTCCTACCTCCTCGGGCACAAGGAGGTCGTCGACCGGATCCTCAACGGCGGGCCCACCACCGCCGGGGTCGCCAACGTCGAAGGTCCCGCGTACGTGCTCTTCGTGATGTTCGACGAGGAGACGGAGCGCCTCGCCGAGGAGCTCGGCCTGACGATCGCCCTGCCTCCGCGCGAGCTGCGCGAGCGGATCGACTCCAAGATCGAGACGACGAGGCTCGGCAACGATGCCGGGGTCCCGAGCGCCCCCAACGTCCTGACCCGCGCCGAGTCCTACGGAGAGCTGCTCGAGCGCGCCGCCGAGGCCGGCCTCGGCGATCGGCTCGTCGTGCAGCTGCCCTACGGCGACTCGGGGCGGACCACCTTCTTCATCGAGAGCGAGCAGGAGTGGGACGACTGCTCCGAGCACCTCATCGGTGAGGACCTGAAGGTCATGAAGAACATCCGGCACCTGCCGGGCACCATCGAGGCGTGCGCGACGAGGCACGGAACGCTGGTGGGGCCCGTTCAGGTCGATCTCACCGGCTTCGAGGAGCTCACCCCGTACCAGGGCGGCTGGTGCGGCAACGACTGCGCGCCCATCTCACTGGCGGGCAGCCAGGTGCAGATCCGCGCGATGGCGCAGCGGCTCGGCGACCGCCTGTACGCCGAGGGCTATCGCGGGGTCTTCTGCATGGACTACCTCATCGACCTCGACGACGACACCGTCTACCTCGGCGAGATCAACCCGAGGATCTCGGGTGCTTCGCCGCTGACCAACCTCATCACCTCGCGCTACGGAGGCGTGCCGCTCTTCCTGTTCCACCTGCTCGAGTTCATGGACGTGGACTGGGAGTGCGATCTCGAGCGCATCCAGTCCCGCTGGCGCGACTTCGACCGCTGGAGCCAGCTCGTCCTCAAGCAGACCACTGACGAGGTCGAGATCATCACCGAGGCTCCGGCGAGCGGGCTGTGGCGGATGGACAAGGACGGGGAGATCCGCTTCATCCGCATGGAGACCGACTGGCACAACGTGACCGGCAGCGACGAGGCGTTCTACCTGCGCGTCTACGGAGTGGACGAGTACCGGTATCCCGGTGCGGACCTCGGGGTCGTGCTGCTGCGCGACCGCATGCAGACGGCTGATCGCGAACTCGTCCCCAAGGCGGCGCAGTGGGCGCGCGCGATCATGTCCCGCTTCAAGGGCGTCCCCGTGGCGGCGGAGATCGCCCAGCCCGAGGACCTGCTCTACGGGAAGTGGCTGTAGCGGTCAGGCCGGAGCGACGTCGACCGGGATCCCGGCCAGCACGGAGGTGCCGGACAGCAGGTCGATGTCGGCCGAGCCGACGACGGTGTTGACGTTCACGCCGCCCCGCTCGCGTGCCGTCTCTCCCCACGCATCGTCCGCGGTATGCCCCCAGCCGTGCGGCATGCACACGACTCCGGGCCGGACGTCGTCCGTGACGACCACGGGCGCGACCACCGAGCCGGTCGCGGTGGAGATGCGCGCGTCAGCGCCGTCGACGATCCCCAGCCGCCCGGCGTCGTCCGGGTGGACGAGGAGGGTGCACGTGTTCGACCCGCCGGCGAGCACGGGCAGGTTGTGCATCCACGAGTTGTTGCTGCGCAGCTGCCGGCGGCCGACGAGGACCAGTGGCGGCTCGGACGGAGGATCGCCGAGCAGCGTCGCGGCGTCGGCGAGCGCCTCCACGACCTGCGCGGGCGCGAGCTCGACGCGGCCACTCGGGGTGCGCAGCACCTCGGGCAGCCGGGGCTGGAGGGGGCCGAGGTCGATGCCGTGAGGAGCGGCCTCGATGCGGGCCAGGGTCAGGCCGTCCGGGTGCGTCCCGAACCCGTCCCCGTACGGGCCGGACCGGATGCGCAGGTCGAGCAGGCGCTCGATGCCGCGTCGCGGCGCGAGAGCGGCGAGCAGCTCGGCGGCGTCCCGTCCGTGCACCCGCGACGACTCGTCGGTGACGGCCTGCTGGGCCAGCATGAACGCGACGAGATCGTCGACGTCGTCAGTCGACGCCTCCGGTTCGCCGGACGTGATCGCGAAGGCGATGGCCGTGAGCCGCAGGAGGGTCTCGGCCTCGTCCCGCTCGTCGGGCTGGAGGGCCACGACCGCGGGCGAGTAGCGCGCGGTGTTGGAGATGGCGAGCGTGCTGAAGACGACGTCGAAGTGCCGTCGGGCCAGCGGCGAGGGCGCCGGCAGGATGACGTCGGCGTGCCGCGAGGTCTCCGTCACGTAGGCGTCGAGACTGATGATCAGGTCGAGCGTGCCGAGCGCGCGCTCGAGCCGATCGCTGTCCGGGGTGGAGACCACCGGGTTGCCCGCCACGGTGATGAGCGCGCGGATCCGCGTGCCGTCGGGATCCGGGGTGTCGATCTCCTCGGCCAGGGCCGCCGCCGGGAACTCCCCGAGGATGCTCGGCAGGCCGCGCACCCGGGTGCGCCGCCGACCGGGGATGGTCGCCCCCCGTCCGGTCCCCGGCGGGCCCTGCGTGTTCGCGCTGCCGGCAGGCGGCAGCGGCCACATGACGCCGCCGGGCTCGTCCAGCGAGCCGATCAGGATGTTGACGACGTCGACGAGCCACGAGGCGACGGTGCCCAGGGGCATCGTGCGCCCGTCCGCGGTGGCCAGTCCCGACGTGGTGGTGCCCATCCGTCCGTAGACGGCGGCCGTGGGGGCCGCGGCGAGCTCGCGGGCGAGGCGGCGGATCGTCGTGGCGGGTACTCCGGTGATGCCGGCCACCGCCTCGGGGGAGAAGGGCGCAACCGAGGCTGCCACCTGCGCGAGTGACCCGTCGGCGAGGTGGCTGGCCGCTCGCCCGGCAGCGGCCAGGCCCTCCTCGACGAGGACGTTCGCGATCGAGGCCAGGAGGAAGGCGTCGCCGCCGGGCCGGATGGCCACGTGCTCATCGGCGGCCCGTGCCGTCCGCGTGCGCACCGGGTCGACGACGACGAGTCGTCCGCCGCGCTGGCGAAGGGCCCGCAGCCGGCCGGGCATGTCGGGGGCCGTCATCATCGAGCCGTTCGAGACCAGGGGGTTGGCGCCCAGGATGAGGAGGTAGTCGGTGCGGTCGATGTCGGGGATCGCGACGGACAGCGGCGTGCCGAACATCAGTGCCGACGACACCTGCTTCGGGAACTGGTCGACCGTGCTGGCCGTGTACCGACTGGTGGTCCCGAGGGCCCGGATGAACGCCGGCAGGTAGAACGCGCTCGACGTGTTGTGCACGTTGGGGTTGCCGAGGAACAGCGCGACGGAGTCCGGTCCATGCGCCGCGATGACGGCGGCGAGACGGGCACGGATCACGTCGAATGCGTCGTCCCAGGACGCGGGGACGAGGCGACCGGTCGCCTGATCCCGGACCATGGGCGTCCGGAGCCGGTCCGGGTCGTGGTGCAGCTGGCCGATCGCCGTGCCCTTGGGGCAGATGAACCCGCCGCTGAAGACGTCCTCATCGTCGCCGCGGACGGCGGTGACCCGCTCCTCCTCGATGGTCACGCGCAGCCCGCACGTGGCCTCGCACAACGGGCAGATGTGCAGATGGTCAGCCATGCTGGGACCCTAGCCCGGCAAGGACCGCCGGGGAACGGATGCGGGAGGACCGCCAGCGATGACGGCGCAGCAGGTGAACGGGGAGCGGCCTCTGCACGAGCCCCATGTGGATCGCCTCCGGCCCGATCACCCCCGCCGCGCCGAGGTGCTCGCCGAGCACGACCGCGCCCTGGACGCCGGAGCTGCCGGCTACCGCGATCCCGCGACGGGGTTCTTCGTGATGACGGCCGCGTACCTGGCCGCCCGAGGGGTCTGCTGCGGCAACGGCTGCCGTCATTGCCCCTACTGCTGAGCGGGCTTCGCCAATACGCTCCGTCCATGGATCCCCTCGACGTGCTCGCCCGTGCGGCTGCCGGTTTCGCCTCGACCCTCGACCAGGTCGCACCTGACCAGTGGGACGGGCCCAGCGGCGTGGGGGACTGGAGCGTCCGGACGCTGGTCGACCACGTCATCGGGGGCGACCGCATGTCGACGGTGATCCTCGACGGCGGGACCCGCGCCGACGGCATCGCCGAGTTCGCGCGGGCGGCTGCCGACGTGGACCTCGTCTCGGCCTTCGCCGAGGCCAGCCAGGCCATGGCGGCCGCGTTCGCTGCGGAGGGAGCCCTCGACCGGACCGTGGCGCATCCGGCGATGGACATGCCGGGGAGCCAGCTCCTCGGGTTCCGGATCGGCGAGTACGGCCTGCACGGCTGGGACCTGGCCCGAGCCGTCGGTGTCGACGACACGATCGACCCGGATGTCCTGCAGGCGCTGTGGGACGTGATGGAGCCGCTTGCTGCCTTCCTGCCGGCAACGGGCATGTTCGGGGACGGCGCCAGCGGCACGGTGCCGGCCGACGCCCCCCTCCAGCTCCGGGTGCTCGACCTCTCGGGCCGCCGGCCGTGACCTACGGCTGCTGAGGCTTGCTGCCCGGCTCCTTGCGCGTCGCGTACGTGAAGGCGGCCAGCCCGAGGACGACGGCTCCGGCCCCGATGCCGATGAGCATGATGTCGTTCGCGTCGGTGGCGTCGACGAGCACGCCGAGGAACACCACCGCGATGATGGCCACGACCACGCCGATCAGCTTCGCCTTGAGGTCGTCGAGCGAGCGGATCTCGAGCCAGGGCGGGAGCTGGACGTCCGCGTCGACGAACAGCTCGTACAGCCCGTAGCCGATGACCAGCAGCACGGTCGCCAGGAGGAGCGTGTCCACCGCCGTGAGGATCGAGACGACGCTCTCCTTGAGGGGGATGGCCGTGTCGAACAGCTTGATGAGCGAGCGGAGGATCTCGACGTCCCGATCACCATGAGGATGAAGGCTCCGATGATGGACCCGATGGCGGGCACGGCCACGACGTAGCGGGAGAGCTCGATCAGGCGACGCATCCGCAAACGGTATCGCGGCACTAGGTTCAGCCCGTGGATGAGCCGCTGCCCTCGGGACCCCTGCAGATCCTCGTCGCCGGGCCGCTCCGCGGCGGCACGGACGACGACCCAGCGCTGATCGCCGCAAACGTCGCCCGCATGGAGGAGGCGGCGGTCCTGCTGTTCGAGAAGGGGCACCTGCCCATCGTCGGCGAGTGGCTGTCGTTCCCGCTGATAGAGAGATCCGGTTCCATACGCATCGGTGACGAGGCGTACGAGCGTATCCAGCACCCACTCGGCGTGCGGCTCGTCCGCAAGTGCGACGCGGTCCTGCGGCTGCCTGGCCCGTCTAGTGGCTCGGACCTGATGGTGGCCACGGCCCGGGAGGCCGGCATCCCCGTTCGCCAGTCGATCGACGACTTCCCGGCGGCATCCGCATAGCGCGCTCGGCCCGGATACGATCGCGGCATCCGCACCATCCCGAGACGACGCCGGAGCTGTGCCACATGACCAACGAATCCGCTGCATCCTGGCCCGCGCACGATCCGGCCACCTGGCGCACCGTCCCGGCGACGTCCACGCCGGTCGACCACGCGCGGGTCGCAAGCCTGCTGGCGGTCGAATGGGAGCGGTTCACCGCCTCGACGCCTGCCTCGGCTGAGCACAGCATCCGGGCGAGCAAGTCGCTGCCACTGGGCGTGACGTCCTCCTTCCAGCACTGGGATCCGTACCCGATCTCGATCGCGTCCGCCCGCGGTGCCTGGCTCACCGATGTCGACGGCCGCCAGCTCCTCGACCTGTCCATGGGCTTCGGCGCCATGCTGCTGGGCCACCTCAACCCGGTGATGGTCGAGACCGTCACCCGTGCGCTTCAGGAGACCGGCACGCTGTTCGTGACCCCGTCACCGACCGCCACGCTGGTGGCGGAGCGCTTCCAGCAGCGATTCGGGCTCGACAAGGTGCGCTTCACCAACTCCGGCACGGAGTCGACGATGTACGCGGTGCGCACGGCGCGGGCCTTCACGCATCGACACGGCATCGTCAAGATCGAGGGCGGATACCACGGTGGCTACGACGCCCTGTCGGTGTCGGTCAAGCCGGACGTGGCCGAGGCCGGGCCTGAGGGCTTCCCCTCCGCCGTCGTGCCGTTCGACGTCGAGGCGGGCCTCGTTCACGTCGTGCCCTACAACGACATCGATCGACTCGAGCACATCCTCGACGCGCATGCGGACGAGATCGCCTGCGTCGTGATGGAGCCGGTCCTCGAGAACATCGGCATCGTCCTGCCCGACGAGGGCTATCTCGCCAACGTCCGCGAGGCCTGCGACCGCCACGGCGTGCTGCTGGTGTTCGACGAGGTCAAGACGGGCCTCACCGCCGGGTACGGCGGTGCCTCGCGTCGCCTGGGCGTCACGCCCGACCTGGTCACCCTGGCCAAGAGCATCGGCGGCGGCCTGCCCCTCGCGGCGTTCGGTGGCAAGGAGGAGGTCATGGCGGCGGTCACCGACGGCCGCATGGCCCACTTCGGCACCTACAACGGCAACCCCCTCGTGATGGCCGCCGCCACGGCGGTCGACGAGGTCTGCACGGAGGAGGCCCTGGCGGCCGCGGAGTCGGTGAACGAGGGCGCACTGCGTGCGCTGGACGCCGTCATCGCCGAGTACGAGCTGCCGGCGCACACCGTCGGGTTCGGCGTGAAGGGCGCGGTCACGTGGTCGACCACGCCGGTCCGCAACTACCGCGACTACAAGCGCACAGACTTCGGCGTCGCCGAGCTGAGCTGGCTGTGGGGGGTCAACCGCAACATCCTGACCCCGCCCGGGCTGGACGAGCAGTGGCTCGTGTCCCTCGCGCACACGCCGGCCGACATGGCGACCCTGGTCGCGGACTTCAGCGAGCTGGCGCAGGCGCTTCGGGCGTGACCGTCGGCCGCGACCTCGGCGACGGTCGGTAGCACCATGCCTGCCAACGACCCCACCGGGCGTCGTTTCGGCGAGGCCGCGGCCGCCTACGAACGGGGCCGGCCGGAGTACCCGGTGGAGATGGTCGACTGGCTGCTCGCCGACTCGCCCGCCTGCGTCGTCGACCTCGGGGCGGGTACCGGCAAGCTGACGCGCGCACTCGTGGGCCGTGCGGAGACGGTCATCGCGGTGGAGCCCGACCCCGACATGCGACGGGTGCTGTCCGAGCTGCTTCCCGGCACCTCGCTGCTCGCGGGGACGGGCGAGGACATCCCCCTTCGCGATGGCTATGCCGACGCGGTCGTCGCCGGCCAGGCGTGGCACTGGGTGGATCCCCTGCGAGCCGTTCCGGAGGTCGCGCGCGTCCTGCGATCGGGAGGCTCCCTCGGGCTGATCTGGAACGACCGCGACGAGAGCGATCCGTGGGTCCAGGCACTCAGTGCTCTCCTCCACGAGTACGGGACGAGCCCCGATGCGGACTACGAGCCGGTCGTGGGACCGCCCTTCGGGCCGCTGGACACCGCGGAGCTGACCTGGACGCACGAGGTGCCGGTCGCGGCCGTGATCGACATGATCGCCTCGCGCAGCTACGTCATCGCGCTGCCACCGGACCGCCGGGCAGAGCTCGTGGAACGGCTCAGGGTCCTTGCCGACGAGAGCACGGACCGGGCGACCGGACTCGTGCCGGTGCCGTACGTCACGCGCGGGTACCGCGCGGTACGGCCCTGACCGATGGCGGAGGGGCGGATGGCCGCCCCCGACCGGGCTGTCATCCTCGACTGCGACGGCGTGCTCGTCGACAGCGAGCGCCTGTCGATCCGCATCGACCAGGAGGTTCTCGCCGAGCTCGGCTGGGACCTCACCCTGGACGAGATCGTCGAGCGTTTCGTGGGCAAGAGCCAGGCGGCCTACGAACGAGAGGTCGAGCAGCACCTCGGCCGCGCCCTGCCCGCGGACTGGGACGAGCAGAACGCCTGGCGCTACCGGAACGCCTTCGAACGCGAGCTGCGGCCCGTCCCGGGCATCGAGGCTGCCCTCGAAGCGATCGACTGGCCGACCTGCGTCGCGTCGAGCGGCACCCACGAGCGGATCCGGTTCACTCTCGGGCTCACCGGGCTGTGGGACAGGTTCGACGGCCGGATCTTCAGCGCGACGGAGGTCGCACAGGGCAAGCCTGCGCCGGACCTGTTCCTGCACGCGGCGCAGGCCATGGGCTGGGCTCCGTCCCGCTGCGTCGTCGTGGAGGACAGTGCCCACGGGGTCCGGGCCGGGCTCGACGCCGGCATGCGGGTCGTGGCGTTCGCCGGGGGAGTGACGCCGGCAGTCCGGCTGGAGGCGCCGGGCGTGGTGGTCATCGACGACATGGCGGACCTGCCAGCCGCGATCCGCATCGCGTCCGGGTCCGGCTGATGCGCGGACGGCCCTGCGCACCGCGCTGCCGCTACGGTCAGCCCATGAGGGAACGGCGTACATGAGCGACCTGAACGAGGTCGGAGAGCGTGACGGGTGGCGCTGCTGGCTGTGTGACGAGCCGGTCGACCCCGATGCCTCCGTGAATGCCGACCGCGGGCCGAGCGTCGACGGCGCGGGCACGGCCAAGGGCAAGAAGGGCGGCGCGGGCGTTGAGAGGCTCGCGCATCGCGCGTGCAACACGCGCAAGGGCAAGGTCGCTCCCGTCGTCGCGTGGTCCCCCGACCTGTTCGTCGTCGATCCCGCCCCGATCGTGCCGACCGTGGAACGGCTGACGCGCAAGGGCGGGCGCGAGGTCGTGGCCCGTTGCCCGAGCCGCTCCGATGCCGACGCCGCCGGGGAGTGGCTCGTCGACCGCCTGTCCCGACTCGCACCGGACCTGGCAGTCAGCGCACTCGTGGAGCCCGGTGGCGGGCAGTTCCTGCTCGTCCTGCGTGCCGACTGACGGTCGTCGCAGTCTCGGCGCCCGGGAGAGCAGACCCCGCCGAACTTGAGGATCCGCGCGCCTAGGGGGTCGGAATCCCGGCGGAACCTCAAGGTCGGCGAAGATGGCGCTGTGACGAACCGCCTGAGCGACTCGACCAGCCCGTACCTCCTGCAGCACGCCGACAACCCGGTCGACTGGTGGGAGTGGTCGGAGGAGGCCTTCGACGAGGCCCGGCGGCGGGACGTGCCCGTCTTCCTGTCCATCGGGTACTCGGCCTGCCACTGGTGCCATGTCATGGCGCATGAGTCGTTCGAGGACGACGCGGTCGCAGCACTGATGAACGAGCGCTTCGTCAGCATCAAGGTCGACCGCGAGGAGCGGCCCGACGTCGACTCGGTGTACATGCAGGCGACGGTGAGCATGACCGGGCACGGCGGCTGGCCGATGTCGGTGTTCCTCGACCACGAGGGCCGCCCGTTCTACACGGGCACCTACTTCCCTCCGCAGCCGCGCCACCAGCTGCCCTCGTTCACCCAGCTGCTGGAGGCGATCAGCGACACCTGGCAGGAGCGGCGCGAGGACGTGCTGGCCGCGGGGGTGCGGATCACGTCGGCACTCTCCTCGCGGTCACTGCCGTCGAGCGGCACCGGGCCGCCGGAGCTGATGGACCTGGCGCTGGCCGTGGCGACCCTGGCGCGTGACTTCGACGACCGGCGCGGCGGGTTCGGCGGCGCTCCGAAGTTCCCGCCGTCGATGGTGCTCGAATTCCTGCTCAGGCACCACGCGCTGACGAAGGACGACAACGCCCTCGGCATGGCGCAGGACACCCTCGAGGCGATGGCACGCGGAGGGATCTACGACCAGCTCGGCGGGGGCTTCGCCCGCTACTCCGTCGATGCCGACTGGGTGGTCCCGCACTTCGAGAAGATGCTGTACGACAACGCCCTCCTGCTGCGCGTGTACCTGCACTGGTGGCGGCTGACGGGGTCGCCGCTCGCGGAGCGGGTCGTTCGCGAGACCGCCGAGTTCCTGCTGCGCGAGATGCGCACCCCCGAGGGCGGGTTCGCGGCCGCGCTCGACGCGGACAGCGAAGGGCGGGAGGGGGCCTTCTACGCATGGTCGCCGGCACAGCTCGCCGACGTCCTGGGGGAGGAGGACGGGGCCTGGGCTGCGGCACTCCTCGACGTCACTGCCGCACGGGACGTTCGAGGACGGCCTCTCGACCCTGCAGCTGCGCCAGGATCCGGACGACCCTGCGAGATGGCAGGCGCTGCGTTCCCGGCTCCTCGACGCGCGCGAGGAGCGACCACGTCCTGGCCGGGACGACAAGGTGGTCGCGTCGTGGAACGGCCTGGCCATTGCGGCGATGGCGGAGGCAGGCGCCCTGCTCGGGGAGCCCGAATGGGTCGAGGCAGCCCTGGCCGCCGCCGACCTCCTGGTGGCCGTGCATCTCGGCGCCCACGGGGACGACCGGCTGTGCCGGACGTCCCGCGACGGTCGAGCCGGATCGAACGAGGCCGTGCTCGACGACTACGGCAGCGTGGCTGAGGGATTCCAGGTGCTGTTCGAGGTGACGGGCGACGACGAGTGGCTCGTGCTGTCGGGCATCATGCTCGACATCGCGATCCAGCACTTCGCCGACGGGGAGGGTGGCTTCTACGACACCGCCGACGACGCTCCCGCCCTCATCCAGCGACCGCGGGATCCGTCCGACAACGCCGAGCCGTCCGGCTGGTTCGCCGTCGCGAACGCCTGCATCACGCAGGCCGCGCTCACAGGAGTCACGGAGTACCGCGACGCCGCTGAGCGGTCCCTCGGCATCGCGACCGCTCTGGCGCCCCGAGCGCCGCGGGCGGCGGGCTGGGGACTCGCGGCGGCGACCGCCCTGCTGGCCGGTCCGCTGGAGGTCGCCATCGTCGTGCGCTCCGATGACGCAGCCGCTGCCCAGTGGCACCGCACGGCCCTCATGGGCACCTCTCCGGGGATGGTGGTGGCCATCGGCGTCGACGCCGACTCCGAGGCGCCGCTCCTGCGCGACCGACCGGCGATCGGCGGTCGCCCGACGGCGTACGTCTGCCGTGGGTTCGTCTGCGATGCGCCGGTGACCTCGCTGGAGCAGCTGGCCAGCAGCGTCGGGGCACGCGGGGTGACCGCGACCCCTGCGTAACGAGCCGCTGCGGAGGCGCCAAGGAGTAGCCTGACCGCGGTGCCGCATCGCGGCGGGTCGAACGGAGTACCGGTGGGTCTGAGCGATCTCGTGTACGGCGTCTACGAGCGGCGCCTCTACGCACAGATCCCCGTCGACCGTCGGCCGTGCCATGTGGGTGTCATCCTCGACGGCAATCGGCGATGGGCCAGTGAGCAGGGCACCTCGTCCTCCGCGGGCCACCGCGCGGGGGCCGCGAAGATCGTCGAGTTCCTCGGCTGGTGCGACGAGGCCGGCGTCGAGGTGGTCACCCTCTGGCTGCTGTCGACCGACAACCTCAACAGGCCGCCGAACGAGCTCGAGTCCCTCATGCGCATCATCGAGGACACCGTGTCCGGCCTCGTCGAGCAGGGCAGGTGGCGGCTCCACCCGGTCGGAGCGCTCGACCTGCTCCCGGCGCACACCGCTCGCCTGCTGAAGGAGGCGGAGGAGGCGACGGCGGGGATCGAGGGCTCCCTGGTGAACGTGGCGGTCGGGTACGGCGGTCGGCGCGAGGTGGTGGACGCCGTGCGCTCCCTCCTCCAGGACCACGCGAGCCAGGGCACGTCACTCGACGAGCTCGCCCAGCTGCTCGAGCCCGAGCACATCGCCGAGCATCTCTACACGCGTGGCCAGCCCGACCCCGACCTCGTCATCCGCACCTCGGGCGAGCAGCGGCTGTCGGGCTTCCTGATGTGGCAGAGCGCGCACTCGGAGTTCTACTTCTGCGAGGCCTACTGGCCCGACTTCCGGCACGTCGACTTCCTGCGCGCCCTCCGGGCCTACGCCGAGCGCCAGCGGCGCTTCGGGGCGTGAGCCCGCGCGTTCCGCCTGCCCCGTCGATCGTCGACGTGGATGCCGAAGTCGTCTTCCGTCACCCGCTCGCCATCGTCCTTCTCGTCACGTTCGTCGTGGGAGCCTTGGACGCCGTGGGCTTCCAGCAGTTCGGCGTGTTCACGGCGAACCAGGCCGGCAACCTCGTCATCGTCTGGACGCTGCTGCCCGACGCGCCTGCGGCCGCCGGTCTCGCGCTCGCCTCGATCGTCGGATGCGGCATCGGAGTGACCGCCGTCATCCTGGCGCGGCGCGCATGGAGCTGGCTGGTCACGGCGACCGGATCACGCGTGCTGCTCGTCGTCGCCGCCGTCCTGATCTTCGTGGCGCAGCGGCTGGGCCGGAGCGTGTCGACCTCGGCCACGGCGAGCCAGGTTCCCGGGCTCGGGTCTGCGGGCTGGTGGTCGGAGGCTGCGTCGATCTCGCTCATCGCCTTCTCCATCGCGGTGCTCGGCATGGTCTTCATCAGCGGAGGGGGCGTGCGAGCGCCGATCCTCGCCTCCACCAACGCGTTCGTCGACGCCATCCGGTACGCCGTCGCCGGGGCAGTCGCTCCGCGGAGCAGATCCGAATGGTGGGGGCACGCTCGGGTGGCGGCGGGCTTTCCGATCGCCTGGACGGCGGGGGCCGCTGCCGCAGCCCTGCTGCCGGTGGGGCCGCTGGGCATCGCGGTCGGTGCGGCCACCCTCGTCGCCGTGATCGGACTGTTCGCGCGGCGTGTCAGCGGGGCGGACCTGTCGGCCCCCCCTACGGTTTAGGCACAGCCGCGGGCAACCGCCCGCCTGAAACCGCACCGGGTCGACCGGCAGGTGGCCCGCTTCAGGAGGCCCTCGTGCCCGTTGCGCACGCAGATCCGGACATCCGCCGCACCTACGTCCTCGACACCTCGGTCCTGCTGTCCGATCCGCGAGCCCTGCTCCGGTTCGACGAGCACGACGTCGTCATCCCGGTCGTGGTGGTGACCGAGCTCGAGGCGAAGCGAAGCCACCCGGAACTGGGCTACTTCGCGCGGCAGGCGCTCAGGCTCCTCGATGACCTCCGGGTCGAGAACGGGCGGCTCGACGAGCCGATGGCCGTGGGCGAGACCGGTGGCACGGTGCGTGTGGAGCTCAATCACACCGAGGTCAGCATCCTGCCCAGCGGTCTCCAGCTCGGCGACAACGACACCCGGATCCTCGCCGTGGCACGCAATCTCGAGGCCGACGGTCACGCCGTCGTGCTCGTGAGCAAGGACCTGCCGATGCGGGTGAAGGCATCGTCTGTGGGCCTGCCCGCGGAGGAGTACCGCGCGGAGTTCGTCGTGGAGACCGGGTACACGGGCATGACCGAGGTCGATGTCACTGCGGACGACGTCGACCGGCTGTACGACGAGCAGGTCATCGAGCTGGAGTCCGCGGCCGACCTGCCCTGCCACACCGGGCTGGTGCTGCTCTCCGAACGCGGCAGCGCGCTCGGCCGCGTGACCTCGGACAAGCGGGTTCGCCTCGTGCGGGGCGATCGCGAGGCGTTCGGCCTGCACGGCCGCAGCGCGGAGCAGCGGATCGCGCTCGACATCCTGCTCGACCCGGAGATCGGCATCGTCTCGCTCGGTGGTCGCGCCGGCACCGGAAAGAGCGCCCTGGCGCTGTGCGCCGGGCTCGAGGCGGTGCTCGAACGCCGTCAGCACCGCAAGGTGATCGTGTTCCGCCCGCTCTTCGCGGTCGGGGGACAGGAGCTGGGCTACCTGCCCGGCTCCGAGGCGGAGAAGATGTCGCCGTGGGGCCAGGCGGTCTTCGACACCCTCGGTGCGGTCACCACGCAGGAGGTCGTCGAGGAGATCGTCGATCGCGGCATGCTCGAGGTGCTGCCGCTCACGCACATCCGCGGCCGTTCGCTGCATGACGCCTTCGTCATCGTCGACGAGGCGCAGTCGCTGGAGCGCAACGTCCTGCTCACTGTGCTCTCGAGAGTCGGACGCGACAGTCGGGTCGTCCTCACCCACGACGTCGCGCAGCGCGACAACCTTCGGGTCGGTCGTCACGACGGCGTGGTCGCCGTCGTCGAGAAGCTCAAGGGCCACCCCCTGTTCGCGCACGTCACGCTGACCCGGTCCGAGCGCTCGCCGATCGCCGCCCTCGTCACCGAGATGCTGGAGGACATCAGCCTCTGACCCTGTGGACAAGGGTGTGGAGAGTCATGTGACCCCGGTCACACTCGTTCGACGCGTGCCCTCATGGGTTTGTGGTTCCTGCGAACAATCGTCCGAAATGTCGGACATGGCTGTGAGATGGACCACTCCGCCCGGGCGTGACATTTCCGTGATCCTTCGGCACGGTAGGGAGTCGTTGTGGTGTCACCGGCTTCCCCCGGACCGTCAGGAGATCGTGCATGCGGCGAAGGATCGGCGTATCGGCTCTGGCCGTCGTCGCGCTGCTGGCGCTGACCCCCGCCCTCTCCGGAGTGGCCCACGCGACCACCCCTGCCGCCGTAGCGGCTGAGGACGTCTTCTTCCCCGAGGGGCAGGAGCCGACGGACGATTCCAAGGCTGACGCGCCCAAGGCTGACGCGCCCAAGGACGACGCTCCCGCGGCTGCTGCTGGCGCGGGCGGCGATGACGACCGCGAGGCCTCGCTCGCGCGCGGCAGCCGCCAGGCCGCGGACCTCATGGGCTTCATGCCGAGCCTCTACCTGGGCAAGTGGTTCATGCCGGGCAACGAGGACGTGCGCCGCTGCATCATGCTTCGCGAGAGCAACGGCAACTACCGGGCCACCAGCGGCACGTACCACGGCGCGTACCAGATGAGCTCCGCGCTGGCGCGAGGCGCGACCTGGATGATGCAGAAGGAAGTGCGCAAGGAGATGGGCGAGGAGGGCGTGCGGATCCTCGAGGCCCTTCGCTCCACCACGCCGAACACCTGGAACCGCTACTGGCAGGACCGGGCCTTCTGGACCATCTGGCGCGGTGGCGCCGGCGCCGGCCACTGGCGCGGCGGCGCGCACAGCTGCTAGTCGGACTCGACAGCGGCACGTCGGCTCACGGCCGGCGACCTACCTCGGCGGACCTACCGGGATCGTCGCGCTGATCGGGCGCAGGGTCTCCGCGAAGAAGTCGTTGCCCTTGTCGTCGACCACGACGAACGCCGGGAAGTCCTCGACCTCGATGCGCCAGACGGCCTCCATGCCGAGCTCGGGGAAGTCCAGCACCTCCACCTTGCGGATGTTGTCCTGGGCCAGGCGGGCTGCCGGTCCGCCGATCGATCCGAGGTAGAAGCCGCCGTTGTCGCGGCAGGCGTTGGTGACGGCCGCGCTCCGGTTGCCCTTGGCCAGCATGACGAACGATCCGCCCGCCTTCTGGAACGTGTCGACGTACGAGTCCATCCGGCCAGCCGTGGTCGGGCCGAACGAGCCGGAGGCGTAGCCCTCGGGCGTCTTGGCCGGCCCGGCGTAGTAGACGCAGTGGTCGCGCAGGTACTGCGGCATCTCCTCGCCCCGGTCGAGCATCGACTTGATGCGGGCGTGGGCCAGGTCGCGCGCCACCACCATCGGTCCCGTCAGCGAGACCCGGGTGCGGATGGGGAGCGACGCGAGCTGCTGTCGGATCTCGGCCATCGGCCGGTTGAGGTCGATGCGCACGACGTCGTCGTCGAGGTGGTCGTCCGTGACATCGGGCAGGTAGTGCGCCGGCTCGGTCTCCAGCTGCTCGAGGAAGACGCCCTCACGGGTGATGCGGGCCTTCGCCTGGCGGTCGGCCGAGCAGGACACCGCGATCGCCACCGGGCAGGACGCGCCGTGCCTGGGCAGCCGGATGACGCGGACGTCGTGGCAGAAGTACTTGCCGCCGAACTGCGCGCCGATGCCGAACGCCTGGGTCATGGCGAGCACCTGCTGCTCCATCTCGAGGTCGCGATAGCCGCGGCCCTCGTCGGAGCCGTGGGCAGGGAGCGTGTCGTAGTAGCGGGCGCTGGCGTACTTGGCCGTCTTGAGGGCGAACTCCGCGCTCGTGCCGCCGACGACGATGGCGAGGTGGTACGGCGGGCAGGCCGCGGTCCCGATGGCGCGCAGCTTCTCGTCGAGGAAGCGGGTGAACGACTCGGGGTTCAGCAGTGCCGCCGTCTCCTGGTACAGGTAGCTCTTGTTCGCGCTGCCGCCGCCCTTGGCCATGAACAGGAAGTCGTACTGGTTCTCCTGGCCGTGGTGGGTGTTCGAGTACAGCTCGATCTGCGCGGGCAGGTTCGTGCCGGTGTTGCGCTCCTGCCACATGGACAGCGGCGAGAGCTGGGAGTACCGCAGGTTGAGCTTCTGGTACGCATCGAAGATGCCCTGCGAGAGGTCGCGCTCGTCGTCCCCCTGGGTGAGCACCTGCTGGCCGCGCTTGCCCATGACGATCGCCGTACCCGTGTCCTGGCACATCGGCAGGACGCCGCCGGCGGCGATGTTGGCGTTCTTCAGCAGGTCGAGAGCGACGAACCGGTCGTTCGGGCTGGCCTCGGGATCGTCGAGGATCCGCTTGAGCTGGGCAAGGTGGCCCGGTCGGAGCAGGTGCTGGATGTCCTTCACCGCCGCGAAGGCGAGGGTCCGGAGCGCCTCGGGCTCGACGGTGAGGAACGTGCGGTCACCCAGGGTGACCTCGCCGACCCCGTCGGTGGTGATGAGGCGGTAGGGGGTCTCGTCCTCGGTCAGGGGGAGCATCTCGGTGTACTGGAAGTCCGTCACCCGCCCAGACTAATCACGGCGTGGAGGTGAGCCACCATGCGGCGTAGGGCGGAAGGACGGGCGGGAAGGTCGTCGGCACCAGGGTTCCCGTCAGGTGCTCGTGGACGTGCTCGCCGGTGAGCGGCGACAGGGCCGAGGTGGGCAGGGCCTGGTACGACTCCGAGAGGTTGTAGACCTGCACGATCGTGCCGGCCGCGTGCCGGCGCCGGAAGACGAGGATCGCCGGGTTCTCGGTCGTGAATGCCTCGGTCCCCACGGAGGCGTGCAGGGCGGGCAGCTCCCGGCGGGCGCGGATGAGGTTGGTGACCGCCGCGAACACGCGGTCGGCGACTCCTCCCTCTGCCGTGTGCCCCTCGGCGAGGGACCAGTCCATCCGAGGCCGGTGGACCCAGCGGTTGTCCTCGCGCTTGGCCGGGTCCTCGAGGTAGGAGTGGTCGTTGAGCATGCCCAGCTCGTCGCCCATGTAGAGCAAGGGCAGTCCGCCGAAGCCGAACACCATGGCGTAGGCGCAGGTCAGCCGGGCGATCGCCAGGTCGACGGCGAGGGGCTCGCCGAGGGCGAGCGCCGACTCGAGCCCGGCGAGGCTGGCTGCGCTGCCGGACGTGCGGCGATCGCCGGTCTCGGGGTTGGACTGGAAGTGCATCCCCGTGGCGAAGCTGCCAGGGAAGTCCCCGGCGTAGAAGTCGGCGAGGAAGGACCGATGCCCGTAGCCGCTCCAGCCGACGTCGCCGGCGTCGGCGTCGTCGATCGCCCAGCCGATGTCGTCGTGGCACCTCAGGTAGGTGGCCCATGCGCTGGTGACGGGGATGGGGGCGAAGCGCGAGAGCGCGGTCGCGAGCAGCCGTCCGTCGCGGGAGGCGAGTGCCGACCAGATCTGGACCATCAGCGAGTTGTGGTACGCGAGATCGCTCACCTTGCCGGCGTGGTCACCCTGGCCCAGGTACGCGACGACATCCTGGGGGCCCACGATGGCCTCCGCCTTGAAGATGAGCGACGGGGCCATGATGCGGGCTGCCGCCCGGAGCGCCTGCGTGAGCGCATGCACCTCCGGCTGGTTCTGGCAGTTGGTGCCCATCCGCTTCCAGGTGAAGGCGATCGCATCGAGGCGGATGCAGTCCGCTCCCCGGTTGGCCAGGAAGCCGATGATGTCGGCGAACTCGACGAAGACGTCGGGGTTGGCCCAGTTGAGGTCCCACTGCCACTCGTTGAACGTCGTCCACACCCAGCCGTCCAGCGCGGCGTCCCAGGTGAAGTTGCCGGGGGCGAAGGCCGGGAAGACCTCCGGGAGGGTCGCCTCGTACTGGTCCGGGATCGTCCGATCGGGGTACACGAGGAAGTAGTCGCGGTAGTGCGGGTCCCCGGCCTTGGCCTTCTCCGCCCATTCGTGCTCGCGGGCGACGTGGTTGAGCACGAGGTCGAGGGTCAGGGAGATGCCGGCCCGGTGCAGGTCGCCCGCGAGGCCGGCGAGGTCGTCCATCGTGCCGAGGTCGGCTCGCACTGCGCGGTAGTCCATGACGGCGTAGCCGCCGTCGTTGGCACCCGGGCGCGGGGTGAGCAGCGGCATCAGGTGCAGGTAGGTGATGCCGAGGTCCGTGAGGTAGCCGATGCGCTTCCGGATCCCCTGCAGGTCGCCGGCGAACAGGTCGGCATAGGCGACGTAGCCGATCGCCTCGGCGGACTGGAACCAGTCCGGTCGCAGGACCCGCTCACGGTCGCGCTGGCGCAGCGCCTCGGAACGACCGGTGTGGACGGCGGCGATGACGTCGACGACCGACGGGAGCACGGCCGCGGCGTCGAAGACGGTGGCGAGCCCGTCCCAGAGGTCCGGCGCCCAGCGGTCATAGCGGGTGAGGACGTCAGCGAGGCCCGGATCGCCGGCCAGTCGGTCACCCAGCAGCGCCCGTCCCGCGGCGAGTGCCGATGTCGCGTCCTGCCCAGCCATGCGGTGCCCCTTCGACCCATGTAAGCGATTCCATCGCCAAGCATGGAGGGTGGCGGGGGCCCTCGGCAAGTGTCAGGAGGCGGCGCTGCCGCCCGCACTGCTGAAGTCGACGCTCGCGTACGTGGACAGCTTGGCGAGCCGATGCTCGCTGCGCACCTCTCGGATCGTGCCGCTCTTGCTGCGCATGACGATGGAGTGGGTCGTCGGCCCGGCCGGGGTGTACCGCACGCCCTCCATGAGCTCCCCGTCGGTGATCCCGGTGGCGCAGAAGAAGATGTTCTCCCCGGTCACGAGGTCCGAGGTGGTGAGCACTCGGTCGAGGTCGTGACCGGCGTCGAGGGCCTTGCGCCGCTCCTCCTCGTCCCGCGGCCACAGCCGCCCCTGGATCATCCCCCCGAGGCAGCTGATCGCCGCGGCCGCGATGATCCCCTCCGGCGTGCCGCCGATGCCCGCGAGCAGGTCGACGCCGGTGCCGTCCCGGGCGGCCATGATCGCGCCGGCGACGTCGCCGTCGGAGATGAACTTGATGCGGGCGCCGGCCGCCCGGACCTCGTCCGCCAGGGCCTCGTGGCGCGGGCGATCGAGGATGCAGACGGTCAGGTCGGCGACCTTCTCGCCCTTGGCGCGGGCGATCGCGTTCAGGTTCGTGCGGATCGGTGCGGTGATGTCGATGACATCGGCGGAGTCGGGCCCGACCACCAGCTTCTCCATGTAGAAGACGGCGCTGGGGTCGTACATGGCGCCACGCTCGGCGACGGCGAGCACCGCGATCGCGTTGGGCATCCCCTTCGCGGCGAGGGTCGTCCCGTCGATCGGGTCGACCGCGACGTCGCACTCGGGCCCGGTGCCGTCTCCGACGCGTTCGCCGTTGAACAGCATCGGGGCGTCGTCCTTCTCGCCCTCGCCGATCACGACGACGCCGTTCATCGAGACACTGCCGATCAGCTGTCGCATGGCATCGACAGCCACCCCGTCGGCCCCGTTCTTGTCCCCGCGCCCCACCCAGCGAGCCGCGGCCATCGCCGCGGCCTCGGTGACCCGCACCAGCTCGAGGGCCAGGTTGCGGTCCGGGACTTCGATGGTCGAGACGTTGGCGCTCATGCCGCCAGCGTATCGACGGCACGCGGTGATACCGGCCCTCAGGACGCTGGCCCGTGGGGCGCTCGCAGCCGGCATGGATCATGATTGGCGGGTGACCACCCCCGACGTCCAGCCGACCGGGCGACCGAACGCGCGCCTGCGGCAGACCGCCTGGGACATGGTGCGCTCGATGGCCGTCGTCCTCGTCGTGGTGTTCGTCATCGTCCTGCTGGCATGGCGGCCCCAGCCCGAGGCGGTCAAGGTCGTCGAGACCGCGCCCACGATCACGCTGGCCGCTCGTGAGGCGCAGTTCCCGATCGTGGCGCCCGCGGACCTGGGCGAGCAGTGGCGGCCGACGAGCGTCCGGTGGGAGCCGACCGAGGAGTCACTGTCGGAGCCGGTCCTCCACATCGGCTACGTGACACCGGCGGACCGGTACGCGCAGGTGGCGGTCGGACCGGTCGCGTCGGAGGCCTTCCTCGATGAGCAGACGGCCGGTGGCGTCCCCACCGGCACGCAGGCGGTCGGGGACGCCACGTGGCAGCGGTGGGAGACGAAGGACCGACGGAGCCTGGTGCTCGTCGACGGCGAGGTCGCGACGGTGGTCTCGGGAGGCGCGGAGTGGGCCGAGCTCATCGTGCTGGCCGAGTCGCTGGAGCCGGTCGCAGCGGACTCGTAGGAGCCGTTCAGGAGCTGGGCCCGGTGGCTCAGTCGGGCAGAGGCCCGTCGGAATCGACGGCAACCACGCGCTCGCGCGCGGTCTCGAGCCAGGCGGAGCAGATGGCCGCCAGCTCCTCGCCGCGCTCCCACAGCGCCAGGGACTGCTCGAGGGTCAGGCCGCCGGCCTCGAGCGACGCGACGACCGAGGCGAGCTCGTCACGTGCCTGCTCGAAGGTGAGGTCCTTCGCCTTGTCCGCCATGATCCGACCCTAACGACCGGGCTCGTCGGTGCGCTCGGCACGCATCCGCCCGGCCGCCACTCGCACGTCGAGCCCACTGCCTCGGGGGACGAGGCTGGCATCGCGGACGATCTCGCCGTCGTCCGTCATCACGATCGCGTAGCCCCGTTCCAGGGTGGCGGCAGGGGAGAGGGACCGCACACGGGCCGTCAGGTGGGTGACATCACTGGCGGCCGCGTCGAGCCTGCCGAGCACCACCGACCGTGCCCGCCCGCGACGATGGGCGAGCCCCTGCTGCTCCCGGTCGATCAGGTGCCGCACCACCCTCGAGCCGCGATGCCGCAGGCCCTGGATGAGGTCGACCTGTTCCGTGAGGGAGGGCACGACCCGCTTGGCCGCGTCCGTTGGGGTCGAGGCCCGGAGGTCGGCGACGAAGTCGACAAGGGGGGCGTCCTGCTCGTGCCCGATCGCGCTGACGACCGGGGTGCGGCAGGCAGCGACGGCGCGCACCAGTGCCTCGTTGCTGAAGGGGAGCAGGTCCTCGACGCTGCCGCCGCCCCTGGTCAGGATGATGACGTCGACGTCCGCGAGGGCGTCGAGCTCGGCGAGGGCCGCGGTGACGGCGGGCACCGCCTGCGGACCCTGGACGGGAACCTCGCGCACCTCGAACTCGATGGCGGGCCAGCGCTCGCGAGCGTTGGCGAGCACGTCCTCCATCGCCGCGCTGGCCCGCCCGCAGATGAGGCCGACCCGGGTCGGGATGAACGGCAGGGGCTTCTTGCGCTCGGGCGCGAACAGTCCCTCGGCGGCGAGGAGGTCCTTGAGCCGTGCCAGCTCGGCAAGCAGGGCGCCGAGGCCGATCGGGCGGATCTCCTTCGCCCACATGGACAGGGATCCCCGGCCGGCGTAGAAGTCGGGCTTGGCATGGATGAGGACGCGCTGGCCCTCGGCCAGAGGAGGATCGAGCCGGCCGATGACCTGCGCGTCGGCCTTGACGCTGAGGGACATGTCGACGTCCGTGTCACGGAGGACGAAGTAGTGGAACCTCGCGCCGGGTCGCGGTCGGTACTCGGCGACCTGGCCGTCGATCCACACGGCGCCGAGCCGCCCGATCCAGTCGGACAGGATGCGCGAGATCGTGCGGACGGCCGCCGGTGCCTCGGGGCTGGTCTCGAGGGCCATGGGGGGAGCCTAGAGGGGAGCGGGCAGCCTAGAGGACGGGCGGAGCCTAGAGCGGAACAGCGGCCCCGGCGGGCAGCGCCTAGCATGGGTGCATGACCCAAGGCAGGAAGGTCCTTCTCGCTGCGCCGCGCGGATACTGCGCCGGCGTCGACCGCGCGGTCGTGACGGTGGAGAAGGCGCTCGCCCTCTACGGGCCGCCCGTCTACGTGCGCAAGCAGATCGTGCACAACAAGTTCGTGGTCCACGCGCTCGAGGAGCGCGGCGCCATCTTCGTCGACGAGGTGGAGGAGATCCCTGAGGGGTCGACGGTCATCTTCTCCGCGCACGGCGTCGCCCCGGTCGTCCACGAGGAGGCCGCGGCCCGGAACCTGAAGACGATCGACGCCACCTGCCCCCTGGTGACCAAGGTGCACGCTGAGGCCCGGCGGTTCGCCAACGAGGGCTACCAGATCCTGCTCGTGGGCCATGAGGGCCACGAGGAGGTCGTCGGGACCATGGGCGAGGCTCCGGACGCGATGGTCCTGGTCGAGGACTCAGCGGACGCCGAGCGCGTGACCGTCCCGGAGAACGAGCGGCTGGTCTGGCTGTCTCAGACGACCCTGTCGGTGGACGAGACCCTCGCCACGGTCGGTGCGCTCAAGGAGCGCTTCCCGCATCTGGTGAGCCCGCCGAGCGACGACATCTGCTACGCCACCCAGAACCGGCAGGCAGCCGTCAAGGCCATCGCGGAGCAGTGCGATGTCATGATCGTCGTCGGGTCCGGCAACTCGTCCAACTCGGTGCGCCTGGTGGAGGTGGCGCTGGAGGCCGGCGCGAGCGCGGCCTACCGCGTCGATTCCGCAGACGAGCTCGACGAGGCCTGGTTCGACGGCTGCCAGACCGTGGGTCTCACGAGCGGCGCCTCGGTGCCGGAGATCCTCGTGGACGACGTGCTCGGCTGGCTCCGTGAGCACGGCTGCGGCACGGTCGAGGAGGTGCACACGGCCGAGGAGACGCTGATGTTCGCGCTGCCGCCGGAGCTCCGTCGCGACATCAAGGCGCGGGCGGCCGAGGACCTGAAGTTCGATCCGATCGAGTAGGCGCGGCGCGCTATCCGCGCCGGCGACGCACCAGGACGATCACCAGGGCTGCGGCCGTGGCGCCGATGATCCAGATCCAGTTGTCCGCGAGCGTGAAGAACGCGACCACCGCTCGGTTCAGCAGGGAGTCCTCTGCTGAACCGATGGACAGCTGCCCCGCGGTGAGCGCAGCCACGAGGAACGCGACCGGCGGGACGATGATGGCGACGGTGTCGTCCTCGCGGCGGACCGTCAGGGCCGCGTAGACGCTGCTGACGACGAGGGCCACGCCGGTCGGCCAGCCCACCTTGCCGCCAGCGATCAGGACGTTCGCGAACGCGACGAGCAGGGTGACGCCGATGACGATGAGGTAGACCGCACCTCCAGTGACGCCACGTGCACGGTGGCCCCCCTGGGCGCCCCGTCGCCGCCCGCGCTGGCGGCCCTCTGCCGCGGCCGTTCCGGTGCCGTCCACTGCGGGCACCTTCCCTCCCTCGTCGTCGGCCAGGATCCCGGCCTCGACCGGCCCAGCATCAGGCAGGACGGCCTCGTCGCGCCGAGCGAGGGTGCGCAGGCGTCCCGCGTGGTCGGACGTCAGCGCCAGCACGGCCTCGTCGTGATCGACGACCCCCTGGCTGCGGAACAGGCGTCCGGTGTCGGAGACCGGGTCAGGTGGAACGGTGACGGCGGGCGGCTCCGCCGCCACGGGCGGCACGACAGCGGCCTCGTCCGGATCCGCCTCTGCGGGAGCCTCAACAACCTCGTGAGCGACTGCCTCGTCGCGAGGGTCGACCACCGGGTCGACGATGGGCTCGAAGTGCGGTTCGTCGTCCTCGGACGCGGCGGGCGGACTGTCATCCGGGCGGAACAGCCCAGCGAAGTCGGGATCGATGGGATCCCGGCCGGAACCGCTGTCGAACGAGGGCACCTGCGTACCGTACTCAGGCGACTGCCGAGACGGTCACGGATGCGGGTAGATGCGGCCCAGAAGGGGGATGACCTCCTCGGGCGGCACGGCCGCGGAGTAGAGCCAGCCCTGCGCGGACGGGCAGCCCATCTGGCGAAGGCGGGCTGCCTGCTCGGGGTGCTCGACCCCCTCCGCGGTCACCCCCATGTCGAGGGTCGCTGCGAGGGCGATGATGCCAGCGACGAGGTTGCTGTCGGCGGCCTCGCGCACGAAGCTGCGGTCGATCTTGATGACGTCGACGGGGTACTGGTGCAGGTAGGTCAGCGAGGCGAAGCCGGTGCCGAAGTCGTCGATGGCCAGGGCGATGCCGCGGGCATGTATCCCGGCCAGGTTCGCTGCCGTCGTCGTTGTCCGCCTCAGCAGCGCGGTCTCCGTGATCTCGACGCACAGCAGGTCCGGGCGAAGCCCGCTGGTGGCGAGGGCATCATCGATGGCCTCCAGCAGGCCGGTCTCGGCGAGCTGCAGCGCGGACACGTTGACCCGGACAGCGACCGGATCGTCGGGGCGGGCGTTGGCCCAGGCGGCTGCCTGCATGCACGCGTGCCGAAGCACCCAGTCGCCGATATCGAGGATCAGCCCGGTCTCCTCGGCGACATCGACGAACCGCTCGGCCGTGCGCAGCTCACCGTCCGGGTGGTGCCAGCGGAGCAGGGCCTCCAAAGCGATCACGGAACCCGTGGTCAGATCGACCTCGGGCTGGTACCAGACCGCGAGCTGCCCTCTGCTGAGCGCGTGCCGGAGGTCCGCCTCGACCGTCATCCTCGCGGCCGCCAGCGTGCGCAGGTCCTCGTTGAACAGCGCGACGCGATCTCGGCCCTCGGCCTTCGCGGCGTACATCGCGGTGTCCGCCTCTCGAAGAAGGTCACCCGACAGGGAGGTGGGTGATGCGATCGCCACTCCCACGCTCGCCGTGGCGAACAGCTCGCGACCGCCGACCATGAAGGGGGTCCGGAAGGCCTCGACCACGCGGCCGGCCGCCCTCAGTGCCTCGTCCGGGTCGGCAAGGTCGCGCATCACGACCACGAACTCGTCGCCGCCGAGGCGGGAGACCAGGTCGCCACCGCGGACGACCTCGTTCAGGCGCATCGCAGCAGAGACGAGCAGCTCGTCGCCGGCGGCATGGCCGAGGGTGTCGTTGACGGCTTTGAACCGGTCGAGGTCCATCATCAGGATGCCCGCCGACCTCGCCGATCGGCGCGTCGCAGCGACGGCACGGGTCACCTCCTCGATCAGTTCTGAGCGGTTGGCGAGCCCGGTCAGCGGGTCGTGGGTGGCCAGCGATCGCAGCTGGTCACGGGCCGCCTTGCGGTCGGTGATGTCCAGCGACACTCCGTGGAGCTCGACGACGAGCCCGGTCGCGTCCCGGATGGCCTCACCACGCGCCTCCATCCAGCGATGCGACCCGTCCGGCCGAACCAGCTCGATCTCGAGCTCGTAAGGGGTGCCGGTCTCCTGGGTGTCCGAGATGGCGGCCTGCAGGCGCTGCCAGCTCTCGTCGGTGAAGAGCCTGCCCTGATCGGGGTAGTCCGGCACGGGTCCGTCGGGGGCCAGTCCGAAGAGCGTGAACAGCTCGGGCGACCAGTCCACCTGGCCCGTGGCCAGGTCCAGCCGCCAGCCGCCGAGGTGGGCGATCCGCTCCGCCTCCATCAGCGAGCCCTGGAGGGCGTGCTCTGCGGTGACGTCGAGGATCTGCGCGATGCGGTGACGGACGGATCCGTCCTCATTGCGCACGGCGGACACGGTCACGTCGCCCCAGATGACCCGGCCGTTGCCAGCCACGTACCGTTTCGTCACCCGCAGGCTCGACCGGCGCCCCTCGATGAGGTCGCTGACCAGGTTGGCGCTGAGGCCTACGTCGTCGGGGTGGGTCACCTCGAGGAAGTTCATCGTCAGGAGCTCCGCCTCGGTGCGACCCAGCAGGTCGCACATGGCCGGGTTCACCCGCGTGAGCCGCCCCTCGTTGGAGACCAGGCACGTCGCCACCCTCGAACCGTCGAAGGCGAGCCGGGACTCCTCCTCGGCCTCCGCCAGCTTCCGCTGCGCCCGCATGCGGTCGGTGACGTCGAAGAACGTCACGGCGACCTGCGCCAGCTGGCCCGATTCGTCGAAGACCGGGACGGCGTTGACCTCCAGCCAGATATCGCCGTGATCGGGCGGCCGGACGATCATCGTCAGGCGACGAACCTGCTCCTGCGATGCGATCACCTGCATGACCGGGAACCGCTCGACCGGCATGGGCGACGTGATCGGCTTCGAAGAACACCCAGGCGGGATCGGTCACGAGCCGGCCCTCGAGATCGTGGAGACCGAGGAGCTCCCGGGCTCGATCGTTGGCGTCCAGGATCTCCGTGTCGGCCGCGTGGATCACCACGCCGGCGTCGAGCGCCGCGAGGACGGCCTCGTATCGCGTCAGCACGAGACCACCCCCAAACCACTGCGCGGAGCGTTTCATGCCGTCGCAGGCAGGTGCTCCTCTTCGACGGTAGCTCACAGGCGCGCCGCCTGTCATTCCGGGTGGACGACTACCCTTGGCACCGGTGGCTGCAGTCGCCGCACGCGGGGCGAAGGAGCCACGAAGTCCTTGGCTGAAGGCCGTCGTCATGAGGAGGATGGGCCGGTGGCCACCCTTCATGCGGATGAACTTCCCGTAGATCTTCCGTTGGTACGCCGCTTGGTCAATGACTCGTTCCCGGAGTACCGCTCCCTGGCATTGGTGCCCACGCGCGTGTCCGGTTCATCAAACGTGCTCTTCAGGCTGGGGGACAGCCTGCTCGTCCGGTTGCCACGGGAAAGGGGTGGCGGAGCGAGTATCGGCAAGGAAGCCGCCTGGCTTCCGTATGTCTCGCGGAATGTGACGACTGCGGTGCCGACTGTCCTGCATGTGGGGGAGCCGGCACTGGGCTACCCGGAGCACTGGGCCATCACCTCGTGGGTGCCGGGCGCCCGCCCTCCGCGTCCGGGATCCGGCTCACGGCACCACGACACAGCCGCTCTGGCTGCGGGCTTAGCCGGCTTTCTGTCCGAACTGCGCGCCATGGAAGCGCCCGCAGGGGCAGCGGACGATCCAGCCCTCTCGTGGTACCGAGGGTTGCCTCTCGCTGATCTGGACGCCGACTACCGCGAAGCCGCGGCTGCATGCCGCGCCATGCGTGTCGATGTGGACATCGACGCAGCGCTTCACGTGTGGGATCGAGCCGTAGACGCCTCGGCCAGCGTGGAGCGCACACCCGGCTGGTACCACGGCGACCTGTTGAGCGAGAACCTGCTGGTGACCGACTCAGGTGAACTGGCCGCAGTCCTCGATTTCGGTGGTCTGGGGATCGGCAATCCGACCGTCGACCTCGTTGTTGCATGGGACGCCCTCGACAGCGCCGGCCGCCGAGTCCTTCGGGATGCGCTCGATCTGGACGATGCGGCATGGACGGCCTCGCGCGGCTGGGCGCTGCTCCTCGCCATGATCACGTTCCCCTACTACGGATCCACCATGCCGGACCGCTGCACTCAGCGTCTGGCGATGGCCGACGCAGCGCTCGCCGGGCTGTGACCGGGGCGGTGTCCCCGCCACGCCCCACGACTGATGGGACAGCAGGGAGGGTCGGTACTGTTCGTTGTCGGCGACATGACTGCCGAATCCGCCGTGCTCCTTCGCAGCACGGTCGGCCTGTGACGATGGAGAAGGATTAGCATCTTGGCACTCACCATCGGCATCGTCGGACTGCCCAACGTGGGCAAGTCCACCATGTTCAACGCGCTCACGAAGAACGACGTCCTGGCGGCGAACTACCCGTTCGCGACCATCGAGCCCAACACCGGCGTCGTCGGAGTGCCCGACCCTCGGCTCGAGGTCCTGGCCGGCATCTTCGGCTCCCAGCGGATCCTGCCGGCCACCGTGCAGTTCGTCGACATCGCCGGCATCGTCAAGGGTGCGAGCGAGGGCGCGGGTCTCGGCAACAAGTTCCTCGCGAACATCCGCGAGTCAGACGCCATCTGCCAGGTGCTGCGCGCGTTCACGGACGACGACGTCGTCCATGTCGAGGGCCGGGTCTCGCCCGAGGACGACATGGAGACCATCAACACCGAGTTGATCCTCGCCGACCTCCAGACGATCGACAAGGCGATCCCGCGGCTGCAGAAGGAGGCGCGCACCGACAAGAGCCGCGCGCCGATTCTCGAGGCGGCCGAGAAGGCGCGGGAGATGCTCGACGGAGGAACGACGGTGTTCGCGTCCGGCCTCGATCCGGCCCCGCTGAAGGAGCTGTTCCTCCTCACTGCCAAGCCGTTCCTGTACGTCGTCAACGTCGACGAGGCCGAGCTGGCCGACGAGGACTTCAAGTCGCGGATGCGCGCGATGGTCGCCCCGGCAGAGGCGGTCTTCCTCGACGCCAAGCTCGAGGCCGAGCTGGTCGAGCTGCCCGAGGACGAGGCCCTCGAGCTGCTCCAGTCCGTCGGACAGGACGAGTCGGGCATCCATGCCCTGGCTCGCGTCGGCTTCGACACCCTCGGCCTCCAGACCTACCTGACGGCCGGGCCGAAGGAGGCCCGGGCGTGGACGATCCCCCGGGGTGCGACCGCGCCGGAGGCGGCGGGCGTCATCCACACCGACTTCCAGAAGGGCTTCATCAAGGCGGAGGTCGTGTCGTTCGACGACCTCGTTGCCAACGGGTCGATGGCCGAGGCGAAGGCCAAGGGCAAGGTCCGCATCGAGGGCAAGGACTACGTCATGGCGGATGGTGACGTGGTCGAGTTCCGGTTCAACGTCTGAGTGGTAGCGCGCTTGACTGATCGGGAGGGCGGCACGATGAGCACTGAGAACGGGGCTCCAGAGACCAGAGGCGTCACGTCCGAACTCCTGGCCACGGTCGATCTCGGCCCCGAGATCGACGGTATGGACGGACGCCAGCTTCGGATGCGAATGGTGACGATCGAGCCGGGGGGTGTCTTCGGCCCCGTCCACGACCACAAGGGCAGACCGGGGACCGTGTACGTGCTCCAAGGAACGATCACCGACCATCGAGCCGGGATTGCCACGGACTATGGGCCTGGCGTGGGCTGGCCCGAGGATCGGAACACCGTCCACTGGCTCGAGAATCGTGGGACTGTTCCGGCGGTCGAGATCTCAGTCGACATCGTGACGCACGAGTAGGAATCGTTGTCAATGCGCTTCCAGCAGCCGTTCGCGCGCCGCTAGTGTCCTCCCATGTTCCGGCTGTTGCTGATCTTCCCTAGCTCTGCCGACCCGGCGACCGTCGAGCGAATCGTCACCGACGACATCGCTCCGTTCTTCAGCCGGAACGACGGCTTCCGTTCGCTGAGCATCAGTGTCGGACCTTTGATGGGACCCGCCGCTCGCGACGGCGGGGCGGGCGTCTTGGTCGAGGCCGTGTTCGAGACGTTGGAGAGCTCGTTGGCAACGATCATGGCTCCGTCCTTCGAAACGACCAAGACGGCCGTTGATTCGCTCGGCGCTCAGATATACCTCTTCGAGGCGCGAGATCTCTGACCACCTCGATGGCTGAGGGATTCCCGCGACGTAGCCTTGTCGGGTTCCGCTTCAACGTCTGACCAACCGGAATAGGCAGGGTTCCACGGTGGCGACAGACCCCCATCCGCCGGGCCGCAGGAGGCTGCGCAGTGCCGTCCGAGCGGACGGCTACGAGACGTGGACGATCGCCGAGGAGCAGTACGAGATCCTCCGAGCCTTCATTCTCGGCACACTGGAGGACATGGACGAGGGAGAGGGCGTGCTGCTCAAGGATCTGATCACTGTCGCGGAAGTCCAGCTTCGTGGTCACCCGAGTTTCCCGAGCGGCCGGTTCACCAACTGGATCCGCTTCGTCAAGGTCGACCTCGAGTGCGAAGGCGCGGTGGAGCGCATCGGAGCCAAGTCGCCCCAGCGCCTGCGGGTTCGTGGTCGACGTTGACGCCGACTAGGAGCGCTCTGCGCCTGCATGCGGTCACTCTGCTCGTTGATGCCTACGACGAGGCGATATCGCACTACGTCGACGATCTCGGGTTCACCCTGGTCGAGGACACGCCACTCACCGAGCAGAAGCGCTGGGTGCGTGTTGCGCCGTCCGCCGACGGCGGCACGTCCTTCGTTCTCGCTGTCGCGACGACGGATGACCAACGCGCCGCCATCGGCAACCAGACGGGCGGTCGGGTGGGGCTGTTCCTGCACACGGATGACTTCGCGTCGCAGCACGAGCACCTCGTCGCGAGGGGCGTCGTCATGACCGGGGAGCCGCGACGCGAGCCGTACGGAACCGTCGTGGTCTTCCGCGACCGGTACGGGAACCTGTGGGACCTGATCGAGCCCATCGGTGTCCGGGATTGATCTTGACCGTCAGAGAGCCCGCCGGATCGCCCTCAGTGTCTTGGTTCCCCATAGGTAGTGGCTTGAGGTGGCCGAGACGAAGTAGGCGCCGAGAGTCGTGGTCTTGGTCCACGGGTACACGCCGGCTCCGAAGAGCTGTTCCTGCGTGTGCGCCTCGATCATCCCGACCATCTCGTTGTGCGAGGCGTTCAGCAGGTCGAGGGCGTCCGCATACGGGGTCGCCGCGAACTGCTGCCAGATCTCGGCGTTGATGGCGGGGGTGTCGCGCCAGGTGCGGCCGACGCCCGGGACGTGGGGCGTCCCACCGGACTCCCCAGTTCGGCACCAGTCCATCGTCATGACCTGCCACGCATGCAGATGCGCGACGACATCGCGCGGATTGCGGGACTGGTCGTCGATCGCTGCCTGCAGGGCAGTGTCCGCACGGAGCCCAGCGGGGAGATCCGACAGGGTCGACGTCAAGGCGTCGTATGCCGAAGCCGCAGCCTCGAGGAGCGCTCCCTTGTCCTTGGGTCGGGGCATGCGTGCACGCTAGGGCATCGGCGGGAGGTGTCTCCACCCTTGGTGCGAGGACCCTCGCGCGACACGAGCGGAGATCGCATACTTGGGGCGTGGCGGACAAGGTGCAGGGACCGAAGTCGTACTTCCCTTCGATCGAGAAGACGTACGGTCAGCCGATCTCGTACTGGATGGATCAGCTGGAGACCGTGCGGGACGCCAAGCACATGGAGCAGGTCAGCTTCCTGAAGTCCGGTCACGGTGTCGGCCACGGACACGCGAACGCACTCGTCGCGGTGTTCCGTTCCGAGCGCGGCCTCTGATCGTGACTCGGGTGCTCCCTGCGCTCGATCGACGGCCACCAGGGGGACGTTGAGACTCGGTCATCGCTAGCCTCGACCCATGAGCGCGAACCTGCCGGCCGAGCAGGGCCCCGACCCGGTCGCCGACGCCCTTCGGATGCGTGCCTCGGACGCGGACCGCGAGAAGGTCGCGAGCATCCTGCGCGACGCCTACGTCGAGGGCCGCCTGACGGCGGTCGAGCACGAGGAGCGGCTCGCCGAGGTCTACCGGGCGATGACGTACGGCGAGCTCATCCCCGTGATGCGCGACCTGCCCGTCCCGCCGGGCACCTTGGCCGTCCCCACGGCGAACAGCCTTGCGGTGACGCCTCCGGGCACGCCGACGGTTCCGGCCACCCGCACCGATGCCGGCATCGTCGTCAACTCCGCCCTTGCCGGGATGGGTGACAACTCCCTCGTCGCGATCTTCGGAGGGTTCGAGCGCAAGGGAGGCTGGACGGTCCCCGCGGAGCTGTCCGCACTGTGCATCTTCGGCGGCGGCGAGCTCGACCTGACGGACGCCGTGCTCACGGGCCAGGAGACGGTGATCACGGCCGTCTGCCTGTTCGGCGGGCTCGAGATCACGGTGCCCGAGGGCATGGCGGTGCGCAGCGAGGTCGTCGGGATCTTCGGCGGCACCGAGGTGCCGCGGACTCGGGAGTGCCCGGCGCACCGGTGCTCGTCGTCAAGGGTGCTGCGATCTTCGGCGGCATCGAGATCCACCGGCCGAAGAAGCCGAAGAAGTGGGGCATCACGAAGTCGTGACGATTGGCCCCTGCCCACGTGGCCGCTGACCCCTAGGGTGGCGACCGCCGGGACCTCAGGCGCCAGTGCACGCGACGATCGGGGACGTCCATGCAGGTTCCGGCCTATTCCATCCAGGCTTGCCGCTCTCACCCTCTGCGGTCTCCTCGCGCTGACCGGCTGCTCGTCATCCTCGGAATCTGCGGCCTCGGACGCACCTGCGGGATCGGGAGGCTCCGACGAGCTGGCCGCGGTGCAGGCGTTCGCGGCGCTGCCGCGGGCGGAGCAGGAGCAGGAGATGCGCTCCCTCACCGCCAGCATGGACCGCCAGCTGATGACGATGTCCGGTCTCGAGGCGGAGCTCGGCGGCGCCGCCCAGGCGGACACGGCCTACGCCGCGGTGAGTGCAGGGATACTCGATCTCGCGCAGGGCTTCGTGGACCAGCCCGACTTCGGGCGGTTCGGGGCGCGCGTCGTGGCAGAGGACGCACCCTCCATGGGCGGTCTGATGTTCGGCAATCTCATGATCGCTGCCCTGGCCCAGGACGCTGCAGTGTCCTCGACGAATGACATCCCGCCCGGCAAGCCCGCTGCCGAGACGAAGGACATGTCAGACCCGGCGTCCGGCGGGGAGGGAGCGATGAAGGTCACGGGTGACGCCGCGAAGGGCTCGCTCGACGTGGGCGGCACGGTCACGGTCGGCGGCGTGACCGGCACGCTCAAGACCCTCATCACGGTGGCGCCGTGCCCCGACGCCAAGGGGCAGTTCACGTCGACGACCACCATGACCGCGTCGGTGACGAGCGCCGGGGGCAGCACGGGCTCGAACCTCACGGTCGAGGTGACGATCAAGGGGCAGGTCGACGATGACGCGCAGTTGGTGTCCTACGACGTCGACACGCGGACCCAGTCAGCCGAGTTCGCCAACAGCAAGGGCATGTATGCCGACCAGACGGTCGGCTGGACGGTCGGCGGGTCGGGGTGGAGCGACTACCGGTCCAAGGTCAACCGCACGGGCGGCAAGGTGACCGACGCCTTCGTGGCGGAGCAGGGCAGATGGGGGCAGCTGATGGCAGCCGCGACGATGGACAAGGCAGTCGAGGCCGCCAAGAAGGGCTGGGAGTCCGGTCGGTGTGTGGTGCTGGAGCCGACGACGTCGCCCGGCAAGCGCACGGGACTCAAGCCGTCGGCAGCGGTGACGATCACCGCCGCTCCGCGGAGCAAGATCGACGGCACCGCCGTGGGTGGCACGGTGATGGCCACCCTCAACGGCGGCTCGTCGGTGGACCCCGCGGGCTCGAAGGTCCCCGCTGACGCGACCTTCGCCTACGTGGCACCGGGGGAGAAGGACAAGTCCGCGACGGTGTCGTTCGAGGCGCGGTCCAAGCGAGGCGTGGCCAAGGCGCATCGCCTTCGACACCAAGGCCGGCGGCTACGTGCTGAAGGGGTCGATCGCGACGGCGCCCGGCGGCACCGAGATCACCGGCGTCACCTGCGACGTGACCAAGCCCTTCACCGCCGAGTCGACGGGCGACATGGTCGGCACCATCACCTTCACGCCGACCTATGACGTCTCGGGCACGCTCACGTTCAAGGGACGGGTGGGCAACGCCCCGCTGAAGCTCACCGGCAAGGGCACCTACACCGTGAACGTGCCACCCGGCGCCGACTCGGGAACGCTCGACTGGACGTGGTCCGTGACCACGTACACCCCGCTGGGCAACCCGACGGGCAGCGGCCCGGTCACCGTGTCCATGACGCCGAGCGCCACCTGCTGAACCGTTCGAGTCCGACCCGCGCCGTCGCAACTGCCCGCCGTTGTGACGTCACCGGTCGGAGTCGCGCTAGAGCGCGGGCGGGCGAAGACCCTCCTCGCGGAGCTCGAGCGCGGCCAGAGCGTTGATCACCGGCTGATCGCCGCGACGCCAGGCTCCGGCCGGGTCGTCGGTGATGCGGGCGAGAACGTGCAGTGGCTGGCGTGCCATGGCACGGAGGGCGAACAGGTCGAGGTCCTCGTTCGCATCGACGAACCGCTGGGCTGCAGTGGCGCGGCGTACGAAGCCGATCCGGAACGGCACCCAGAAGACGGCGAACGACGTGATCGCGAGCACGGCGAGGGCGATCGACAGGAACCGGGCGAGCAGCGCGACGGCATCTGCGGTGGCCTGGCCGGCATCGGCGATCGACAGGGCAGCGTCGCTCATCCCGTCGAACGGGGTGCCGAGCGTCTCGCCGACGAGCGGCACGCTGCTGATCGACTCGCCAGCGGAGGTGATGCTCCCCGCGAGGTCGGTCGCTCCCTCGGCGATCGCGAGCCCGGGGGTCGCGAGGTTCATGATCAGCTCGTGCAGGCGCACGGCTACCCAGATCCAGAGCACGGACCACGCCACCAGCCACACGTCGCCGATCACCTGCCGGGTGCGGCGGGCCGGAACGTCTGCGTAGAGCTTCACCATGGGGTGATCGTCGCGTGCGCGAGCGCGGTTGCCCGTCAGGCGCGGCGGAACGTCGCCGTGGTGGTGCCGCCCGAGCCGAGCGGCACCGGCCACTTCAGGGTCGTGCGCGTGCAGGTGTAGGGCGTCGCCCCACCCGGCAGGGTCTCGGTCCTCCCCGGCGGACCGGGGACGGTGAAGGTCTCGCCGTCCTTCGTGCCGGTCAAGTCGCCATAGGCGATCTCACTGCTGACGGGGCCGGTGACGATCTTGCCCCCGCGGGTCCGGTAGGACGACTCGTTGATCCAGGAGGCCTCCGCCTTGATCGACTGACCGGGCCCCAGCGTCCCCTCGAGGATGAACAGGGTGCTGCCGTAGATCATGCGCCCGTCGCGGAAGCTGGTGGTGATGGTGCCGTCCGTCACCAGCCACCCGGGGACCGGCACCAGCTCGCGCAGGAGCCGCGTCGAGGCCTCGGGGGTCATGCGCCACTGGCCCGCGAGACAGGGGTCGCGACGGACGGCGTTCGGCTCGCCCCGACAGCGGTGCCCGAGGCCAGCGGGAGCGCGAGGCTCGCGCCCACGGCCAGGGCGGTGAGGGCTCGAAGGCGACGGTGGCTCATGGCGCGTCCGTTCGGTCGGGAGGTTTGCCCCAGTATGAACCGGAATTCGTCGATAGAGAAGGGGCGACCATAGGGTCAGGGGGTGAATTCTCGAGACGATCTCCGCAACATCGCCATCATCGCCCACGTCGACCACGGCAAGACCACCCTCGTCGACGCCATGCTCTGGCAGTCCGGGGCGTTCCGCGCCAACCAGGACGTCAACGACCGCGTGATGGACTCGATGGACCTCGAGCGCGAGAAGGGCATCACGATCCTGGCGAAGAACACGTCGGTCCGGTACATGGGACCGTCCGCGCCCGAGGGTGGCGTCACCTTCAACATCATCGACACCCCCGGGCACGCGGACTTCGGTGGCGAGGTCGAGCGCGGGCTCGAGATGGTCGACGCCGTCGTGCTGCTCGTGGACGCATCCGAGGGACCCCTGCCGCAGACGCGCTTCGTCCTGCGCAAGGCGCTGCAGAAGCGCCTTCCGGTCGTCCTCGTCATCAACAAGGTCGACCGGCCCGACTCGCGCATCGGCGAGGTCGTCGACGAGGCCTACGAGCTGTTCCTCGACCTCGACGCCACCGAGGAGCAGATCGAGTTCCCCATCATCTACACCAGCGCCAAGGCCGGCCGCGCCTCACTCACCCGTCCCGCGGACGGCGGGATGCCGGAGGAGGAGGACCTCGAGCCGCTCTTCCGCCAGCTGCTGACGACCGTGCCGCCCCCGCAGTACGACCCGGCGAAGCCGCTGCAGGCGCACGTCACCAACCTCGACGCGTCCCCGTACCTCGGCCGGCTCGCGCTGTGCCGCGTGCACCAGGGCACGATCCGCAAGGGCCAGCAGGTCGCGTGGATCAAGCATGACGGCACCGTCGAGCGCGCCAAGGTCGTCGAGCTGCTCATGACCGAGGCGCTCGACCGCGTTCCCGTGCAGGAGGCCGGGCCCGGCGACATCATCGCGGTCGCCGGCATCCCCGAGATCACCATCGGCGAGACGCTCGCCGACATCGAGAACCCGGTGGCGCTGCCCGTCATCACCGTCGACGAGCCGTCCATCTCCATGACGATCGGCATCAACACCTCGCCGCTCGCGGGCCGCAGCGGCACCAAGCTCACCGCCAACCAGGTCAAGCAGCGTCTCGAGGCGGAGCTGATCGGCAACGTGTCGATCCGCATGCTGCCCACCGAGCGTCCCGACACCTGGGAGATCCAGGGCCGCGGCGAGCTGCAGCTCGCGATCCTCGTCGAGCTGATGCGCCGTGAGGCATTCGAGCTCACCGTCGGCAAGCCGCAGGTCGTCACGCGCATCATCGACGGCAAGGTCAACGAGCCGATGGAGCGGCTGTCCGTCGACATCCCCGAGGACTACCTCGGCGTCGTGACCCAGCTCATGGCGCTGCGCAAGGGGCGCATGGAGCAGATGGTCAACCACGGCACCGGCTGGGTGCGGATGGAGTACCTGGTGCCGGCGCGTGGCCTGATCGGCTTCCGCACCGAGTTCCTGACGGAGACCCGCGGCACCGGGCTGCTGCACCACGTGTTCGACCGCTACGAGCCCTGGCACGGCGAGCTGCGCACGCGGCCCACCGGCTCGCTGGTCGCCGACCGCACCGGCCCGACGACCGGCTTCGCCCTGGCCAACCTGCAGGAGCGCGGAACGATGTTCGTCGGCCCCGGCACGGAGGTGTACGAGGGCATGATCGTGGGCGAGAACTCCCGGTCGGACGACATGGACGTCAACCCGACCAAGGAGAAGAAGCTCACCAACATGCGCCAGTCCTCCGGCGACATCCTCGTGCCGCTCATCCCGCACAAGGTGCTGTCACTCGAGCAGGCGCTCGAGTTCTGCCGCGAGGACGAGTGCGTCGAGGTGACCCCTGGCTTCGTCCGCATCCGCAAGGTGCTGCTGTCGCAGACCGATCGCGCCAAGGCGGGCCGCAAGAAGTCGTAGGGCTTCCATGTTCATGCGGACGATCGTCCGTCCATGCAGGACAACGTTGTCGTGCTTTCGGCATGATGATGAACAACATCCGGCGATGCTGTCCTTGTTCGCATGTGAAGGTCACGATTTGGTGACGTATGCCCGGATCCCCCCGATCCCGTTGTTACTCGCGAGTCACTCTGACGTAACCTCAGGCCGCTAGCCTTCACGGGCTGGCATCGCGACGTCCATGCACACGCACCGTCCACGACAGCATCGGCATCGGTCGAGGCGACAGGTAGAACGTGACCAAGGGGTGAATGACACGGTGAGCACCGAGACGTCGCCCGTGGTCGCCCCTGATGTGGTCGCCGCGCCTGTGGGCCTCTCGTTGCGGCAGCTCGCATGGCGGCGGCTGAAGAGGGACAAGGCGGCGATGTTCGCCATCGTGGCTGCTTGTCGCGATATTCGTGACCGCCCTGCTGGCTCCCGTCATCGCCAGCGTCGTCGGAGTCAATCCCTACGACTTCGATCTCGGAGCCCTGGACCCCGCGCAGGGCAGCCTGCCCAGAGGAGCGTGGGGCGGGGTCTCCGCCGACCACCCGCTGGGTGTCGAACCGCTGACCGGCCGGGACCTGCTGGCCCGGCTCCTCTATGGCGCGCGGGTCTCCTTGTTCATCTCGGGACCGTCCGTCCTCCTGATCGCGATCGTCGGGACAGTCGTCGGCATCGTCGCCGGGTACAAGACGGGCTGGGTCGACACCATCATCGGTCGTTCGACCGACCTGCTGCTCGCGTTCCCCTTCCTGCTGATGCTCATCGCGCTGAGCCCCGTGCTGACCCAGCGGCTCGAAGCGCTGGGGCTGAGCTCGGAGAACGCCCGCATCGCGTACCTGATCATCGTGTTCGCCTTCTTCGGATGGCCCTACCTCGCCCGCCTGATCCGCGGCCAGGTACTGAGCCTGCGGGAGCGCGAGTTCGTCGAGGCGGCCGTGGCCAACGGGGCCCCCACCCGGCGCATCCTGTTCAAGGAGATCCTGCCCAACCTGTGGGCGCCCATCATCGTCTACGTGACGATCTCACTGCCCACGCTGATCGCGGCCGAGGCAGCACTCGCGTACCTGGGAGTCGGTGTCACGGAGCCGACTCCGTCCTGGGGGAAGATGCTGGCCGACTCCGTGCGATTCTTCGCCGTGGTGCCGACATACCTGTTCATTCCCGGCATTGCGCTGTTCGTTGTCGTGTACGCCTTCAATGTCTTCGGCGACGCCGTGCGGGACGCGCTCGACCCGCGCACCGGAAGGAACCTCCGGTGACCGCCGTCGCGTCGAGACACCAAAGCCTCCGCCCAGCAAGGGCGGAATCCCGGTCACGCTCGACCGGGCAGGGTCGTGCGAACCGCGACCCTTGACAAGGAGGAAGCACATGGGTAAGGCCATCAACAACGGCCTGCGCCTCGCTGCCATGCTCACGGTGGGCGCGCTTGCGCTTGCCGCCTGCGGCGGCGGCAGCAGCAGCATCCGAGGGCAGCGCGGCTGCCAGTGGTCGCCAGCGGCGAAGGACAGAAGGGCGGCACCATCACGCTGCTGACCATCGCGGAGCAGTTCCTCCACGTCGACCCGCAGCGCATCTACACGGGTGTCGACCTCGCTTTCTTCAACGGCTACACGACCCGCACCCTGACGGCGTACAAGTTCGCGAGCGGCGTGAGGCGTCACCATCGTCCCCGACATGGCGACCGACCTGGCACCCCGTACGAGGACGCGAACTCCTGGCCGTTCACCATCCGCGACGGCGTCACCTTCGAGGACGGCTCCGTCGACCTGCGCGGACATCAAGTACGGCGTCTCGCGGACCTTCGCGAGGACATCATCACCGATGGCCCGAGCTACGCGATCTCGTCCTCGACATCCCCAAGGCTCGAGGACGGCTCGTCCGACTACAAGGGTCCGTTCCTCACCGAGGGCAACGACGTCGCCGCGTTCGACAAGGCCATCACCTGCTCGGAGGACAACAAGACCATCACGTTCAACCTGAACCGTCCCGCCGCCGACTTCAACTACACGGTCACCCTGACGGCGTTCTCGCCGGTTCCGCAGGCTGCCGACACGGGCGAGAACTACGACGACGCTGTCGTGTCGACCGGCCCGTACAAGATCTCCGAGTACACGAAGGGCCAGAAGATGGTCCTCGTGCGCAACGAGGAGTGGGACCCGGCCTCCGATGACTACCGTCCGGCCTACCCGGACCAGGTCATCGTGAACTTCGCGCTCGACGCGGCGGCTATCGACCAGCGCCTCATCGCGGACGCTGGCGAGGACCAGGCCGCGATCGCTACGGCGGCCTGCAGCCCGAGAACCTGGCGACTGTGTTCGCGGCGACCCGCGTTTCGTGGACCGCTCGTCGACGCGTTCGACCCCTACGTCCGCTACATCGCGATCAACACCGAGAAGGTGCCGAACCTGAAGCACCGTCAGGCGATCGCTGTGGCGCTCAACAGCGCCGAGTACATCACCATCGCCGGCGGCGACTTCGCCGGCACATCGGTCGACGGCGTGATCAAGCCGAACCTCCCGCCCGACTACGCCGAGAGCGGCATGTGGGTCGACATGTTCGGTGCGGCCATCCCCGCAGGGCAACGCGGCGCTTGCGAAGAAGCTCATCGAGGAGTCCGGCGAGCCGATGCCGGAGCTGACCTACCAGTTCCCGCAGACGCCGGTCAATGAGAAGGTCGCTGCCTCGATGCAGTCCTCGCTCGCCAGGGCCGGCATCACGGTGAAGCTCGAGCCGATCGAGTCGGGCCAGTACTACGGCATCGTCTTCGACGACGAGAAGGCCAAGGAGCTCATGTACGCCGGTTGGGCGCCTGACTGGCTGAATGCCTCGACGGTCCTCCCCGAGCTGTTCGGGCAGACCGGCGGCTTCACCCTCAGCCGCGTGAAGGACGACGCGTACGAGGCGAAGCTGCAGGAAGCGCTGTCGATCCTCGACCGCACGGAGCAGGGCAAGGCCTGGCAGGAGCTCAACAAGGTGGCTATGGAGAACGCGTGGGTCATCCCGCAGAACTTCTCCAAGGACCAGAGCATCTGGGGGTCGAAGATCGGCAACGGCTACCTGTGGTTCCCCTACGGGTCGCTGGCGTTCGGCGACCTGTTCGTGAAGTCGTAGTCGCGTGACCGCGGTGGCTCCGGGAGACGTGTGCTCCCGGAGCCACCTGCGGTACAGCCCCGCAGCCCTCCGGGCTGCGGAACACCTGACACAGACAAGGACCCCCACGACGTGACCGCGTACGTCATCAGGCGCGTGCTGACCGGGCTGCTCATCCTGGTCCTCCTCAGCATGCTCACCTTTCTGCTGTTCAGCGTGCTGCCGTCCGACCCTGCGCCGCTCACCTGTGAGAAGGGTGCCGCCTCTCTCAAGGCGTCCCTCGAGGCTGCCGGCATGACCGTCGCCATCGAGGGCATTGAGGCCGGCCAGTACTACGGCGTCGTCCTCGACCCGGCCCAGGAGAAGGAGCTCGCCTCCGCTGGCTGGGGTCCGGACTGGCAGAACGCCTCGACCGTCATCCCCGAGCTGTTCGGGGCCAACGGCGGCTTCAACCTCTCGCGCGTCAACGACCCGGCCTACGAGGCCGAGGTTCAGGCTGCTCTGGCGATGACCGATCGCACGCAGCAGGCCGACGCATGGAAGGCGCTCAACCAGAAGGCCATGGAGCAGGCCTGGGCGGTGCCGACTCGCTTCGGCAAGATCCAGTACCTGTGGGGTTCCAAGGTCGGCAATGGTTACCTCTGGGATGCCTACGGCTCGATGCCGTTCGGCGACCTGTACGTCCAGCAGTAATCGCTGACGCGGTGGCTCCGGGAGTCCTTGACTCCCGGAGCCACCGCTAGGTTCTGCACCGATGCTTCCGATTCTTCCGACAAGGGGCGACTGACGTGACCGCGTACGTGATCAGGCGAGTGCTGACCGGGATCCTCATCCTGGTTCTGCTCAGCATGTTCACGTTCCTGCTGTTCAACGCGTTGCCGGCCGACCCCGCGGCGCTCACGTGTGGCAAGTCGTGCAATCCGCAGACCATCGAGGCCAACCGCGTGCGGCTCGGCCTCGACATGCCCCTGTACATGCAGTACATCGAGTTCGTGAAGGGCATCTTCTTCGGCCGCACCTACGGCTCCGGCACCGCCACCTTCGAGTGCAGCGCACCGTGCCTGGGCTACTCGTTCCGGCGCGGTGAGGAGGTGACGCCGCTGATCCTCAGCGTGCTGCCCGTCACCGTGTTCCTCGCCATCGGCGCGTTCATCCTCTGGATCATCCCGGGCGTCCTCCTCGGCATCTACGCGGCGCTGCGTCGCGGCCAGTGGCAGGAGCGCGTCACGATGGGCGGTGCCCTCGTCGGCTACTCCTTCCCCTCGTTCTTCATCGGCCTGCTGCTCCTCTTCTTCATCGTCATCCGATGGCAGCTGCTGCCCTACCCGAGCTACGTGCCACCGACCGAGAACCCGGTGCAGTTCTTCCAGACCATGCTCCTGCCGTGGATAACGCTCGCCCTGGTGTTCGCCGCGTTCTACATCCGCCTCACGCGCAACCAGATGCTCGAGACCCTGGGCGAGGACTACATCCGCACGGCGCGCGCCAAGGGCCTGCCCGAGAAGACGGTCATCGGCAAGCACGGCCTTCGTGCGGGACTGACCCCCATCGTGACCGCCGCGGGCCTCGACCTCGCCGGGCTGCTCGGCGGCGCCATCATCATCGAGAGCGTGTTCACGCTGCCGGGCCTCGGCAAGCTCGCCATCTCGTCCGTTCTCGACGCCGACCTGCCGGTGATCACCGCCACCGTGCTCGTCGCGGGCTTCTTCATCGTCGTCGCGAACATCATCGTCGACCTGCTCTACGCGGTCATCGATCCGCGGGTGAGGCTGTCATGACCGAGGCATTCGTCCGCGTCGAGGACCTGCGGGTCAGTTTCCCCACGGAGGACGGCATCGTCCGCGCCGTCGATGGCGTGTCGTTCAGTGTCGATCGCGGCAAGACCCTGGCCATCGTGGGCGAGTCCGGATCGGGCAAGAGCGTGACGTCGCAGGCGATCATGGGCCTGGTCAACAAGCGCAACGCGACGGTCGAGGGCCGCGCCTGGGTGGGCGACGACGAGCTCATCGAGGCCACCGACGAGGACATGCGCCGGCTCCGCGGCTCGGTGATGAGCATGATCTTCCAGGACCCGTTCGCCTCTCTGCACCCGTTCTACCGGATCGGCGTGCAGCTCGGCGAGGCCGTGCGCGTGCACAACAAGGTCTCGAAGGCGGATGCCCGCACTTCTGTCATCGACATGCTCGCCAAGGTGGGCATCCCTCACCCGGAGAAGCGGGTCGACGACTACCCGCACCAGCTGTCCGGCGGCATGCGCCAGCGCGTGATGATCGCCATGGCGCTCATCAACAGCCCCGCGCTGCTCATCGCCGACGAGCCGACCACGGCCCTGGACGTCACGGTCCAGGCGCAGATCATGGAACTCCTCGGTGAGCTCCAGGAGCAGTACAACACCGCGATCATCCTCATCACGCACGATCTCGGCGTGGTCGCCGACGTCGCGGACGAGGTGGCCGTCATGTACGCGGGTCGGCTGGTCGAGCGCGGCACCCTCAACGACATCTTCTACTCGCCCGAGATGCCCTACACCGTGGGACTCCTGGCGTCGGTGCCACGCCTCGACGCGGTGAGCGAGCGCCTCACGCCCATCGCGGGCGCCCCTCCGTCCTTGATCAAGCTCCCGGACGGCTGCGTCTTCAACCCGAGGTGCGCGGCGAAGTCTTGGGTCGGCGGCGATCGATGCACCACCGAGCGGCCCGAGCTGCTGCAGGTGACGTCCACCCATGCGGTCCGGTGCCACCTCGACAAGGCCCAGCGTGACCAGTTCGCCGCCGAGACCCTCGCGGCATCGGCCGGCCGTGCAGGAGGTGCCGCATGACCACCACTGCGCCCGAGGGCGACATGATCCTCAGCGCCGACCAGCTGGTGAAGCACTTCCCCATCACCAAGGGTGCGATCCGCAAGAAGACCGTCGGCACTGTCAGCGCGGTCAACGGCATCACGATCGGCGTTCGCCCGGGGGAGACCCTCGGTCTCGTGGGCGAGTCCGGCTGCGGCAAGTCGACTGCCGGACGCACGCTCCTGAAGTTGATCGAGCCCACCGCCGGCTCGATCACCTACGACGGCCGCGACATCACCGGCCTGTCGAAGCGCGAGATGGTCCCGCTGCGCCGCGAGCTCCAGATGATCTTCCAGGACCCGTTCTCGTCGCTCAACCCGCGGCACACCGTCGGCTCGATCATCTCCGCGCCGTACGAGGTGCAGAAGATCGATCCGCCCGGAGGGGTCAAGCGCGCGGTCCAGGAGACCATGGAGCGGGTGGGGCTCAACCCCGAGCACTACAACCGCTACCCGAACGAGTTCTCCGGCGGCCAGCGCCAGCGCATCGGCATCGCCCGCGCGGTCACGCTTCGCCCCAAGGTCGTCATCTGCGACGAGCCCGTCTCGGCGCTCGACGTGTCGATCCAGGCGCAGGTCATCAACCTGCTCCAGGACCTGCAGGACGAGTTCGGGATCGCCTACGTGTTCGTGGCCCACGACCTGTCGGTCGTGCGCCAGATGTCGCATCGTGTCGCGGTCATGTACCTCGGCAGCATCGTCGAGATCACCGACCGGCAGAGCCTCTACACCCAACCGCTGCACCCGTACACGCACGCGCTCATGTCGGCGGTGCCCGTGCCGGATCCGCAGATCGAGGCGACCCGCGAGCGGATCGTGCTGCAGGGCGACCTGCCCAGCCCCATCAACCTCCCGACCGGCTGCGTGTTCAACACCCGCTGCTTCCGTGCGCAGGACCGCTGCCGCGTCGAGACCCCGCCGCTCGTGGAGTTCAGCCCCGGTCACCAGGTGGCCTGCTTCTTCCCGATCACCGACAGCCTCGGCCACGACCTGATCGTGGGCCCGGATCCCGGAATGGTCGAGCTGGAGGCGCCGGAGGTGCAGCCGCCGAGTGAGGTCATCGCCGACATGGAGTCCGCGGGCTCCTCGCGGCCGATGGGCGCCGACTACGCGGGCGGCGACGGCGAGTTCCTCGAGAAGGACTGGTAGCAGCCCCTCCGACCTTGAGGTTCCGCCCGCATCCGGTGCCGGAATCCGGGCGGCAACCTCAAGCTCGGCGAACCTCGCTAGTGGAGGTGCTCCGCGAGGAAGCCCACCTCGAGCCGCAGCAGGTTCTCCGCAACGACCTCCTGAGGGGTCATGTGCGTCACGCCGCTGAGCGGCAGCACGGAGTGCGCCCGACCGGCGGCCAGCAGGGCGCTGGACAGCTGCAGCGAGTGGGCCACCAGCACGTTGTCGTCGGCCAGCCCGTGGATGATCAGCAGCGGCCGCTCGAGCTGCGCCGCCCGACGCAGCAGGGACGTGGCGGCGTAGGCCTCCGGGTTCTCCTGGGGCAGGCCGAGGTAGCGCTCGGTGTAGGCCGTGTCGTAGAGCGCCCAGTCGGTGACCGGTGCCCCCGCCACCGCGGCGTGGAAGACGTCCGGTCGGTCCAGCACCGCCAGCGCGGCGAGGTAGCCGCCGAACGACCACCCGGTGATGCCCACCCGGTCGAGGTCGAGGTCGCCGTACAGCTCGCCGAGCGCCTGCAGGGCAGCCACCTGGTCGTCCAGCACGCGCCGGGCGAGGTCCTGGCTCACCTCGAACTCGAAGGCCGGCCCGCGACCGGGGGTGCCGGCGCCGTCCACGACGACGACGGCGAAGCCCTGGTCGGCCAGCCACTGGTCAGGGGCGAAGGCGCCGGCCGCGTGCACGACGCGGGCGTGATGCGGGCCGCCGTACGGCGCCATGACGACGGGCAGCCGCCGTGAGCCGGGGACGTGTCCGGTGGGCCACAGCACGGCGCACGACAGGTCGCGCTCGGTGACCCGGACGAACGTGACGACCGGCTCCACCATCGGGGTCTCGGCCAGCGACGTGATGGCCCCGGTGCCGCCGGCGAGGCGGGCCTCGTACCGCGTGCCCAGCTGCGTCGGATGGGTGGAGGCGATGACGAGCCCGCCCGCGCCGGCCACGGCGCTGTGGACGCCCTCGGCCGGCGTCAGGGGCGTGACGGTGCCCGCCTCGATGGCGTACACGCCCTGGTCCATGGGTCCGGGCTGGGCAGTGACGACGATGCGGTCGGCGGCGGCGTGGACGAGGCCGGTCACGTTGAGGTCGGCCGGGGTCAGCGGCACGCCGTCAGCGACGAGCTGGAAGCAGTCGTCGTCCGTGTTCGCCACGATCTCGAGCAGTGCTCCGTCGGCGCCCCGGCAGGGGACCCCCGACTGCATCGTGATCCACGGCGCGCACGTGCGCTCCCCGGCCGGCCGGACCTCGCCGTCGGGGGACAGGTCGAGGATGGCCTGGCGGCGCTGGTCGCGGCTCAGCACGCTGACCACGGCTCCGCCGGCGTCGTCCGGCTGGACGCTGGCGAGGTAGGGGTAGGCCTCGTGATCCCAGGCGATCTCACTCTGCGCGCCGTCGAGCGTGATCCGGAAGAGCCGGGCGATCGGATTCGCCGTCCCGGCGGCCGGGTAGCGGTGCGGGTGCGGCGCCTGCTCGGGCTGGGCGGGGTCGGCGATCCACCGGATCGCGACCGGCGACTCGTCGACGTGCTCCGCCAGCAGCGCGGTGCTCCCGGCCAGCCACCACAGGCCGCGGACACGGTCCAGCTCCTCGGCGGCGACGAAGTCGGCCAGTCCCCATGACTGCTGCTCGCCGTCCGGCTGGGCGAGGAGCCGGGCGTCGGATGCGCCGTCGGTGCCGACGAGGTAGAGCGCCCGCCCGCTGACGAAGGCGGCGGTGGTTCCGTCCGGGGAGATCCGCGGGTCCACGACCGGGCCCGGGTGCGGAAGCCGGCGTGCCGGCGTGCCGGGCGCGGTCAGGTCGACGCCGAAGAGGATGCCGTCGAGGCTGAAGACGATCCGCGCGACGTCGTCGTCGGACGAGAAGGCGGTGATGCCGGCCGTCGTCTCCCGCATCCGCTCCCGCCGCGCCTTCTCCTCCTGAGGAAGGTCGCCATCGGCCTCGACGAGCTCGCGACCGTCGACGACGAGGCGCTCGGTCAGGCCGCCCGCGCCGTCCGCCTCCGCGATCCACAGGCTGCCGACCGGGTCGCGCCCCCCGGCGCTGCGGATGAAGGCCATCCGGCGACCGTCCGGCGCCGGAGCGAATGCGCGGGGGAGCCCGAGCCGGAACCGGCGGGTGGCGGCCTCCTGGCGGGGAAAGCTGGTGGCCTCGTCGTTCGTCATGGCCGCATCGTAGGGCGGCCCCCTCAGGGGCCTCGCTACCCTTCGGGGATGAACCGTCGACTGCTGCTCGTCCATGCCCATCCTGATGACGAGTGCATCGCGACCGGCGCGACCATGGCCAAGTACGTGGCCGACGGCGTGCAGGTCACCCTGGTCACATGCACGCTCGGCGAGGAGGGCGAAGTCCTGCTGCCGGAGCTCTCCCACCTGGCGTCCGACAAGGACGACGCCCTCGGCGAGCACCGCCGTGAGGAGCTCGCGGCCGCGATGGCCGAGCTCGGCGTGACCGACTGGCGCCTGCTCGGCGGACCGGGTCGCTTCCGGGACTCCGGGATGATCGGCACCCCGCCCAACGACAGGACCGACTGCTTCTGGCGGACCGACCTGCTCGTCGCGGCTGCGGAGCTCGTGCCGGTGATCCGCGAGGTGCGCCCGCAGGTCGTGGTGACCTACGACGACTTCGGCGGCTACGGGCATCCTGACCACATCCAGGCCCATCGGGTGACGCACTACGCGATCGCCCTGGCGGCCAGCCCGACGTTCCGCGCGGATCTCGGGCCCGCGTGGGAGGTGCCGAAGGTCTACTGGACGGCGTTCCCGCGCAGCATCGTGCGGGCCGGCATCGAGGCACTCCGGGCCCAGGGGGTGGACGACGAGTTCACCGCCATGGACCCTGACGACCTCCCCTTCGCCTGCGACGATGCCCTCGTCACCACCCAGATCGAGGCGGCGGAGTTCCTCGACAGCAAGATGGCCGCGCTGCGGGCGCATGGCACGCAGGTCAGCGTCGACGGCGGGTTCTTCGCCCTGGCGGACAACGTCGGCTCCGAGGCGTTCGGCACCGAGTACTTCCGGCTCGCCCGAGGGCCGCTGGTGGTGGCCGAAGGGGAGGAGAAGGAGACGGATCTCTTCGCCGGGATCGAGGAGTGACGTCGGGCGGCCGCGTCTGGCGCTGGCTCGGCGTCGCGCTGCTGCTCCTGCTGGGCGCGCTCATCGGGGTCACCGGAGCGTTCGTCCAGGCGCAGCGGGCCCTGGTCGACACCCCGTGGGGGACCGCCTCGGTGCCGTGGGGCGTCGTCGTCGTCTGGCTCGCCCTCGTCGCTGCCATCCGCGGCGGGGTCTGGGCGCTCGGAACACGCTGGGGCGGGTGGGCCGTCATGCTCGGCTGGCTGATCACGACGGTGGCCCTGTCGGCGGAGTCCGCCTCGGGCGACGTCGCCCTGTCCGGCGGGGGACGCCAGCTGGCCTACCTGATCGGAGGGGTGATCCTCGCCTCCGCGGCCGCCAGCCTCCCGCTTCCGGGCCCCGGTCCCCGGAACCGGAGACGGTCGGCGGTCGTCTGAGGTCGGCAGGGCTGCGTACGATCCTCTCTGCGGCGTACAGGGCTGCCGGAGACGAGGACGACGTGGAGCGCGGGATAGGGGCATCGACGCGATGACCGTCGTCCAGAAGCGCGTTCTCATCGCGGTCGGCGCCGCAGTCGCGGTCATCCTCGTCGGCTACGTCCTCCTGGCGATGTCCTCGGGCAACACGGCTCGGCCCGGCACGACGGTCCAGGGGATCGACATCTCGGGCATGTCCCAGTCCGAGGCGGCTGCCGCCGTCGAGGAGGGCCTGGGCCCCATCGCCGAGAAGCGGCTCCGGGTGCGCGCCCTGGACGAGACCGTCGGGCTGCGCCCTGAGGAGGCCGGCCTGTCGCTGGACGCCGAGGCATCCGTCGCGCCCGCGTTCGGCCACACCTGGAACCCGGTCGCCCTGGTCGCGGGCATGTTCGGGTCGACCACGCTCCCGGCGGTCGCGGCCGTCGACGAGCCGCTGCTCTCCGCCCAGATCGACCTCATCGCCCAGAGCATCGACCGGCCGGCTGTCGAGCCGAGCGTGGACGTCGAGAAGGGCGAGGGAGTCATCACGCCGGGCACCGATGGCCGGGCGCTGGACCGGGAGGCCACGGCGGCGGCCATGACGGAGGCCTTCCTGCTGCCGCGTGCGCCGGTGGAGGCCGTCGTCGTCACGGTCGAGCCGAGCATCAGCGATGAGGCCACGGCCGAGGCGCTGGCACTGGTCTCCGATGCGCAGTCCGCGCCCGTGACGGTCAAGGCCGGGACCATCACCGCGGAGATCCCCGCCAAGACGGTCGCCCGTGCGCTCGGGTTCGCCGTCGAGAGCGGTCGGCTGGTGCCGACGATGGATGGCGAGATCCTCCACGAGGCCATCGCCGAGGAGCTCAGCCCGATCGAGGTCGAGGGCCGCGACGCGACCTTCCGCATCAAGAACGGCAAGCCCAAGGTCGTGAAGTCGAAGGTCGGCACGGGCGTGTCCGACGAGGAGCTGGCCGCCGCGGTCGCCGGGGTCCTGGCCCTGCCTGCCGCCGAGCGCGTGGTCACCGTCCCGGTCGGCACGCGCGAGCCGTCGCTGACCACTGAGCAGGCGAAGGCCCTCGGGGTCAAGGAGCGGCTCTCGACGTTCACGCAGAACTTCCCGTACGCGCCCTACCGCGTCCAGAACATCGGCGAGGCCGCAAGGCGGGTGAACGGCACGCTCCTCATGCCGGGGGAGACGTTCTCCCTCAACGACACGATCAAGGAGCGCACGGAGGAGAACGGCTACACGGAGGGGTTCGTCGTCGGTGCCGGCGGCGTGTTCGACGAGGCGCTGGGCGGCGGCGTCTCCGCGGCTGCGACCACCGTCTGGACGGGTGCCTTCTTCGCCGGAATGGAACGCGTTCAGACGATTGCGCACTCGATCTACATCTCCCGGTACCAGCCCGGCCTCGAGGCGACGGTCGCGTGGGGGATCTTCGACATGAAGTTCCGCAACGACACGCCCAACGCGGTGTTCATCACTGCGGGGACCACGAACTCGTCGATGACCGTGTCGTTCTGGGGGACCAAGGAGTACGACGACATCACCGCCGAGTTCGGCGAGCGGAAGAGCATCGTCCCCTACGAGAAGATCTACGACGAGTCGGAGGACTGCCTCGGGCAGAACGGCGTCGACGGCTTCACCATCACCGTCGACCGGGTCTTCTACAAGGACGGCGAGGAGGTCGAGCGCGAGCCCATCACCACCCGGTACAAGCCCGCCCCCGACGTGACGTGCGGCCCCAAGCCGGACAAGAAGCCCGGGAAGAACCCCGACAAGGGCGACCAGCCGGCAGGCGCGGAGGGTGACGCCCCGAACGGCGGCGCGGACCCCGCGCCGACGCCGAGCGATGCACCCCCCGGCGACGACGTCTTCTCGAACGAGTAGCCCCTCCATCCACGGGGGCGCGGCTTCGCGCCGGCCGGTTGTGTAGGTTGTGCCCGTTGGATGATCCCTGTCCTCGACTGAGGGCGGACGAACCGGAGGCTCAGGTGACCTACGTCATCACGTTCCCGTGCGTGGACCTCAAGGACAAGGCCTGCATCGAGGAATGTCCCGTCGACTGCATCTACGAGGGCGACCGGATGCTGTACATCCAGCCCGACGAGTGCGTGGACTGCGGGGCCTGCGAGCCGGTCTGCCCCGTCGAGGCGATCTTCTACGAGGACGACGTCCCCGAGGAGTGGAAGGACTACACCGCCGCGAACGCGGAGTTCTTCGTCGACCTCGGGTCTCCCGGTGGCGCGGCCAAGCTGGGCGCCCAGGACTTCGACGCCCCCCTGCTGGCGAGTGTGCCCCCGCAGGAGCACGAGCACTGAGCGCATCCGCTCGGTCGCGGGTCGCTGACACGCTGCCCGACTTCCCCTGGGACGTCCTTGCGCCCTACGGGGAGCTCGCGCGCCTGCATCCCGAGGGCATCGTCGACCTCTCGGTCGGCACCCCCGTCGATCCCACCCCCGAGGTCGTGCAGGCGGCGCTGGCTGCGGCCGCCGACGCGCCGGGCTACCCCACCGCGGCGGGCCGGCCCGAACTGCGCGCGGCCTGCTCGCGCTGGCTGGCGCGCACCCTGGGCGCCGAGGTCGCCCCCGAGGCGATCGTCCCGGCCATCGGGACCAAGGAGCTCGTCGCTTCGCTGCCCCGGCTCCTGGGCCTGGCGCCGGGTGCACGGGTCGCCATCCCGAGGATCGCCTACCCCACGTACGCCGTCGGCGCGGTGCTGGCCGGCTGCGAGTTCGTGGCCACCGACGATCCTGAGACCGTCGACGGTGCGGCCCTCGTCTGGCTGAACTCCCCGGGCAATCCCACGGGCGCCGTCCTCGCGCCCGAGCGCATGGCTGAGATCGTCCGGTGGGCCCGATCGACGGGGACGATCGTCGTGAGCGACGAGTGCTACATCGAGCTGGGCTGGGACGCGCAGCCGGTGTCCCTGCTCCACCCGTCCGTGTCCGGAGGCACGCACGAGGGGATCCTTGCGCTGCACTCCCTGTCCAAGCGCTCCAACCTGGCCGGCTACCGGTTCGGCTTCGCCGCAGGTGACGCCGATCTCGTCCGCGAGATCCTCGCCGTCCGCAAGCACTCGGGGATGATGGTGCCGTCCCCCGTCCAGGCTGCGGCGATCGCCGCCCTCGACGACGACGCCCATGTGGCGGTGCAGAAGGGCCGGTACGCCGCTCGGCGGCAGGTGCTCTGGTCGGCACTGGTCGAGGCGGGCTTCCGGATCGACCACAGCGAGGCTGGGCTGTACCTGTGGGCGACCCGCGACGAACCCTGCTGGGACACCGTCCGCTGGTGCGCCGAGCGCGGGGTCCTCGTCACGCCGGGTGACTTCTACGGGCCCGCGGGAGCCCGCCATGTGCGGGTCGCGCTCACGGCCATGGATGACCAGATCGAGGCCGCAGCTGCCAGGCTCGCTGCGGCCTGATCCGAGGTGCCGGTGAAACTTGACATGCTCTCTACTAACCCCGTTAGCCGCCCCGGTACGCTCCCTTCAGGAGGTCGACGTGTCTGAGTACGCACTGAACTACCCCGGTGGCGAGCTGCCCCTTCCCGAGGTGCCGGCCACCGTCGGCGAGTCCGGGCTGAACATCGCGCCGCTGCTCAAGCAGACGGGGCATGTGACTCTCGACCACGGCTTCATGAACACCGCGGCCTGCTCGTCGTCGATCACGTACATCGACGGCGACAAGGGGATCCTGCGCTACCGCGGGTACCCGATCGAGCAGCTGGCGCAGCAGTCGACGTTCCTCGAGACCTCGTACCTGCTCATCTACGGGTCCCTGCCGAGCGCAGAGCAACTGGACGAGTTCAAGTCCTCGATCCGGATGCACACGATGCTGCACGAGGACCTGCGCCGCTTCTTCGACGGCTTCCCGCGCGACGCGCATCCGATGCCGGTTCTGTCGTCTGCGGTCTCGGCGCTGTCGACCTTCTACCAGGACTCGCTCGACCCCTTCGACGACCGCCAGGTCGAGATCTCCACGATCCGCCTCCTGGCCAAGGTGCCCACGATCGCGGCCTACGCGCACAAGAAGTCGATGGGCCAGCCGTACCTCTACCCGGACAACTCCCTCGGCTTCATCGACAACTTCCTGCGGATGACCTTCGGGGTCCCGGCGGAGCCGTACGAGGTCAACCCTGTCCTGTCGAAGGCGCTCAACCAGCTCCTCCTCCTGCACGCGGACCATGAGCAGAACTGCTCGACCTCGACGGTGCGGCTGGTCGGCTCGTCGCACGCGAACCTGTTCGCGTCGGTGTCGGCGGGCATCAACGCCCTCTTCGGCCCGCTGCACGGCGGGGCCAACCAGGCGGTCATGGAGATGCTCGAGGGCATCCAGGCGCAGGGCGGCGGGGTGAACACGTTCATCCGGCAGGTCAAGGACCGCCAGGACGGCGTGAAGCTCATGGGCTTCGGGCATCGCGTCTACAAGAACTACGACCCGCGCGCGGCCATCGTCAAGAAGACCGCCCACGACGTGTTCGACCAGCTCGGCGTGCACGACCCCCTGCTCGACATCGCGCTGCGGCTGGAGGAGGTCGCCCTGTCGGACGAGTTCTTCGTCTCGCGCAAGCTGTACCCGAACGTGGACTTCTACACGGGCCTGATCTACAAGGCGATGGGCTTCCCCACCGAGATGTTCACGGTGCTGTTCGCCCTCGGCCGGCTCCCGGGGTGGATCGCCCAGTGGCGGGAGATGATCTCGGACCCGGACACGAAGATCGGCCGGCCCCGTCAGGTCTACGTCGGCGAACCCCTGCGCGACTACACGCCGATCACCACCCGCTAACCACCCTCGTTTGTCCCGGAATCCGGGACCAATCGGCGATCCTCACCCTCGTTGGTGCGTTCCTCGCCGATCTCTCCCCGTCGTGTGCCCGCCAGTCAGGCCGCGCGATCTCCCGCTGCCTTCCGGACCCACTCCGCGATGGCACGAGGCGAGTTCCACATCTGCGCCCAGTCCCACCGGACGACTGGCTTGATCCGGCGAAGGCGGTCCTCCCGGCGCTTCTCGGCGATGAGGTCGGCACCCGTGCGGTACTTGAGCAGCCCGTCAGCCTCGCCGATGACTCCCAGCTCGTCCCAGTACATGTCGACGATGCCGACGAGCCCCTCGTCGTCGTAGAAGGGCACCTGCAGCCTGGGCTCGGGCAGGCCACAGCGCATCAGACGAACACGCGACAGCGACTCAAGCGGCGTCTGGGCTCCGGAGCGGACCAGGGGTAGCACTGCTCGGACGTCGCCGATGCCGGCCAGGTGCTGTAGACCTTGCGCGTACTGCTCCATCTGCGGGAGGCGCTCCGGAGCACCCCAGGCCGCCGAGTCCATGATGGCCACCATCCAGTCGGGATCGGCCGAGACGGCAGCTGAGACCGCGGCCAGTGCCGGCACGACGACAGGAACCCCACCTACCTCCGTCACGTCGGCGGCCGTGAGGTGCTGTGTGCGGACGATGGCGGGCGGAACATGGTCCTTGGCGGTGATGCGGCGCGACAAGGACCGGCCGTCATGTCCGAGCGGGCGGACCAGATGGACGGTGTCGAGCAGGCCACGCGGCAGGGCCTGTCCGTGAAGAGAGGCGGCACTGGGTCCGAATGCGTAGGCGGCCTCGCGCAGCGCACGGATGCCCGCAGCACACAGCAGGGCGTGGTGCGCGGCGTCCGAAGGGTCGTCGCCGATGTCACGGCTGTCGGCATAGATCCCGTGATGAAGCCGGATCCACCAGCCGCGGCGGGTCATCGGGAGGACCGTGTCACCTGGGAGTCCCCACGCGATGAGGTCGCTGCGCCGGAACACCCGGCCCAGCGGCGCAGCGCGCATCCGCACGTCGTCTCGGAGAGGCAGGAGGTTGTCCTCGCGGTATTTGGGCATGGCGCGAGGGTGCAGGGTGACGCGCCGACGGGCAACCGTCCGTCCACAGGGACAGATCGGCGAAGAAGGCCCTGGCGGAGGCCGGGACCGCCGATTGGTCCCGGATTCCGGGAGAAACGGGTGGTTGGCGTGGTTGGGTCGGGGGGTGAGCGACATCGGGGCCGATTCCGTGATGGCCGGCCTGACCGCGCGGCACGGCTTCGCGGACTTCCGCGAGCTGCACGCGTGGTCCGTCGAGCATCCCGGGCAGTTCTGGCGCGAGGCCTGGGATGACCTCGGCGTCGTCGGCGATCCGGGCGAGGTCAGCGTCGAGGGCGAGGGCTTCCTCGGCACGCGGTTCCTCCCGCAGGCACGGCTGAACGTCGTCGACACCCTGCTGGCCGGCGATCCGGACTCTCCCGCACTGGTCGGGATCGACGAGGACGGGAGCCGGCGCGAGCTCACCGTGGCGCAGGTGCGCGCCGAGGTGGCCGCCGTGGCCGGTGCCCTGCGCTCGGCGGGGGTGCGGGAGGGCGACCGCGTAGCCGCGTGGACGCCCAACACCATCGAGGCTGCCCTGTTCGCGCTGGGGGCCCTGAGCATCGGCGCGGTCGTGAGCACGGCATCGCCGGACTTCGGCCCGGTCGGCGTCATCGACCGGTTCGGGCAGGTCGGGCCGACGGTCCTCATGCTCGCGTCCGGCTACACCTACGGCGGACGGCCCATCGACTGCCTGGCCCGGCTGCCGGAGATCCTCGCGGGACTGCCCACCGTCACGACGGTGGTCGTGGTCGGAGACGATGCCGCGGGTCACGTCACCTGGCAGGACTGGCTCGCCCCGCACCGTGGGCTGGCGCTCGAGCCCGTTCAGCTGCCGTTCGCGCACCCGGGCTTCATCCTCTTCTCGAGCGGGACCACCGGCCGGCCGAAGTGCATCGTCCACTCCGCGGCGGGCGTGCTGCTGAAGGTGCTGTCCGAGCAGGCCTTCCACCTCGACATCCGGCCGGGCGACCGGGCGATGTACTTCACGACCTGCGGCTGGATGATGTGGAACTGGCTGCTGTGCGGGCTCGGTCGTCGCGTCACGATCGTCCTGTATGACGGCAACCCGGGCTACCCGGCCCTCGACCGGCTGTTCGCGATCGCGGAGTCCGAGGAGCTGACATTCCTGGGCCTGTCGGCCAAGTTCATCGACACCGTCCGCAAGTCAGGGATGCGCCCTGGGGAGCTCCACGACCTCACGAGGCTGCGGACGATCGCGTCGACGGGATCGCCGCTGAGCCCGGACGGGTTCGACTTCGTGCAGACGTGCGTGTCCGCGTCCGCTCACCTCGCCTCCATCTCCGGCGGCACGGACATCTGCGGCTGCTTCGTGGCGGGCGTCCCCACTGAGCCGGTCCGCCGCGGGGAGATCCAGGGTCCGACGCTCGGGCTCGACGTCGCAGTCCTGGGCGATGACGGAGTCCCGGCTGCCGTCGGCGAGCTGGGCGAGCTCGTGTGCCGCACGCCCTTCCCGTCCGTGCCGATCGGCTTCGTGGGGGATGCCGACGGGTCACGCCTGCGCTCCGCGTACTTCGACCGCTTCCCCGGCGTGTGGGCGCACGGCGACTTCGCCGCGCGGACCGCCAGCGGCGGCTTCGTCATCCACGGCCGATCGGACGCCACCCTGAACGCCAACGGCGTGCGGATCGGGACGGCGGAGGTCTACCGGATCGTGGAGGGCCTCGACGAGGTCGCGGAGGCGCTGGCGGTGGGGCAGGCGTGGGACGGGGACACGCGGATCGTCCTGTTCGTGACGCTGGTACCGGGAGCTGATCTCGACGATGACCTGACCCGGCGGATCCGGCAGGCGCTGCGCGAGCAGGCGAGCCCGCGCCACGTCCCCTCGGTCATCGCTGAGGCGCCCGAGCTCCCGCGCACCCGCAGCAACAAGATCGCGGAGCTGGCAGTCGGCGACACCGTCAACGGCCGCGCCGTCAGGGACACGTCCGCGCTGGCCAACCCCGACAGTCTCGAGTGGTTCGCGGACTGGACCGGGGCGAACGGCTAGGCGGGTGCGGTCGTGCCGCGCACGACGAGCGCGGCGTCGGCGCTGACGTTCTGGGCCCGGGAGCGGGGGCTCGCGATGCGCGCGAACAGCCGCGCCGCCGCGGCCGCGCCCATCTCGGCTAGTGGCTGGGCAACGGTGGTCAGGCTCAGGGTCCGCAGGGCGCCGAGGGCGATGCCGTCGTAGCCGACGACGGAGACGTCGGCGGGCACCAGCAGGCCGGCCTCCTGCACGGCAGCGATGGCGCCCAGTGCCGCGATGTCGTTGGCGACGACCAGTGCGGTGGGCCGGGGTTCGGTCGCCAGGGCGAGGCGGGCAGCCGCGTAGCCGCCGGCGTCCGTGAGGGACCCCGGGACGACGTGGGCGTGCGAGGCGAGCCCGGCCTCGGCCATCGCGTCGAGGTACCCGCGCTCGCGGTCGCGCGAGATGGGGTTGTCGCCGCCCGACAGGTGCGTGATGCGCCGGTGGCCCAGCCCGACCAGGTGCCGGACGGCGAGGGTCGCGCCGGCGACGTCGTCGTTGCTCACCGTGTCCATGCGCGGACTGGTCATGTCCCGTCGCGTGACGACGACCGTGGGCACCTCCTCGGCGAATGCGCGAAGTGCGCTCGCCTCCAGCCGGTGCGAGATGAGGATCAGGCCCTCGACCTGGAACTCGAGGAGCTTGTCGAGCTCCACCTGCTCGAGTGCCGGGTCGGCGCCGCCGGTGACGAGCATCGTGCTGTAGCCGTGCTTGCGGACCTCGGTCTCGACACCGTCGAGGATCTCCGCGAAGACCGGGTTGTGCAGGTCGAGGATGAGGACGCCGACGGTGCGGCTGCGACGGTCGGCGAGGCTGCGCGCCGCAGCGTTGGTGCGGTAGCCGAGCTCCGCGGCAGCGGCGAGGATGGCGTCCCTGCTGGCCTCGCTGACCTTCGGGGAGCCGCGCAGTGCCAGGGAGACCAGCGACTTGGAGACTCCCGCACGCGAGGCGACGTCATGGATGGTGGGGCGGGGCTCGCGCATGGCTCAGTACCGCGCTGTGTCGATGTCGGCGACCCGGACGGGACCGCCGCGCGCGACGGACTCCTCGCACGCGATGGCGATGCGCAGGCTCTCCAGTGCCGAGTCAGGCGGGCAGGCGTTCTCCGCCTCGCCCCGGGCCAGGGAGACGAAGGCGGCAGTCTCCTCACGGAAGGCGCCACGGAAGCGGTCGACGAAGCCCGTGTACGGATCGTCGCCGAAGGCAGGGTCGCCCTCCAGTGCATGAAGCGGCGTGCGGCTGTTCAGCCCAGCGGACACCGAGTCGAGTGAGCCGTGCACCTCCAGCCGGACGTCCTGCCCGAGCGCGTCGTGCCGGGTGCCGGTGATGACAACCTGCACCCCGCTCGTCGTCACGGCCAGGATCGTGCTGACGTCGGCGTCGTCGAACTCGGCGTACTGGTGCTGGGCCCGCACGGCCTTGGTGGCGTACACCGACTCGACCTCGGAGCCGGCCAGCCAGCGGACGAGGTCGAGGTCGTGCACGTGCATGTCGCGGAAGATGCCGCCGCTGCCCGCGATGAACTCGCGTGGCGACGGGGTGTGATCGTGCGCGGTCAGCGTCATCGAGTACAGGACCCCGACCCGGCCGTCGTGGATCCGATCGTGCACCTCGTGGATCGCGGGGTCGAAGCGGCGCTGGAAGCCGATCTGGAGCGGAGTGCCGTGCCGTTCGGCGACGTCGATCGCCTGCTTGGTCCCGGCGAGGGTGAGGGCGATCGGCTTCTCGCACAGCACGGGCCGGCCCTGCTGCAGGACCTCGTCGAGCAGGGAGCCGTGAGCGTCGGTGCCGACCGCCACGACCGTGGCGTCTGCGCCGGAGCCGAGGGCATCCGCCCACGGGACGTGCACCGCACCGAAGCGGGCCGCGAGGTCGGCGGCGCGTGACTCGGTCCGGTTGGCCACGAGGACCTCATCGACGCGGGGGTCCGCCGCGAGGTCCTCCACCCGGATGGAGCCCATGCGGCCGGCGCCGAGGACGAGGATCCGCATGACTGCCTCCCGGGGTGCGTTGCGTTCGCGCCCCTAGTGTGCCACGATTGTTGGAACGTTCCAACGGAAGGCAGGAATCATGTCGGACTTCCTCGACCGTGTTCAGTCGGCACCCATCTCATGGGGGATCTGCGAGGTGCCCGGCTGGGGCGCCATGCTCCCCACCCCGCGGGTCCTCGCGGAGATGTCGGCCATGGGCATGACGGCGACCGAGCTCGGTGCACCGGGCTTCCTGCCCACCGATCCTGACGAGGTCAAGGCCGAGCTGGCCCGGTACGGCATGACGCTCATGGGTGGCTTCACTCCCGTCGTCCTGCACGACCCGGCGCAGCGCCAGGCGACCATCGACAGCGCGACGGCGACCGCCAGGCTGTTCCAGCGCGCCGGCGCGACGAAGTTCATCTCTGCCGTCGTCCAGGACTGGGACTGGTCGATCCCGCGACCGCTCACCATCGACGAGCAGAAGCACATGGTCGAGATGTTCGGCGTCATCGACGAGATCTGCGCCGCGCACGGCCTGCAGCAGGTGCTGCACTCGCACGTGCAGACCGTCGTCGAGACCAAGGACGACATCAACCGCGTCCTCGATACCTGCGACGTCAACTTCTGCCTCGACACCGGGCACATGGCCATCGGCGGCCAGGATCCGGTCGCCTTCGCCAAGGAGGCGATGGAGCGCGTCGGCCACGTGCACCTCAAGGACGTCCGCCTCGACATGGTGCCGCCAGTCCTGCGTCGCGAGGTCACGCTCATGGCCGCCACGCAGGCTGGCCTGTTCACCCCGCTCGGCCAGGGCGATGTCGACATTCTCGGCGTCGTGCAGACCCTCGAGGCGGCGGGCTACCGCGGCTGGTACGTCATCGAGCAGGACACGGCGATCACCGACGGCCTCCCGGCCGAGGGCGAGGGACCGATCACCCAGGTGCGCACCTCCATGCAGTACCTCACCGACGTCGTCGCTCCCGCGCTCGCCGGCTGACATGCAGCCAGCCCCCATCGACGTGCTGAGCGTCGGACGCGTCAGCGTCGATCTCTATGCGGCCGAGGAGGGCGTCGGCTTCGACGGCCAGCAGACCTTCACCAAGTCGGTGGGCGGAAGCCCCACCAACGTCGCGGTCGCTGCGGCGCGTCTCGGACGTCATGCCGCGCTCGCGACCAAGGTGGGCGACGACGGGTTCGGCGAGTACGTGCGCCGGCGACTGGCCGGCTGGGGTGTCGTGACGGACTACGTGGCGACCGAGCCCGGTGGCCAGACACCGCTCGCGCTCGCCGCCCTCGATCCGCCCGAGACGCCGAAGGTGGCGTTCTACCGCGGCCCTGCCGCTCCGGACACGACGCTCGTGGACGCCGACGTTCCGGACGAGGTCATCCGGTCGTGTGGCCTTCTGTGGATCAGCCAGGGTGCACTCGCCCTCGGATCCACGGCCCTCGCCTGCATGTCATGGCTCGCCACGCGGGATCGTGAGGGCCACACCGTCCTCGATCTCGACTACCGGGCCGCCCTGTGGCCCGACCTCCTCACTGCACGGGCTGCGGCGCAGGCGGCGATCGCCCTGTCGACCGTCGTGGTGGGCAACCGCGAGGAGTGCGTGATGGCAGTCGGGACCGACGACCCTGACGACGCTGCTGACGCGCTGCTGGCCGCCGGCGTGGAGCTGGCCATCGTCAAGCTGGGCGCGGACGGTTCGCTGCTGGCGACCGCGGACGGACGGTGGCGGGTGGCTCCGGTGCCCGTGACGGTCGTGTGCGGCCTGGGCGCGGGCGACGCGTTCGGGGGCGCGCTCTCGCACGGGCTGCTGAGCGGCTGGGACGTGCCTCGGATCGGGGAGTTCGCCAACGCCGCGGGTGCGTTCGTGTCGGCCCAGCTCACCTGCGCCGACGCGATGCCGTCGGTCGCCGACCTCGAGGGGCATGGTGTCGTCATGAGTGCGGCCTTGGAACGCGCGCAGTACGAGGCGCTCATCGAGGCGAGGGTGTTCGAGCCCGACAGCCTCCGCGCGGCACTCCTGCGCCGCACCCGCCGCACGGTGGCCGGATCGGACGGCCGCCTCCTGATCCTCGCCGCCGACCACACGGCCCGCGGGATGCTCGCGGCCAGCGGCGACCCGCTCGCTGTCGCCGACCGGTACACGCTGCTCGACCGGCTCGTCCGTTCGCTCGCCCAGCCTGGCGTCGACGGCGTCCTGGCCAGTGCCGACATCCTCGAGGAGCTCGCGTGGCTCGGCGCCCTCGACGACAGGCTCGCCATCGGGACGATGAACCGCGGCGGCATCATCGGGGCCGACTGGGAGCTCGACGACCGCATGACGGCCTACGACGCGGACCACGTCGAGTCCTGCGGGCTCGATGGCGGCAAGGTGCTGCTGCGCATCGACGACACCGACCCAGGCGTGGCCCGCACGATCGAGTCCGTCGCCTCGGTCGTCACGCAGCTCGCCGACCGCCGCCTGATGTGCATGGTCGAGCCGCTTCCGTACCTGAAGGACCCATCGGGCCGGAACGTCCTGGATCCGTCCGACGAGCGGCTGATCAAGGTCGTCGCCATCGCCTCCGGGCTGGGCTCGTCCTCGGGCTACACCTGGCTGAAGATCCCCGGCAGCGATCGCATGAGCGAGGTCGCGGGCGCCACGTCGATGCCGGTCCTCATGCTCGGCGGCGATCCCGGCGCCGATGCCGACCGCACCTTCGCCCGCTGGGCCGACGCCATGCGCGAGCCGAACGTGCGCGGGCTGGTCGCCGGCCGCGCCCTGCTGTACCCGCACTCCGAGCAGCCGGAGGAGGCCGTGCGCCGCGCGGCCGCCATCGTCCACCCGTTCGTCCAGCCTGGAGGTCCCTCATGACCTGGTTCCACCCCGCAGGAACGCTCGCCTCGGGCGATGCCGACCTCCTGGTCACCCCTGACACCGCGCCGTGGACCTACAGCGGCATGCAGGTGTTCACCCTCCGCCCTGGTGCCACGGTGACTGTCACGCTCTCCGAGGACGAGGGCGTGCTCGTCCCGCTGTCGGCTCGTGACGTCGACGTCACGGTGGACGGGCAGGCGTTCCGCCTCGCCGGCCGTGATGGTGTCTTCGCCGCCGTGTCGGACTGGATGTACGTGCCGCTGGGGTCGGTGCTGACGATGGCGGGTGACGGCGGCGAGGTCGCGCTGTGCACCGCACGGGCCACGGAGACGCATCCGGTGGTCCACGTGGCGGCCGCCGACGTCCCGGTCGAGGTCCGCGGCTCCGGCCGGGCGACGCGCCAGGTCACCAACATCGCCACCCCGGGCTCGTTCACCGGCGCGCACAGGATCAACGTGTGCGAGGTCATCACCCCGGGCGGCAACTGGTCGTCGTGGCCGCCGCATCGCCATGACGGCATCGGCGACTGCGTCGTCAACAACGAGGAGATCTACTACTTCCGCATCGGTCGCGGTGACTCGCCGCACGGCGACGCCGTGGGGGAGGGGCTGTTCCACTTCTACACGGTCGACGGCTCCGTCGACGAGACCGTCACGCTGCACGATGCGGACGTGTACCTCGTCCCGCAGGGGTACCACGGCCCGACCGTGGCACCGCCGGAGTACCCGATGTACTTCCTGAACGTCCTCGCCGGACCGGGCGAGGAGAGGACGATGGCCTTCTGCGACGACCCCCAGCATCACTGGATCCGGGAGTCGTGGGAGACGCAGGCACAGGACCCGCGGCTGCCGTGGACGTCGGCCGACGGCCGCGTGGGAAGGGACTGACATGACGAAGCGCATCGGCATCGCGGTGCTCGGACTGGGCTGGATGGGGCAGGCGCACAGCCGATCCGTCCTCCGCATCCCCTCGCTGTTCCCCGATCGTTCCTTCCAGCCGGAGCTCGTCGTGTGCGCGGACACTGAGCCGTCACGCCGCGACCGAGCGGTGCAGGACTTCGGCTTCCAGCGCGCAGTGGAGGACTGGCAGGAGGCGGTGACCGCGCCTGACGTGGACGCCGTGTGGGTGACGGCACCCAACATGCTGCACGTGCCGATGATCGAGGCGGCGTGCGCGGCCGGCAAGGCGGTGTTCAGCGAGAAGCCGATCGGCGGCAAGCCCGAGCAGACCGTGGCCGCCTATCGCGCCGCGCAGGCGGCCGGCGTCCACACCGGGGTCGGCTACAACTACCTGTGGGCGCCGCTCATGCTGCATGCGCGCGAGCTGATCGCATCCGGCGAGCTCGGGGAGATCACGCACTACCGCGGCCGGTTCCTGTCGATGTACGGCAGCGACGAGCTGGGACTGCTCACGTGGCGGTTCATGCTCGACCAGGCCGGCTATGGAGTCACCAGCGACATCCTCAGCCACTCGGTGTCGATGGCGCAGTTCCTCGTCGGCGGGATCGCTGAGGTCGTGGGGATGCGTCACACCACGATCCCGCTGCGCCCGCTGCCGACCGGGGCCGCCAGCCACTACGGCCGGGGGCGCCCGGAGGACCCGAAGGCCGCGGTCGAGAACGAGGACTTCGCCTCGATGCTCTGCCGCTTCGAGAACGGGGCGACGGGCACCTTCGAGGTCAGTCGCACGACCGTCGGCCCGGAGAGCCAGAACGCCTTCGAGGTCTACGGCACCAAGGGGGCCCTGGCGTGGAACCTCGAGCGCCTCAACGAGCTGCAGTACTACCGCAAGACGACGGACCCGAGCTCGGGGTACACGACGATCTTCGGCGGCGACCGCTTCCCCTTCCACGGGGCGTTCGTCCCGGGCCAGGCCAATGCCATCGGCTTCGAGGATCTCGTCGCCACCGAGGACTTCTCGTTCCTCGAGGCCCTGGCGACCGGTGCGCGCTTCTCGCCCGGCTTCCGCGAGGCCGTCGACGTCGTCAGCGTCCAGCAGGCCCTCATCGACTCCTGGGACTCCCGCACGTGGGAGTCCGTCCATGACCTCGCAGAAGGAGCCTCGTCATGACGAGCACCGTCCGGATCACCACGGCCGAGGCGATCGTCCGCTACCTCGTCGCCCAGCGCATCGTCGTCGACGACGAGGAGGTGCCGCTGTTCCCCGGGGTCATCGGCATCTTCGGCCACGGCAACGTCACGAGCCTGGGGCACTCGCTGGAGATGCATCGCGACGAGATTCCCGTGTGGCGAGGTCAGAACGAGCAGGGCATGGGCCTCGCCGCCGCCGCGTTCGCGAAGGCGGTGCGGCGCCAGCAGGTCATGGTGGCGACGTCGTCGGTCGGCCCGGGCGCGACGAACATGATCACCGCTGCCGGCGTCGCGATGGCGAACCGGCTCCCGGTGCTGTTCATCTCGGGCGACACCTTCGTCTCGCGGCTGCCCGATCCGGTGCTGCAGCAGGTCGAGCACTTCGGGTCCCCGTCGACCACCGTGAACGACGGCTTCCGTCCGGTCGTGCGCTTCTGGGACCGCCTCATGCACCCGGCCCAGGTGCTCAGCTCGCTGCCGCAGGCCGTGAGCACGCTCCTCGACCCGGCCGACTGCGGCCCGGCGTTCATCGGGCTGCCGCAGGACATCGGGGCGGAGGCGTACGACTATCCCGAGGAGTTCTTCGAGGTGCAGGTGCACGAGATCGCCCGTCCGCGCCCCGACCTCGCGCAGGTCGTGCGCGCGGCCGACGCGATCCGGGAGGCGGAGCGTCCGGTCATCATCGCGGGCGGCGGCGTGCACTACTCGCGCGCGGAGGAGGAGCTCGCTGCCTTCGCCGAGGAGTTCGGGATCCCCGTCGTCGAGACGGTCGCGGGCAAGTCGAGCCTGCTCGCCGGGCATCCGCGCTACGCGGGACCGGTCGGCGTCACCGGCGCGGGTGCCGCGAACGTCGTCGTGACCGAGGCGGATCTCGTCATCGCGATCGGCACGCGGCTGGAGGACTTCACGACCGGCTCGTGGACCGTGTTCGATCCGGCCGCGCAGTTCGTCGGGGTCAACGCCGCCCGCTTCGACGCGATCAAGCATCGATCCATCCCCGTGGTGGGAGACGCCCGCGAGTCACTGGCCGATCTCACCGACGCGCTGCGCGGCTGGACGGCCGATGACATGTGGACGTTCCGCGGGATGGAGATGCGCATCGAGCTGCAGGGCTTCGTCGACGGCCGCACCGCGGACGACGGAGTCTGGCCGCCGAGCTACGCGCAGCTCGTGGGCCTGGTGCATGAGTCGGCGACTCCGGACGACTACGTCCTGACGGCTGCGGGAGGGCTTCCGGGCGAGCTCAACATCAACTGGATGAGCAAGGCTGTCGCGTCGTTCGACTGCGACTACGGGTTCTCGTGCATGGGCTACGAGATCGCCGGCGCCTGGGGTGCGGCCTTCGGCCGACCGAGCGGGCAGGTCTACTCCATGGTCGGTGACGGCTCCTACCTGATGATGAACTCCGAGATCTACGCGTCGGTGCTCTCCGGGAAGAAGTTCATCCTCGTCGTGTGCGACAACGAGGGCTACGCCGTGATCGAGAGGCTGCAGGTCGGGCAGGGCGGCGCCTCGTACAACAACATGCTCAAGGACTCGACGGGCACAGGGGCCGACGTGCGCGTCGACTTCGCCGCGCACGCACGGTCGATGGGTGCCCTCGCCCTCGAGGTCAGCAGCCTGGCGGAGTTCGCCGACGCGCTGCAGACGGCTCGCGCGGCCGATCGCACGGTCGTGATCGTGACCAAGGTGCGGGCGAGTGACTGGACCGAGGGCGGTGCCTTCTGGCAGGTCGGCGTCCCGGAGGTCAGCGAACGGCCGCAGGTCGGCGAGGCACGAGCGCGGATGGACGAGGGGCTGAAGGCGCAGCGCCGCGGCGTCTGAATCTCGCGAACGGTCACTACGCGCACGAGGCCGCGTCAGCCGCGCAGTGACCGTTCGCGCGTAGTGACCGCTCGCGGAGTCAGTCGGCGGCGTGCAGGGCGGAGTTCAGGCCGCCCCACGTGCCGGTGCGCTGCACGACCTCGATCGCGCCCGTCTGGGAGTTGCGGCGGAACAGGAGATCGTCCCGCCCGGACACCTCCCGCGCCTTCGCGACGGAGCCGTCCGGCAGCCGGACCTTGGAGCCCGCGGTGACGTAGAGGCCCGCCTCGACGATGCAGTTGTCGCCGAGGCTGAGCGCCGACGCCCGCGTTGGCGCCGATGAGGCTGCCCCTGCCGATGCTGATCTGCTCGGTGCCGCCGCCGGAGAGCGTGCCCATGATCGAGGCGCCACCCCCGATGTCCGACCCCTCGTCGACGACCACGCCGGCCGAGATCCGCCCCTCCACCATCGAGGTGCCGAGCGTCCCGGCATTGAAGTTGACGAACCCCTCGTGCATGACGACGGTTCCCGGCGCCAGGTAGGCGCCGAGCCGGACCCGGTCGGCGTCCGCGATGCGCACGCCCGACGGCACCACGTAGTCGACCATGCGCGGGAACCGGTCGACCCCGTGCACCGTGAGGTGCTGGCCCTTGCGGCGCAGGTGCAGCCGGGTCGCCGTGACCCGGTCGACGGCGACGGCTCCGATGTTGGTCCACGCGACGATCGGGAGCACCCCGAAGATGCCGTCGAGGTTGATGGTGCGGGGCTTGACGAGCCGGTGCGAGAGCAGGTGCAGGCGCAGGTAGGCATCGGCAGTGTCGGCAGGGGGCGCCTGGAGGTCGTCGACGAGGGTGACGATCGACCGCACGCTCACGTCGCGCGCCGTGTCGGAGTCGATTCCCGCGTCGAGGTTCGGCACATCGGTCGGGGTGGTCCCCAGGGCCGGTGCCGGGTACCAGACCTCGAGGATGGTGTCGCCGGCGAAGGTGGCCAGCCCGAGTCCGGACGCACCCCCGGTGACGGTCGGGTCCTCCGCTGCAGCAGTCGTCATACGGCTACCGTATCGACGTGACCTCGATCCCCGCCCTGGACCTCTCCGCCGGCGCCGCGGCCCTGGCCGCCCTGCTCGTGGACGTGCCCAGCGAGTCGCGCCACGAGGGGCCGCTGGCCGACGCCGTCGAGGCCGCCCTCCGGGAGGCGTCGCACCTGACGGTCACGCGGCACGGCAACACGGTCGTCGCGCGGACCATGCTCGGGCGAGCCGAGCGGGTGCTCATCGGCGGGCACCTCGACACCGTCCCGGAGCACGGCAACCTGCCGCACCGGATCGAGGGAGACCTGCTCTACGGGCTCGGCGCCTGCGACATGAAGGGCGGCGTGGCCGTGGCGCTCTCCCTGGCGGCGACCGTCCCCGACCCCGTGCGCGACGTCACGTATGTCTTCTACGAGTGCGAGGAGGTGGATGCCAGCCTCAACGGCCTGCAGGCGCTGGCCGACCACCACCCGGACCTGCTCGAGGCCGACCTCGCCATCCTCATGGAGCCCTCCAACGCCGGCATCGAGGCCGGGTGCCAGGGCACCCTCCGAGTCGAGGTGGCGGTGCCCGGCGAGCGCGCCCACAGCGCACGGTCCTGGCTGGGATCCAATGCGATCCACTCGGCTGGGGAGGTCCTCGACCGGCTGCGCGACTACGTGCCGCGGCAGCCGCTCGTCGACGGCCTCGAGTACCACGAGGGCCTCAACGCCGTGGGCATCACCGGCGGGGTGGCCGGAAACGTGATCCCCGATTCCTGCGTCGTCACCGTCAACTACCGCTTCGCGCCGGATCGCTCACTCGACGAGGCGGTCTCGCATGTCCGGGACGTCTTCGACGGGTTCGACGTCGCGGTCACCGACTCCGCCCCGGGGGCGCTCCCCGGACTCGACCGCCCGGCCGCCGCGGACTTCGTGGCGGCGGTGGGGGAGACCCCCCGGCCCAAGTTCGGCTGGACGGACGTCGCCCGGTTCTCCGGCCTCGGTGTGCCCGCCCTCAACTTCGGACCGGGCGACCCTGCGCTGGCGCACACGCGCGACGAGCACGTCCCGCTCGCCCAGATCACGTCGTGCGAGGAACGCCTGCGCACCTGGCTCGTCGGCTAGCCGGTCGATAGCACCGGCCGCGCCCGGCGAGATCATGACGAAGCCCCCGGCGCCTTGTGGGCACCGGGGGCTTCGAGTACGAGCGTCAGGCCTGCTTGGCGGCCTCGACGTCGAGGTTCAGCTTGATCTCGTCGCCGACGAGCACGCCGCCGGACTCGAGCGCGGCGTTCCAGACCAGGCCGAAGTCCTTGCGGCTGATCTTGGCCGAGCCCTCGAAGCCGATCTTGGTGTTGCCCCACGGGTCCTGGCTGATGCCGACGAGCTCGTAGGCGACGTCGACCGACTTGGTCACGCCATGGATGGTGAGGTCACCGGTCACGACGATGTCGTTGCCGTCGGCCTTGACCGAGGTGGAGACGAAGGTGAGCGTCGGGAAGGTCTCGGCGTCGAGGAAGTCGGCCGACGTCAGGTGCGCGTCGCGGTCATCGCTCTTGGTGTCGATGCTGGCGGCCTGGATGGTGAGCTCGGCCGTCGAGTTGGCGGGGTTGGCGCCGTCGATGGTGAACGAGCCGGTGAACTCGCCGAAGGTGCCGCGCACCTTGGCGACCATGGCGTGCCGGGCGCTGAAGGCGAGGCTGGTGTGGGCCGGGTCGATGACCCAGGTGCCGGTGGCGGCGGCGAGGCCGGTGGTCTCGATCGAGGTGCTGCTCATGTCTGCTCCTGTGAGTGTGGGGTAGTTGAACTCTCAACTGACTAGTTGAAGGTACAACTAAACGGGGGCGAGCGCAAGTCGGGGCCTGTCCTAGGGTCGGGGCATGCCCGCGGTCTGCGTCTTCTGCGCCTCCAGCCTCACCATCGACCAGCGCTACCTGGACCTCGCCCGCGAGGCCGGCACGGGGGTCGCCGAGCGGGGCTGGGGGCTGGTGTCCGGTGCGGGGTCCATCTCGATGATGGGCGAGGTCGGCCGCGCCGCGCGGGCTGCCGGCGGCCACACGGTCGGCGTCATCCCGGATGCCCTGGTCGCGATGGAGGTCGCCGACCACGACTCCGACGAGTTCATCGTGACCCGCGACATGCGGCAGCGGAAGGGGATCATGGACGAGCGCTCGGACGCCTTCCTCGCCCTCCCGGGCGGCATCGGCACCCTCGAGGAGCTGGTGGAGGTGTGGACGGCGCGCTCGCTCAACATGCACCACAAGCCGGTGGTCGTCCTCGATCCCTGGGGCGACTACGACCACCTGCACGCGCTGCTCGACCACTGGGTCCAGCGCGGCTTCGTGAAGCCGGCGTCGGTGGCCCACGTCCACTGGGCGACCACGGTCGAGGGGGCGCTCGACGAGATCGCAGCGGCGTGGGCCACCCACCCGCCGGTCGGCTAGCTGGCCTGCGTCGCGGGGGACGAGGCTGCGCTGGACGAAGCAGTGCCGGAGTCGTTCGACGTCGCGTGGTCCTGCATGTGCTGCTGGCGCGCAGCCTCGAGGGTGGCGGCCTGCTCGGCCGTCATCGCGTGCACGTGCGCTGCGGCGGCGGTGTCGCCTGACACGGTGCCGTGGACGCGGGCCACGTCCCCCACGGACACGTCCGTGATCGCCTCGGTCGTGGCCTCGGCAGCCCCGCGGTCTCGGCTCGGCAGCCCGGTGTGCACCCTCGTCTCGGCGCTCACCGTGAACGTCGAGGTGTAGCCGTCCTCGGCCTTGACCGTGATCGACGTGCTGGAGACCGCGGTGACGGTGCCCTGGACCTGGCGGACCGTCGAGATGGTGCCGTCCGCGGCCTTGACGACGAACTCGCCGTGCAGCGCCTCGCCCATCGGTCCGCCGCGCATGCCGTGCATGTCGCCGCGGCCGTCGCGCATGTCCTGGCCGTGTCCGCGCTGGCCTGCGGTCCCCTTCGCGGCATCGCTGCCGGGCGAGGAGGACGACGTGCCGGGGGAGGGGGTGGCCGTGTCGTCGGCCAGGGCGAGCCCGGTGACGCCGGTGGCGAGGACCGCTCCTGCCGCGATGGAGCCGAGCGTGAGGGTGATCGTTCTGGTGCGTGACATGTGCACTCCTTGGGGGATGTCGGCGTGAGCCGTTGGCTGGACGACTCGAGAGTGCAGGACCGACATTGGGGACGTGTCTTCACGCGATTCGGGCCAGGTAAGGGATGACGGACGGCTTCCGTGATGGAATGGCCCCGTGACCTGGCTCTTCGTGATCGTCGTCATCCTCGTGCTCGGGGCGGGCTTCGTGGCGATCCTCGGCCTCCTGGGCGACCTGCCGCCGAGCGAGCAGGACCTGCGCCCCGACACCCTCGACGGCGAGCCGTCCTTCGACGTCGTCGTCCGTGGCTACCGGATGGACGAGGTCGATGCCCAGCTGGCCTCGCTGCAGGACGAGATCGACGCCCTCCGGGGCGCGGACGGACCGTCCGCGACGCCCTCGGGGCAGTCACCCACGCCGCCGCCCTGACCGCCGCGGCTGTCGACACACCGGGCTCCGGGCCGTGCCCCCGCTGGGGCTGGCGGGCACGCATCCGGGATAATGGGTCCAGCCCGCGCGTGCGTGGGGCCACGGAGCGGGTTCGCTCCGAACGAAAGCTCGGACGGAAGGGGATCCACATGGCCGCGATGAAGCCGCGGACGGGCGATGGCCCGCTCGAGGTGACCAAGGAGGGACGTGGCTACGTCATGCGCGTGCCCCTCGAGGGAGGCGGCCGGCTCGTCGTCGAGCTGAACGGCGACGAGGCCAAGGACCTCGGGGAGAAACTGCTGGTGCTGTTCACCTAGCACTCTCCCACCGGAACATCGAAGGCCCTGAACCGCTCGGTTCAGGGCCTTCGTGCTTGGCAGGACGGGCGTCAGCGCCGACGGAACTGGGCGACGTGACGCTGCAGCGCGCTCTCGGCGATGAGCAGCGCGAGGCGCCTCTCCCGGGTCCCTGGCCGAGCGGCGGTGTGCAGCCAGTGCACGACGGCCCGCCGGTACGACCCGGGCTGAGCGCTGAGGTACTCCCAGACTCCGGGCACCGCCTGCAGGCGCACCTGCTCCTCCGCAGTGAAGGCCAGGGCCGCGTCCCCTCCCTGCTCGTGCGAGTAGACGGCTGTGCGGTCCTCGCGTCGCGCGGCGAAGGCGGCCAGGCCAGCCGGCTCCATCAGCCCCGCCTTCGCCAGGGCGTCCGCCTTGGCCACGTTGACCGCCGACCAGATGCTGCCGGGTCGCCGCGGAGTGAAGCGGATCGTGTAGCTCGCGTCATCGCGGCGCCGTCGGACGCCGTCGATCCACCCGAAGCACAGCGCCGCATCGACGGACTCGGACCAGCTCATCGACGGGCATCCCGGACCCGACCTTCCAGAACCCCACGAGGAGCTCGGGCGCCGAGTCATGGTGCGCAGCCAGCCAGGCCCGGAACAGCCCACCCGTGGCGAAGAACTCCGGGGCGGTCACGCGGGCGGCACGGCCTGAGGTCAGCTGCGGTTGCGCAGGGACGCGATCAGCAGGCCGTCACCGATGGTGAGCAGGGCCGGCATCCAGTCGTCGTCGGCGCGCACGGCCGAGGCCGTATCGCGCAGGGCGACGGTCTCGGGGTCGCGCTCCGCCGGATCGGCGACCCGTCCGCTCCACAGCACGTTGTCGAAGATCACCAGGCCACCGATGCGCAGCAGCCGCTTGGCCTGGGTGAGGATCGTGGGGTACTCGGTCTTGTCCCCGTCGACGAAGACGACGTCGTAGGCCGCGTCGGACAGGCGGGGCAGCACCTCGAGGGCGCGGCCGGTGATCAGGCGGGTTCGGACGTGGTCGTAGCCGAGGGCCGTGAAGGACTCGCGGGCCACCCGCTGGTGCTCGGCCTCGACGTCGATGCTCGTCAGGACGCCCGCTGAGGTCATCCCGGAGAGCAGCGCCGCCCCGGACACGCCGGCGCCGGTGCCGACCTCCACGACGGCCTGGGCGTTGACGCTGGCCGCCAGCAGGCGCAGCAGGGCGGCGGCGGGGCGGCCGACGGCCGGGCAGCCGAGCTCCGCGGCCCGGGCGCGGGCCTCCCGGATCGTCTCGGAGTCCTCCTCCCATCCGTCGACGTAGGCCCAGGAGAGCCGGGTCGGGATGTCGGGATCGTTCGCGGGACTGGCGATGATGCACCTCCGAGGTGTGCAGCCGGGCATTCCCCCGACCGTCGTTCCCATGCGCGGGCGGTCGTGACCGGACCCGCAGCGTTCGTGGGGCAGCCTAGCCTGAACTACCGTATGCAGGAGCGGACCACCCGGTCCGCCCTCAGGTCCCCGGGAACGAGCCGGACCCGGACCGCTTCCCCGGAGGTTCGCATGTCCGACCAGCAGCCGACGCTGGGCGCAGGCCCCTACTCTGTGCCCGCCGAGCCGATGCCGCCGCGCTATGCGCCGGCACCTGCGCCGGCGCCCGTGCCGACGCCCTCGAGCCACCGTCGACGCGGCCTCGGGATCCTGGGCACCGTGCTGGTCGCGGCGCTCGTCGCCGCCGTGGTCGGCTCCTTCGCCGGGCTGGCCGGCTACGCCGTCGGACGGGCCGTCGACGCTGGTTCGGACTCGTCGGTGTCGGAGTCGTCGGGGACGACCGCCCAGGCTCCGGTGGTTCCGGCGACCCCCATGGTCGAGGGATCCATCGGCCAGATCGCCTCCACGACGCTGCCCAGCGTCGTGTCGATCCTCGCCGAGGGCAGCGTCGAGTCGGGCAGCGGCTCAGGCTTCGTCATCCGGCCCAACGGCTACATCCTCACCAACAACCACGTGGTCGACCTCGCCGCCGACGGCGGCGAGCTCACGGTCGTGTTCAGCGACGGCGAGCGCGCTGAGGGCACCATCGTGGGGACCAACCCCTCGTACGACCTCGCGGTCGTCAAGGTGGACCGCCGCGGCCTGCCGACGGTGCCGCTCGGCGACTCGTCGCAGGTACGGGTCGGCGACGTCGCCATCGCCATCGGCGCCCCGCTCGGGCTCGACGGCACCGTCACCTCGGGCATCGTCAGCGCCCTGGACCGGCCCGTCATCGCGGGCGAGAGCCAGGAGGACGCCTCCTACATCAACGCCATCCAGACCGATGCGGCCATCAACCCGGGCAACTCCGGGGGTCCGCTGCTCAACTCGGCCGGCGCCGTCATCGGCGTCAACTCGGCCATCGCCACGCTTGCGATCGGCGGCGAGGCGGGCAGCATCGGCCTCGGGTTCTCGATCCCCAGCAACTCAGCGAAGCGCATCGCCGACGAGATCATCGCCACGGGCAGCTCGCGCACGCCGCTCCTCGGGGTCTCGCTGGACAACGCCTTCACCGACAACGGTGCGCGTGTCTCCAACGTCACCAACGGCAGCGCCGCCGACGACGCCGAACTGGAGTCGGGCGACGTCATCGTCCGCATCGATGACCGCAGCATCAACGATGCGACGGAGCTCGTGGTCGCCATCCGGAGCTACGCGCCAGGAGACGAGATCGAGATCGGCTTCGAGCGCGATGGCCAGGAGCGCACCACCACCCTCGTGCTCGGCGACGACAGCTCGACGAACTAGGCGAGCGAGGACCGCCGGCATGTTCGACATCGGGATCGGCGAGATCCTCATCCTCGGGGTGGTGGGTCTGCTCGTGTTCGGTCCCGAGCGGCTGCCGCGCGCTGCCGCGGACGCTGCGAAGTGGCTGAAGCAGATCCGCGACGATGGCGAGCGGCGCCCGCCAGGACCTCGCCGACTCGGCGGGCCTGGACCTCACCGACACCGTCGACACCGTCAAGTCGCTGCAGGAGTTCCACCCACGGCGCCTGGCCGCGAGCATCCTGAGGGACGAGCCGGACGACGAGGTGCCGAAGGCTGCGGAGAAGGCGCCGGCTCCGCGTCCGGCCTTCGACCCGGACGCGACCTAGCGAGGAGTGAGCGGAGCGAGCCCCGGAGCTGGGGAGCCGGCGGCACGCGACCTAGCCGTACGCGACCTGGCCGAACGTCAGGCGCGGCTCGCCGGAGTGATGCCGAGGGACAGGCCTGCCAGCCCCCGCGGCCGACGCCCGAGGTTCTCCGCGATGCGCAGGAGCGCCTGAGACGCGGGCGCGTCCGGGGTGCTCAGCACCAGCGGCTGCCCGGTGTCGCCGCCCTCGCGCAGGGCCACGTCGAACGGGATCTGGCCGAGCAGGGGCACGTCGGTGCCGAGCTGACGGGTCAGGGTCTCGGCCACGATCGCGCCGCCGCCCATGCCGAAGAGGTCCATCGGCTCGCCGCAGTGCGGACAGGGGAACGAGCTCATGTTCTCGACGACGCCGGCGACCTTCTGGTGGGTCTGCTCGGCGAGGGTGCCGGCGCGCACGGCGACGTCGGCCGCGGCCGGCTGGGGCGTCGTGACGACGACGATCTCGGCGTTGGGCAGCAGCTGCGCGGTCGAGATGGCGACGTCACCGGTGCCCGGAGGCAGGTCGAGCAGCAGGATGTCGAGGTCGCCCCACCACACGTCGGCGAGGAACTGGTTCAGGGCGCGGTGCAGCATCGGACCGCGGAAGGCGACGGGCTGCGAGACGCCGCCCGGCTTGAACGGCAGCATCGAGATGACGCGCACGCCGTAGGCCTGCGGCGGCATGATCATGCCCTCGACCATCGTGGGCGGCTCCACCGCGTTGAGCATCCGCGGGATCGAGTGCCCGTAGACGTCGGCGTCGACGAGGCCGACCGTGAGGCCCATCTGGGCCATGGCCACCGCGAGGTTCGCGGTCACCGACGACTTGCCGACCCCGCCCTTGCCCGAGGCGATGGCGTACACGCGCGTCAGCGAGCCGGGCTGGGCGAACGGGATCTCACGCTCGTCGTGGCCGCGGAGCATGGAGCGCAGGGCCGCGCGCTGCTCATCGTCCATGACGTCGAGCTCGACGCTCACGGACGTCACGCCGGGCACGGCCGAGACGGCCTCGGTCACGCGTTCGGTGATGGCCCCGCGCATGGGGCAGCCCGAGACCGTCAGGAAGATCCCGACATGGACGGAGCCGTCGGCCTCGGCGGCCACGGACTTGACCATGCCCAGTTCCGTCACGGGCCGGTTGATCTCGGGGTCGTTGACCGTGGCGAGGGCGGCGTTGATCGCGTCGATCGAGGGGGCAGGCATGGTGGCGATGCTATTCGCCGGGGTCGGACTCCTGACCGTCCGCCTTGCGCTCCGCCTTCCGCTCGGCCTTGGCCACGGCCTTCGCGGCCGCCTTCGCCGCTGCCTTGGCGTGCTCGTCCATCGCCTTGACCAGGTCGTCCACCTGGTCGCGCAGCTCGCTGCGGACGTAGTCGCGGGTGGCGACGTCGCCGAGGGCCAGTCGGAGGGCGGCGATCTCGCGGGCCAGGTAGTCGGAGTCGGCCAGCAGGCGCTCGGTGCGCTGCCGGTCCTCCTGGAACTGCACGCGGTCGCGGTCGGTCTGCCGGTTCTGGGCGAGCAGGATCAGCGGGGCGGCGTAGGACGCCTGCAGGGAGAGCAGGAGGGTCAGGAAGATGAAGGGGAACGGGTCGGGGGCGCCGTCGGCGATGACGATGTTGATGGCCACCCAGGCGATGATGAACGCGGTCATCCAGGCGATGAACGCCCACGAGCCGATCCGACGGGCCACCGTCTCCGACAGCGCCCCGAACCGCTCGGTGTCGACGCTGGGCCGCAGCGACCGGCTGCGGTCCATCGGCTGGTCCATGCGGCTGGACCTGCGCGCGCGCTCGGCGGCCATCAGCTGGTCCCTGCCAGCGTCGTCGTCGCTGTCGCGCCAGTCCTCGGGCAGCATGTGGTCGATCACGTCGTCGACCGTGACGGCGCCCAGCAGGTGGCCGTTGGCGTCGACGACGGGCAGCGCGACGAGGTTGTACGCCGCGAAGTAGCGCGTGATGACGTCGAGCGGCGTCTCCGGGCCGACAGGCATCAGGTTGACATCGACGAGGGCCGAGACGAGGGTGCCGGGCGGCTCGCGGAGCAGCTGCTGGAAGTGGCAGGTGCCGAGGTAGCGGCCTGAAGGGGTCTCGGTGGGGGGCCGCGAGACGTACACCTGGGAGGCGAGTGCGGGCGACAGGTCGGGATTGCGGATGCGCGCGAGCGCATCGGCGACCGTGGCGTCCGGGGGCAGGACGATCGGCTCCGTCGTCATCATGCCGCCCGCGGAGAGCTCGTCGTAGGCGAGCAGGCGACGGATGTCCTCGGCGTCGTCCGGCTCCATGCGCTCGAGCAGGTCGGCCGCCTGGTCGGGCGGCAGCTCGGACAGCAGGTCGGCGGCGTCGTCGGGATCCATCTCCTCGAGGACGTCGGCCGCCCGTTCGGCCTCCAGCGCCTGCATGATCTCGACGCTGTCGTCGTCCGGCAGCTCCTCGAGGACGTCGGCGAGCCGCTCGTCGTCGAGGCTCCGTGCCACCTCGAGGCGCCGCTTCGGGGAGAGCTCCTGCAGCACGTGGGCGACGTCGGCGGAGCGCATGGTGTCGAGTCGGGCGAGGAGCTGCTCGGCCGGCTGGTCGGCGATCGGGAGCGACAGGCCCGTGACGTCCTCCCAGTCGACGATGAAGGTCGCACCGCGGCGTCGCAGGCCACCACCGGGCTTGCGGACGAACAGCTGCGTCACGAACCAGTCGCGGGTGGCCGCCTTCTCGACCGCGACGTCCATGAGCGACACGCGTTCGCCGGTCTCGCGGAGGTCGACCGTGCGGTCCAGCAGCTCGGCGGTCACGAGGGTCTCGTTGCTGCGCTGCTCGAAGCGCCGCAGGTTGACGGTGCCCGTCACGATCACCTGGCCCGCGTCGATGGCCGTGACCTTGGTCATCGGGACGAAGATCCTGCGACGCGGCTGGACCTCGACCACGAGGCCGGTGAGGCGGGGCGGGTTGGCGCCGATGCGCAGCACCACGATGGCGTCGCGTACCTTGCCCACCTGGTCGCCATTCGGGTCGAAGACCCCGATGCCGGCCAGGCGCGCGAGGAATACTCGGGTCGCGGCGCCAGTCGTCACGTCGAAAGGCTACCGCCGACACGGAAGGGGGCAGGTGATGGCAGCGCCGACGAGCTCCGCCCCCACCCTCGGGCGGCCGCCGACCGCCGACCTCGTCTGGCTCGGTGTGGCCGTCCTGTTCATCTCCTCGTCCGGGCCGATCATCGCCGCGACGGTCGCGCCCGCTCTCGCGATCGCCTTCTGGCGCTGCTTCCTCGGCTCGGCCGCGACAGCCCCGTGGGTCATGTGGCGGCACCGCCAGGAGGTCCGGCGGCTGAGCCGTCGTGAGTGGTGGCTCATCGGGTCCTCGGGGCTGCTCCTCGGACTGCACTTCGCGACGTGGATCCCGTCACTGAGGTTCACCACGGTGGCGTCGTCCACCGCCCTCGTTGCGACCCAGCCCGTCTGGGCAGCGCTCATCGCACGGTGGCGCGGCGCCCACATCCCGCGGTCGGCCTGGGTGGGCATCGCCATCTCCCTGCTGGGCGTCGTGATCCTCACGGGCATCGACGTGTCGGTCGATCCGCGCCACCTCATCGGGGATGTGCTCGCACTCATCGGCGGCATCCTGGCCGCCGCCTACGTCACGGTGTCCGAGAGCGCCCGTCGCACCGTCTCGACGGCCACCCTGACATCCGGGCTGTACGCGGCGGCAGCGCTGCTCCTCCTGGTGCTATGCGTGATCGGGGGCCAGGCCCTGACCGGCTTCTCGCTGCAGGCATGGGGGCTCATCCTCGCGCTGACCCTCGGCGCCCAGCTCCTCGGTCACACGCTGATCAACAAGGTGCTCGCCACGACCTCCGCGACCGTCGTCTCGCTGGCGATCCTGCTGGAGATGCCCGGCGCCACGCTGATCGCCGCGGTGGCGCTGCAGCAGCTGCCACCCGTGGGGATCATCCCTGCGGTCGTGCTCATGTTCGCCGGCATCGTGCTGGTGATCAGGGCCGGCTCGCGGACGGTGCCGTCGGAGTCGCCTCCCGTCTGACTCTCCCGTTTCTCCCGGTATCCGGGAGAAACGGGCGATGAGCACCTGATTTGTCCTGCTGATCGCCGATTGGTCCCGGATTCCGGGACAAACGTGGCTTGGGCCTAGGACGAGAGGCCCGCCACGGTGCCGCCCTCGGCGACCCGCAGCCCCAGCTCGGCAAGGGCCTCCGTGGCGACGCCCATCGCATGGGCATCGCTGGCGGCGGCGCCGAGCTGCTTGCCGCTCAGGGTGCGGGCGTGGATCGACTCGGTGATCACCGCGAGCTTGAAGCAGGCGAGTGCGGTGCAGGCGTCGAGATGGCCCATGTCACGGCCGGTGGCAGCCGCGTACGCGTCGATGATGCGGTCCCTCGTCCAGAAGCCGGCGGCATCGGTGAGGTGCTCGGCCACCGGCACGCGATGACGGAGGTGGTCGGAGGACTGCGTCCAGTAGACGAGGGTGAGGGCGAGGTCGGCGAGCGGGTCGCCGAGCGTCGACATCTCCCAGTCGAGAACGGCGCGGACCTCGGCGCTGTCCGGCGCGAGGATCACGTTGTCGAGGCGGTAGTCGCCGTGGACGAGCGACCACGGCAGGTCGGCCGGGAGCGGGGCGAGGGCGTCCTCGATCCGCGCGCGAAGGACGTCCATGGCGGGCAGGTCGCGCGTCTTCGTCAGCTCCCACTGCTTCGTCCAGCGGCCGAGCTGGCGCGGCAGGTATCCCTCCGGCCTGCCCAGCTCCGTGAGCCCCGCGGCACCGACGTCGGCGCCGTGCAGTCGAGCCAGCGCGGCGACGAGTGCCGCGGAGATGCCGTCCCGCTCGTCGGGCGACAGCGCCGCTGCGTCGTCGGCGGTCGCGACGATGCGGCCGTCGACGTAGGCCATGACGAGGAAGGGACTGCCGTTGATCGCGGGGTCCTCGCACAGGGCGATCGTCCGCGGCGTCGGGTAGCCCACTGCGTTGAGGCCGCGCAGGACGCGGTACTCGCGCGACATGTCGTGCGCGCTCGGCAGCACGTGCCCCAGGGGTGGGCGTCGGAGCACGAGGCTGCTGCCGTCGGCCCCGCTGAGCCGGTAGGTGACGTTCGACCGGCCACCGGTGAACAGGCTCGCCGTGACGGGCCCTGCCAGCGCGACGCCCTGGGTCGCGAGCCACTCGGTCACGGCCGGCAGGTCGAGTCCGGGCAGGTCGGCCGACGGCGTCATGGCGGTGAGCCTATGGCAGGGTGACGGGCGTGACCCCCGATCCTCCCGAGCGTCCGATGGACCCGCCGGCGGGCACCGAGGCCCTCCTCTTCGACTGCGACGGCACTCTCGTCGACACGTTGAGCCTGTACCGGATCTGCTGGCGCCAGGTGTTCGGGCGCCACGGGTTCGAGATGTCGGATGCCTGGTTCGAGCAGAACGCCGGGACGCACGTGTACGACTTCGTCGAGGCCGCGTTCCCGAGCGCCGATCCCGGCCTGCGGATCGGTGATCATCGACGAGGGGATGGCGATGTTCATGGCGTCCGTCCATCTGGTGGAGCCGCTGGAGCATGTGGTAGCCGTCGCCCGGGCCATCACGGGCGCCTTCCGCTGGCCGTGGTCTCGAGCGGACCGGACGCGGCTGTTCGCGAGTCCCTCGCCGCAGTGGGCATCACGGAGCTGTTCGACGTGGTCCTGACCCTTGCCGATGTCGCCGAGGGCAAGCCGGCGCCGGACGGCTACCTGCAGGCGATGGCCCTGTTGGGGGCTGATCCCTCGCGGTGCGTGGCCTACGAGGACTCGACGACGGGAATCGCGGCGGCACGCGCGGCCGGCATCCCCACTGTCGTCGACGTGCGCAGGCACCTCGGCTGATACCGTCTGGGTACTTACGGGAGTCCATGACAAGTTTCAGCCTGGGAGGCGCCGTGTTCGAGTACCCCGCCGACATGTTCCACGTCGGTCATCTGGTGGCTGACATCGAGTCGGCGATGGCGGAGCTCGGCAGCAGCTTCGACCTCACGTGGACCCAGGTGGTCTCCCGAGACGACCAGCGGGTCTGGACGCCGGAGCACGGGCAGCGCACGGTGCCCCTCACGTTCTGCTACTCCACCCAGGGCCCTCAGCACATCGAGCTCATCCAGGGGGTCGAGGGCACCCCGTGGTGGTGGGGCGATATCCAGAACCTCCATCACGCAGGGGTCTGGTGTGACGTCCCGACGCTCACGAACGACCTCATCGCCCGCGGCTGGACCCTCGTGTGCAGTCAAGTCTCGCCCGAGGAGGGGTACGGCTCATTCTCCTACGTGCGGTCGCCGTCCGGGCTTCCTCCTCGAGCCGGTGACGGTCAACAATCGCGATCGCATGCACCGATGGTTCGCCGGCGGCAGCCTGTCCTGACGTCGAGCCGGCCCGCGGCCGGTGCCCATCGGCGCCGGATTCGGGACCAAAGGCCCTGCGGGCGCGGGGGTTAGTTTCTTTAGAGTCACTACACATCTGACAGTGACTCGAGGAGGAGCCGCATGCGAACCCGGATGCACCCGCTCAGCAAGGCGATCTACGACGTCCGACCGGACGGCCTGCTGGACATCACCCAGGGGGAGCGCCACGGCGTCTTCACCTCCCGTGGCGACCGTGTCGAGGGCGACCTCTTCAACGTCGACATCCACCTGTGCAACTGGCTCGCCGGGCCGCAGCTGCCGGAGGGCAGCGCTGGCAACCCCAAGGACTTCCCTGCGCAGACCGAGCAGGCCGACACCCCGGAGGTCTACCGGTGACCGCGATCAGCGAAGGCATCATCGGATCGACGGAGGGGCTGACGGCCGACGCCGCGGCGCAGGTGCGCGCCTACGTCGACCTCCTCGACAGCGACTCCCACACCGTCCCGGACGTGTACCGGTGGACGAACCCGCTGCCGGGCAAGGCCCTCACCGTCCCCGTCGAGCGCTACACCTCGCGCGAGTTCCACGACATCGAGGTCGAGCGCGTGTGGAAGAAGGTCTGGCAGGTGGCCTGTCGCGTCGAGGACATCCTCGACGCCGGGCAGTACGTGAAGTACGACATCGCGGACGTCTCCGTGCTCGTCGTGCGGCAGCGGGACGGGTCCATCCGGGCCCACCGGAACATCTGCCTCCACCGTGGGCGGACCCTCAAGGAGCGCGACGGCATCGCCGACTCGTTCATGTGCCCGTTCCACGGGATCACCTGGGACCTGGACGGCTCGCTCAAGCACATGCCCTGCAAGTGGGACTTCCCGCAGGTCGACGGCGAATGGCCGCTCATCCCGGTGCAGGTCGACACCTGGGGCGGATTCGTCTTCATCAACCTCGACCCGGAGGCCGGTCCCCTCGCGGACTTCCTCGGGACGCTGCCGGAGCACTTCACCGCGTGGCCGCTCGAGAAGCGCTACAAGCAGGTGCACGTCGGCAAGGTGCTGCGCTGCAACTGGAAGCTCGCGCAGGAGGCCTTCATGGAGTCCTGGCACGTGGTGGCAACGCACGCCCAGCTGCTCCCGGGCCTGGGCGACACGATCTCCAAGTACGACCAGTGGGGCAACTTCTCCCGGACGCTCACGCCCAACGGGGTGCCCAGCCCGCACCTCAACTGGCAGCCGACGGAGCAGGAGATGATGGACGCCCTGACCGATCGCCCGCTGGACGAGCCGATCCGCGTGGTCGTGCCGGAGGGCCAGACCGCCCGGCTCACGATGGCGAACAACCGCCGGGCGCACCTGGAGCACGAGATCGGTGCGGAGGCCGCCCAGGGCCTGTCCGATGCCGAGATGTGCGACTCGATGCCCTACACGCTCTTCCCGAACATCCACCCCTGGGGCTCCTACAACCGCACCTGCTACCGCTTCCGGCCGTACGGCAACGACCCGGGCCTGTCGATCATGGAGTGCATGATCCTGAGCCCGTACGAGGGCGACACCCCGCCCAAGGGCGCGGAGCTGAAGATGGTCGAGATGGACACCTCGTGGACGACGGTGCCGGAGCTGGGCCTCCTCGCACGGGTGTTCGACCAGGACGACGCCAACCTGCCGTTCGTCCAGAAGGGCCTGGAGTCGGGCTCCCTCGACGAGGTCACCTTCGCCGAGTACCAGGAGACCAAGATCCGGCACTTCCACGTCGTGCTCGAGGAGTGGCTCGGGTAGTCCCGTTCGGTTTCAGACACGAGTCGGGCGCACTCCCTGCGCCCGGCTCGTATCTGTCATAGCGTCTGCGCCATGACTGACACAACGCCTCGCGGACAGCTCAGCGACGACTGGTGCATCGACAGCGCCAAGCTCAGCGAGCGGTTCCCGATCTACACGCGGTTCAACGCCAACGACGTCCTGCCGGAGCCGATCACTCCGCTGGGTGCCGACCTGATCTGGCAGCCGCACATCCTGCCCGGCTTCTCGAACGCGTACGCCGAGATGGGGGCCATCTCGGTGGCCGAGGCGAACCTCGACCCGGACGCCTTCCCGGCCGCCTGCTTCCGGTACGGCCACATGTACGTCAACGTCACCACCGCCCGGCTGACCGGTGTCCGCAGCGGCCTGGGGTGGGAGGCGGTCGACGCCTCCTTCTTCGGCAGCCATCCCGACGCACCCCCGCACGAGACGCATCCGACCGACGGCGACCCCGAAACGTCGGCCCGCCTCGCGGCGCGCACCGGGTGGACCCTGACCACCTCCTCCTTCCCCGAGCTCGAGGAGGACACCCGGATCGCCGACCGCCTTCGGTCGCAGCGCCCGGACTTCGCCGAGATGTCGAACGCGGCGCTCGTGGCCTACGCCCGCAGCCTCGCGCCGTACGAGCGGATGACGTGGCGCGGCGAGCTCATCGGCGGCGCCCAGGCAGCGATCGGTCCCGCCGTCATCGGCTCCGTCCTGCCCCCGGATGCCGGCATCTCGCCGTTCGACCTGGTCGGCCCCGCGGGCGACGTCGTGTCGGCAGCCCCGTCGTACGCGCTGTGGGACCTGTCCCGCATCGTGCGGAACGGACTCGGCCCTCAGCGAGCTGTTCGACGCCGGCGTCGAGGGCATGGTGCCGTGGCTCAAGGACCACCATCCCGACTTCCACCAGAAGTTCGCCGCATTCCTGCGCGAGTTCGGCTACCGCGGCCCCTCCGAGTGGGATCTCGGCGCGGACTCGTGGGAGACACGTCCGGAGCTGCCCCTCGCGCTGATCGATCGCATGCGCCATCTCGACGACGTGCAGTCGCCGGCCGCCCGGCGTGCCGAGGCGACCCTCGCCGCCGAGCGGGCGGTCGCGGGCGTGATGGACAGTCTCGCCGGCAACGACGAGGCGCTCGGCACCCTGCGCATGGGGCTGGACTCCGCACGCCGCTTCGCCGGCTGGCGCGAGCTCGGCAAGAGCAACTGCATCAAGGTGATCAACGAGGCGCGCGTGGCGCTGCTGGAGATGGGTCGGCGACTGGCCAACGAGGGCCACCTCGCCCACCCGCGGCAGATCTTCATGGCGCTCGACGGCGAGCTCGACCGACTCGTCCTCCAGCCCGACCTGGTCGCCGGGGTCATCGCGCAGCGGGAGCTGGACTGGAAGGAGTACGCCGGCCTCGAGGTCCCGCTGTTCCTCGACGCCCGTGAGCCCCGGGTCCCGATCGCCGAGCTGAGGCGGACGTCGAGCGACACCTTCGCCCCTGCCTCCGTGGGCGACACGCTGACGGCCATCGGCGCTGCTGCAGGAAGGGCGAGCGGCCGGGCCCGCGTCATCACCGACACCGCGGAGATCGCCGCGTTCGAGCCCGGCGACGTGCTCATCGCTCCCCAGACGGATCCCTCGTGGACGCCGCTGTTCGTGGTGGCGAGCGCGGTCGTCGTCGGGGTGGGTGCGCCCAACAGCCACGCGATGATCGTCAGCCGCGAGCTCGGCATCCCCTGCGTCGCCGGGCTCGAGGGCGCCACCCAGAAGATCCCCGAGGGTGCCATGGTCACGGTCGACGGCTCCGCCGGAACGGTCACCATCGACTCGCTTGCCTAGCCGAGGCGAGGTGCGGGCGCCGCTGCTGGCCCACCCCGTCCTGCAGTACGCGTACGTGGTCGACGATCTCGACGAGGGCATCCGCCACTGGGTCGAGACGCTGGGTGCGGGACCGTTCTTCGTCATGCGCGACTTCCTGGGCAACGACCTGACCTATCGGGGGGCCGCGAGCTCGACGCGCGTGGACTACGCCTTCGGGCAGTGCGGCCCGGCGCAGGTCCAGCTCATCGCCCAGGACGATCCCGGCCCGTCGATCTACCGCGACATGTACGCGCCGGGGGAGGGCGGCTTCCACCACGTCTGCGCCCTGGTCCCCATGGACGACTGGGAGGCCCAGGTGGCTCGGTTCGCCGACGCCGGATACGAGCTCGCGTCGTCGCTCACCACGACCGTGCCGGCCGTCTACTTCGACTGCCGACGCGACCTGGGCCACTTCGTCGAGCTCTACGGCCGCACGGAGCGCACGGAAGGGTTCTTCGCGATGGTGCGGGAGGCGCATGACACCTGGGACGGGGTCACCGACCCGGTTCGCAGCCGTGACGGCTCGCCCGAGGCCCGCATCGTGCCCACCGAGCCCCTCCCGTAGCGTCGGCCCATGCGTGAGCCGCTGATCCGGTACCCGATCGTCCAGTACGCGTATGTCGTCGACGATCTCGACGAGGGCATCCGGCACTGGGTCGAGGTGATGGGGGCCGGTCCGTTCTTCGTCAGCCGGAACCATCGTGGGCGCGACCACACCTACCGGGGCTCTCCGGACGACGCCGTCTTCTCGTACGCGTTCGGGCAGGCGGGTCCCGCCCAGATCCAGCTCATCCAGTGCATGGACGACAGCCCGTCCGTGTACCGGGACATGTTCGCCCCGGGCGAGGGCGGGTTCCACCATGTGGCGTGCCTCGTGCCGGCAGCGGACATGCCCGCGGAGGTCGGCCGGTTCGTGGACGCCGGCTACGACGTGGCGTCCACGCTGCACTCGTACGTTCCCGTGGCGTACCTCGACTGCCGCAGCACCCTGGGCTTCTTCGTCGAGCTGCACGGGCTCAACGCCGACGTCGAGGAGCTGTTCGCGGAGATCCGGGCAGCCCATGAGGAATGGGATGGCGTCACCGAACCTGTTCGCGTCCGTGCGAAGACCTCATCGATGGGAGTCCGATGACCGACCAACCGCCCTTCGCCCTGGTGCCGCTCGCCACCGTGCGGGTCACCCGTGGCGACGTCTACCGGCTCGGGCAGACCGCCTTCCACAAGCGCGTCATCGGGGGTATCGCCCACGGTCGCTGGGAGGGGGAGCGCCTCAGCGGCGACATCGTCGCCCCGGGCGGCGACTGGGCCATCCCGTCCGGCGATGGGACGGTCATGCTGCTCGACGTGCGGCAGCTGGTGCGCACGGATGACGGTGCCATGGTCTACGTCACGTACCAGGGTCGGTGCGACCGTCAGCTCGGGACGTACACGGTCGCCCCGACGTTCGAGACCGATGACCAGCGGTACGCGTGGCTCAACGCGGTGCAGGCGATCGGCCAGGGCCGCAGCGACGGCGACGACATCGTGTACTCCATGTACGAGGTGCGCTAACGCGAGTGTCGTGCACTGACGTGTACGAGGTGCGCTAGCCCGTTTCTCCCGGAATCCGGGACCAATCGGCGAAGATGCCGCACTGGAGCCTCCGGATCACCGATCTCTCCCGGCCGGGACGATCATGCGTCGCCGACTGCACCGGCGTCGCTCGTTCTCGCTGAGCCCGCCCCACACCCCGGCCTCCTGGCCGGTGTCGAGGGCCCACTGCAGGCAGTGCAGCCGGACGGGGCAGGGTCGGCAGATCGCCTTCGCCTGCTCCAGCTCCTGCCATGCCGGACCGGTGGCGCCGGAGGGGAAGAAGACCTCGGGATCGTGCTCGAGGCAGGCAGCCTCGTGACGCCAGTCCATGGGCGGCTCCGTTCCTCGAATCCCGTGATGACGGTACGAGGCCGGCGTTAACTGGATCATGCGCTCGTGTTTCGTCCGTGTGGCGGACGCGACTGCCGCCCGGTGTTACTGTTGCCGCTCTCAAGTAAGAGTCGCGCGCAAGGAGACGGCCATGACCTCAGCGCAGGGCGCAGCATCGGTGGCGATCGTGACGGGTGCCGGTGCCGGAATCGGTCAGGCCGCGGCGCGCATGCTGCACGCGCGCGGGCACTCCGTCGTAGTGGCCGACGTGAGCGCCGATGCTCTCGCCTGGACTGATGGCGTGGAAGGGCTCGTCGGCGTGGTCGCCGACGTCAGCATCGAGGCGGACAACGAGGCGATGGTCCGCACGGCGCTCGAGGCCTTCGGGCGGCTCGACGTGCTGGTTCTCAACGCGGGGATCGCCCGGCGCACGCAGTGGGAGGGCGAGGACGCCGTCGACGCGTACGACCGGATCATGGCGGTGAACGCCCGCGGCGTCATGCTCGGCATCCGCCACGCCGCCCCGCGGATGGCGGAGCGCGGGGGCGGCGCCATCGTGGTCGTCGCGTCGACGTCGGGGGTGCGGGCCGACCCGGAGCGGTTCGCCTACAACGCCTCCAAGGCCGCGGCGATCAACCTGGCCAGGGCGGCGGCCCTCGACTGGGGAGCCCGCGGCGTGCGGGTCAACGTGATGGCGCCCGGGCCGACGATGACGTCCATCATCCAGGGCGGAAAGCTCACCCCGGAGCACCTCGCCGAGCTCACCCGCAACATCCCGCTCCAGCGCATGGGCACCCCGGACGAGCAGGCCGAGGCCATCTGCTTCCTCGCCTCGCCGGCCGCCAGCTTCATCACCGGCGCCGTGCTGATGTGCGACGGCGGCATCACGGCCAACGCCGGCATCTTCGCGCCCCCAGCCCTGCCGACCGTCTAGCCCAGCATCGAGGAGATCCCACCATGACCGAGTTCGACGTCGACGTGCTCGTCATCGGGTCCGGCGCGGCCGGGCTGTCCGCGGCCCTTGCTGCTCGGCAGGCCGGTGCGGCACGCGTCCTCGTCGCAGAGGGCGAGGGCATCGTCGGCGGCTCCTCGCGACTGTCGGGCGGCCTCATGATGGGCGCGGCGACGCGGTACCAGAAGGCGCAGGGCATCGAGGACTCACCGGAGGCCCTGTTCCACGACTACATGACCCTGAACCAGTGGAAGGTCGAGTCGGCGGTCGTCGAGAGGCTGACGCAACGTGCGGGCCAGGCAGTCGAGTGGCTCGGCGACCTCGGTGTCGAGTTCTACGACCAGCTCGTGTTCGGCGGCGACGAGACGCTGCCCCGCGTCCACTGCCCGATCGGGCGTGGCCAGGCCGTCGTCGACGTGCTGTACCGGCACTGTCGCGAGTCCGGGATCGAGTTCGCCCTCGGACAGCGGGTCGACCGGCTCCTCGTGTCGGAGGGAGCGGTCGTGGGTATCGCCGTGGGAGACGACGAGGTCACGGCGGGCTCCGTCATCATCGCGACGGGCGGGTTCGGTGCCGACGAGGCGAAGCGTCGGGAGCTGTTCCCGTCGGTGTATGACACCGGCTGGTCGTACTACATCGGTGCCGACGGCTCGCGAGGGGACGCCCTCGACTTCACCCGTGACGTCAAGGCCCAGGTGACGGGCTTCAACCGAGGACTGCGGCTCCTGCACACCGACTTCGACAGGATGTACGAGGCCTACATCCCGGGGTGGCTCATCCTCGTCAACCGCCAAGGCAGGCGCTTCTGCAACGAGACCGCCCCCTACGGGATCATGGACGGCCTCCTGCAGGAGCAGGGGGACTCGGCCTTCGCGATCTTCGACCACAAGGCCCTCGTCGACGCCACCGAGCTGGGCGTGGCCCGCTACAAGCAGTCGATCCCCGGCTCGACGAAGAAGCAGAGCCCGCACTGGAACCTCGACATCATCGAGATGATGCTCACGGAGGGCAAGGTGCAGAGACGCGATTCACTGGACGAGCTGGCGGCCGCCATCGACGTGCCACGGGACAACCTCATCGCCACGGTCGACCGGGTCAACGCGCTGGTCGACCTGCACGAGGACCAGGACTACCTGAAGGACCCGAAGTTCCTCGAGCCGATCGCGAGCGGTCCGTTCTACGCCGTCGAGGTGCGCCCGGCCACGTGCTGCTTCACCGCGTGCGGCCTGCGCATCAACCGGGATGCCGAGGTGCTCGACGAGGCGGGTCGGGCGATCCCCGGGCTGTACGCGGCCGGCGAGGTGACCGGCGGGATCATCGGCCCGCGCTACGTCGGCAGCGGCAACTCCTACGGCAACTGCGTGACCATGGGTCGCGTGGCCGGACAGTCGGCGGCAGCCCATGCCTGCTGACATCGCCGGAGACCCGTCCTCGCGCGAGGCCATCCGTGAAGCGGCCTTCCGCTACGCCCGCGGCGTCGACCGGCTCGACACGGAGCTGATGAAGTCGGCCTACTGGCCTGATGCCACTGACGATCACGGCCGCTTCGTCGGCAACGGCTGGGAGTTCGCCGAGCGGGTCGTCGGCACGCACGACCGCTGGCTGACGACGATGCACTGCAACATGCAGCACGCGATCGAGTTCGACGACGCGGACCACGCCCGCGGTGAGATCTACAACATCACCTACCTGGTGCCGCGCGACGACGGACCGTGGTCGGTGTGGCTGGGCCGCTACCTCGACCGCTATGAGCGGCGCGACGGCGAGTGGCGCATCAGTCACCGCACCTGCGTGCACGAGGCGACGACGACGATCGAGCATGCGCCGATGACGGGGGACATGTCGAACTTCCGGACCGGCGAGGCGGACCGGCCGCGGGGCGACCGACCCCTGGGCACCTGACCACTCGGCAAGCGGGTCAAGCGGTGCAAGTAGGTCAGGCGGGGTCGGCCTGAGCAGCGGCCTCGCCGGCCAGCTTCCCGAAGACCAGGATCGGGCCCAGCGTCCCCCCGGCTCCGCCGTAGGCCATCGCCGTCGGCGCGGCGGCGACGTTGCCGGCCGCGTAGAGGCCCGGGATCGGCTGCGAGCGGGTGTCGAGGACGCGGCCGCGGGCGTCGGTTCGCGGACCGCCGCTCGTGCCGAGGGTGCCCGACTCGATCGGCACCGCATAGAACGGCGCCTCGTCGATCCGGCCCAGCGTGGAGGCCTTGGTGAAGCGGTGGTCGCCGTCGCCGCTCCAGCGGTCGTAGGCGCTGTCGCCGCGGCCGAAGTCCTCGTCCTGCTCGTTGTCGACGAACCCGTTCCAGCGGCTCGAGGGTGGCCTCGAGCCCCTCCGGGTCGATGCCCACGAGTTCGGCTAGCTCGCGCGCCGTGCCCGGCACGCGGGATCCAGTCCGCGACGGGCTCCCCGGCGGGCGTGCCGAAGGAGCCGTACCGCCCGGCGTTGCGCCCGTCGAAGATCAGCCAGGCGGGCAGGTTCGCATAGCCGAAGGACAGGGAGTCCATCTGGTGGAAGGCGCCGCCGAGGGCGTTGTAGTTCGTCGCCTCGTTGGTGAAGCGCCGACCACGACGGTTCACGAGGATCGAGCCGGGCAGGGTGCGCTCGCGGTTGACCAGGTTCGACCGCTGCTCGCCGAAGGCCTCGTCTCCCGGGATCTTCACGGCGGGCACCCACCACGCCTGGCCCATGTTGCCCAGCCGGGCACCGGCCCGCATGGCCATGAGCAGGCCGTCGCCGGTGTTCGTCGGGACGGACGTCGGCGCCGTCATGGGCCCGCGCAGGAACTCGGTGACGAGCTCCTCGTTCCATTCGAAGCCGCCGGTGGCCAGGACGACGCCTCGTCGCGCCCGCACCGTCTGCTCCGTCCCGTCGATGACCAGCCGAACCCCGGTGACCCGACCGTCCTCCACGACGAGATCGGTCGCGGCGGCATCGACGACGGGCTCGACCCCGAGGTCGAGCAGGGCCTTGATGAGCGGGCCGACGAGGGCGTTCCCGCAGCCCCGCAGGTCGTTGTCGATGCGGCGCTGCATCTCCTCCTCGTCGAGGAACCCGGTACCGCCGCCGAGTGTGGTGTCGGTGATCTTGAGGTGCGCGCTCCGCCTGCTGCGGGCCACCCGGTCCTGCCATGGCCCCAGGCTCGCGTAGCTGAACAGCCCGGGGTCCAGGGAGCGGCCGCCGCCGGGCTTCCCGCCGGGGTTCTCCGGGTGGTAGTCGGGGTAGCTGGGCAGCAGGGTGAAACGCAGGTCCGTCACGGTCTCGAGCCACTCGATCGTGGCCCGCCCGTTGTCGACGAATGCCTCGGCCAGCGCCGGGTCCATCCGGCCCAGCGACAGCGAGCCCAGATAGGCCAGGGCCTCGTCGCGGCTGTCCGCCACGCCGGCCTCCTCCTGGTGGTGGTTCAGGGGCACCCACGGGACGCCGCCCGAGATCGCACTCGAGCCGCCGAGGAGGTCGGACTTCTCGTAGAGCCCGACGTCGGCCCCGGCGAGGGCTGCCGCGAGGGCGGCCGTCAGGCCCGCCGCACCCGTCCCGAGGACCACCACGTCCTTCTCGATACTGAACTCCATGTAAAGAATCTAGCGCTACAGTTGCGGCCTCGTGGACGATTTCGAGGAGGGGTGACCATGTCCGTTGCGGGTCTCATCATCGACCGTCAGGGAGATGCCCTGCGCATCACCTTCGACCGCCCCGACCGGCTGAACTCGGTCACCGCCGAGATCCTCCACGCGGCCGCTGACGCCGTCGAGAAGGCGGACGATTCGGGCGTGCGCGTGATCGTCGTGACGGGCTCGGGCCGGGCCTTCAGCTCGGGTGCGGACGTCGGCCCCGACGGCTCCCCGCCGGGCCTCGACACCCTGGACGCGGCCAACCGGCTGGTGCTCGCGATCGTCAAGTCCTCCGTGGTCGTCGTCGCCGCCGTGAACGGCATCGCCGCCGGAGTGGGCTGCTCGATCGCCGTCGCGGCCGACCTGGCGATCGCCAAGGAGTCGGCCGGGTTCATGCTGGCCTTCACGAGGATCGGCCTCATGCCCGACGGAGGCGCCTCGATGCTCGTCCCGGCCGCCATCGGCAGGGCCCGGGCCGCCCGGATGGCCCTGCTGGCCGAGAAGGTCAGCGCCACCACGGCGGCCGACTGGGGCCTGATCGCCGAGGTCGTCGCGGACGCGGATTTCGACGCGCGGGTGGAGGAGCCTCGTCGGCCCAGCTGGCCGCCGGGCCGCCGCTGGCGTACGCGGCCACCAAGCGGGTCCTGAACGCCGGCACGCTGTCCCTGCTCGAGGCGATCCTCCACGGGGAGCGGGAGGGGCAGGCCCCGCTGCTGGCGAGCGCGGACTTCGCCGAGGGCATGGCGGCCTTCCAGGAGAAGCGGCCGGCAACCTTCACCGGATCGTGACCCTCCCGCGGCCCTGCCGGGATGCGGGAATGCGTGAATATCCAGACAATTTCGTGACGTCGCACTAACGTCGTCTTACTTGATCTCCGGTCCCGAAAGCCCGGACGACCTCACATGAAGGAGCACATCTGATGGGAAAGCTTGACGGCAGGGTCGCCGTGGTCACGGCCGGCACCCGCAGCATCGGCCGCGGCATCGCGGAGGCCTACCTCGCGGAGGGCGCCAAGGTGGTCGTGAGCGGTCGCAACGCCGACAAGGGCGCGGTCGCGGTGTCCGAGATGGGCGGCACGAACGTCCACTTCATCGCGTGCGACGCCACCAAGCAGGCCGATGTCGAGAACCTCATCGACGCGACGGTCGAGCACTACGGCCGCATCGACATCGCGGTGTTCAACGCGGGCGGCGTGGCCAACACCTCGATGGTCGCGGACTTCAGCGACGAGGAGTGGCAGTACGAGCTCGACTTCAACATCAACCACTGCTTCTGGGGCACCCGCCGGGCGCTGAAGTACATGCTGCCGCAGCAGTACGGCCGCATCATCAACATGTCGTCGATGTACGGCAAGATCACCACCCCCGGCGTCGCCGGCTACATCACCAACAAGCACGCCATCATCGGCTTCTCGAAGGCGGCGGCGCACGAGGTCGGCATCCAGGGCGTCACCGTCAACGCGGTCTGCCCGGGCTTCGTCGCGACCGACATGTTCTACGAGACCGGCCCGGCGACCGTCGAGGCCATGGGCCTGCCGGACCTGGACGCCCTCGCGGCGATCATGTACAACCCGACCGCGATCAAGCGCCCGAACACGGTCGAGGAGGTCGCGGCCCTGTGCACGCTGCTCGCCTCGCACGAGGGCGGCGGCATGACCGGCGGCTCGTTCAACGTCGACGGTGGCGCCTCGCCGTACTAGTCGGCAGCCCCACCAGCAGGAAAGGCTCGTGCGTGTCCCATCTCGGGAACCTTGATCAGTGGTTCGACGGTCGTACGGCGATCGTCACCGGGGGTTCGGGAGGGATGGGCCGCGCGATCGCCCTGGCCTTCTCCGCCGCCGGCAGCCGCGTCATCGTCAGCGATGTCGCGGATGCCGGCGGCGAGGAGACCGTCGCCCTCGTCCGTGCGGCCGGCGGCGAGGCGCGGTACGTGCACGCGGACGTGTCGAAGAGCGCCGACGTGCAGGCCATGGTCGCCGCCGCGGTCGACGCCTACGGCGGTCTCGACTTCGCGGTGAACGCGGCCGCGATCGAGTTCGAGGTCGACTACCTCGCGGACCTGGCCGACGAGGACTGGGACCGCATGCTCGACGTGAACCTCAAGAGCGTCTTCCTCTGCATGAAGCACGAGATCAACGCGATGCTGGCCACGGGCCGCGACGGCGCGGCCATCGTCAACATCGCGTCCACCAACTCCTACCGGCCGCAGCCCCACCAGTCCGCCTACACGGCGAGCAAGTTCGGGGTGCTGGGGCTGACGAAGTCGGCGGCCGTCGACTACGCCCCGCGGGGCATCCGCATCAACGCGATCTGCCCGGGCTCCATCGACACCCCGATGCTGCGCGGCGCGATCGCCAAGCGCGGCCGCGATCCGCAGGAGGTCGCGGATCGGCTCTCGCTCATCGGGCGCTTCGGCACCGTCGACGAGATCGCCGCGGCCGCCCTGTGGCTGTGCTCGGGTGCGGCCAGCTTCACGATCGGGCACGCCCTGGCCGTCGACGGCGGCTACCTCTCCCGCTGACCGCCCCCACCCCGCGAGTGGCCGATGTGCGCGCGAGTGGCCACTTCGCGACCGGGACAGATCGGCGAAGAACGGCCCGCAGACGGCCCGCATCGCCCGTTTCTCCCGGATTCCGGGAGAAACGGGCGTGTGCGGGCTACGTCGTGTAGTCGTAGAACCCGCGGCCGCTCTTGCGCCCGTACATCCCCGCCTCGACGTGCCGCTTGAGCAGGGCCGGGGGAGCGAAGCGCAGCTCGAGGTGCTCGGCGTACAGGCTCTGGGCGACGAGCAGCATGGTGTCGAGGCCGATCATGTCGCACAGTCGCAGCGGGCCCATCGGCATGCCGCAGCCGCCCACCATGCCCTCGTCGATGTCCTCCTTCGAGGCGACACCGTTCTCCAGCGAGCGGATCGCGTCGAGCAGGTAGGGGACCAGGAGGGCGTTCACGACGAAGCCCGACCGGTCCTTGGCTCGGATGACCTTCTTGCCCAGGACGTCGGCGCAGAACGCGTGCGTGGCGTCGGCGACGGCGGGGTCGGTCTGGATCGCCGACACGACCTCGACCAGCGGCATCACGGGAACCGGGTTGAAGTAGTGCGTGCCGAGCACCCGCTCGGGGTGCTCGCTGGCCGCGGCGATCTGGGCGACGGGGATGGAGGAGGTGTTGGTCGCGATGATCGCGTCGGCGGCCAGGACGGCGTCGAGCTGGTGGATGAGCGCGACCTTGTCCTCGAGGGTCTCGCGGATCGCCTCGGTGACGAACTCCCGGTCGGCGAGCGCGGTGATGTCCGTGGTCCAGCGGATCCGCGCGAGGATCGCGTCGGCGCTCTCCGACAGCTTGCCCTTCTCCTCCGCCTTGGCGAGCGACGTGGCCATCCGCTTCTGCGCGTTCTCGAGCGCCTCGGGGAACGCGTCGACGACGATGACGTCGCAGCCGCCCTTGGCGCCGATCTCGGCGATACCTGCACCCATGACGCCGCAACCGACGACACCCAGACGATTCATAGTGTGTTCTCTCTTGTGATGAGACGTGTGTTCTCTCGTGTGATGTGACATGCGCACCCGACCGGAGCGCCGTTGGATGGACGCGCCCGGAGTGGGGACGCGGAGCCTAGAAGTCGCCGGCGTTGGCGCGCAGCGCGCGCAGCACCGTGCGGAGCTGGTTGATCTGGTGCTCGGTGATCCCGAGCTGCTCGAAGACCTGGCCGTTGAGGGCGGTCGTGGCCGCCAGGGCACGTGCCCGCCCCGCCTCGGTGATGGACGCCAGCACCGCGCGCCGGTCGGTCGGGTGCGGCAGCCGCTCGACGAAGCCCTGGCCCTCGAGCCGGTCCACGGCGCTGGTGACGCTGGTGGGGTGCACCTGGAGCAGCGCGCCCATGCGGGTCATGGGCAGCGAGCCGTGCTTGGTGAACGACAGGAGAGTGAGGATCTCGTACCGCGCGAAGGTGAGGTCCAGCGGACGGAGCACCGTGTCGATGCGCTGGAGGACGATCTGCTGGGCGCGCACGATCGACGTGACCGCAGCCATGCCGTCGGCCGCCTCGGCCCAGCCGTGGCTGACCCACTGGCGTCGCGCCTCCTCGATGGGGTCGCTGTCCAGCGTCCGGCCGATCGTCACGAAGCCCTCCCATTGCGGCGATGCAGTGCCAGGTCAGACGTTGCGCCGGTACTGACCGCCGACTTCGAAGAAGGCCGAAGTGATCTGACCCAGCGAGCATACTCGGACGGCCTCCATTAGGGAGGCAAAAGTGTTGCCTCCCGATGATGCGACGTCCTTCAGTCTCGCCAGGGCCGGCTCGGCCTCGTCGCGGTGCTCCTCGTGGAAGGCGGCCAGCCGCTCCACCTGGGACCGCTTCTCCTCCTCGCTGGCCCGGGCCAGCTCGAGGGAGGTGACATCCGCCGGACCGTCGGGGTCGAGGAAGGTGTTGACGCCGATGATCGGCAGCGAGCCGTCGTGCTTCTTGTGCTCGTAGAGCATCGACTCGTCCTGGATGCGCCCGCGCTGGTAGCCGGTCTCCATCGCGCCGAGCACCCCGCCGCGGTCGGAGATGCGCTCGAACTCGGCGAGGACGGCCTCCTCGACGAGGTCGGTCAGCTCGTCGACGATGTAGGAGCCCTGCAGCGGGTTCTCGTTCTTCGACAGGCCCCACTCCTGGTCGATGATCATCTGGATGGCCAGCGCACGGCGCACCGACTGGGCGCTCGGCGTGGTGACGGCCTCGTCGTAGGCGTTCGTGTGCAGCGAGTTGCAGTTGTCGTTGATCGCGCACAGCGCCTGCAGGGTCGTCCGGATGTCGTTGAAGTCCATCTCCTGCGCATGGAGGGACCGGCCCGAGGTCTGGATGTGGTACTTGAGCTTCTGGGCCCGCTCGTCGGCGCCGTAGCGCTCGCGCATGGCGATGGCCCAGATGCGTCGGGCGACGCGGCCGAGCACGGTGTACTCGGCGTCGATGCCGTTGCTGAAGAAGAAGGAGAAGTTCGGCGCGAAGTCCTCGACCTTCATGCCTCGCGCGAGGTACGCCTCGACGTAGGTGAACCCGTTGGCGAGGGTGAACGCCAGCTGCGAGATGGGGTTCGCCCCGGCCTCGGCGATGTGGTAGCCCGAGATGGACACCGAGTAGAAGTTGCGGACCCGGTGGTCGATGAACCACTCCTGCACGTCCGCCATGCAGCGCAGCGCGAACTCCGTGGAGAAGATGCAGGTGTTCTGCCCCTGGTCCTCCTTGAGGATGTCGGCCTGCACCGTGCCGCGCACGTTGGTGAGGACCCACGAGCGGATGTCGGCGGCCTCCTCGGGCGTGGGCTCGCGGCCCTCCTGCTCGCGGAACGCGTCGATGCGCTGGTCGATCGCGGTGTTCATGAACATCGCGAGGATGGTGGGCGCGGGACCGTTGATCGTCATCGACACCGAGGTCATCGGGTCGCACAGGTCGAAGCCGGAGTACAGGACCTTCATGTCGTCGAGCGTCGCGATCGAGACGCCCGACGTGCCGACCTTGCCGTAGACGTCCGGCTCCTCGTTGGGGTCGCGCCCGTAGAGGGTGACGGAGTCGAACGCGGTGGACAGCCGCGTGGCCGGCTGGCCGGACGCGAGCAGGTGGAAGCGCCGGTTGGTGCGGAACGGGTCGCCCTCGCCCGCGAACATGCGCGCCGGCGCCTCGCCCTCGCGCTTGAACGGGAAGACGCCCGCGGTGAACGGGTAGCTGCCGGGCACGTTCTCCTCGCGCAGGTAGCGCACGAGGTCGCCGGCGTCCTCCGTGCGAGGCAGGGCGACGCGGGGGAAGCGGGAGCCCGACAGGGTCTCGCGCCACAGGGCCGTGTGCAGCTCCTTGTCGCGGATCGTCACGACGAGCTCGTCCGCCGCGTACTGCTCGCGGACGTCGGCCACGCCTTGAGCAGGGCCGCGACCTCGGGGTGCAGCTCGGCCTCCTGCGCGGCCAGGAGCGCCTCGACGGGAGTGGCGTCCGAGCCCTCGGCGGCGAGCATCGTGGCGGCCGTGCGCAGGTGCTGCACGCGGCGGGCGACGCCGGACTGCTGGGCCGTCGTCGCGTGGTAGCCGCGCACGGTCTCGGCGATCTCCGCGAGGTAGCGGCCGCGAGGCGGGGACATGATTGTGGTAGCAATACGTAATGAGTCGAGACGGAGAAGGGCAAGGCGGCGTCATATCGCCGATCAACGTGCACGCCGGCCGGAATGGGTGAGCTATGTGCATCCCATTATACGCTATTCAGCCGTGATAGCGGCGATGCCCAGTCCGTTGGGCCCCACATGCGTACCGACGGCAGTGGTGGCTTCACAGACGATGATGGGCTCGCGCAAAGTGGGGATGGTCTGCGCAAACTCGTCGGCCAGCGCGCGCGCGGATTCGAGGCTGGCGGTGTGCAGCACGGCCAGCGATTCCAGCGGTCCGAGTGCGTAAGTCATAGCCTTGAGGCGGTCAATGGCGGCATGGCGCGTGCGCGCGCGATCGATCATCGCGACTTCGCCGTCGCCCACATCAAAGATGGGCTTGATGCTGAGCAGCTCGCCGAAGCGCGCCACGAGCGCATTCACCCGGCCGCTGCGCCGCAAGTAATTCAAGGTATCCAAGGCGGCGAGCAAATGCACGCGGCGCTTGGCGTCCAGTAAGACTTGCAGGATTTCCGCAACAGACTTGCCTTGTTGCGCAGCACGCGCGGCCAGGATGACTTGCCAGCCCAGGCCCATGGCCAGTTTCCCAGAATCGAAAAAAGCGATGCGCGCTTCCGCCGTCAGGCCGGCGCCGACTTGCGCCACGTTCAGCAAGCTGCTCCAGTTAGCGGACACATGAACGGAGACGATTTCACCGCCGACGCGCTGATACGTTTCGGCAAACTCGCCTGCGCTGGGGGTTGAGGTCGTTGGCAGGGCTTTGGCAGTCTTCAGACGGCGATAGAATTCTTCGCGCGTGATCGTCACGCCGTCATCGAACGATTCTTCGCCGAAGATGACGTGCACAGGGATCACCGTGATGCGGAGCTCACGGGCGATGTCCGGCGGAATGTCCGAGGTGCTGTCGGTGATGATGCTGACCATGATGCGAGTGCGTCATGAAGTATTGCGCCATCACGCATGACACGTGTGGGGCATCACGCAGTACGCACGACTTATCCCTCTTTACCTGCCGCTTCGAAAATGAAGATGCCCAGGCTATTCGGCCCGATCTGACAGGCCAGGCCCGGTCCGTAGTTCAACACCGGGAAGTATTGGCCGGGAAAGGTTTGTTCGAGTCGTTCCAGCAGCAGGCGCGTATCCTCAGTGGGCTGCTGGCCGCTTTGCATGATGGCGACGCGGTCGATGGCCGAGAATTCCGACACGAACTCCAGCAGCTTGTCGATCGCCTTGTCGCGCGTGCGCACTTTTTCCATCGGGATGATCTCGCCGTCTTCGATGGTGAGGAACGGCTTGATGCCCAGCATGGTGCCCAGCACGGCCTGCGATTTGCTCAAGCGGCCATTGCGTTCCAGGTAGTCCAGCTGGTCGACGAAGAACACCGCATACATGTGCGTAATCATGCCGCGCGCGATGCGCACGATCTCGTCCAGCGCGGCGCCATTCGCGGCGGCCTCCGCAGCCGCCTCGACGAGCCAGCCCAACCCGATCGAGGTGGTGAGCGAATCGATGACCACGATCTTGTTACCGCCCAGAAACTCGTCGGCAGCCTGCCGCGCGTGCGCGACGGTATCGCTCATTTTGCTGGAAATATGAATGGAGAGAATCTGCTTGTTTTGCCGGAATTTCTCTGCGTAAAGCTCACGGAAGGTGTCGGCCGCAGGCGAGTGTAGACCTGGCAGAGTGCCATAATGCGGCAAGCGGCGAAAGAATTCCTCGGCGGTGATGTCTACGCCTTCGCGGTAGATCTGCCGCCCGAATTGGATGCTCTGCGGCACCACGGTAACGCCCAAACGATCGGGCAGGGTGGGATCAGGGAAATGGGCGGTGCTGTCGGTGATAATGTGTACGCGTGACATGGTCTCAGGTCTGGTCAATCCGGAAATGAAGTTTCATTCGGCGCTGATGATGTAGTAGTAATGAGGCTGTCCGCCTTCGACAATCTCGACTTCCAGGTTAGGATACTTGTTGTGAATCGCGGCCCCCAACACCTCGGCCTCGGCTGCCGTCATGCCGTTGCCGTAGTATAGCGTCGCGATCTCCAGACTCTCTGCCTGCATCTGGTCGAGCAGTGTAAACAGCGTTTCCTCAATCGTGTCGTTGGCTACCGTCAGCTCATCGTTGAGTAAGCCGATGACGTGGCCTTCCGCAACTTTCACGGCGTTGTACTCAATAGCGCGTGTGGCGGTGGTGATCTCGCCGGTCAGCACATGCTGCGTGGCGGCCTCCATCGCCTGCGCGTTGGCTTCCAGGCTCCGTTGATCGTTGAAGGCCAACATCGCCGCGATCCCTTGCGGAATGGTCTTGGACGGCACCACCAGCACTTGTTTCCGGCAGATTTCCGCAGCTTGGCGCGCTGCCATCACCACGTTGCCGTTGTTGGGCAGCAAGATAGCTTGATCAACTGGAATGGCGTCGAGCAATTTCACAAAATCCTGGGTGCTGGGATTCATCGTCTGACCACCCGGCACAATGGCCGTCGTTCCCAGGCTTTGAAACACGCGGGTCAGCCCGTCTCCGGGCACCACGGCCAGCGTCGCAATATCGCCGGGCTTCACGTTATACGCCGGCGCCTGAATGGGCGGAGCCGTTCGGCCCAGCAGATACTGTTGATACTGGGCGGCCATGTCTTCGACGACGACGTCGTGCAGGCGGCCGACGGTCTCGGCATAAGCCAGTACCGTGCTCGGACGCGGCACGTGGACGTGAACCTTAATCGTCTCCGCATCGCCCACTACCAAAGTCGAGAGGCCCATCTCGCCGATCCTGAGCCGGGCCTCCTCGACATTCATGTTGCGGCCCTTGATAAGACACTGCACGTCATAGCTGTAACCCTGCGCGACATCACCCGCGTCGATAGCAACATCGGCCGGCACTAGTCCTTTGAGATCGATCGCGGCCTCTGCCGCCCGATCGCGCGAAGCGTCCAGTGACTCGCCGCGCAAATAGCGCAACATGCCTTCCAGGATCACGGCTAAACCCTGCCCGCCCGAATCGACAACGCCCGCCTGCTTGAGCACCGGCAGTAAGTTGGGAGTCTCGGCCACGGATTCTTTGGCGGCTGTCACGATCCGATCTAGAATGAAGAGCAAGTCGTCGTCTTCACGCCGTGCCGCCTCGGCAGCTTCAGCGACGGCGCGTGACACGGTAAGGATTGTCCCTTCAACCGGCTTCAGCACACCTTTGTAGGCTGTCTCACTCGCTTCGCGCATCGCGTGCGCCAGTTCGAGGGCGCCAAAATTGGGTTTGCTATCGAGAGAGCGGGCGAAGCCGCGCCACAATTGCGAAAGAATCACGCCGGAATTGCCGCGCGCACCCATCAACGCGCCGTGGGCCACCAGCTGCGCGATCTTGCCGGAATTCTCATCAGGCGAGTGCTCGATCTCATGCCAGGCACCCTGCATGGTCAGGAGCATGTTGGTCCCGGTGTCGCCATCGGGCACGGGGAAAACGTTGAGGGCATTGATGCCAGCTTGATGATAGCGCAGCCACAACAAACTGGCCTCCACCAGCCGCTTCAGGCCCTGCCCGTCCACATACAACAGTTTCTCCAATTGTTGCCTTGATTCAGCAGTCAATGCGCACTGACTCCGCAGATTATGAATCCGCATTGCTGACGCGCAGGCCTTGCACGTGAACATTCACGGACATGACCGGCAGCCCCAGGGCCTTCTCAACGTTGAACTTCACCAGATTTTGAACACTGTGGGCAACACTGACGATACGCGTGCCATACTCAACAATCACGTAGAGATCAATGGTCACCGCGCCATCGTGAATACGCACGTCCACGCCCCGGTGGACATCGCCGGTGATTTCCCGGATAAGCTGGTCAGTCGCGTTCTTTCCGGCTAACCCCACCACGCCATACGCCTGCCGCACGGAACTGGCGGCGATAGTCGCAACGGCTGCCGGGGAGATTTGAATGCGGCCTAGAACTGTTTCGGTCGTCATGGCGTCCTTTCGCGAGAATCTTGTCCTTTTCGTGTGAGTGTGTTTGACCAATTCAGATCGGTGTGGTAAGATCGCCGCCGTTCGTTACTCGGCGCGTCGTGAGACGCGCCTTACTTTGCAGAGAGGTGATTCCCATGGCTAAGTGTGAAGTGTGTGGAAAGGGTCCGCAATTCGGGCACAACGTTAGCTTTTCGAAGCGGCGCACCAACCGCCAATTTCGCCCCAACGTCGCCAAGCGCACGGTGGTGTTGAACGGCCGGTCGCGCAGACTCAGTGTGTGTGCTCAGTGCTTGAAGACCCTCAACAAAGCCTAATTCCTTCAGACACAATCGTCACGAACGCCGACCTATGGGTCGGCGTTTTCGTTTTGGCTCTGCGCCTCAACGTCGAATGATACACGTTCGGATACAAAAAAGCAAGAGAAAATCAAATTTTAGGCACATAACGATTGCGCTGGACTATCGTCATAAATATTGGTGACATGTATCACTTTTGATTTGCCTCAGGATGTGTCAGCCTATCCAGTAGGTGCCCATGACCGCGTCTCAATCAAGTCCTTGGAGGAACGTTTATGAAGGCTTACGTGCTGGTCAACTCACAGACAATGGAAACTGCCGACGTGGTGGAAATGATGCGCCAGGTAAGAGGTGTTGTGAGTGCCGACGTCACCTTTGGACCGTATGATGCCGTGGCGATTGTGGAAGCGGGTGACCTCAATGCACTGGGCCGGATCATCGTGCGTGAGATTCGCACGCTGCCAGGGGTACTGGATACGATCACGTGTCTGGCCGTTGATCCGGCGCGGTAATGGGATTGTTGACGGGCCTCGCTTGACGCCGCTGAGAGGTCCGTGGTGCGCACTTTGTTCTTGGAGATCGGTCTTGCCAACATGTCTGGTCAGCGTGCTGCCGGGCGTATGAGGAAGATCACCCGATTGAATGACATCTGTCACTCGTATACCACGGCCGCCAATGGAAGTATAGATATATCATAAGAGCCCCATTTTCTTAGCCGGTTACCATCGTTCGCGTCGACTGTCGATCGTTTTCAAGCCATTCAACCGAAAGACGTGCCAGCCTGATGGAAAGAGCGTTTCCATCGTCAGACAGGAAAGAACGGCCTGTGCCCACTCAGGGTATAGGGCCGTTTGTGTTTTTTAGCCCCGTTGTTTTTCTGACCCAAGTCGTTGTAATTGAACCTGGTAAAGGAGGTGCCCTTTGACTGCTTCAATGTATACCGTCCCCTATATTTCAACGCCTGATCCCACCAATCCTAATCTGCGTTTTCTGGAGGAGGTGAGCCTGCGCACGGCAGGCGTGTCGCGGCTGGAGATGTGCATCCAGTGCGGCACCTGCGGCGGATCATGTCCGTCAGCGGAGGACATGGATCATACGCCGCGCATGTTGTTTGCCATGATCCGGGCCGGGTATCGTGACGAGGCGTTGAAGAGCAACACGCCGTGGATTTGCGTCTCGTGTTATCACTGCGTGGTGCGCTGCCCGCAGGGCGTGCACATCGCCGATGTGATGTACACCCTCAAGAGCATGGCGATTCAAGCGAAGCTCTACGAAGATTCCACCGCCCCCGATTTCGCGCAGACCTTCGTCGATATGGTCGAGCAATACGGGCGCAGTTTCGAGTTTGGTCTGGCAACCCGCTACTACCTGAAGCACCAGAGGAAGCGCCTGCCGGGCATGGCGCCGATGGGTCTGGGCATGCTCACCAAGCACCGCATGGACATCAAGCCGCACAAGATCGAGGGCATCAAGCAGCTGCACAAGATCCTTGAGCGCGCGAAAGAACTGGAGCGGTAGCCATGGACAAATACCTCTATTACCCCGGCTGCTCCATGGAGAGCAGTGCCAAAGCCTATAACGAATCGCTGATGGCTGTGTGTGGACCGTTGGGCTTGAACCTGGAAGAGATCAACGATTGGAACTGCTGCGGCGCCACCGAATATTTGGGCGTAAGCCTGACTCCAGCCTACGCGCTGATCGCGCGCAATCTGGCGCTGGCTTACAACCAGTCGAATGGTACCAAGACCGTCGTTGCGCCGTGCAGTGCCTGCTACTTGAATCTGGCCAAGTGCGATTACTACATGCAAGAGCGGCCAGAGTTGGGCGTGAATGTCAATGACGCCCTGGCCGCGGGCGGCCTGCACTACGACGCGGGCTCGCTCCTCGTTCGCCATTTTCTCGATGTGCTTGTGAATGACATCGGGCTGGAGACGTTGAAGAGCAAAGTGGTGCGTCCGCTGAAGGGAGTGCGCGTGGCGCCGTATCTGGGGTGCATGGTGCCGCGTCCTGACTACGACCATCGCTGGTCGAACCCCGAATATCCCAACGAGCTCGATCGGGTGTTGAAAGCCATCGGCGCGGAAGTGATCGACTTCCCGCTGAAGACGCACTGCTGTGGCGGACACATGACGCAGATCGGGCCGGAAACGGCCTACAAACTGATCTATCGTTTGATCAGTGCCGCCGATCAATATCACGCCGACGTGATGGCGACGTTGTGCCCGATGTGCCAGATGAACGTGGATGCCTATCAAGGCGAGACGAACCGCCACAATCACTCGGACATTCAAATGCCGATCGTCTTCTTCACCCAGCTGGTGGGTCTGGCACTGGGGCTCGATCCCAAGGCCCTGGGCTTTGGCCGCGAATTCGTCAGCGCCAAGCGCGTGCTCGATCGCATCGGGCTGGAAATGCCTGAGCCGGTTGAGGTTGCTCCGGCGGCCAAGCCGCGCAAGAAAGAAGGCCTGCCCATGCCGCGCATGCCCGGCGACGAGGAGGTGAACCCATGAGCGAGCCGATCCATCTCTTTGACTCCGACGATCCACAAGAACGCATCGGCGTGTATGTGTGCCATTGCGGCACGAACATCGCGGGGATCGTTGATGTGGAAGAAGTGCGCGATTGGGCCGGTCAGCGCTTGAAGGATCGCGGCGTGGTGATCTCGCGTGACTACAAGTTCATGTGTTCCAGCCTCGGGCAGGAGATGATCGAGAAGGACATCAAGGAACTGGGGCTGACGCGCGTGGTGGTAGCCGCTTGCTCGCCGCATTTGCACGAGCAGACGTTCCGCACGGCAGCGAAGCGCGGCGGGCTGAATCCGTATCTGACGGAATTGGTTTCGATCCGCGAGCAGGTGTCGTGGGTGCATACCGATAAGAATGCGGCCACCGATAAAGCGAAAGCCGTTGTCTCGGGCGGTATCGAGCGCGTGATCATGAATCAGCCGCTGGAGCCGCTGCACGTGCCGATCAACGAAGCAACCCTGGTCGTGGGTGGCGGCATTGCCGGTATTCAGGCCGCACTGGAGATCGCCGATGCGGGTTATCCGGTTTTCATGGTCGAACGCGAACCGTCGATCGGCGGGCACATGTCGCAGTTTGACAAGACCTTCCCCACGCTCGACTGCGCGGCCTGCATCCTCACGCCGCGCATGGTCTCGGCCGGCACCCATCCGCATATCAACCTCTTCACGTGGAGCGAGGTCGAAAGCGTCAGCGGTTATGTGGGCAATTTCACCGTGACGATCCGCAAGAAAGCACGCTACATCAAGGAAGAGTTGTGCACCGGTTGCGGCATCTGCCAGGAGAAGTGCCCCAAGAAAATCATCGATGAGATCTATGAGGCTGGGCTGGGCTATCGGAAGGCGGTCTATACGCCGTTCCCGCAGGCTGTGCCCAAGTATCCCGTGATCGACAAGCCCAACTGCACGTATTTCCTGAAAGGAACGTGCAAGGCGTGCGAGAAATTCTGCCCGACCAATGCTATCGACTTCAATCAGCAGGATGAGCTGATCACGGTTCAGGTGGGCAACATCATTCTGGCGACGGGTTACGATCTGTTCGATCCGCGGCGGATCCCGCACTATGGCTATGGCCGCTTAGCGAATGTATTCACGTCGCTGGAGTTTGAACGCCTGTCGAATGCAGCCGGGCCGACCAACGGCGAGATTGTCCTGCGCGATGGGAAGACCAGGCCCAAAGCCGTAGGCATCGTCCATTGCGTAGGCAGCCGCGATCGCAACTACAACAACTACTGCTCGGCCATCTGCTGCATGCAGAGTGTGAAGTTTGCGCACCTGGTTCACGAGCGCACCGGCGCGACGGTCTACAACTTCTACATCGACATGCGCACGCCGGCCAAAGCCTACGACGAGTTCTATCAGCGGGTGCTGGAAGAAGGAACGTTGTTCGTGCGCGGGCGTGTGGCCGAAGTCACCGATGCAGCTCGTAAGCCCGAAGAAGAAGGCCGCCTGATTATTCAAGTGGAAGATACGCTGGCGGGCAAGCAGCGCCGCATCCCGGTGGATATGGTAATCCTATCGGCCGGCCTGGAGCCGCGCAAAGATGCGAAGCAGACAGCGCACACTTTCGGCATTTCGTGCAGCGCCGACGGCTGGTTCATCGAGAAGCATCCCAAGCTCGACCCGGTATCCACCATGACCGAAGGCATCTTCATCGCGGGCTGTGTTACCGGCCCGAAAGATATTCCGGCAACGGTCTCGCAGGGCGCGGCGGCGGCTGCGCGCGTGCTGGGCCGCATCCAGCAGAAAGAGATTTTGCTGGAGCCGGTACGCGCCAGCGTCAATCCGGATCAGTGCTCGGGCTGCCGCATCTGCAACAACCTGTGCCCGTTCAACGCCATCAGCTTCATCGAGGATCGCATGGTGACCGAGATCAATCCGGCGCTGTGCCAGGGCTGCGGTACCTGCGTGGCGGCGTGCCCGGCGGGTGCGATCAGCGGCACGGGCTTCAGCAACGAGCAGATTCTGCGGCAGATCGACGGCCTGCTGATGCTCAACCTGGAGTACATGAGCGAAGCGGCAGAATTGGTGCCGGTGTAAGGAGATCGCTATGGCTAACAACGAACAATTCGAGCCGGTCATCATCGGCTTCACCTGCAACTGGTGCAGTTACCGCGCGGCCGATCTGGCTGGTACGGCGCGCGTCAAATATCCCCCTAACGTCCGCTTGATTCGACTCATGTGTTCCGGGCGGCTCGATCCGACCTTCGTCATGAAGGCACTGGCCGGTGGCGCGGATGGCGTGTTGATCACGGGTTGTCATCCCGGCGAGTGTCACTATATTGAACAAAACTATAAAGCCCTGCGGCGCTACTTGTTGTTAAAGCGTGTCCTGGCGCAGTTAGGTATGGAGCCGGAGCGCGTGAAACTGGTGTGGGCCAGCGCGGCAGAAGGTGTGCGGCTGGCGAACGAGATCAGTATCATGGTGGAAGAAGTGCGCAAGCTAGGGCCGCTGCACTGGGGCAAGTCCAACGGGCAGTCCGCTCCAGTGACTGAGCCGGTCGAGGTGGCGGAGGTGGCGGTATGACCGATAAACCCAAGTTTGCGATGTACTGGGCGGCGTCGTGCGGCGGTTGCGAGATTGCTGTGCTGAACATCGGCGAGAAGATCCTGGATGTGGACGCCAACTTCGACGTGGTCTTTTGGCCCGTAGCGATGGACGCCAAGTACAAAGATGTTGAAGCGATGGAAGACGGCTCGATCCTGCTGTGCCTGTTCAACGGCGGCATCCGCAACAGCGAGAACGAAGAGATCGCTCACCTACTGCGCCGCAAGTCCAAGATTCTGGTCGCATTTGGCTCCTGCGCCACAGAGGGCTGCATCCCCGGGCTGGCCAACTTCAGCTCGTCCGAAGATCTCTTCGCCACGGTCTACAACACGGTCAGCACCGATCATCCGAATGGCGTTCGCCCACAGCCCGTGACCAAGGTTCCCGAAGGCGAGATCACCATCCCCCGGTTCTACCCGGTTTTGAAGACGCTCGATCAAGTCGTCGACGTCGATTACTTCATGCCGGGCTGTCCGCCGGAGTCGCACCAAATCGCGGCGGTGGTTGATCTGGTCATCCAGGTCATTCACGGCGAAGCCGAGCTGCCGCCTAAGGGAACGGTCATCGGCGCGGGCGCATCAACCGTGTGTGATGATTGCCCGCGCGAGCGCAATGTGAAGTCGATCAAAGAGTTCAAGCGCATCCAGGATGTGGAGTACATCGATCCGAAGCTGTGCCTGCTGGAGCAGGGTATTCCGTGCAACGGCCCGGCCACGCGGCAGGGCTGCGGTGCGTTGTGCCCGCAATCCAGTGCGCAGTGCATTGGCTGCTACGGCCCGGCGGAAGGTGTCATCGATTATGGAGCGCGGCTCATCACGGCCTTTGCCTCGGTGATCGATGCGAATGATCCAGCGGAGATCGATCGGATTTTGGATGGCATCCCTGATCCCGCCGGGCAGTTCTATCGGTTCAACCTGGCCCGATCGCTCTTGCGCGCGAACAAGGCCGCGTGGACAGTGAAGGCGTAGGAGGATAACATGCAACGAATCACCATCGATCCGATTACGCGTCTGGAAGGCCACGGCAAGATCGAAATCTTCTTGAACGAAGAAGGCGATGTCGCCAACACCTATTTCCAGATTCCCGAACTGCGCGGCTTTGAACGTTTCTGCGTCGGGCGGCCGGTGGAAGAGATGCCGCTGCTGACCAATCGCATCTGCGGCGTGTGCCCCGAGGCGCACCACATGGCGGCGGCCAAAGCGGCCGATGCCGTGTATCACGTCGATCCGCCGCGCACGGCCAAGCTGCTGCGCGAGCTGCTGTACAGCGGCTTCTACTTCACCGATCACACCACTCACTTCTACGCGCTGGCCGGCCCCGATTTTGTGATGGGGCCTGATGCGCCTGTGGCCGAGCGCAACATCCTCGGCGTGATCCACAAGGTCGGGTTGGAGATCGGCGGCAAGGTGATCCAGGCCCGCAAGTACGGCCATCACATTGTCGAGATGATCGGCGCACGCAAGGTGCATCCGGCCACGTCGATCCCGGGCGGCCTGACCAAGGGCATCACCAAAGAGCAGGCCGCCGAGATCGCCGAGATGGGCCGCTGGGGCATCGAGTTCGCGCAGTTCAGTCTGAAGCTGTTCAACGACATCGTGCTGGGCAACAGCGCCTACCTCGATCTGATTCTCGGCGACATCTATACCCATCGCACTTACTACATGGGCATGGTGGACGAGAACAACAAGGTCAACTTCTACGACGGCAAAGTGAGCGTGGTCGATCCGGAAGGCAAGCGCATCGGCAAATACGCGCCCAACGAGTATACCGATTGGATCGCCGAGCACGTGGAGCCGTGGACGTACCTCAAGTTCCCGTATCTCAAGAAGATTGGGTGGAAGGGCTTTGTGGACGGCAAGGATTCCGGCGTGTATTGCGCTACGCCGCTCTCGCGCCTCAATGCATCGGACGGCATGGCCACACCGCGCGCGCAGGAAGAGTACGAGAAGTTCTACGACACGCTGACGCAGAAGGAAGGCGAGATGTACATGGCCACCGGCGCTGCCAAGGTAGTTCATCAACGCCTTGCTACGCACTGGGCGCGCCTGGTTGAGCTACTGTACGCTGCCGAGCACATCGTGGAACTAGCCACCGATCCGGAGATCTATTCGGACAACTTCCACAAAGTCCCGACGGAGAAGCCGACCGAAGGCGTGGGTATCGTCGAAGCGCCGCGCGGCACGCTAACGCACCACTACGTCACCGATGAACGCGGCGTGGTGACCAAGGTCAATCTGATCGTTGGCACCACCAACAACTACGCGCCGATTCAGATGTCTACCAAGAAGGCGGCGCAGAGCCTGATCAAGAAAGGCACGGTGGTCACCGAAGGCCTGACCAACATGATCGAGATGGCCTTCCGCGTCTACGATCCGTGCTTCGGCTGTGCCACGCACTCGCTGCCGGGTCAGATGCCGCTGGAAGTGATCATCCGCGCACCCGACGGCGAAGTGCTGCGCGAGTTCAAACAGAATTGTTGATGCACCGTAGGGGCGAGGTCACCTCGCCCCTACGCGGTGACGACGATGAAAACCTTGGTCGTTGGTTTAGGCAATCCGATCCTCGGCGATGACGGCGCCGGCTGGAAAGTTGCCGAGGAAGTCGAGCACAGGCTTCCGAAGTTTCCCCTGACTTCCGAAGTCTCGGTGGAGTGTCTCTCGCTCGGTGGTCTGAGCCTGATGGAGCGTCTGATCGGCTATCAGCGCGCGATCGTGATCGATGCGATCGGGACAGGGCAACACCCGATCGGCACGGCGTATCATTTCCGGCTCGACGAACTGTACGATCCAACGTCCGGCCACACGACTGCTGTGCACGATGTTTCGCTGATGACGGCGCTAGAGATCGGCCGTTCGCTGGGCGCGGCCTTGCCCGACCGGATTGACGTGGTCGCCATCGAATCACCCTACGTCTACGACTTTTCAGAAGAATTGACCCCGCCCGTGGCCGCGGCCGTGCCGCAGGCGGTGGATCTTGTGATGGAACTTCTCGCCCCTGGCCCCTCTTCCGAAATTGTTGCTTGATTTTGGGAGAGGGGTCAGGGGCGAGGCCTAGGAGGCACAACTTCATGATCTCACCCGAACTCTTGCGCCGTTTCCCCTTCTTCGGCTTTCTTGATGGGCCACAGTTGAAAGCTGTCGCGATGCTATCCGAGGAAATGGAGGTCGAGAAAGCCGCTAACATTTTCGAAACCGATCAGTCTGCAGAAGCACTGTATGTGATGGTCGAGGGCAGCATCGATCTGAATTACAAGGTTGTCGATCGGGACGATCCCAAGATCGTCAAAAAGTTCTTTATCAGCGAACTAAACCCCGGCGACATCTTCGGCCTGTCGGCGCTGCTGGAACCGTTCAAGCACACGATGACAGCCACGGTGCTCACGCCGAGTAAGGTGATCCGCATCGAAGCCAGAGGTCTGCGCGCTTTGAGTGAACTCGACGCGAAGCTGCAAGCCGGCTTGATGAAAGCCACAGCCATGGCGGCCATGGAGCGCTTGCACGATACGCGCATACAGCTGGCGGCCGCCAGAGCGTAAACTTTGCCGGTCAAGAGGAAGGAACATGACTGCCCCGAGTGCCGTGACGCGACCGGGGCAGTTTGGTGTCAATCACTGCCGCCATTGATTGGCGCGCATATTTTCGGCGGCGAGGCGCGCGGTTTCTTCAACTCGCTTCGCGCGGGTTTCTGGCTTCTTGGCGTTGCTGATCCATTCGAGGATGCCGCGCTTCACCGAGCGGGGAAAGGCCTCGAAATACTGCTGGGCGATCGGGTTGGCCGAGAGTGCCGCGGCCAGATCGGGCGGGATCTCCAGCGCTTCAATCGCATCCAGTGCGTTCCACGATCCATCTTTCTTCGCGGCTTCGATCTTCGCCAGCCCGGCGGACGTCATCAACCCGGCTGCGATCATTTTCTTCGCGCGCTCTTTGTTGATCTTCGACCAGCCGGTGCCTGCTTTGCGCGGCGCGAACCACAACAGCGAGCGCTCATCGTCCAGCGTGTTCGGCTTGCTATCGATCCAGCCAAAACACAACGCTTCTTCCACGGCTTCATTGTAATCGAAACGCGGCTTGCCGGTGGCCTTCTTGTAGCTGATCAACCACACGCCTTCCGCGCGCGCGCGGTTCTGCTTCAGCCACTTGCGCCACGCTGCGCGCGTCAAGGGATGGGTGGAATTGGGCGGAGGTTTGATCATCGGTCGCGTTCCTGGAGCGGTCGATTCTTTCAAACGGGCGTCGGGGACATTCTCGACTCGAACATCACCTGCCCCTTACCTGACAGTGGCACGCATCCTGACTTATCTCCTGTGTCTTATAGTCCCGCTGCAGCCGGGATGATTTCTTTGGCAAAGGTTTTGAGCGGTGTCATGGTGTAAACATCCGGCATGTTGAAGATGGTATGCGTAAAGCCCATGGCCGAAAGTTCCTTGATACGGTTGATGACACTGCCGACCGTATCCTTCCCCGAAAGATGCACGGTGCAGAGGGAAGTTTTCTCAATCGAGCCATAATCGCGTCCCAGGGACTCACAATGTTCTTTGAGTGTGTCGAGTGCTTTTTGCATATTTTCTGTGCCGACCCAATCCCCAATATTGCAGGCATCCGCATACTGGGCCACCATGCGCAGCGTTTTATTCGGACCCGTCCCGCCGATCATGATGCGCGGATGCGGGCTGGAGAGCGGGCGCGGGTTATTGGTGATGGCCGGAGCAGAAAAATGTTTGCCAGCAAAGGCTGTCTCGTCGCTGCTCCATAACGCCTTCGCCAGTTTCAGATTGTCCTCCAGTTGTTCAAAGCGCTCGGAGGTCGAAGGGTAGGAAATCCCATAGCCTTTTGCTTCTTCTTCATACCATGCCGCGCCAATGCCCAAATAAGCGCGACCGCCGGAGAGAACATCCAGGGTGTTGACCATTTTCAGCAGCACAGCGGGATGGCGATAGATCACGCCTGTGACCAGCACACCGAGATAGGCTTTCTCTGTCAATCCGGCAAAATAGCCGAGCGTGGTATAGGCTTCCAGCATCGGGTCGGTATAGGCTTCGCCGAACAAACCCTTGATCTGGTAATAATGATCCATCACCCAGAGGCTGTAAAAACCTGCTGCTTCTGCCGTCGTGACGATTTCTTTCAGTTTGGGGCGAATATCCGCCGTGCCGCCCGGAGCCTTGAAAGACGGGATTTGTAATCCAATGTGCATCATCATTCTCCTTTCTGATATTGTTCAGCGCTGACCTGTTCCAGCCAGTCAGCGGACTTGCCGTCGAGTTGTTCCACGACGGAGAGATGTGTCATGGCCGTGGTCGTGATTTCCATTTTTCAAATCCTCTTGTTTAGTATCGATCGCCAACGACCGTGATCTGCGACATGGCCTGTCCGATCTCGCTAAGATCAGCCGCGGTCAATTCGATTTTCACTGCCCCGAGATTCTCATCCAGCCGATCGAGTTTGCGCGAGCCGGGAATGGGTACGATCCACGGTTTCTGCGCCAGCAGCCAGGCCAAGGCGATCTGCGCCGGAGTGCCTCCTTTTTCTGCGGCGATCTTCTCCAACAGATCAATCACCACCCGATTGGCTTTCACCGCCTCCGGCGTAAAGCGCGGATTGCGGGCGCGGATATCGGTGCTGGCGAACGTCGTGCTCTCGTCAACCTTGCCGGTCAAGTAACCTCGTCCTAGCGGGCTGTACGGTACAACCCCAATGCCAAGTTCCTCGCACGTGGGCAGGATCTCAGGCTCGATCGCTCGCCACCAGATCGAATATTCGCTTTGCAGGGCGGCGACCGGCTGCACCGCGTGCGCGCGGCGGATTTGTTCGGCGTTGGATTCAGACAGTCCGAAGTGTTTGACCTTGCCCTGTTGAATCAAATTCTTCACTGCACCAGCCACGTCTTCGACGGGTACGTTCGGATCGGGCCGATGCTGATAGAACAGATCGATGACTTCAACGCGCAGGCGCTTGAGCGACGCCTCAGCCACGCGCTTGATCTGCTCCGGGCGGCTGTCCGGGCCCATAGTAGGGTGCGGTCCCTTTTCGCTGTGCTTCCAGCCGAACTTCGTGGCGATGATCACCTGACCCTTGAAGGGCTCCAACGCTTCACCGACCAGTTCCTCGTTCGTGAACGGCCCATACACTTCCGCCGTATCGAAGAAGATGATACCGCGCTCGACCGCTTGATGCATGAAAGCGATCATCTCTTGCTTATCGGTCGGCGTGTCGCCAAAACTCATGCGCATGCAGCCGAGTCCAAGCGCCGAAACTTCCAGTCCGCTGTTGCCAAGTTGACGTGTTTCCATGTCGCATCTCCCTTTATTCTGCTGCTTGCACGATGGCTTGTTCTTTGGTCAAAATCGCGTTTTCATACACCTGGATTTTGTGGTTCAACAAATCCAGCGTTTTCTGCATCTCCTGAATCCGCTCGACCAGCTGGTCGCGCTGCTCGATCAGGATCTCCTTCCGGGCCGCGATCGTCTGATCGCCCTGCTGGACCAACTCAATGTAATCGATCAGCACTTCGATGGGTAGCCCCGCGCCTCGCATGCACTTGATAAACTCGACCCGCCTGATGTCGAGTTCGTTGTAATCGCGCATGCCGCTTCCATTGCGATTGACCGGCGGGATGAGTCCCACCCGTTCGTAATAGCGCAACGTATCTGCCGAAAGCCCATAGCGTTCACTCACTTCTGCGATCTTCATCTTAGCACCTCCCGCAGGTAGTGTACCACTTGGAGTCAACTCCAAGTCAAGGGGCAATTTCGATTGTGTGCACGCCAACGCTTCGCGTGTCAGGCAGTTAGCGACTCGGGCTCCCGCGCCCGAGTCGCGGCGGCGTGTCCACTCGCTGCGCTCGGGATGCTACGCGAGGAGCCGCCCCTGCTGACATGTTTTGCGCGCACTTTTGATTCGTTCGGACGTGCGATCAACAACACAACCCCGATCGAGCCGTAACCCGATCGGGGCTGTGCTATGACCGCTGGTTGCTGATCGCTTATTCAGCCAGCGTGTGATCGGCGTAGTAACTCATCGCCGTGCACATGAAGTTGGCCAGGCCGGGGCGAACCTTTTCGTAGAAGGTGCGAAATTCAGGATGTTCCGCGTAGCCTTGTCCCAGCCCGCGATACGATTCCGCCGTGGGGTGCCAGAAGTTGTCCACCCAGGCATAGTGGCGCGCGATGGCGGCTTGCACGGCGGCATCACCGGGTGCTTGATCCATCCGATCGGCCAATTGCCGCGCCATGGATCCGCCTTCGGCCTTCACGGCCTGCCATTGCGCTTTGGTCATGCTCCGTACACGGCGATTCGTCTCGGCCACGATCTTGGGATCGTACATCTCGTTCGCTTCGCGCGTGTACCGCTCGATTTGCTCGGGCGTGAAGCCTTCGTAGAGCTCTTCGTTCGTCATAGGCGTCATCGTCATGTTGTCCTCCGTCAATCTCGAGATCGTTTTCTCGATGGGCTTGAGCAGCCGCCCCAGCCGATCGGCCTCAGCCTGCAGCATCTGCCGGTGATCATGCAGCGCCTGCACCTGATCGAACCCGGGATCGTCAAGGATGGCCTGAATGTCCGCCAGAGGAAAACCGAGTTCCTTGAGGAACAGGATTTGTTGCAGCCGCAGCAGATCAGCCTCGCCGTACAGGCGGTAGCCGGCCGCCGTGCGCGCCGACGGCTTCAGCAGCCCGATGTGGTCGTAGTGGTGCAGCGTCCGGACGCTGCACCCTGGCCAAGTGTGCCAGCTGTTGTACGGTGTAGGTGTGACGCTTGCTCATGGCGTAAGGATAAGCTATGCCGCGGCGTCAAAGTCAAGAGGGAAAATTACAGCGGGCGCATTTCACTTTGGGGGACAGATACCCCGGCGACACGCTGCGCAGAGTCGCAGCAACAAAGACGCGAAGTCGGCCTGCGCCGACTGATTCCCAGCCGACGCAGGCAATAGCACCCGAAGCGAGCGGGTCGTGTCGGCTTTGCGTAGGTGTAGGCGCGACACGCGAAGCGCACCGCACACGCCAAGCGCGCCCCCGCTGTAATGCGGCGGACAGGGCGCAACCGCCTGCGGTGCACGCCTTGTCCGCGAAGCGGAGGCGCGCCGGGCGGCAGGTGTTTCAATCGCCAGCGGGTTCTACAGCTCCAACTGCGCGATGGTGCTCTTCAGCACCTCGGCCGATTTGCGCAGTCCCACGATCTCGCCTTCGGCCAGTTCGAGTCGCAACAGGCCTTCCACGCCGCCACGATCAACGACTGTCGGCAAACTCAGATACACGTCGTCGATACCGTAGTATTTGTCGATGAGCGTCGAGACGGGCAGCACCGTGCGTTGATCGCGCAATATCGCTTCGACGATGCGCACCAGCCCCGCGCCGATCGCGTAGAATGTCGCGCCTTTGCGTTGAATGATCTCATAAGCGGCATCGCGCGTCTGCTTGAAGATTTCGTCCATCTTGGCCTGATCGTACTGCACGTCTTGCAGGCAGCAGAAATCGTTCAGCCGCATGCCGGCGATATTCGCCAGCGACCAGACCGGTACTTCGCTGTCGCCATGCTCGCCGATGATGTACGCATGCACACTGCGCGGATCGACGCCGAAATGTTCGCTCAGCAAATAACGAAAGCGTGACGTGTCGAGAATGGTGCCGGAGCCAATGATGCGTTCGTGCGGCAGCCCGGAGATCTTCCACGCCACGTAGGACAGCACGTCAACCGGGTTGGTGGCGATAAGAATGATGCCGTTGGGGTTGTGTTGCGCCACCTGTGGGATGATTTGCTTGAAGATGCCCGTGTTCTTCTTGACCAAAGCGAGGCGTGTCTCGCCGGGCTTCTGATTCGCGCCGGCGGTGATCACCGTCACAGCAGCCTCGGCGCAATCGGTGTAGTCACCGGCCCAGATGCGGCAGGGCGAGAAGAAGGGCACGGCGTGATTCAGATCCATCGCCTCACCTGCGGCGCGCGTATGGTTCACGTCGATCAAAACGATTTCCGACGCGAGGCCGCTCTGCGCCAGCGCATAGGCGAACGTTGCACCCACGTTGCCGGTGCCGACGACAGCCACGCGCGTGGGATGCGGATGTAGATTTTCATCAGACATGATACCCTCCAAATTGATGTTACAATCAGTTTCAAGTTGAGTATAACATAGTCAATAATTGTCTTGCGGAGGAACGAACATGGCGACTACCCCTCGTTTTAAACCCACTCTCGATTTTCTGTTGGCCTTGCAGACTCACAACAATAAGCCCTGGTTTCAGGCGCATCGCGCCGAGTACGAAGCGGCGCGCCAGAACTTCGAGGCCTACGTCGACGATTTCATTCAGGAATTCCGATCGATTGAGGACTTTGAGGATCTATCGGCCAAAGACTGCATCTTTCGCATCTACCGCGACGTGCGCTTTGCCAAGGACAAGGCACCCTATAAGCCGAATATGGCCGCGTCCGTCGCGCTCGGCGGCAAGCACTCGCTGCGGGCACCGTACTACATCCACCTCGAGCCGCCGGACAAGTCCTTCTTGGCGGGCGGCGTGTACATGCCCACACCCGATCAGCTGGCGGCGATCCGCCGGGAAATCGATCGCGATCCGTCGGGGTTGAAAACCGCCATCGGCAGCAAGCCCTTCAAGAAATACTTCGGTTCGCTGTCGGGCGAGAAGCTCAAGACACCGCCGCGTGGCTACGCTGGCGATCACCCCGAGATCGAACTCCTCAAGTACAAGCAGTTCATCACGATCCATGCCTTGGCCGACAAGGACATCTTGTCACCGCGTTTGGTTGCCCGCACGGTGGAAGTTTTCGCGGCCTTGAAACCGCTGCTTGATGTCCTCAACGACGCCGTGCTGCCTTCGCGCGGGGGCCAGCGGTGAGGCTTCGTCTCTACTGAAGAAGATCCGCGATGTCTGCCTGTGGAGTCGAGGCTTTGGCCCAATGGCATTAAGGCAGCGCGTGGACCATGTCATTCCCGTGCTTTCCCTGTCTCCGTGCCATTGGCCTTGTGCCAGTGCGTGCCGTGTTTCGGCTGAAGCCTCGACTCCACTTTGTCGAATGTGTAGTCACAGCTTCAGCGAACGATAAGCGCTCGCAGCACGCCGGGAGAAAACTGGAGATCGATTTGATCACCCCACTGCCGATAGGGTTGATCGAGGACTTCGTGCCCGGCGTAGAATAAGGCTTGTTTGAGATTAAAGCGTTGCCCGGCCACTTCGATCGGATACGATCGCTGCCAGTCGCTGGTGCCGCGGATGAAATTGAAGGCCCGCTGTGCGGACCATGTCGTCTCGATCACAAAGTCAGCTGCCTGCGGTGCAGGAAAATAACTGCCGTCCGGCGGCTGTGTGCGCCGCATCAGATGGTTTTTCTCCAACTGATGCAGCACATCCAGCAGCAGCTCCGCGCCATATTCTGATAGGGTGCTGTCGGCTTCTTCGCCGGAAATTCCGTCGGGCAGATCGACTTCCGCCTGCGCGGCGATTTCGCCGGTGTCCAGTTGCTCATCCATGAAGTGAACGGTCACGCCAAACCGCCGATCGCCGTGGCGCAGCATCCAGAACAAGGGATACGGCCCGCGATAGTGCGGCAACAGCGAAGGATGAATGTTCAAGAAGCCCCAACGAGGCATCTTTAGCAGCGCGGCTGGAAAGCGTTTGGGAAAGCAAGCCACACAGGCGATCTCGGCTTGCAGGCGTCCCAACGTGTCAAGCGTTTCGGTTGCGGCGAGACGGTTGACTTGATAGACCGGAATCTGATGTTCCCAGGCGATCGAGACGATCGATGGCGCAGCAGTCGCAGCGACGATCGGGAGGGGAGCCAGCTGCGGCAGGCTGAGTGGCGCAATCGGGCGGCCGCTGACCGTTTGTTCGGACGGGATCACAACGGCGAGCAGCTCATGCCCGGCCTCGATCAGTAAGCGCAGCGGGGCAGTGGAAAAGGCGCAGAGTGTGCCGAAGAATATGGCGCGCATGGCTTGACACTCCGTAGAAAGTGGTTATAGTCTACCGCAAGTTTGTGAGGAAAGCGAGAACCCCATGCCCCGCTATCAGAAAATGATGTGGATGGTGCAGTGTGTCAAGTTGAACAGCGAACTCCCGGCGCTCGATCGGCCGCCGTTTCCCGGCGAACTGGGTCAGCGCATTTTTGAGAATATTTCCAAGGCAGCCTGGGCGGAATGGAAAGATCATTCGGTGTTGTTGATCAATCACTACGGTCTGAACCTGGCTGATCCGGAAGCGCAGAAATTCCTGACCGCACAGATGGAGGAGTTTTTGTTTAGCGCTGGCGGCGAGATGCCCGAAGGCTGGTCGCCGCAGCAGGGCAAGGGCACGCCGCAAAGAAAATGACCAATTAACAATCTTCAATGATCAATCACAGCGCGCACATTGAAAATCGATCATTGAGAATTGATCATTGTCAACGGGATGATAGGCTGCACGTCGAAGCGCAAGCAGGCGTGGGCGGCGCGCAGCGCTGTTTCAACTTCAGCAGGCGTGTTGCCGCGCGCGAAGATGAAGCCCAGATAACTTTCGCCTTCGGGCAGCGGCACCAACGGATAATTTAACTTGGCGGTGATCTGCACGTCTTCGATGCCGGTCACCGCTTTTGCTGCCTCGATACCGCTCAGGCCGCGCAGCAGCCCCGCTTCCGGGATCGGGATCATCATCACGCCGCCTGATCGGCTTTCACGCTCCACCGTGTCGATCGCCAAGCCGATCGCCTGCCGCAAGATCATTTCCTCCAGTGAGACAACGCTGTTCTGTGCAAAGCGCAGCGTCTGCGAGCACAACCCTCCGATCGATCTGCCGGCGATCTCAACTAGCCACGCGCCTTGATCGTTGAGGCGCAGCTCAGCGTGAACTGGCCCTTCTGCCAGACCGAGCGCTCGCGCTGAATCCGCGGTGCAGCGTGCGATCGCCTCTTGTGTTTCCGGCGGTAAACGTGACGGTGTGACGTAGATGGTCTCTTCGAAGAATGGTCCGTCGAGCGGATCGGGTTTGTCGAATAGGGCCAGCACTTTCAGTGCGCCGTGATCGAGCAATCCTTCCAAAGCGACTTCAAACCCCGGAATGAAATCTTCGACGAGAAACGGCTTGGGTTCGGGTGAAGGATCGAGCGAGTGGAGCAGGCGGCTCAAGCGCCGCGCCGCTGCCATGAATTGATCGACGTCGTCGGCGCGTATCACACCCCGGCTGCCGTTGAGCGCGAGCGGTTTCACCACGCACGGATAGGCCACCCGTTGCGCCACTGCTTGCAAATCATCTGCCGTGCTGAACAACTGAAAGTTCGGCACACGCACGCCGCCTTGCTGCAACAATGTCCGCATCACAAACTTGTCGCGCGCCGCTTTGGCAGCTTGCGGCGAGTTGTGAGGCAGATTCAAGGCTGCACTTGCTTGAGCCGCGATGAGACTGGCGCTGTCGTCCACGGAGAGAATGGCAGCGAGTGGATTGTCGCGCGCATACGTCAAGATGCGCTGCACCGCCCGATCGGGATCGCGGAAATCCAGCGCTAATGCTAGATCAAGCGGCTTACCCAACTCGTCGGGCAGATCGATCGCCGTGACGACTTCCACGCCCAGTTTCTGCGCGGCCGCGCGAAACGCTTCGGCGCGATAGGTGTGGGCTGTGGTCAGCAATAGAACGCGCATGGTGTTCTTCCGCGAATTCACACGAATGACCGCGAATAACGTCATGCCCGCGTGCTGTAGGCGGGAATCCAGAACGCTGTCGAGCGGGATTTACTGGATGCCCGACGAAAGCACTCGAGCATGACATCACCGATTCAATCGCCCGGATTCGAGTTAATTCGCAATGAGATCAGGCTTTCTCAAATGGTAATCGGTCGCGTCTTGATACGCTTTCGCCACCGACAGTGCTGCTGCCTCACCGTACAACTTGCCCGTGAACGTGATGCTGCTGGAATGGCCCTTCGCCGTTACACCGTTGGGTACGACCACCGCCGGATGCCCAGTGAGGTTGGTGCGCGTTAAATCGGCTTCGTCGAACGACGGCGCAACGTACACATCAATCCGCGCAGCGTGCATCACCTGCTGCATGGCCTGCATCGCCAGCGTGCGGATACGATTGGCCTGCACATACTCCACCGCCGGAATCAGGCGCGATCGGCGGAAGGCATTGGGCCAGGCGTCTTTCACTTGCCGCGCCAACAGATCGTCGCGGTTGTTGCGCGTCAGTTCGTCGAAGGCTGCGGCCGCTTCGGCAAACAGGATGATGGTCAAGGCATCGTACGGGAACTCCGGCAGCTCGATCGGAATGAGCTTGATCCCCAGCGACTTGAGCATGCGTAACGTCTCAGCGTCGTTCGCTTTGTTCTCGCGTGCTTTGTCGAAGGCGCTCTTCACATAGCCCACGCGCAATTGCTTCACATCCACTCGTGCGTCGTAGTTGAACGGATAATCGGTGACGGCGAGATCGCGCCCATCCGATCCACGAATGGCATCGAACACGATCGCGCAGTCTTCCACCGAGCGGCACATCGGCCCGATTTTGTCCATGCTCCAACTCAGCGCCATCGCGCCGTAACGGCTCACGCGCCCGAAGGTGGGACGCAGTCCGGTGACGCGGCAGCGATTGGCCGGCGACACGATCGAACCCAGCGTTTCCGTTCCGATCGCAAAGCCGACCAACCCGGCGGCCGTCGCCGATCCTGATCCCGCCGACGATCCCGACGAGCCTTCTTCCAGGTTCCACGGATTCTTCGTCATTACGCCGTCGAGCCACACATCGCCCCAGGCCAGCGCACCCACGCTGAGCTTGGCGATCAGCACAGCGCCGGCCTCCTCCAGCCGATCGATCACGGCGGCGTTGACATCCGGTACTTGATCGCGATAGGGTTCCGCGCCCCATGTCGTGCGGATGCCGCGTGTGGCGAGCAGGTCTTTCGCGCCGTAGGCAATGCCGTGCAGTAACCCGCGATATTCGCCGCGCGCAATCTCGCGATCGGCGCGGCGCGCTTGCTTCAGCGCGAGATCATCGGTAAAGGTCACCACGCAGCGCAAGATCGGATCGTAGCGATGCAGCCGTTCGAGATACAACTTCGTCAGTTCGACCGACGAGATTTGTTTCGAGCGAATCAACGCCGCGAGTTGAGCGATCGGCCAGAAAGCGACGTCTTCAATGTTATCCGGCAAGCGCGGCGTCTTGATCTTGCTGAATCTGATCTGGCGCTGCGTCGTCTCGAAGGTCATGCCCGGCAGGCGTGGATCAAAGGCAAAGGCCGGCGGGACGTCGTTATCGATCGAGACGGCGCGCAGCTGCTCATACGCGGCCAGCTGCTCGTTGAGATCGTCGATCATCAACTTGCGTTCTTTGGCCGTAAAGCGCAGGCCGATCAATTTTTCGGCGGCGGGCAGATGTTCGATGCTAAGTCGTTGGCGTTTAGTCATGACGGCATTGCTCTTGTGGGGCAATTCACTCTGGAAATGGCGGCATGATCAAGACAGTTCGGCTGCTGGCTAAGCCATTTGAGATAACGCCTACCGTTTGGTGATGGGCTGATACAGTCACGCTCGGTGCTGTGCTGGAGTCGGCGGGTAGGGCCTCGTTGTTTGCATAGTAGACGTAGTAGCCATTGCCGCCTTCGGCCTGCAGCACGATCTGTGCCACCCAGTCGGTCGGGGACCCGGTACTGGGCGCTGGTCCCCACGTCACAAGATACCAGCGCAGCGGCAGGGCAGGATCGGAATACGAGGGAGAAAGCGTACTGCTCAGTTCTTCAGGTGCTTCCACATACTCGATCGCCTGGGTATTGCGGCTGCAATCATCGGCGAAGTGAATAATGACGCTGGCAAAGACTTGATTGGACTGCGAATTGGGATCGGTCACCTGCAAGAGATAGGTACTTGCACGGGTTGTTGCGAAAGATCAAATGACACCGCATTCGTGCTATCGTCAAGCGTGGCATATGCCACCACTTCGCCCGAGCCGATTATACTTAACTCAACGTCAAGGCGCCCGTCGGCAAGGTCACCAAAACGGTGCGCTGATCACAACCCTTTTTGGAAAGCCCTACAGTTGTGTTTGGCTATCCAGACTGCCGGCCCGCCTGTCACAGGAATAATGACTCCTTGATCCGGCGTCGGTGTGATTAATCGAGTGCTGCGTGTGGGCTAGGGCGTCAGAAACGGCTGGCGTGTTGGTCGGGAACGGCGTCGGCGTGGGCGCAGGCTCCGGTGTTAGAATGGCACTCGCCGGAATGGCGAGCGGCTGAAGTGCAGAAATCAGCACCAGTAATGCCACGACTGCGATCAAAGCCAGCGCGCCCCAGATAAGCCACGCCGGACGCTTCTGCGCGGATGGTGCAGCAGGTGAAGTGGGTGCAGTGGGTGTGGCGGCACGTTCCGGCGACTCCGCCGTCAACCGCGAGGGGCGCATTGTCGTATTGGGATACGTGCCGGTGGCGTCGTAGAGGTACGAGGCCCAATAGCGCAGATTGGCGCGCAATTGATCGCGATCGCGTGGGGCAGGCACGTCAACGGCTTCATCGCAGACGCGCGTCACATAGGCCTGCACTTCGCGTGCAAAGGCCGCTTTGTCGGTGACTTCGTCCATGCGATCTAGCAAGCGTTGATGAAGCTGCTGCAGCTCTTCAAACTTAGTCATGGCTCATGCTCCCCAGGAGGGCATTTGAGAGATTGTACAACTCGCCGGCGGTGTCGCGCAGCTGCTTATCGGCCAGGTACATGTGCTTCTCAGCGGCGTCCGAGAAAGCATTCGTGGCTTCGTAGATGTTATCGAGCGTGGGAACGCCCTCGTCAAATAGCTGCTTCAATTGATCGGTGGTGCTGGCCAGCTCGATCGCCCACGGCGGTCCCTGGCGGCTGCCATCAGGCTGAGTGACCAGCGGTGATCCGATGTGCTGCACTTGGGTTGCGAAGTCCAGCAGCAGATCCACTTTTTGATCGACCGGACGCCACAGCCGCTTGAGGGCACGCACGTCGCCCAGATTGTTGGCGGCGTCGCGCCGCTCCACTTCTTTCGAGAATTGATCGAAGACAAAGATCACATCGTTCAGCGCGTTGTGCAGTTCTTTCCATTCCCACAGGCGCGTGTGGTACTGCTTGAGATCCTGCAGGGCGTTGACCAACCGCTCGGGCAGGGGATCGTTGTCGGGCAGAGCCTGCTTCAGTGTTTCCACCAGCTTCGCCAGATCAAGCTGGATGTAGTTGTTGATTTGATCGCCCTGCACCTGCATGACCTTGTCGCGCCCGATGACATCGCCGCCGATGCTGGTTTGATCGCTGGTGAGGTTGACGCCGCCGCTGACGTTGGTGGTGTTGGTTGAATCTGCCGGATCGCTCATGGCTGTCTCGTGTTGCAGAGGTGAGGACATTGTAGGCCGGAATACAGCGAGGGTCAAACAGGAGAAAAGAGAAACCTCCCGGAGGTTGCGCAACCTCCGGGAGGTGTGGTATGGCTACTTCACAGCATACGCGATCTGAACCGACATACTCATTTCCAGTTCACCGGGCTGCACCGGAGTGCCGCCACCGCCCAGGCCTACGGCGTCGCGGTACATCGGATAAGCCGAGCCGCCGACCACTTCGCTGACGGTGAGTACTTCACCCAACTGCAGGCCATTCAACTGCGCCAGTTCCTCGGCGCGAAGCTTCGCGTCGGCCACGGCCTTGGCGCGCGCGTCGGCTTCCAACTTGGCGGTATCTTCCACGCTGAAGGTCACGCCGTAGATGTTGTTCGCGCCCGCGGCCACGGCTTTGTCCAGCACTTCGCCGATCCGGTTCACGTCGCGCACGGTCACATCGACCTGATTCGTGACGTGATAGATCATCTGATCGGCGCTGACTTCCGCGCTCGCGGTCGGTGAAGAGACGCGCTCGGTGTAGACGCTGTAGTTGCTGGTGCGAATATCTTTATCGGCCAGGCCGAGCTGCTTCAGCGTGTCCAGCAGGCTGTTCATCTTCACCTTGTTTTCATCCACCGCTTTCTGCAGCGATGACGCTTGCGTTTCGATGCCCACGGTCACGCGCGCGATGTCGGGCTTGCCCGTTACCTTGCCGATGCCGACCACCGTGATGCTGCGCTCGCTCGCGGTGGGCGCCGCGGCTTGTGCCACAGGCTGCGCGCTGCGCGACCCGTTTGCCAGAGCCAGGGCTAACCCGCCCACGCTCAACGCTGCGACTACGACCACTACTACTAAGCCATACAATACTTTTCTTGCCAACATAGTTGGACCTCCTGTAAGTTTTGGGTCTCTTTGGACCTTTCATGCAACAAGACGCCCGATCGGGCGGAAAGGTTCCCGATCGGGCGCGGTGCAAGTACAGGATTTTTGGTCAGAAATTCGTTTCAGTTAGCAGAGGCGGCTCCGAGCGCAGCCTCCCTGGGGGGATATGCCGCCACTTGGCCGGGCATGGGAGCCCGGTCTGCTATGAACTGATCACTGGCAGTATGTGAGCGCCGTCTGAGCGTAGACGAGGGCGGCCCGTTCCACCGAATGCAGATCGACCCATTCTTCGGCGGCATGCGCCCCGGCCCCGATCGGCCCGTAAACCACCGTGGGGATTCCCGCTGCGGCGAGCAGGGCGGCATCGGTCCAGAAGGAGACGCCGCCGGGATCGATCGAATGTGCGAGCACATCGACAGCGGCGGCTTGTACCGCTTGCACGATGGGTGCGTCAGCGGCCACCTCGAACGGCTCGCGCGCGAAGAATGATTGCACCGTGGCGTGGAAATCTTCGTCGGAGGCAGAGAGCCGATTGAGTATGGCCTGCAATTCTACAACCGTTTGCGCTTCAGTCTCTCCGGGAAGCGTGCGGCGCTCGACGCGCAGCTCACACCGATCGGCAATGACGCTCATCTCGCGCCCGCCGTTGATCATGGCGGCGTGCAGCGTGGGCGGTCCGATCAGCGGATGAGGTCCGCGCGCGCGCAGTGCCTGCTCCAGGTGATCGAGTTCGTGCAAGAAGCGCCCCATTTTCAGGTTGGCGTCGATGCCCAGTTGCGGGCGGCTGCCGTGCGCGGCTTTGCCGATCGTGGCGATTTCCAGCCAGACGAAACCTTTGTGCGCGATGGCGAGCTGCAACTCGGTCGGTTCGGTGACGATGGCCGCGTCGGGCTGGTACCGTGTGGCAATATCTGCCGTGCCAAGGCTGGCGTACTCTTCGTCGGCCACGGCAGCGAGCAGCAGATCGCCTTTCAAAGAAGCGCCGGCATCGCGCAGCGCTTTCACGGCGGCCAACATCGCGGCGACGCTGCCTTTCATGTCGTACGCGCCGCGCCCATATAACTTGCCGTCGCGGATGTCAGCCGAGAACGGATTCGGCATGTGTTCCACGCTCACGGTGTCGATGTGGCCGTTGAGCATCAACGACTTGCCGTCGCCCGTGCCGCGCAGTGTGCCGACGATGCTGATGCGCTGAGGCGCGGGTTCGTGCTGCGCCACAGCCATGCCCAGTTGCTGCATGGCTTGCATCACATACGCGGCGATTTCTCTTTCGCCCGCGCCGCCCGGCATCAACGACGGATTGATCGAGTTGATGCGGACGAGATCGACGAGCGTGTGATGGAGATAGTGGCGATCGATGGTTAGCTGGGTCACGTTGGCCTCGCTGATAGATGTCGTGCGGGAAACTGTATCGCAAATTGCCAACTTGCGCTACTCACGGCGTGTTGCCGGTTTCGCGTGAACGATGTTACAATCGGCGCAACCCGAACCGACATGAAGGAGCCGCATGATTAACCTCTGGAAAGAAGTGCCCGCCGGGGCCGACATCCCCAATGTGATCAACATGGTCGTCGAGATCCCCAAGGGATCGCGTAACAAGTACGAGTTGGACAAGGAACTGGGCATGTTGAAACTCGATCGGGTCTTGTATTCGTCCATCGTTTATCCGGGCGATTACGGCTTCATTCCGCAGACGTTCTACGAAGACGGCGATCCGCTGGACGTGCTGGTGATGGTGAGCGAGCCGTCGTTTCCCGGCTGCGTGATCGAGGCGCGCCCGCTCGGCCTGTTTCGCATGACGGATCGCGGCCTGCCCGACGAGAAGATTCTGGCGGTGCCCGCCAGCGATCCGCTCAGCCGCGACTATCACGACATCACCGATATTCCGCAGCACTTCCTGCACGAGGTGGCGCACTTCTTCGCCGTGTACAAAGACCTGGAAGGGGTCAGCGTCAAAACCATCGGGTGGGAAGGGGCCGCGCAGGCGCGCACGGCTATTCGGCACGGGGTGGAGTTGTACCAGACGAAGATCAAGTAGACTGGTTGATTGACTGAATACCGCGCCAACCCCGATCGATGATGCGGGATGGCGCGGTTGTTGTTTATGGCGGCGATATGCCGTCAAATAGGCCGATCGGCACATGACAGACGACGGCGCTTTTGCTAAACTGTCTGGCAGTTCTGGAGGTCAGGTTTATGCCACCCATTCTGGAAGTCCAAAATCTGGTCAAGAAGTATGGCGATTTTGCCGCCGTCGACGGCGTGAGTTTTGCCATTGAAGCAGGCGAAATCTTCAGCTTGCTCGGCCCTAACGGCGCCGGCAAGACCACGACGATCTCCGTGTTGTCGTGTCTGCTGAAGCCGACGAGCGGCGATGCCATCATCGGCGGGCATTCGGTCACACGCGAGTCGCTGCAGGTGCGCGAAGTCATCGGCGTGGTGCCGCAGGACATCGCCTTGTACAACATGCTCAGTGCGCGCGAGAACCTGGAGTTCTGGGGACGCATGTATGGCATGGGCGGCGCGGCGTTGAAGCAACGGGTGAACGAGGTGCTGGGGCAGATCGGGTTGACAGACAAGGCCAATGCCAAAATCGAGACGTATTCGGGCGGCATGAAGCGGCGCGTGAACATCGGCGTGGGGCTGCTGCACAAGCCGCGCATCATCTACATGGATGAGCCGACGGTGGGCATCGATCCGCAGAGCCGCCGCAGCATCCTCGATACGGTGAAGGACTTGAACAAGCAGGGCATGACGGTGCTGTACACCACGCACTACATGGAAGAAGCGCAGGAACTGTCCGATCGCGTGGGCATCATCGATCACGGCAAGTTGATCGCGCTGGGCACGCAGAAGGAACTGACCCAGATCGTGGGCGAATATGACACGCTGCGGCTGCACATCGGCGAGGAGGACGACGCGGAGAAACTGGCGCAAGCGCTGAGCGGTATTCCCGGCGTGGTGAAGTGCTCGGCGGCCGATCATGAAGTTGTGCTGGTGGTGCCTGAAGCCGAAGAAGCGCTGGCCCCGGCAGTGACGCGCGCCAACGACGCGGGCATCCGCATCCATTCGGTGGATATTCAGGAGCCGAATCTGGAGACGGTGTTCTTGCAGTTGACGGGCCGGGCGTTAAGGGATTGATCCACTATAGCGATTTCCGTTTCGGGTTACGCCGATTGGGAGCCGGGCCTGAACGAAGCACCCTTCTAGGGTTGGGCGGTTTCCGGCTGAAGCCTCGAATCCAGACGTGCATTCATTAGGCAATCGCTCTACAAACACGAAATTACACGAAGCGAAGCATGAACAGCCTTCGTGCTCCTTCGTGGACTTTGTGGATGAAAAGGAATTGCGATGAAGAAATTACTGAACATCGCCCTCAAGGACTTGAAGATCATGTTCCGCGATCCGTCCTCGCTGGTGTGGATGCTGGCGATGCCGATCGCGCTGACGCTGGCGATGGCGTTTGCCTTTGGCCGCTTGACGGGCGGCGGACAAGCGGCGGGGCTGAGTGATATTCCGGTGATCATCGTTGATCTGGACGGCGGGCAGATGAGTCAGCCGATCGTGCAGGCGTTTCAATCGCCGGATCTCGCCGATTTGATCGACGCCACTACCTCGACCGACGAGCCTGCCGCGCGCAAAGCTGTGGAAGAAGACCAAGTCGCTGCGGCCATCATCATCCCGGCGGGCTTTACCGAGAAGATCATCCCGGCGGCATTGCAGCAAGGTGATTTCGCGGCTTTGATGGAGCGCGAGCAGAGCGTGGTAGAAGTGTATGCCAGCCCTGCACGGCCGATCAGTTCGTCGATCGTGCGGAGTATCGTCAACGCGGTGCTCAATCGCATGTCCACGGCGGGCGCGGCGGCGCAGACCGCGATCACGCAGTTGATCATGAGCGGCGCTGTGTCACCACAAGACATGCAGAAGATCGGCAACGAGATCGGGATGCGCGTGGGTGAGCAGGCCGCGCAAGTCGAACAAATGAAGCTGACGGTGCAATCTGCAGGAGCACAGAATAATTCCGGCGGCTTTGACTGGATGGCCTACATGGCGCCGAGCATGGCCGTGCTGTTCCTGATGTTCACCGTCTCGCTGGGCGCACGGAGCGTGCTGGCCGAGCGGCAGTGGGGCACGCTGCAGCGCTTGTTGATTTCGCCCAGTTCACCCACGCAGGTGCTGGGCGGCAAAGTCAGCGGCATCTTCCTGACCGGCCTCGCACAGATGGTGATCTTGATCGCGTTCAGCGCGTTGGCCTTTGGCGTGCGCTGGGGCGCGCCTGTGGCCTTAATCGTCTTAATCGTCGCGACGGTGTTCGCAGCCACGGGCTGGGGCGCGTTGATCGCCGCGTATGCCAAATCGCCGGGACAGGCCATGTCGCTTGGTTCGATGATGGCGCTGGTCTTTGCGGGGCTGGCGGGCAACTTCGTGCCGCGCCAGAATTACCCGGAGTTCTTGCAACAGATCAGCCTCATCACGCCCAACGCGTGGGCGCTGGAAGGGTTTGAGGCACTGGGCTTGGGCGGCGATCTGCAAGCCGTGCTGCTGCCGATTGTCGCCTTGACGATCATGGGTGCGGTGCTGTTTTCGATTGCGACGGTGATGTTTCGTAGGCAGTATCGGTAGGGGCGACTTTTGTGGTCGCCCGGTAAGCGAGGGCCGGCCGCAGGCAGCGCCGCGTCTTTGACCTCGCTCCAATAGGTGAAATGCATGAGCAAGTTGCTGGCGATTGCGTGGAATCACATCCGCATTGAGTTTGAAGATCGATCGACGATTGTGTTTTTTCTAATCCTGCCGCTGCTGTTCACCGTCATCGTCGGTTCGGCGCTGAGCGGCAACAGCAACTCCGATAGTGACACGCGGCCGGTGGTGATGGTCGTCGATCTTGATCAAAGCACGTTGTCGCAGGAATTTAGGACGGCCCTGCAAACGTCGCAAGTGATGCGCACCGAAGCGTTATCGCAGGCCGAAGCCGATCGGGCCTTTGAGGACGAAAAAGCGATCGGGGTGTTGGTGATCCCGATCGGATTCCAGGCCGCGGCGCTGAACGGCCAGTCGATCGATCTCGATCTGAAAGCGGCCAACGATAATCGATCGTTGGCGGTGGAGCGAGATGCGCGCGCGATCATGGAGCAGACCAGCGGCGCGATCGCGGCGGCGCGGATTGCGGTGAGCGAAGCCGAACGCATCAAGCCGTTTGCCGATGAACAGGCGAAGCAGGCTTTCTTCAACGCCAGTTTGAAGACGGCGCAGGGTTTGTTGAAGAATCCACCTGCGCGCCTGGAAGCGACGCAGCCCGCTATGACAGACACCGTTCAGTCCGGCGAGGGTTTTGCGCAATCCTCGCCGGGGCAGTTGGTGACGTGGGTGATGACAACGCTGTTTGGTGTGGCGGGCTTTCTGGTATACGAGCGCGTCAACGGCACAGCGCGACGTTTGGCCGTGATGCCCATGCGCAACTCGATCATTTTGGGCGGCAACTTTTCCGGGCGTTTTGCGTTGGGCCTGGTGCAGATGATCTTGATGGTGGGCTTCGGTGCGTTGGTGTTGAGCGTGCCCTACGGCAACGATCCGCCGGCGCTGGCCGTGATGCTGATCACGTTTGGGCTGGCGGGCACGGCCTTTGGAATCATGCTGGGCACGTTCTCGCGCACTATGAGCCAGGCGGGCGGCCTGTCGATCTTGTTTGCGATGTTATTCGCGGCGCTGGGCGGCTGCTGGTGGCCGTTGGAGATCACGCCGCCAATCTATCAGACGCTCGTGAAGGTGCTGCCCTCGACGTGGGCTATGCAAGGATTAACCGACATCATCGTGTACGGCAAGGGGCTGAGTGACGTGTGGCTAGACGCGGCAGTGCTGCTGGTCTTTGCCGCGATCTATTTTGCCATCGGTGTGCGCCGGATGCGATTGGATTGATAATACGGCTTTCGCCAAGCCGACATGCGCCTGGCTTCACAACCGAGACATCATGACCAGCGGTGCCTCGGTTTTTTTGTGACTTGCATAAGTTTTCACAGGGGAATTGTATTCGTTAGGACAAAATTCTAATTGACTTGTGACTAGATATGATCTATTGTGTACATAGCCAAGTCCCCGTAGTGTCCGCTAGCACGCTTACACAACCATGATACTCGTCCCGATTGGTGTGTGCCAATCCTGAAAACTCTTAGTAGCCAATGGCCCAGAGAGGAGATATCGCATGTTACGCAAGTATTTCGTGCCTGTCCTGTTGCTCGCGCAGGTGATCGTGTTTCTGCTGGTGCTCAGCGTATTCCTGCAGCAGCCGTCGGCCAGCGCCGCTGGCTCTGCCGCCCCTGAAGCTGCACCGGCGGCTCAGATTGCCACGCATGGCCAATACGCCTGGAGCTACGCCGCGAAGTTCGTATGCGGTTACCAGCGCACCACCGGCTCGGCTCAACCCGCGCCTGGTGAACCGGTCGTCAAGCCCGGTAACTATGCCACTGAGATTAACATCCATAACCCCGCTTACAAACAGGTCCCGCTGCGTAAGAAATTCCTGGTGCTGGTCAATCAGTCTAACCCGCAGAATCCGCTGATTGTCCGCGAGCCACAACAAGTCGAGCCTACAAAATACATGACCATGACGTTGGGGCCCGACTATGCCACGATGGACGATTGCAATAACCTGTGGGCGATCATCTATCCCGGTGTCGCTTTGCCTTCGCCCATGCCGGTGTTCATCGGTTATCTGGTGATCCTCAGCCCGCTTGAGCTGGATGTGGATGCGGTCTACACGGCGAATGCGCCCGGCGATCTGGCGATAGCGCCGACCGGCATCTCGATTGATGTGGAGCGCGTGACGGGCAAGCGCGTCTTCATACCCACCGGCGCATTGCCGTAGGGGGCGCGCCATGTCACGCACTAAAATGCTCATCTCTGCCGCGGCGCTGGCGGCTGCGAGCCTGATCATGATGATTGGCTTGTTGGCCAGCAGCGCCCTGGCGCGCGCGCCGACCTCACCGCCGGTCGCGTCCAGTCATGCTGCGACAGCCTTCAGCCCGCCCAGCGAATACTGTTATACGTGGGACTTTGGCAACAGCACGGGCTACGATGCCACGGGTGTGCGCCTGCGATTGAGCAACATCCAGACGCCGACGCAGATCTATACGGACACGCTCAATCCGTTCGGAAATCTAGACCCATCGAGCGGGTATGATCCCGGCACAGATACCTATCGGTTCCACTTTAGCAACGGCGTCGCCTACGACGTCGATCGGGTGCTGTTGGGATTGTGTACCGATCAACCGCAGCTGCGTCTGGACCAGGTTTCCGGCGCGGCGTGGCTAAGCGACACGACCACCTTAGCGCCCGTGCCGTTGTTTGCCGGTCTCGAGTTCAACTGGCTGGCGCGCGATCAAGTAACGGTGAAGATCGTGAACGAGCAGGCGGTGACCATGACGTTGGAAAGCGCCACTGCGTTGCAGCCCGAAGTCTGGCTGCCGCTTGCAGATCTCATCCCCGACATCGCCGCGCAGTTGCCCTTCGTGACTGAGTTGATCACCGAGCCTGCGACTTTGCCGCCGCTCGCTTCTCAGTCATTCGCTGTGCAGCTGTCGGTCCTGAATCGACCGATCGTATTTGAGGTCCGTCTGAGCCCGGAAGGCGATCCGGGCGATGTGTTCCATCTGTTAGCGCAGACCTCCGGTCCGGGTTGGCAGGTGTTCTTGCCCGTCGTTCTGCGCTGAACGTTATCGAGATCAAGGACTTGGCTGGCGCGAGCCTCGCTTCTATTTGAAGCGAGGCTCGTTGTTGTGCGGATAAGGCATGGTATAATCGCGTCAACTTCCCAGTAAAGGAATCACCCGTGATAAAGCTGTTCGCCTAAGTCGCACGTAGTTTCGGGAATGCTGACCTTCAAAACCTGCCAGGTCTGGCCTGATCATTTCTGATCGCCGACCGGCTGTGCCAAACCTGGCAGGTTTTCACCACAAGGCCGAGGGCATATCCCTCGGCTTTTTGTTTTGCTCCGCAGGGGCGCATTCACGGGAGTTTCCAACATGCTGTCAGTCAACAACCTCGCCAAATCCTTTGCGAATCAACTCATTTTCAAAGACGTTTCGTTTCAGATCAACCCCGGCGAGCGCATAGGTCTGCTGGGGCCGAACGGCTGCGGCAAGACGACGCTGCTGCGTATTGTCGCGGCTGAAGAACAGCCCGATCGCGGCAGTGTGTTCATCGATCCGCAGACGCGGGTGGGCTACTTGCGGCAGGGCCTGGACTACCCGATCGGGTGTACGTTGGCCGACGCATTGCATGATCCACGAGTCGATGCCGCGGCCGAAGCCGAACGGCTGGCGATGGCGTCATCGCTCGAACCCGCGCGTTTGCCGGAATATCAGGCCGCACTCGATCGGCTGGAGGCGCTCGGTGGTTATCCCGATCAATCTCTGCGCGACAATGTGTTGACACATCTCGGCCTTGATCAGGTTTCGCTTGATCAGGAAGTCGCTACCTTGAGCGGCGGGCAGAAGACGCGGCTGGGTCTGGCACAAGTTCTGCTCAACGCGCCGAATCTGCTGCTGCTCGATGAACCGACCAACCATCTCGATCTGCCGATGCTGGAATGGTTAGAAGAGTGGCTGAGTCGCTTTAAGGGCGCGGTATTGCTGGTCTCGCACGATCGCGTCTTTCTCGATCAATCGATCAATCGTGTAGTCTATCTCGATCCACAAACACATACGTTGCGTGAATACGCGGGCAACTACATGGCTTATCTGGAGCAAAGCCTGGCCGAACATGAGCGCCACTGGGATGCATATAAGCAGCAGGAAGCAGAAATCCGGCGGATGAAGCAGGACATCGCGCGGACGATGGAACATTCACGGTCGGTGGAGCGTAGCACGACGCCGCGGCAACCCAATGTGCGGCGCCTCGCGAAGAAAGTGGCAAAGAAAGCCAAGTCGCGCGAAAAGAAACTCGATCGGTATCTGGAATCCGATGAACGCGTGGAGAAGCCCAAGCAGGGCTGGCAGATGAAAGTGGACTTCGGTGACTTGCCGGCGAGCGGCAAAGACGTGCTGCGTCTGGAGGAGTTGAGTGTAGGCTATGGCGATCAGTTTCTGCTGCGTGAAGTGTCGTTGTCAATCCGGCAGGGCGAGCGCATTGCGTTGATCGGCGAGAACGGCACCGGTAAATCGACGTTGGTCAAAACGATTGTGGGGCAAGTGCCGCCATTGAACGGCGCCGTTCGCTTAGGTGCAAATGTGCGCACGGGCTACTTTGCACAAGAGCAAGATACACTCGATCTGAATTCGACGCCGCTGGAGAGCTCTGCGCGCAGTGGCGGTAATGAATGAAACTGAGGCGCGCAGTTTTTTGCACTTCTTCCTATTCACGGGCGATCAGCCGCTGACGCCGAATCACTCCTTGTCCTACGGTGAGCGCGCGCGGCTGATGTTAGCTTTGCTCGTGGCGCAGGGCTGCAACTTCTTGATCATCGACGAACCACTCAATCACCTCGATATTCCGTCACGCACGCAATTCGAAAAGGCGCTGACGCACTTCGAGGGCACGGTGTTGGCTGTGGTGCACGATCGCTACTTCATTCAGGGTTTCGCGTCACGTATCTGGGCGGTGCAGGGACAGCGGGTGAAAGAGTATCTTGAGTTGAGGGATGTGAACCCTCCAGGAGGTTCGCAACCTCCCGGAGGATTAGTGGAGT
>CAVOWW010000030.1:0-106679 GCA_963700255.1 uncultured bacterium | reverse complement strand
TACCTCGATGCCCTCGCCCGGCTCGGCAGTCTCAGGCGCGCCTCGCGGACGAGGTGCGCGCCTACGCCGAGCCGTTCGCCGGGGTTACTTCCCTCTCCCGCGACGCGGCCATCGACCTCGGCACGAGCGGCATCGTGGCCCGGGCGAGCGGCTTCGACCTCGACCTCCGTCGCGACGACCCGTACCTCTCGTACGCCCAGCTCGCCGACCACCTGGTCGTCGTCACGCGGGACGCGGGGGACCTGCCCGCCCGCTACGCCGTGCTCGTCCAGCAGCTGCCGATCTCCGCTGCGCTGGCGTCCGCATGCATCGACGAGCTCCGACGCCTCGGACCCGGGCCGGTCGACGTGACGCTGCCGAAGGTCGTGCGCCTCCCCGAGGGCACGTTCTACACGTGGATCGAGGGACCGCTCGGGATTAGCGGGTGCCTCGTCGTGGGCGCCGGCGAGAAGACGCCGTGGCGGATGAAGATCCGGTCCGCGTCGTTCGCCACGATGCAGGCGCTGGGGCCGTGCCTCATCGGCACCCGCTACGAACAGCTGGCCGACGCAGTCATGTCGTTCCCGATGGTCATCGGGGACGTCGATCGGTAGCCCCGTATGAGTTGAGTGGGTGCGGGGTGCGGCTAGCTCTCGCCGTGCTCGCGTGGTCCCGGCAGCACCGCTCCGGGGCTCGCTCCGCTCACTCCTCGCCGTGCTCGCGTGGTCCCGGCAGCACCGCTCCGGGCTCGCTCCGCTCACTCCTCGCCGTGCTCGCGAAGGTACGTCACGAAGCGCGCCCGCAGCAGCGTCTCCGTTGTCTCGTCCAGCGGCTTGTCGCCGACCATCTCGCGCCAGGCGCGCACGCTCTCGATGATGGTGCCGCCGACGGCACCCAGGTCGCCGCCCTCGCCCTCGATGGCCACCATCCCTGGCATGTGCGAGAACAGGTCGGTGAAGAAGCCGAGGTCGCCATGGTGCTCAGCGCGCTTGAAGGCGCGCTGGCGGAGCTCGTCGAACGGCAGGTCCTCGAGGGCGGCATCGGTCATGGGCGAGACCGTATGCCCTCGATGCGGGTCACGGACGGGCCCCGTCGTCGGGTCCCACGGGCAGACGGCACAGGGTCTCCAGCCACAGGGCCGCCGCCACCAGGGCGAACGCCCCGAGCGCGGCCGCCGAGGCCGCCCAGAAGATCTGCAGCCCGGACGGAGTCGAGAGGCTCGGCGCCATCCCCACGGCGATGCCGGCGTAGAACCCCAGCACGAGTGCCCCGATCCGGGAGGCCGCCATCGCCAGCGCGGCCGTGCGCGCGGCCACCAGGTGCGGCATCGGCTTCGCGCCGGGCAGGCGCCTGAGCCGGGGGCGGCTGGTGAAGGCCCAGTACGCCACGGCACCGGCAACGAGCCACAGCGCGCCCGCGGCGGCCCACGGCACCGGTACCAGTCGACCGAACCAGGCATCGACCACCTGCACGACGCCCCAGCCGAGCGCTGCGGCGATGGCCGCGACCGCGACGAGCAGCCCCACCGGGTGGGCTGCATGGCGTTCATGCCGGATCCGATGCGCTCGGCAGGCGGAGCCGGACGTCCGTCGGGCGCACTCCGCTCGCATCGCAGGAGCCGAGCAGATCGTCGACGCGACCATGGCCGGGGACGCGCGCCTCGGGATCGGCGTCGAGCCACGGGACGAGCACGAAGGCACGCTCGTGCGCGCGCGGGTGCGGCAGCGTCAGCAGAGGCGTCTCGACCACGTCGCCGCCCAGCGTGAGGAGGTCGATGTCGAGGGTGCGGGGTCCCCAGCGGACCTCGCGGACTCGATCCCAGGCATGCTCGATCGCCTGCGTGGCGGCGAGCAACACCGGCCTGGTCATCGTCGCTGTCGCCGACGACGACGGCGTTGAGGTACGCGCCTGCTCCGGGCCCCCGACGGCGTCGGTCTCGTAGACCGCGGACACGGCCTCGAGCGGAGGCCCTCCAGGGCAGCGAGTCGTCGACCGCGCCCTGCAGGATGGCGGCGCGAGTCGCCCAGGTTCGAGCCGAGGGCGAGGGCGACGTCATGCCATCGCCGCCCGGCGTCCGCACGATGCGGAGCTCGACGTCGTCGAACGGCACCTCGATCGGCGCATGCGGCTTGTGCACCGTGACCTTCGACCCGCTCGACGCCGGGGAAGGCGAGGCAGGCGCCGGCGATGCGCTCGGCGAGCGTCTCGACGAGATCGACCGGCTCGCCCGACGATGAGCGCGTGCACGGCGTTCGCCACCTGGCCGTAGTCGACGGTGTCGGCGAGGTCGTCCGAGCCGGCGGCCGCGGGGTGCGCACGTCGAGCGACACGTCGACCGAGAACTCCTGGCCCTCGCGCCGCTCGTGCGCGAACACCCCGTGGTGCCCCACGCCGCGGATGCCGCGGATGCGGATCTGGTCAGCCACGCTCCCTCCCCTGCCGCCATGCAGCTGCCACCTCGACCGGCGTCGCGGCTCCGCGCGACGTCGTGCACGCGGACCGCCCACACGCCCATCGTCGCGGCGATCGCGCTGATCGCGTCGGTGCCGCATCGCGCCGTCGACGGGGCGCGGCTCGCCGTCGTCGTCAGCGAGCAGCGAGCCGAGGAACCGCTTGCGGGAGGCCCCGACCAGGACCGGGTAGCCCTGGTGCGAGCAGCGTCGTGAGCTTGAGCAGGAGCTGCCAGTTGTGGTCGGCATCCTTGGCGAAGCCGAGGCCCGGATCGATGACGATGGCGCGGGATCGACGCCGGCCGCGGTGGCGGCCTCCGACTCGCTCGCGCAGCTCGCGCATGACGTCGAGCGCCACGTCGTCGTACTGCGCGAGGTCGTCCATGCGGTCGCTGTGACCTCGCCAGTGCATCGCGATGTAGGGCACGCCGAGCTCCGCTACGGCGAGTACATCTCCGGGTCGGCCAGGCCGCCGCTGACGTCGTTGACGACGCAGGCGCCCGCAGCGACGGCCGCCCGGGCGCACTCGGCGCGCATCGTGTCGATGCTCACCGGCACGCCGCGGCGACCAGCCCGGCGATGACGGGCAGGACCCGTGGGAGCTCCTCCTCGACGGGCACCCGCTGCGCGCCCGGCCGCGTCGACTCACCGCCGACGTCGACGAGATCGGCACCCGCCGCGTGCAGTCGCGGCCGTGGTCGACGGCGCGCTGGGCGTCGAGGAAGGCGCCACCGTCGGAGAACGAGTCGGGCGTGACGTTGAGGACGCCCATGACGACCGTGCGGTCGAGGGATGCGAGCGTCGGCGGCAGGCCGCTGGGTCGCCGGATCATCGACCCAGGATCAGGCGACATGGCCTCCGCGCGCGTGGCGGAGTCGCGGAGGCTGCCGCGCACGGCGCTCGTCACGGTCTTGGCACCGGGCTTGCGCACGCCGCGCATCGACATGCACAGGTGCTCGGCCTCCATGACGACGATGGCCCCGCGCGGCTGGAGGATGCGCACCAGCGAGTCGGCGACCTGCGTCGTCAGCCGCTCCTGCACCTGCGGCCGCTTGGCGAACACGTCGACCAGCCGCGCCAGCTTCGACAGCCCGGTGATGCGCCCGCACTCGTTGGGGATGTAGCCGATGTGGGCGACGCCATGGAACGGCACCAGGTGGTGCTCGCAGGTGCTGTAGAGCTCGATGTCCTCGGACCAGGACCATCTCGTCGTGACCGAGGTCGAACGTCGTCGCCAGCACCTCGTCGGCTGTCTGCCGCAGCCCGCGGAACATCTCCTCGTAGGCCCGAGCGACGCGCGCCGGGGTGTCGCGCAGGCCGTCGCGGTCCGGATCCTCGCCGATCGCGACCAGCAGGTCGCGTACCGCGCGCTCGGCCGCGCACGGCATCGAAGGGGCGGACGGTCGACTGCCCCGACGGGTCACCGGGCCGACCCGGTCATGCCGGGTCACTCACCTCGGCGCGGTCACCGGCGGCCAGGACGATCGGCCGAGCCGTCCCCGTTGGGCGGAACGATGGCCGTTGGGCGATCCGTGGCCGTTGGAGGCGACCTCGGTCGGCGTCAGCACCGGTCCCCGCTCGTCCGGTCGACGGCGCGCCGAGCCGGTCCACGCCGGGCGCGGCTCGCGCAGTGGAGCTCGGCGAAGATCTCCTCGATCTCGGCCTTGTCGAGGGTCTCGCGGTCGAGCAGGGCGAGCACCATCGCGTCGAGGACGTCGCGGTTGGCCACGAGGAGGTCGTACGCCTCCTGGTGCGCGGTCTCGATGAAGCCCCGCACCTCCTCGTCGATCGCCGCCGCGACCTCCTCGGAGTAGTCGCGGATGTGGCCCATGTCGCGGCCGAGGAAGACCTCGTTCTGCTCCTGGCCGTAGCGGATGGCACCGAGTCGCTCGGTCATGCCGTACTGCGTCACCATCGCGCGAGCAACGGCGGTCGCCTTCTCGATGTCGTTGGAGGCACCGGTGGTGGGATCGTGGAAGATCAGCTCCTCGGCCGCCCGGCCCCCGAGCATGTAGGCGAGCTGGTTGAGCATCTGGCTGCGGGTCGTCGAGTACTTGTCCTGGTCGGGCAGGACCATCGTGTAGCCGAGCGCGCGGCCGCGGGGCATGATCGTGATCTTGTGCACCGGGTCGTTGCCCGGCAGTGCCGCCGCGACGAGGGCGTGGCCGGCCTCGTGGTAGGCGGTGATCTTCTTCTCGAGGTCGTCCATGAGGCGGGTGCGCTTCTGCGGGCCGGCGATGACGCGGTCGATGGCCTCGTCGAGCGCCACGTCGTCGATGACCTGCCCCGAGTTGCGCGCGGTGAGCAGCGCGGCCTCGTTCAGCACGTTGGCCAGGTCGGCGCCGGTGAAGCCGGGCGTGCGGCGAGCCACGGCCATCAGGTCGACGGCCTCGGCCATCGGCTTGCCCTTGGCGTGGACGGTCAGGATCGCGAACCGGCCGTTGAGGTCGGGGCGCTCGACCGCGATCTGGCGGTCGAAGCGGCCCGGACGCAGGAGCGCCGGATCGAGGATGTCGGGGCGGTTGGTGGCGGCGATCAGGATGACGTTCGCGTTGACGTCGAAGCCGTCCATCTCGACCAGCATCTGGTTGAGGGTCTGCTCGCGCTCGTCGTGGCCGCCGCCGAGGCCGGCCCCGCGATGGCGGCCGACGGCGTCGATCTCGTCGACGAAGATGATGGCGGGAGCGTTCTCCTTGGCCTGGTTGAACAGGTCGCGCACGCGGCTGGCGCCGACGCCGACGAACATCTCGACGAAGTCGGAGCCGGAGATGGAGAAGAACGGGACGCCGGCCTCGCCCGCGACCGCGCGGGCCAGCAGCGTCTTGCCGGTGCCGGGCGGGCCGTAGAGGAGGACGCCCTTGGGGATCTTCGCGCCGACGGCCTGGAACTTGGCCGGGTCGGCGAGGAAGTCCTTGATCTCCTGCAGCTCCTCGACCGCCTCGTCCGCGCCCGCGACGTCGGCGAACGTCGTCTGCGGCATGTCCTTGGTGATCATCTTCGCCTTGGACTTGCCGAACTGCATGACCTTGGAGCCGCCGCCCTGCATCTGGCTCATCAGGAAGAAGAAGAGGAGGACGATCAGCGCGATGGGCAGCAGCGAGACCAGCAGGGTGACCAGCAGGCTCTCGGTCGGGACGACGATGTTGTACCCGCCGGGCAGCTGCCCGGCATCGGCCTTCGACTGGAGCAGCTCCTGCAGCTTGACGCCCTGGCCGTCGACGTACGAGGACCGGGCCTTCGTGCCGTCCTTGAGGGTGAGCTCGAGGATCTGATCGCGATCGATGACGGTCGCGGTGTCGACGTTGTTCGTCTGGATGTCGGCGATGGCCACGCTGGTGTCGACCTGCTCCGGGGCGCCGATGCCCGAGATGAAGCTCGAGCCGATGAGCACGAACAGCACGGCCATGGCGATCCAGAAGATCGGACCGCGCAGGAGCTTCTTCACATCCACCGCCTCACGGTACTACGCCGCCCAGGAGGCCACGAATGCGCGCAGGGCCTCAGGGATTACGCCCATCGCGGACGCGGACCGCTATCCCCCGTAGACGTGCGGCGCCAGGGTGCCCACGCACCGCAGGTTGCGGTAGCGCTCGGCGTAGTCGAGCCCGTAGCCGACCACGAACTCGTTCGGGATGTCGAAGCCGATGTAGCGCGGGGACACGTTGACCTTCTGGGCGTCCGGCTTGCGCAGCAGGGTGAACACCTCGACCGAGGCAGGGCCGCGCGAGGTCAGGTTCTTCAGCAGCCAGGACAGGGTCAGGCCGGAGTCGAGGATGTCCTCCACGACGAGGACGTTGCGGCCGTTGAGGTCGGCGTCGAGGTCCTTCATGATGCGGACGACGCCCGACGACGTGGTGCCGGAACCGTAGGAGGACACCGCCATCCAGTCCATGTCGACCGAGTGGCTCAGCGACCGCGCCAGGTCGGCCATCACCATGACCGCGCCCTTGAGCACCCCGACCAGGAGGAGGTCCTTGCCCGCGTAGTCGGCGTCGATCTGCGCCGCCAGCTCGAGCAGCCGATCGCGGATCTGGTCCTCGGTCAGCAGCACGTGCTCGAGCTCCGACGAGATGTCCTCTGGCTCCACGCGCTACTCCCTCAGGGGTTGGCCGCTCCCACGCAGGCTCAGCCTTCCATACGCGCGCGCCGCGGTGACACCGCCCGGCAGCGCCACCTCTCCCTGGCCGGTCCAGTCTGTGACGAGCGCGTCCACTCGGCGCACGTGCTCAACGCCGAGCGCATCGGCCGGACTGCCGCTGCGCAGGCACATCAGGCGGAGGACCCGGGTCCGCACGGCCGGTGGCAGCTCCGCAAGTGCCACGCACTCGGCGCTCTCGCCGCCTGCCTCGTCGAGGGCGACGACGCGGGCATGCTCCGCGGCGGCGAGATCGTCGAGGAGGTCCGCGTCGTCGCGCAGGAGGTCCGCCGACCTCGCCAGGCCGAGAACGACACCCGGTCCCAGGTCGGCCGTCAGGCCGGCGAGCAGCGCACGCACGCGGACCCGGGCGAAGTCGGGGTCCACGTTGTGCGGGTCGGCCCATGCCGCGCGACCGAGCGGCGCCAGCACCTCCTGAGCCGCAGCATGCACGCTGGCGCGCGGCAGGGCGAGGAACGGCCTGCGCCACAGCCCTGTGCGGGCCGCCATCGCCGCCAGCGAGCGGGCCCCGGAGCCCCTCGCGAGCCGAAGCAGCACGGTCTCCGCCTGGTCCTCCAGGGTGTGGCCCAGCAGGACCGCGGCGGCGCCGGAGGCCACGGCCGCCGACTCGAGCGCCGCGTAGCGGGCGGTCCGCGCGGCAGCCTCGGGGCCACCGTCACGACCGACCTCGACGCGGACGACCTCCACCGGGAGGCCGAGGGCACGGCAGGCGTCGGCTGCGTCGAGGGCCACCCGGCCGAACCCTCCTGGATCCCGTGGTCGACGACGACAGCCCGCACGTCGAGGCTCGCGCGCTCCCCCACCCACGCAGTCGCCGCTGCGAGGGCGAGCGAGTCCGGCCCGCCCGAGCAGGCCACCAGCACCCGATCCCCGGGGCCAAGGTCCCCAACGGACGCCGACACCGCGGTACGCGTCGCCATCACGTCGGCGGACACCGCCCGGCGGCTCATGCCTCGCCGGTCACCCGGTCGAGCCACAGGTCGGGCTCGTGGATCTCGGCGCGCGAGGGCAGCTCGGCCGGCGACGTCCACACCCGGTTGAAGCCGTCCATGCCGACGCGGTCGACGACGTGGCGGACGAACGCCGCACCGTCGCTGTACTGCCGCATCTTCGCGTCCATCCCCAGGGCCCTGCGCGCGAAGCTGTCGAGCGCGCCCGGCTGCTGGCGGCGCGCGCTGAACCGCTCCCGGATCAGCCCGACCGACGGGATGACGGCCGGGCCGACGTCGTCCATCACGACGTCGGCGTGGCCCTCGAGAAGGGACATGAGCGCGGTCAGCTCGTCGAAGATCACCCTCTGCGCGGGCGTCTGGATCGTCTCGACGATGCTGACGTCACTGTCCGACCGCAGCGACCGGATCAGTGCGTAGCCGAAGGCCAGCAGCCGCTGCAGCGACTCGCGTGCGCCGAGGTCCGACGCCTCCATCAACGCGGCGAGCCGGTCCGACAGGTGGTCGGCGAGCCAGGGCACCGCGCCGAACTGGACCCGATGGGTCTCCTCGTGCAGGCACACCCAGAATCGGAAGTCCCGCTCGGGGACCTCCAGCTGGCGCTCCACGTTCACGATGGTGGGCGCCACGAGCAGGAGCCGGCGTGGCTCGCCCGGATCGGTGAAAGTCTCGAACTGGCCGAGCACCTTGCCCGACATCCACGCGAGCACGGCACCGAGCTGCAGCGCCGTTCCGCGCGAGCCCAGGCTCCGCACCACCGCGGGCGCCGCCTCCGTCTTGTCGGCGAAGCCCTCCCACGAGTTGAGCACGACCCGCATCCCGCTCACGTTGGAGGCGATCCACCCCGACCGGTCGACGACCACGGCGGGCGAGTCATCCGGCGCGACCATCCCCGTCACGCCGCGGACAGGATCGACGGCAGCCCGGGCGAGATCGCGCAGCATCGCGACGGCCGCGCGGGTCTCGTCGGGAGGAAGGTCCGGACCCTTGGGCGCCAGGCGTCGCGCGGTGGCGACCGCGAGGTCCCAGTCGATGGGCTCCGGGCGGGTGGTCTCCGGCATCAGCGCGCGTCTGCGGGCGCGTCCGGAGCGGGCGGACGGCACACCACGCCCACGAGCGGGGCGGCATGTCCGTCGGCATGCAGCGTGTACTCCCCGCACGCGAACGGGACCAGCACGACGTCGCCCTTCGTCACCTCGAGGGATCCGCCCGGGCTCGACAGGATCCCGGTGCCCGACAGGACGAGGACGATCGCGAAGCCGGCATCGACGCTCACGGGGCCGTCCGACGAGTCGAACCGGTGCGCGCGGAAGTAGGCGTCGGCGGCCGTGGGCATCGTCGAGACGAGGCCCGCCCTCTCGATCGACTCGCGCGGAAGGACGAGACGGTCGAGGTCGGAGTCGGACACGGCGGCCAGGTCGACGGCCTGCAGCGCGGTGTCGAAGCCGAGGTCGAGGTGGCCGTCGCGGAATCCGTCCACGGCGAAGCCCTGCCACTCGAGCAGGATCGACAGGTCGGTCGGCTCCTGGAGCTCGAGCACGAACACCCCCGCCTGGACCGTGTGCGGGAGCCCGGCCGGGACGAGCATCGCGTCGCCGGGACGCACGACGCGGGTGCGCAGCGACGCCAGCAGCGCGTCGGAGTCCTCGCCGCGACCCATCCGGACACCTCGGCGAGGGACATCGGCTCCTTGAAGCCGACGCCGACCTCCGCTCCCTCGGGGGCGTCGATGACGTACCAGGCCTCGGTCTTGCCGTGGGCGAGCCCGAGATGCGTGCGCGAGAACGCGCGGTTCGGGTGCAGGTGCACGGGCAGCCGCTGGTTGAGGTCGAGGAGCTTGACGAGGACCTCGGTGCTCGTGCCGAAGCGGGCGAGGTGGTCAGGGCCGAGCCACGCCTGCGGATCCGACTCGATGGCCTCGATCAGCAGCCGGCCGTCGAGCAGCTGGCTGAACCCCTGCGGGGCCTGGCCGAAGCGGGCGGTGGTCGAGCCGATCCACTCCTCGGGGCGCTGGGGCCCGCCGGGACCGTGCCGGAGGGCGCCGATGCGGTCGCCCCCGCGGTAGAAGTGGTCGAACTGGTTCACCGGCAGCAGCGTCGGCATCATGGCGCGAGTCCCATCCCTCGAGAGCTGGTCACCGGCAGCCGCACGTCGCGAGCCGGCTGGCGATGAGGTCCATTGTGTCCCGCGCCTGCACCAGCGAGGTGACCTTGTTCGCGATCATGGCGAAGACGAGGATGCGCCCGTCGGCGTCCTGCACGGTCCCGGCGAGGCTGCTCACCCCGGTGAGGGTGCCCGTCTTGGCGTGCACGAAGCCGCGCCCCGGTCGCGTGGCGGCCGTCGCGAACCGGTCGGCCAGCGTCCCCGTGAATCCGGCGACGGCCAGCCCGGGCGCGATGGGCGCCAGCTCGGGGTCGGTGCCGCGCACGACGTCGCCGAGCACCTCGGCCAGGACCCGGACCGGCACCTGGTTGCGTCCCGAGAGCCCGCTGCCGTCGGCGAGGTCGAGCCCGGTCGTGTCGACGCTCAGCTCGGCGAGGGCCTGCTCCGTCGCGGCCGCCCCGCCGGCGAACGTCGGCTTGCCAAGGAGCGCGCCGCCGGTGAGGTGCGCCAGGGCCTCGGCGTAGTTGTTCTCGGACTCGGTGAGCATCTCCTCGACGATGTCGCCGACGGGCGCCGACTCCACCCGTGCGAGCTCGGTCGCCGACGTGCTGAGCCGGCCCTTGTCGACGGTCGCGACGTCCAGCCCCTCCCCACGCAGCAAGCCCGCGAAGACCGTTGCCGCCTGGCGCGCGGGGTCGCCCACCCGCCCGGCGGCCCCCGGGCTCACGCGTCCGCCGTCGACCACCAGCGCCGTGACGGGCGCTGCCACGCCGGCCGCTGGGAAGGAGGCAGGCCAGCCGGGGCCGAGCGCCGGTCCGCGGAAGGCGGACGTGTCGTAGACGAGCGTGATGCGGGTCTGGGCCGTGAAGTCGGTCGCCACGGCACGGGCCAGATCGCGCAGGGAGGCCCGGCCGCCGGCGAGCGGGTTGCCGCCCTTCGACCGGACGAGCGTGGGGTCTCCCCCGCCGACGAGGTAGACGGTGTCCCCCTCGCGGTACGCGATCGTGGGCAGCCGCGTCTGCGGCCCCAGCACGTGCAGGGCGGCCGCCGCGGTGGCCAGCTTGGTCGTCGACGCGGGGATGCGCGGCTCGTCGGCGGCCCGTGAGTACAGCACCGTGTCGGTCGCCGGATCCACGACGAGGATGGAGCCGTCATAGAGGCCACGGCGGGCGAGGGCGCCGATCTGGTCCTTCACGCCCTCCGCCGACGGAGGCGGGGCGGCCGCGGCAGCCGCATCGATCGGGTCGAGCACGGCGGGCGCGGGCGCGGGGGGCACGGAGTCGCTGGCGCGGGCCGGGCTGACTCCGGAGGCGGCGACGGCGAGCAACGCCAGCGCGATGGCACCGATGACCCGTCGACGGCCGGTGCCCGCAGCAGGGCCCTGACGGCCGATTCCGCGCACCGATCACTCCTCGCTCCGGGTTCTAGGGAACACTAAGGCACGACGGGCCGCCGCCCGAACGTCCACAGCGGGCCGTGCGACCAGCGCGGCCGATCAGGAGGAACCCGTGATACCGCTCGACTTCGACGTGACCATCGAGATCCCGGCCGGCAGCCGCAACAAGTACGAGATGGACCACGTCACCGGACGGATCCGGCTGGACCGCATGCTGTTCACCTCGACCCGGTACCCGCACGACTACGGGTTCATCGAGAACTCCCTCGGCCAGGACGGCGACCCGCTCGACGCGCTGGTCATGACCGCCGAGCCCACGTTCCCCGGCGTGCTCATCCGCTGCCGCGCCGTGGGCATGTTCCGCATGACCGACGAGGCCGGCGGCGACGACAAGGTCCTGTGCGTGCCGGCGGGCGATCCCCGCCTCGAGCACCTGCGCGACATCCACCACGTGGCCGAGTTCGACCGGCTGGAGATCCAGCACTTCTTCGAGGTCTACAAGGACCTCGAGCCGGGCAAGAGCGTCGAGGGCGCGACCTGGGCCGGCCGCACCGAGGCCGAGGCGGAGATCCACGCGTCGTGGCGGCGGTTCGACGAGTCGGGCGCGCACCCGCACCGCTGAGCGAGGCAGGCGTGACACGCGCGGCGCGAGCCGTGATGTCTAGTGGTAGACCGTCTAGTGCTAGACTGTCTACCACTAGACGAAAGGAGGCGCCATGAACTTCCCGTTCCGCCGTGACCGGCACCTCACCGAACTGCGCCCGCCCATGCACGACGACGCCCACGTCGTCACCTCCGGCTTCAGCAACGCCCTGTGCCGGTTCGTGCTCGAGTGCACCTGCGGGGCCCACTTCGACACGCCCTACATCGACGAGGCGCTCGAGTACCGCGAGCTGCACGAGCACCTGGCTCCGCTCGCCGACCAGATGGCCCCCTGATCCGTGAGCAAGACCGGATCCGTGAGCAAGACCGGGTCACGCACCTCCGGTGAGGCGTCGGCCGCCGTCGAGCAGGCCGCCAAGCAGTGGAAGGCCGCCAAGAAGGAGGAGCGGGCAGCGCGTGATGCGCTGGCCGCCGTGGTCGCGCGAGGCCGTCGCCAGCGGCCAGCTCAACGAGAGCAAGGTGGCCAAGCTCACCGAGATCCCCCGCATGACCATCCGGAAGATGCTCGGCAAGTCCTGAGCTCGTGGCTCCCTAGGCGGCCACGACCCCGAGCTGGGCGAGCAGCCGCTCGACCCGGCCCCTGATCTCGTCGCGGATGGGCCGCACCGAGTCGACGTCGAGGCCGTTCGGGTCCGTCAGGACCCAGTCCTCGTAGCGCTTGCCCGGGAAGACCGGGCAGGCATCGCCGCAGCCCATGGTGACGACGACGTCCGCGGCGCGCACGATCTCGTCCGTCCACGGCTTGGGGTACTCCCCCGAGATGTCGATCCCGACCTCCGCCATGGCAGCGATCGCCGCGGGGTTGACCTCGCTGCCCGGCTCCGAGCCACCCGACCACGCGATCGCCCGGTCGGCCGCCAGCTCGCGGAAGTAGCCGAGGGCCATCTGCGAGCGGCCGGCGTTGTGCGTGCACAGGAAGAGGACGACGGGCGATGGTCGTCGCTCTTGCCCTCCACGCGGGCCAGCGCCTTCAGCCGCTCACGCGCGAAGCGCTCCGCGAACGTCGGCAGGTACCTGTCATTGGTGAGCCGGCGGCCGAAGTCGTCGTACGACGAGTGGAGGAACCGCTCGATGGTCTCCGCGCCGAAGGTCCCCTCGAACTCCTTCTGCAGGAGCATCGAGGAGGACCGCAGCACGAGCTGGTGCTCGAGGGTGATGTCAGCACGCAGGTGGGAATCGGTCATCTCAGTGCCTTTCGGGTGGGGGTGTGACGTCGGTAGCGGATGCGGGGCGCGAGGTGGGAGACGCGGTCGCCCAGGTCGGCCACCGCCGTGGCGAAGGCTGCGTCGGTGTCGAGCCGGGACGGGTCGGGGACCGACCAGTGGATGCGGCGGTTCGGGCAGCTGCCCCGAGCTCCTCGTTGACCGCGTCGCACACCGACACGACGACGTCGTCGGGCAGGACGACGTCGTCGATGCCCGGGGACCGTCGCTTCTGCACCGCCGAGTCCAGCGCGCCGCGCGGCCGAACGGGCCCTCGGGTTGATCCGGTCGGCCGGCTGCGTGCCGGCAGACGCGCTCGGGACGTCGCTCATGGAGCGCCACAGCGCCTCGGCGAGGACGGACCGCGCGGAGTTGTGGGTGCAGACGAAGACCACCCGCGGTGCCTCGATCGCGACCGGCGGATGCAGCAGCCCGTCGAGTGCGGAGTCGACGAGATGGACGTAGGTGCGGCGCCGGTCGTTCTGGGAGTGGCTCCGGGCGATGACGCCGGCCGCCTCGAGCACCTTGAGGTGGTGGGCCAGCAGGTTCCCGGGGACCTCGAGGCCGGATGCCAGTGCGTCCGGGGACACGTCCTGGCCCTGGAGCAGGTCGACGACGCCCAGGCGAAGCGGATCGCCGAGGGCGCTGCAGGACCCGCGCCCGCCGATCACGCTCGGTCGGCCGAGGCGGAGACTTGATCAGGATTCATTGAGTCAATAGTCTTTGAACTACCTGCTCCTGTCAACCCATGGCCCAGCCCTCCAGGAGCCCGCATGGCATCGCCCCTCGTCCGTCGAGCCGTCGCCGAGTTCCTCGGCACCGGACTGCTCGTCGCCACGGTCGTCGGCTCCGGGATCATGGGGATGCTGCTGAGCGACGACCTCGCGGTCGTCCTGCTGGTCAACGCCCTCGCCACCGTGGCCGCTCTCGGTGTCCTCATCTGGATGCTCGGCCCCATCTCCGGCGCCCACTTCAACCCCGTGGTCACCGGGGTCGAGGTCGTCCGCACGCGAGATGCCCGTGGGCGAGGCCGGCCTGTACGTCATCGCCCAGGTGCTGGGCGCCCTCGGCGGCGTGGCCCTCGCCAACCTCATGTTCGACCTGCCGGCCTGGCAGGCCTCGACCCACGAGCGCAGCGGCTGGCCGATCTGGCTCGGCGAGATCGTCGCCACCGCCGGCCTGCTCCTGGTGATCGGCGCGCTCACGCGCACCGGCCGAGGACACCTCGGTCCGGCGCTCGGTGCCGGCCTGGATCGGGGCGGCGTACTTCTTCACGTCGTCCACGTCCTTCGCCAACCCGGCCGTCACCCTCGGCCGCAGCCTCACCGACACCTTCTCCGGAATCGCCCCGGCCAGCGTGCCGATGTTCATCGTGTTCCAGGTCGTCGGCGCCACCCTCGGCGCCCTGCTCACCGAGTACCTCTACCCGCGTCCGGGGGCGGCGGAGCCGCTCGACCTGCCCGAGCCCGTGCACCACGGGCCCGTCCCCGGACTAGAAGGCGAACGGGTAGAACTCCGGCAGGGCCGAGGCCGTTCCAGCGTCCTCATCGCCCCGTCAGCACCCGCCAGCCGTTCGTGCGGGCGATCGCCGCCAGCTCCGGATCGGCGTTGGTCACGACCGGATTGCCCACCAGCGTGAGCAGGGGCAGGTCGTTCACGGAGTCGCTGAACGCCCATGAGCGGCGGGGATCGAGGCCATGCTCCGCGAGGAGCGCCCTGACCCGCTGGGCCTTGGCCGGCCCGTGGGCGACCGGACCGCACAGTCGGCCCGTGTACACGCCGTCGGTCACCTCCGAGACCGTCCCGATCGCCGCGGACATCCCCAGCGCCGCCGCGACCGCGCCAGCCAGCTCCTGCGGGCTCGCGGTGGCCAGGACCGTCGTGTATCCCGCGCCCTTGAAGTGGACCACCTGCTCGGTACACCTCGGCCGACAGATGCCGGTGCAGTCGGGTCTCGGCGAACTCGACGGCCAGGTCGAGCAGGTCGGCCTGGCGCATCCCCGCCACCAGTGCGAGCGTGCGCGTCGGCCACGGTCGACGAGATGCCGGTCGGCTCACCCCGCCGAAGGACGTAGCCGGCCTCCGCGCCGGCGAACCGGATCACGTGCCGCGCCTTGAGCCTCCGACGACGGACCATCTCCCGACCGAAGTGGAACAGGGACGAGCCGCGGACCAGGGTGTTGTCCAGGTCGAACACGGCGGCCGCGCGGACATCGGACGTCATCACGGGATGCACCTCGTGGGATCGGTGGCGGTGCGGAGGAAGGGCGGGACCACCCGACGGTAGTCGCCTGAGAACAGCGGCGAGGTGATGATCATGTCCGCCGTCGCACGGTTGCTGGCGACAGGGATGTTCCACAGCGTCGCGATGCGCAGCAGCGCCTTCACGTCCGTGTCGTGCGGCTGGGGCTGCAGCGGATCCCAGAAGAAGATGAGGGCGTCGATCGACCCCTGGGCGATGCACGCGCCGATCTGCTGGTCGCCGCCCAGCGGACCGCTCAGGAAGCGCCGCACCGGGATCCCGAGCTGGTCCTCCAGGATCCGGCCGGTGGATCCCGTGGCGTAGACGGTGTGGCCGGCCAGCACGTCCCGGTTGTGGATGGCCCACTCCGCCAGCTCCGACTTCATGTTGTCGTGGCCGACGAGGGCGACGCTCCGGCGCCCCTGCTCGACCCGCTCGGCGGCCCACTGGCTCTGGTAGGTCACGGTTCCCGCTGCCATGAGACCAGCCTGCGGCCCACCGCTGGAATCCCGGTGTCGCCCACGGCACCATGGCGAGACGGCCGGATGAACACCCGGTGCCCTGCCCGGCCGCCAGAGTCGGGACTTTCGACCCCCCGATTCACGCACTTCGGCCCCATGCGCGGCACGAGGGGAGGCATACCGTGGGGGGTATGAAAAAGATCCTGATCCTCGGTGGGGGCACAGCCGGAACCATGACCGCCAACAAGCTCCGCAAGGCGCTGCCTGCGAGCGACTGGTCCGTGACGGTCGTGGACGCCGACGACAACCACCACTACCAGCCCGGCTACCTGTTCATGCCCTTCGGCACGTACACCCCGGGGCAGGTCACCAAGAGCCGGCGCAAGTACCTCAGCAAGGGCGTGTCCCTGGTCTACGGCGAGATCGACACCGTCGAGGCCGACGCGAACGCGGTGCTGCTGACCGACGGCCAGCGCCTGACCTACGACTACCTCATCATCGCCACCGGCGTCACGCCCCGCCCGGACCAGACCCCTGGCATGGAGGACGACTTGGGCGGCAACGTCCACGAGTTCTACTCCTACAAGGGCTCGATGGCGCTGGCGCAGAAGCTGAAGACCTGGCCGGGCGGCAAGCTCGTCATCCACATCACCGAGATGCCGATCAAGTGCCCCGTGGCACCGCTCGAGTTCGCGTTCCTCGCCGACGCCTTCTTCAAGGACAAGGGGATGCGCGACAAGGTCGAGCTGACCTACGTGACCCCGCTCGACGCCGCCTTCACCAAGCCCATCGCGGCGGAGGCCTTCGGCAACACGCTGGAGGAGAAGGGCATCACGGTCGTCCCGGACTTCATGATCGAGAGCGTCGACTCGGAGGACAGGAAGATCATCGCCTTCGACGAGACCGAGGTGCCCTACGACCTCCTCGTCACCATCCCCCTCAACATGGGTGCCGACTACGTGGCCCGCTCGGGGCTCGGCAACGACCTCAACCTGGTGCCGGTGGACAAGTTCACCCAGCAGGCCAAGGCGCACGCCAACATCTTCGCCCTCGGCGATGCCAACGACATCCCGGCATCGAAGGCCGGCTCGGTCGCGCACTTCGAGGTCGACATCTTCATGGACAACTTCCTGCAGCTGGTCGCGGGCAAGGAGATGACCCACAAGTTCGACGGGCACGCCAACTGCTTCATCGAGACCGGTGGCGGCAAGGCCATGCTCATCGACTTCAACTACGACACCGAGCCCCTGCCGGGCAAGTTCCCGTACGGCGGCGTGGGACCGATGGGACTGCTCAAGGAGGGCCGTCTCAACCACATCGGCAAGCTCGGCTTCCGCTGGGTGTACTGGAACATGCTGATGCCCGGCCGCCCGCTGCCGATCCCCAGCCTGATGTCTCTCTCAGGCAAGCGCACCGACCTCATCGATTCCAAGTAGGGAGAGCACGACATGCCAACCACCACCATCAACGGTCGCGACGTCGCGGTTGACGAAGAGGGCTTCATGACCGAGTACGACCAGTGGGACGAGGACATGGGAACGGCCCTGGCATCCGCCATCGGCGTCGACATGACCGACGACCACTGGAAGGTCATCCGCTTCCTGCGCGACGACTTCAAGGCGCAGGGCGAGACCCCCACCATCCGTCGCGTCTCCACCGCCGGCGGCGTCGACACCAAGCAGCTGTTCGTGCTGTTCCCCAAGAAGCCGGCCAAGAAGATGGCCTACATCGCGGGCCTACCCAAGCCTCACGGCTGCGTCTGAGGAGACGACTGACATGACCGCAACACAAGACATGATCGTCCCGTCGTTCGACGACGACGTCGAGACCGGGCGCAAGCTGGCCATCATCTGCTCCAAGGGCACCCTTGACATGGCGTACCCGGGCCTGATCCTGGGCAACGCCGCCCTGGGCGAGGGCGTCGAGCTGCACCTGTTCTTCACCTTCTGGGGCTTCGACATGATCACGAAGGGACGGATGGAGCACCTCAAGTTCTCCCCCGTCGGCAACACCGCCACGCATATCCCCGCGGCGCTGGCGCCGTTCCCCGGCATGACGTCGATGGCGACGCACATGATGCAGAAGTCGATGGACGCGCTCGAGATCCCGGCCGTCCCCGAGTTCCTCGAGCTCATCAAGGCATCGGGCGGGCACATCTGGGCCTGCCGGCTCAGCGCCGACATGAACCACCTCACGAAGGACGATCTCTGGGATGGTGTCGACGACATCATCAACGCGAGCGACTTCATCGAGATGACGGACGGCGCGCAGCTGCTGTTCATCTGACCTCCCCACAGAGGAACGAGGGGCCCCCACCGCACGGTGGGGGCCCCTCGTCTATGCGCCTAGGAGCGTCGAGTCCTTGTCGAGTGTGCAGTTGTGCCCCGCTTCCGGGGCCGGAAGCGGGGCACAACTGCACACTCAACGAGTGGCTAGGGGGTGGCGCTTGGTGCAGCCGACGACTCCACGATGGCGTTCGGGTCCACGGTGACCTTGAGGGGCATGAAGGTCTGGATGCGGATCGGCTCGGGCAGCGGGGTGAGACCGAACGTCTCGAGCGCGCCCTGGCCGGCCAGTCGCACGAGGTACTGCGCGAAGGACAGACCCAGCGGGTTGGCGGGGTCGTTGCAGACGAGGAGATGCGCGTAGCCGAGGACGGGCCAGCCGACGAGCGGCGCCCCCTCGCCCAGCACGATCTTGGACGAGGCGAGGTCGAAGTTGCCCTCGACCGGCACACCGCCCGTGGCCGGGCTGGCGAAGATGCTGCCGGTGGCCTCGTCCTTCGTGACGGTGGTGGCACCGGAACCGACCTTGTAGAGCTGGACGTCATCGGACGTGATGACCAGCTCGGAGCCGTCCTCGAGCGTCACGGGGAGGTTGGCCATCGGGAGCACGTTGTTGAAGGCTTGGTACACCGGCAGAACAGCGATGGAGCTCTCCATCACCAGCATCTCCGCGATCATCTCGGTCTCGGTCGGGAAGGTCTGGGTGCCCTCGAGCACGCCCACGGTGCCCGCGGTCCACGCCTCCGGGGCCTCCTGCGCCAGCCAAGCGGTCATCGCCTCGACTGAGCCCTGGGGCGTGTCGACACTCATGACGGTGAATTCCGGCAGCAGAGTGAAGTCGAAGCCCTCGTTCGCGGCCAGGATGGCCGGATCCTCCCAGGAGGTGATCGTGCCGGTGAGGATGCCGGCGACGATCTCCGGAGTCATGACCACGCCCTCGAGGCCGATCACGTTGTACGCGAGAGTCACGGGGTAGGCGAAGGCTGGGATGACGATCGTGTCGCCGACCGGGCAGCTCGTCGCCTTGAATGCATCGATGTCCGACTGTGTCGGCGTCTTGTCGACGAGTGCGACGGGTGCTGCTTCGCCCGCCGGGACCTCGAGGACGGTCTGCTCGGGGCAGACGCCGCCCAGCCCGAGGCCGACGGCATCCATGGATCCGGTGAGCGTCTCCGGGACCGCCACCTGGGTCTCGCCGGGCTGGCACACGATCTGCGCCTCGGCCTGGGCGGCCAGGACGTCCGGGGGCAGGGGCGGGGTGCAGGCCGACAGGGCCAGCACCGCCGCGCCGACGAACGACGTGAGGACGATGCCTCGGACCTTCATGGAGCGCCGAGACATCGTCCTCACCTTCACAGCCGTTCTGCCGGGATCGATCCTGTGGTGCTGGTCGTGCTACTTGATGCTCTGGACGAGCTGGCGTGCCTTGGCGAGCACCTTGCCGGCCACCGGGACGTAGCCCAGCGAGGCGGCGCGGGACGGGCCGCACTTGGCCAGGGTGTAGTCCCAGAACTGACGGACGCCGAGGCCGTTCGGGCCCTTGCCGTCAGTGCGTGCCAGCGCGTAGCTGAAGATCGAGATCGGGTAGGCACCCGAGACCGCGAGCTTGTAGTTCAGCTGGACGAGGCCGTTGGACGCCACGTTGGTCTGGTTGGCGAGGTTCTTCGCCGCCGAGGCCGACGAGGGCGCGATGAACTCGCCCTTGGCGTTCTGGATGCGTGCCGACGGGTAGCCCTTGGCATCGCCGAGGTCGACGTAGCCGATGGTGCCCTCCTTCGCGAGCACGTTGGCCATGACGCCGGAGTTGCCGCGCCCGGCGACCGAGTTGGCCGGGGGCTTGCCACCGGGGAACGCGGTACCCATGTCGTCCTGAACCTTCGGGAAGATCGAGGGCGCCCAGGCGTTCAGGTACTGGAGGAAGTTGTTCGTGGTGCCCGAGCTGTCCGAGCGGTACGAGATCGTGATGGCGGTAGCCGGCAGCGCCGTGGCGATGCGCGGGTTGTCCTTCTTGATCTCGGGGTGGTTCCAGTTCTTGATGTTGCCGGAGAAGATCTTCGCCAGCGTGACCTGCTTCAGCTGGATGGATGAGCCGAGGGTGCGGCCGGTCTTCGCGTTCTTCAGGTTGATCGGCGTGGTGATGGCGCCGCCGATGGCGGGGATGTACTCCCAGGCCCAGTTGGGCTCGCCCGACGAGAAGGCGCTGTCCGTCATCGCCGTGACGAAGGTGCCCTTGGCGAAGTTGCCCTTGCCGGTACCGGAGCCGGTCGACGAGTAGGTCACGCTGAAGTTGTTCTGCGACGCGTTGAAGTCCGCGGCGCACTGTGAGATGAAGACGTTGGGGAATGACGCTCCGCCAGCCGGGATCTTCTCCTCGGCTCGGGCAGGTGCCGCCAGGGCGACCGTGGACACTGCCACGGCTGCGGAGGCGAAGATCGCGAGAGTGCGGCGCACGGGAATCTCCTTCATGGGTTCGATGTGCTTACGAACGTGACGCTAGGCAGGCCGGATGACGCGCTGGCTCCGGTCGAACGACCTGTCGGGGGTATCGAGGTGAACAGTCCGTGAACCGGTGAACAGCGGGTTAACCGAAGCGCCCATTGACGTAGTCCAGGGTGCGCTGGTCCTGCGGATTGCCGAAGATCTCGGTCGTCGGGCCCTGCTCCACCACGTGCCCCGGCTCGTTCTCCGCGGCCAGGAAGAAGGCCGTGTTGTCCGAGACGCGCACGGCCTGCTGCATGTTGTGGGTCACGATGATGATGGTGATGTCCTTGGAGAGCTCGCGGATGGTCTCCTCGATCCTCAGCGTGGACGCCGGGTCGAGGGCTGAGCAAGGCTCGTCCATCAGGAGGATGTGCGGCTGGACGGCAAGCGCGCGGGCGATGACCAGCCGTTGCTGCTGCCCACCGGACAGGTCGCCGGCGGCGTTGTTGAGCCGGTCCTTGACCTCGTTCCAGAGCCCGGCCGCGGTGAGGGTCTGCTCGACGATCTCGTCGTGGTTGTCGCGCTTCATGCCCGACAGCTTGAGCCCGGACAGCACGTTGCCCCGGATGGTCATGCTCGGGAAGGGGTTGGGCTTCTGGAACACCATGCCGATCTGCAGCCGGATGTGCACAGGGTCGATGTCGCGCTCGTAGATGTCCTTGCCCTCGTACATCACCGAGCCGGCGAGCGCTGCTCCGGGGATCAGCTCGTGCAGCCGGTTGAGGGTGCGGATGAAGGTCGACTTGCCGCAGCCCGACGGGCCGATGAGCGCCGTCACCGAGTTCTTGGGGAAGGCGATGTTGACGCCCTCGAGGACCTTGCGCTTGCCGAACCACACGCTGATGTCACGCGCTTCCATCTCGATAGGGCGCGTCTCAACGGTAGACCTGACCAGCTCGGCTTCCATCAGTGACACGTCCTCGGACTCGGCAGTTGACATCGTATTCCCTATCTCTTTGAGCCGACGCGGTTGCGGCCGATGAGCCGGGCGGCCGTGAACAGGATGGCGACAAGGATGATCAGGACGAGCGCCGACGCCCACGCCCGGGCGACCGCGTCCGGGTAGGGCAGGGCGACGTTGCTGAAGATGAAGGTGGGGATCGCGGCGATCGGTCCGCCGATGGGGTTCACGTTCGTCGAGTCCGCGTATCCCGCAGCGAGCAGGAGCGGCGCCGTCTCGCCGATGACGCGGGCGATGCCGAGGATCACCGCGGTGATGATGCCCGTCTTTGCTGCGGGGAGGACGACCCGGTAGACCGTCCGCGCCCGAGTCGAGCCCAGCGCGAGGGCACCTGTCCGAAGGTCCTCGGGAACGAGCTTGAGCACCTCCTCCGCGGTGCGTGCCACCGTCGGCAGCATGAGGATCGCGTAGGCGAGTCCACCCGCGAGCGCGCCCTGCTGAAGGCCGCCGGTGGCGACGATGATCGTGAGGATGAAGAGGCCGGCGACGACCGATGGCACGCCCGACATGGCCTGGACGAAGAACCGGACGTACGGAACAGCGCGACCGCGGACCTCGGTGATGTACACGGCCGTCGCGATGCCGATCGGGACGGCGATGAAGGCGGAGATCGCCACGATCAGCAGCGTCCCGAGGATGGCGTGCCCGATGCCGCCGTACTCCAGCGGAGTGCTCGGGCTGATGTAGACGCTGTTCTGGTAGATGAAGTGCGCACTCAGGGCGGTGATACCGCGCACGACGAGCGAGCCGATCACCGAGATCAGCACGACCATGCTGAAGATGGTGGCGCCGATGGCGTTGACGATGATCACCGAGTCGAGGATCCCGCGCTTGCCGCGGGTCGCGAACGCGGCGATGCCGGAGGCGATCATCTGAAGCGGGAAGTAGACGACCGTCATCAGCAGTGCGCCTGGGATGTCCGTCGTGTAGAACATGGCGGCCACGATGACGAACGGAACGATCGACGCGATGACGATGGACATCGTGAACTTGATCGGCTTGCGGCGCCACGGCCGCTGGATCTGCTGCTTCTGGAGGTCGGGCAGGGTCTCCGCGTCGAAGGTGACAGTGCTCACTTCTGGAGCCTCCCTGTCCGGGCGACGATCAGGTTCGCGATGACGTTGACCACCAGCGTCATGACGAAGAGGAAGAAGCCGGCAGCGAGCAGGAGGCTCAGCTCGAACTCCCCGGACACCTCGCCGAATCGAGAGACGATGAGGGTGGCGACGGACCCGCCGCCCGACTCGATGATGTGGTACCAGTTCACCTCGAAGACGATCTTGAGGACGAAGAAGACGGCGATGGTCTCGCCCAGTGCGCGGCCCAGTCCGAGCATGATGCCGCCGACGATGCCGCCACGCCCGTAGGGCAGTGCCACGAACCTCAGCATCGTCCAGAGCGAGCAGCCGAGCGCCTCTGACGCGTTGATCAGGTCCGGTGGCGTACGGGCCAGGACCTCGCGTGTCACCGACGTGACGATCGGGATCATCATGATCGCGAGCACGAACCCGGCGATGAAGGGCGTGCCGAGGAAGTTGCCGGAGGTGTTCTCGAAGATCGGGATCCAGCCCAGGTACTGGTTCAGCAGCTGCTGCCACTCGTCAGCCGTGGGGTTCAGGATGTAGAACGCCCACAGTCCCAGGATGACGGACGGGATGGCCGCCATGAGGTCGATCAGGTTGGTCAGGAAGCTCGCCAGCCGGGTGGGCGCGATGAAGACCATGAAGATCGACAGCAGGATGGAGACGGGCACCGCGATGACGAGGGCGATCACGGCGAGCAGGACCGATCCGTAGAGCATGCCGAGGATGCCTGCCGTCGGCGGATCCGTGTTGATGTCCCACGCCGTCGTTGTCAGGAAGGACAGCCCCTGCGACTGGAAGGCGGTGATCGTCTGCAGGCCGAGGAAGATGGCGATGCCAGCCAGCACCACGAGGGCCGAGAACGCGGCCGCCGTCACGACCCGGTTGAAGACGCGGTCACCGCGGTGCGAGGTCGCCGCCGCCTGCAGGTCGCGCTTCGCGTCTGTCTCCGTCGTGGACATGCCGCAACCGTGTCGGGGACAGGTATACGGATGCTCACGGGTCCACTAACGCGCGGCCTCCCGCACATGAACAGCGGGTGAACGACCCTGCCGCTACTCGACCGGGCCGTGACCCTCCATGTGCGGATGCGCCGGCAGGGGCTCGGCGAGCTCCTCCTCCGCGGGGATCTCCGCCGCGACGTCGTCGGCATGGATCGTGTGGAGCATGGCCCAGACAGCCCAGATCCCGAAGAGGGTGACGACGGTGCCGACCGCGACCCAGGCGGCGATGGTGGGCAGCTGGGTCAGCTTGAACATGAGGAAGGCGACCGTCGCTGCAGCCGGGATCGTGATGACCCAGGCGAGCAGCATCTCGCCCACGACCTTCCAGTTCGCTCCCTTGCCCGACCCGACGCCCGCGCCCACGATCGAGGATGCGGCTGCATGGGTCGTGGAGATGGGCATGCCCACCGCCGTCGCTCCGAAGATCGCCGTCGTCGCTCCGATGTTCGCGGCGAGGCCCGAGTTGGCGTGGAGCGTAGTGATGCGCAGGCCCATGGTCTCGATGATCTTCCAGCCACCCCACAGGGTGCCGAGGGCGATGGCCCCGTAGGCCGACAGTGCCGCCCACTCGGGCACGACAACGGTCTTGCCGTCCTCCGCGTAGTCGGTGTAGCCCGCACCGAGGAGGAGAGCCGCGATGACGCCCATGGTCTTCTGCGCGTCGTTGGCGCCGTGACCGAACGAGACCGCGGCGGCCGAGACGAGCTGGGCTCCCTTGAACACGGGGTGGTCGTCATGCCACTTGGAGATCTTCTGGATCCCGAAGACGAGATACATGGCCGCGAAGGCGATGGCGAACGCGACGGCGGGCGAGAGCACGATGCCGATCGCAGCCTTCTCGACGCTGGACCAGTCGATGGCCTCGAGACCGCCAGCGGCGAGGCCTGCGCCCACCAGGCCGCCGATGATGGCGTGGCTCGAGGACGAGGGCATGCCGAATCGCCAGGTCGCGTAGTTCCAGGCGATGGCGGCGAACAGGGCCGCGAAGGCCAGGGCCACTCCCCCGTACTCCGACTTGACGGTCTTGGCCACCGTGTTGGCCACGGCCGTGCCGACCACGAAGTAGGCCGCGAAGTTGAAGAACGCAGAGAACGCCGGCGCCCACTTCGCGGGCAGGGCCCGGGTCGCCACGACGGTGGCCACCGAGTTGGCCGCGTCGTGGAACCCGTTGGTGAAGTCGAAGATGAGCGCGATCGCGACGACGGCGATGACGGTGATGAGAAGTAGGTCCACGACCCTCGAGCCTCCCTGAGCCGGGTTTCGGTGACACGGTAGCCGTTCGCACGCCGCGAAGGTGACGTGAACGTGAACGGTTGGCGACCCAACACCCGCGCCGGCAGGAGTCTCGGGGCGTTAGGTGGCCTAGCGGGGTCGAAAAGGCGACGCGGAGGCGAACGGACGGTGAACGGGAGGTGAACGAACGTCAGGTGGACCGCGCGGGCGACTGGCCCCGCGGCGGCCATTCGGCGGCGCAGCCACAGCGACACGTACACCAGCCCGACCAGCGCGGGCACCTCGATCAGCGGGCCGATGACCCCCGTGAGGGCCTGCCCGGAGGTGACTCCCCAGACTCCGATGCTCACCGCGATGGCGAGCTCGAAGTTGTTGCCGGCAGCGGTGAAGGCGAGCGTCGCTGTCTTCGGGTAGCCGAGCCGCGACCGCGCTCCCAGGAAGAAGGACACGCTCCACATCACCGCGAAGTAGACGAGCAGCGGGACGGCGATCTGCACCACCGAGCCCGGGTCGCCCAGGATCGCGTCGCCCTGGAGGGCGAACATGACGACGATCGTGAACAGCAGGCCGTAGAGGGCGAACGGGCTGATCCGCGGGATGAAGGTGCCCTCGTACCAGGCCTTGCCCTTCGTGCGCAGGCCGATCCGGCGCGTCAGGTAGCCGGCGGCCAGGGGGATGCCGAGGAAGATGAGGACCGCCTTGGTGATGTCCCACGTCGAGAACTGGACGTCCTGCGTGTCGAGACCCAGCCATCCGGGCAGGATCGCGAGGTAGAACGTGCCGAGCAGGGCGTAGGCCACGATCTGGAAGAGCGAGTTGATCGCCACCAGAAGGGCGGCGGCCTCGCCGTCACCGCACGCGAGGTCGTTCCAGATCAGGACCATTGCGATGCAGCGGGCCAGGCCGATGACGATCAGGCCGGTCCGGAAGGCCGGCTGATCGGCGAGGAACACCCATGCCAGCACGAACATGAGGAAGGGGCCGATCACCCAGTTGAGCAGCAGCGAGAGCCACAGCAGCCGACGGTCACCCGTCACATGGCCCATGTCCTCGTACCGGACCTTCGCCAGCACCGGGTACATCATGAGGAGCAGCCCGAGGGCGATGGGCAGAGAGGTCTCACCGACCTTGACCGAGTCGAGGGCGCCCTGGACCCCTGGCACGAGTCGCCCGAGGAGCAGTCCGCCAGCCATCGCCAGCAGGATCCACACGGGCAGGAACCGGTCGAGCAGCGAGAGCCTCGCCAGGACGGCGTCCTCCGCCGGATCCTGCGTCGCCGCGGTCTCCGCCATCGTCAGCCGCCTGCCGGGGCGATCTCGGCGATGAGCGCCTCGACGCGGCCACGGATCTCGTCCCGGATGGGTCGAACAGAGTCGACGCCCTGTCCTGCCGGGTCCTCGAGGACCCAGTCCTCGTACCGCTTGCCCGGGAACACGGGGCAGACATCGCCGCATCCCATCGTGATGACGACGTCGGACTCCTGGACCGCCGCCACGGTGAGCACCTTCGGCACCTCGGCCGAGATGTCTATGCCCTCCTCCGCGAGCGCGGCCACGACCGCCGGATTCACGGAGCCTGCGGGGGCGGATCCGGCTGAGCGCACCTCGACCCGATCGCCCGCGAGATGGGTGAGGTAGGCCGCCGCCATCTGCGATCGGCCCGCGTTGTGGACGCACACGAACAGGACCGAGGGCTTGTCACTCATGTGGGCTCTCTCTTCTCTCTGCAGTGTCGACAGCTGAACGCTAGAGGACGGCCTCGAGCCGCTGACGCGGCTCTCCAGCCGCTATCGCCGCAAGGCTCGCCTCGCCGATCGGTTCCCGGCTCAGCAGGGGCACGATGGCCACCCGGTCGGCCAGTGACTCGACGATCGCGATCTGCTCGGACTCCGCAGCCGCCCGTCGCCGCAGGAACGCCGACTCCGGTCGCGCCGCCGCCAGGGACGTGTTGACCACCCAGGCCCACGGGTGGATCCCGGCACGCTGGAGGTCGTCCTGGAGGACACGCGCCTCGGTGACCGGCGTCGGCTCGGGAAGCGTGACGAGCACGACCTTCGTCAGCTCAGGATCCTGGAGCATCATCATCGGCGTTCGGAACCCCTCCGTCGCGCCCATCTGCCGGACGATGTCGCGGTGGTAGGACCCGGCGGCGTCGAGGAGCAGCAGGGTGTGGCCGGTAGGCGCGGTGTCGACGACGACGAACTCATGACGAGCGGCGGAGACCACTCGGGAGAACTGCCCGAAGACGGCGACCTCCTCCGTGCACGGGGACAGCAGGTCCTCGTGCAGGGCCGCACGGCCGGCGTCGTCGAGGTTCCTGCCCTTCGTGGCCATGATGCGCTCGCGGTACTCCCTCGTCGCCTCGATCGGGTCGATGCGCGAGACCCGGAGGCCCTCGACCGCCCCGTGAAGGGTCTCCTCGACGTGAGCCGCGGGGTCGGTCGTCGTCAGGTGGACCTCGTGGCCGCGGTGGGCCAGCGCGACGGCGATCGATGCGGCGATCGTGGTCTTGCCGACACCTCCCTTGCCCATGCACATGACGAGCCCGTGGCCACCGTGTTCGATCTCGTCCACGAGGGCGCTGAGCCGGTGGCCGGGAACATCGACCTCGGCGAGCGCAGCGGGGGGCGACCCGGCGGGGACGGCATCCGAAGCCAGGAGGAGGCGCAGGGCGGGCAGGCCGATCATGTTCGCGCTCTTCAGCTCGATCTCGTCGATCTGCATCCCGGCAAGTCCCGCCGGCATCGACGCGAGCGCCGCCGACTCCCGTTCCCGCACGGCAACGGCCAGTGCCTCCTCACCTGCCGCCTCGGGAAGGACCCCGTTGACGATCAGGTGGGTGGCGTGGATGCCGATCTGGGCGAGCTCGTCGTTGGTACGGGCGACCTCGGCCATGGCGGATGCCTGCGCGCGGGTGACCAGGACCAGCCGGGTTCGGTCCGGGTCCTTCAAGGCCGCGACGGCGTCGGCGTAGACGGTGCGCTGCTTGTCCAGCCCGGCCAGCGGGCCGAGGCAGGAGGCGTCGCCCTTGCCCTCGTTGAGGAAGTCGGTCCACGACCCGGGCAGCTGCAGCAGCCGGATCGTGTGTCCGGTCGGCGCGGTGTCGAACAGGACATGGTCGTACTGCCCGAAGACGCTCTCGTCGGAGAGCAGGGCGGTGAACTCGTTGAACGACGCGACCTCGGTCGTGCAGGAGCCGGAGAGCTGCTCGGTGATCGAGGCGATCTCCCTGTCGGGCAGCAGTCCGCGAACCGGCCCGATGATGCGCTCCCGGTAGGCGTCGGCTGCCTGCTCCGGGTCGATCTCCAGCGCCGACAGGCCCGGCACCTCGGGAATCGGCGTGATGGTGTTGCCGATGGTGACGCCGAGGACCTGGCCGACGTTCGACGCAGGGTCGGTGCTGACCAGGAGCACCCGGCTGCCCTGCTCGGCCAGGACCACGGCGGTGGCGCAGGCGACGGAGGTCTTGCCGACGCCGCCCTTGCCGGTGAAGAAGAGGAACCGCGGCGGGGCATCCAGGAAGCGCATCATCGTCAGCAGCAGGACGTTCCGCCGCAGCACGAGCCCGACTCCTCGGACTCGCCCAGCAGGGTCACGCCGGCCGGCACGACCGCTGTCTCCACACCGGCGAACCTCAGCAGCTGATCGCGGGCCGGGTAGCTGCCCGTCATGACGGTGACACCGTCGACCAGGGTCAGGGGCAGGCCCTCCGAGCCGGCGACCTGCAGGAACGCCCGCACGGTCTCGTCGGTGGCGAAGGCGGTCGGGTCGTTGGCCAGGTTGTGCCGCTCGATGTCGATGCCCAGATCCTTCAGGGCACCGAGGTCCGCGGTGAACGTCACGAGGCTCTCGTCGACGTCGGGGCCGCACACCCCGGTGTTGCAGCACAGGGCGGGCTCGTACACGCGGATCGTGGTCATGGTGTCTCCTCGGTTCGGGTGGTGGTGAGTTCGGTGGCAAGCACGGCGACGCGGGAGGCGATGTCGTCGCGGATGCGGCGCATGCGCTCTGCACCCTCGATTCCCGCATCGGACGGCTCGACAGTGGTCCAGGTCTCGATGCTCCCGGTCATGCCGGGGATGGGGTCGACCACGGCCTCGGATCCGAGCACGACGACGCGATCGACGCGTGCCAGAAGCGCCGAGTCGATGGACGTGGGCGTCTCGCTGCTCATGTCCGCGCCGAGCTCGGCGACGGCTGCGGCGGACTCGGCGTTGATCGCCGACCCGGGTGCCGTGCCGGCCGAGTGGACCTCGACGGAGTCGCCGGCGGTCATGCGCATCAGTGCGGCCGCCATCTGGGACTTGCCGCCGTTCTTCCTGCACACGAACAGCACGGAGGGTGTGGGGGTCATGGGGCAACCGCTTCCGAGCGAGAGGGCCGGGTCAGCAGCACGCGGATGCCGACGCGGGTGCCGGGATGTCGGACGAGGCCGGCGTGCAGCAGGCAGCGCCCTGAGTCTCGTCCGACAGCACGGTCAGCGACGCGGTCGCCGGCTGCGGGTTCGCGGGATCGTCGTCCTTGACGGTGTAGATCTCCCACGGCGCGCCGGCCGGGTCATGCACCCACACCTTGTCCTGCAGCGCGTAGCAGCAGGTCGTGTCCTTCTCGTCGAACGCCGCGAGGCCCGCCTCGCGAAGGCGACCCGCCTGGGCCTCGACCTGCTCGACGGCCTCGACCTCGATGCCGAGGTGGTTCAGTGCGCCGGTCACACCGGTCCCGCGATCGTCCGCGGGCACCTCGATCAGTACCAGCTTGAGGGCGGGCTCGGTGATCGCGAAGTTCGCGTACCCGGGACGGCGCTTGTGCGGCTCGACCCCGAACAGGGTGGAGTAGAAGGCGATCGACGCCTCCAGGTCCGACACGTTCAACGCCAGCTGCACTCGCGACACGGGATCCTCCTGAAGAGATACATTGATGCTTGTCAATTCACAAGTCTGCCGACTATATTGACGCATGTCAATACGTGCAGGGAGGTCGGATCATGGCAGCCACCGTCGAGCTCGCGCTCACCGACGTGTCGGGTCCGGCGTGCTGCCCCGACGGGCTGACCGCCCCGATGGACCGGGAGACCGCTGAGCAGCTCGCGAGGCTGCTGAAGGCCGTCGCCGATCCGGCGCGCCTCCAGCTGCTCGCCCTGCTGAAGTCGAGCCCGGAGGGGTCGGCCTGCGTGTGCGACCTCACCGGCCCGCTGGGCCTGTCCCAGCCCACCGTGAGCCACCACCTGAAGGTGCTCAAGGAGGCCGGACTGGTGCTGCGCGAGCAACGCGGGACCTGGGCGTGGTTCTCCGTCAACGGGAGTCGACTGCGGGAGCTTGCAGACGTGCTGGGCTGACCGTCACGTCGACCCGTGGGTCCCGCACCTCCCAGGCGGGCCCGGCCTCTCCTGAGAGCGCCCCCCGCATCACGATCGAGCTGTGCAGGTGCCGCACCTGGCGGGAGACCGAGATGCCCCCGGCCAGCGGGGCGCCCAGCCCCACGGCCGCGGCCGGGATCTCCCAGAACCCGTGAGCCGCGTCGCCGTGCCGGCGGCCTGACCGCTCATGAACCGTGCCGGAGAGCCAGGCCACCACGCTGCGATGGGCAAGGAGGATCGAGACGACCTCGGACCCGAGCACCCTGGGCGCCGCATCCGACGGGAGCAGTCGCACTGGTCATCGTGCGGGAGCCGTCATGGCTCGCGACGATGACATAACGATCGCCGGCGGCACCGAGCTCACGCACCAGCCACGCGCACTGGTCGGAGTCGAGCGAGCCACCGACTCCGCCGAACGGATTCGCGGAGTCGAGCGCGAGGATGCGGATGGCACCGACATCGAGCGCAGCCGTCCGCGGCCCATGGGCGTGCAGTCCTGGTCGGTCGTGCGGGGAGATGATCCTGATGCGGAAGCGCGCGAGCTCCGTGTTCAGCGGGTCCACGGCGGGGAACGGATCGCGCATCGGCAGCGACATGACCCGCACGATCCACTCGTTCACGACTCCCCCTCTCCGTGATGCATGCGCGAACACGAACTGTCGGTGCGCCCCCGTGCCCGACTAGAGGACCGAAGGGGCCCCGCACTCCATGCAGGTGCCATCGATGGCGCCGCCGCCCACACAGCCGCACTCGAGGCGGTCGAAGAGGCCCGCGACACGATGGCGCAGGCGAGTGATGCCAGAAGGATTCGCGTGAGTCAGGTTGCTGGCCATGGCCAGATCATCGGCCCCGAGCAAGAAGGCGGCAGGGCTTCCAGAGGACGTGCTGGTGAACTCAGTACGAAGACGTGGCTCAGCCGGCCTCGTCGAGCTGGCGGATGCGGGCCGCGAGCGACTGCATGACCTGGAGGGCGAACATCGGAGTCTCCTGGACCAGGAACAGGAAGGTCCGCTCGTCGATGACGGCGATCTCCGTCGGCTCCGTTGCGACAGCCGAGAGGCTCCGAGGCGCCTTGCTGATGATGCCCATCTCCCCGAACGTCGCGCCCTCCTCGATGGTCAGCACGGGGGTGTCGTCCTTGCGCAGCTCCACGGCGCCGGACACGACGCCGAACATCTGGGAGCTCGCCTCGCCCTGCGCGAAGATGACCTCGCCGGCCGCGAAGGTGCGGATCTCGTTGGCGCGGATGAAGACACCCTTGATGGTCACGGATTCCCCTTGGTTCATCTGCAGCGCCCTGAACGCTGACGCGTGAGATTACCGACGGGACTCGTACCACTGGATTGGATCGAGGTGTCGTCCGGGTGAACAGTCGGCGAACGGCTCAGCCTCCGTCGCGCGAGTCCCTCAGACGGCCGGTTCCGGGGCCGCCAGGGGAGGTGCCAATGACGGCCGCCATGAGGGCACCGAGACCCCCCGCTCCTGGAACGAGTACGCCACGTCGATCCAGCCGGTGACCCGCTCAGCCGCGCTCACGTCGGGGTTCTCGGCCTCCCAGGCATGGATCCAGGTCAGCAGGTCGGCGCGCTCATCCAGGGTGAACACCTCGCCGAACATGCTGTCGACGAGGGCGGCCACATCGAGGTGCCCTGTGGACCTGCTCCTCATGGCGCGATCCTCCCACTCCGGCGTGCGCCGCGGTAGGGGATGGTTCAACCGATACCACTTGGGTCAGAGCCGAGCAGCCGCCGTGTGGATCGCTCCCCACAGGTCGTCAAGGACCTCTTCGCACGCCCGGGTGGCGCTGTCATCGAACGGGCCAGGACCGACAGCATGCACGTAGACCCACAGGGTCTCATCGTCGACGGTGGCCAGTCCGCGGATGCGCACGGGTCCGACCGCGCGAACGACCGGGGGCATCTCCGCAGCGGCCGTCTCGAACGCCTCCAGCTCCCGCGGCTCGAGATCGCGCTCCGCGCTGCCCTCGGCCGAGAAGCCCTCGACGTCGGAGATCACATCCCACACGCAGTCGCTGATGACGGGAAGCACGTTGCCCATGCCCACGACGGTAACGACGCGGCATGGGGCGTGGCGACACGTGCCGGTGGAGTTCACCGAACGTTCACGGACGGCGGCGTGACCGAAGCACTCCTACTCGGTGACGCCCTCGCCGCCCTTGAAGAAGCGGTCGCGCCAGCGGTCGGCCTTGGCGCGCAGAGACGCCAGCTCGACCATCTCGTCCTTCTCGACGTGAGGCACGCCCTCACCGGCCAGGAACGGGGCCACGAGCTCGGCATAGCGCGCCTCGAAGTGCCGCCACCGCTCCAGCGGATCGGAGTCCTTGCCTGACTTGGCCACGACCGGACCCTAGCGCTCCAACGTGAACGCACACCGACGGACGGGCGAGGCAGCTAGCGGAGGTCCATGACGGTGACCGCGTCGCCGGCAGCCACGGACGTGACGTCCTCGGGGATGACGATCAGCGCGTCCGCACCGGCGAGACCGCCCATCACGTGGGATCCCTGCCCCGCGCCGACCGGCGCCACCTCGCCGGATGCCAGGAACCGGGCCCGGGCGAACTGCCGCTTGCCTGCCGGAGAGGTCAGGCCGCCCACGGCGGTCGTGACCACCTCGGGTCGCAGGATGTCGGTGAACCCCCGCATGCGGCGGATGACGGGGCGCACGAAGTTCTCGAACGAGACATAGCTGCTGACCGGGTTGCCGGGCAGCGTGATGATCGGGACCTCCTCCTCGCCCACGAACCCGTAGCCCTGCGGCATGCCCGGGTTCATGGCGACCTTCATGAACTCGACGGTGCCCAGCGTGCTGAGCACCGCCTTGACGGTGTCGTAGGCGCCCATGCTGACGCCGCCGCTCGTGAGGATGAGGTCGCATCGGTGGAGCTGGTCCTCCACCGCCTCGAGGAAGGCATGGTCGTCGTCGACGATCGGCCCGATCCGGTAGGCATCTGCGCCGGCCTCCTTGCATGCCGCCACCAGGAGATAGCTGTTGCTGTCGCTGATGAGGCCGTGTCGCAGCGGGAGTCCCGGCTCGACGAGCTCCGACCCGGTCGAGATGACGGCGATCCGCGGGCGGGGATGGACGAGCACGACCCCGCAGCCCACGGCGGCCAGGATGGCCACCTGCCGGGCGCCGATGAGGGTGCCGGCCGTCAGCACCACCTCGCCAGCGACGACGTCCTCGGCCGCACGGCGGATGTGGGCGCCGAGTCCCACGGGCGACGTGACCTGGACGGTCTGCGTCCCGCCATCGGTGCGCTCCACGGGGACGACGGCATCCGCGCCATCGGGCATCGGGGCACCGGTCATGATCCGCACGGCCGTGCCGGGCCGGACCGACTCGGTGGCGCGGAAGCCGGCCGGGACGTCGTCGATGACGGTCAGCTCGACCGGGGCAGTCTCGCTGGCCGCGGCGATGTCGGCGGCGAGCACGGCATAGCCGTCCATCGACGAGTTGTCGAAGGACGGCAGCGGCCACGGAGCCGCGACGTCCGACGCGAGGACGCACCCGTGGGCGGACGAGAGCGGGAGCTGGATGGCGCAAGGATGGTGATCCCGCCGAGGATCGCGTTGCGGTACTCGTCGACGGTCAGCACGCGAGCGACTCTAGACGGCCCCAGCGGACGCCGGCAGCGTCAGGGAGCGCGCTCGACCGTGTTCTTGGCGCCCTCGGCACCCATGTAGACGGTGAGGATGCGCGCCGGGTCCTCCCCCTTGTTGGTGGCGTTGTGCCAGATGTCCTCGGCCTCCATGTAGGCGCTCCCTGCCAGGTAGTCCTTGACCACTCCGGCGTCGTACTCGGTGCTCACGGAGCCCTCGAGGACGTAGACGAAGGACGGCACCCGGTGCCGGTGCCATCCCGACTCCTGGCCCGGCTCGAGGGTGGTGACGTAGCTGGTCACCTGAGCCGGCGTCTTCTTGGGGTAGGCGATCGGCTGGTCGAGCGAGGTGAGCTCCTGGGCCTCGAGGAGCACCTCTCGGCCCTCCGCGGCGGCGGCGGCGCTGGCCGATCCCGAGGCAGAGTCGGCGGGCTCCGCAGAGTCCCCGCCACAGGCGGCCAGGAGAGAGGTGACGGCGACGGCCGAGGCGAGGAGGCCGGTGATCCGAAGCCGTGACGATGACGATTTCGTAACCATTTCCGCACTCTATTGGGGGGATCGGCTGCACGGGCCGCCTTTGGCCGCCAGACTTGCGCGGTGACCGACGCGGTGGACTTCGACGCGGCCCTGTGGCGGCCCGACGCCCGCGGGGCAGCCACGTTCATCACCCTGCCCTTCGACGTCAAGGCGATCTTCGGACGGGCGCGCTGCCCGGTCCGCGTCACCATCAACGACCACACCTGGCGCACCACCACCCAGATCTACGGGGACGGCTACCACATCGTCGTGAACGCGGACGCCCGCACGGCGGCGTCCGTGAACGCGGGCGACAGCGTCCGGGTCCAGGTGAAGAAGGACGACACGGTCCGCACCACCGACGTGCCGCCCGAGCTGGCAGTGCGCCTGCGCACCGACGCCGAGGCGAAGGACGCCTTCGAGGCCCTGGCCCCGTCCCATCGACGCGAGTACGCGCGCTGGGTCGGCGAGGCGAAGCTCCCGCAGACCCGGGTCCGTCGCGCCGAGGTGGCCATGGAGCGCATCAAGACCGGCGTGCGCCGCCCCCAGTCGGCGTAGCGCCCCCCTGACTGCCTGACCGCGGCCCCTCCCACAGGCTGGCCTGCACCCCTGCGACAGACTGCCCGCGTGCGAGAACGCCTGGGATTCCTGCGACCGTCGCACACCGTCCCCGTCACGCGATGGCGTTCGGCGTCGCGCTGGCGCGCCCGGCCCGCCACCTTCGCGCTCCTCATCGTCGGGCTCTGGCTCTTCGGCACGGGCGAGGCGCTGCTCGTCTCATCCACGCTCGGGAACGCCCCGTGGACGGTTCTCGCCCAGGGCCTGAGCACGCGCCTGCCGATGTCGATCGGGGTGGCGACCTTCCTGGTCAGCGTGATCGTGCTGCTGCTGTGGATCCCCCTGCGTGAGCGCCCCGGACTGGGCACCGTCAGCAACGCGGTGGTGATCGCCCTCGCCCTGCAGGTGATGGTGACGGTCCTGCCGACGCCGGACAGCAGCGTCGTCCGCCTGGGCTTCGTCCTTGTCGGGATAGCCATCATCGGCATCGGCAGCGGGCTCTACCTGACGACGAACCTCGGCCCGGGGCCGCGCGACGGCTGGATGACCGGCGTGCACGTGCGCACCGGCTGGCCGATCAGCGCAGTACGCCTCGGCATCGAGGTGACGGTGGTCGTGCTCGGCTGGCTGCTCGGCGGCACGGTGGGCCTCGGCACGGTGCTCTTCGCCCTGCTCGTCGGCCCTGCGGTCGGCTACGGCCTACGCCTCGCGAACGCCGTCGGCGGGGTCGGTGCAGCCGTCACCGACGACGACAGCCACCCCGAGCTCGAGGCCTGAGCTGCCGGCGATCCGCCGTGCTTCGCTGGCCGGCGCCCCTACTTGGCCGCGGTGCGACGCGGCCCCGCGGTGCGGTGGCCACGACCCGCACCGGTCGGGCGACCCGCACCGTTCGAGCGGCCCGCACCCGGGTGACGGCCACCGCTCCCGGACCGGGGGGCCCAGGACTTGCGCGGCGCCGACTTCTCACGAGGAGCGATCCACGGGACGCCGGAGGGCTCCTGCGCGCCGGTGATGTCGGAGAGCGTCTGGTCGCCGGGACGCACCCGCGCGACATAGGGATCGACGCCCGCCCGCTTGGTCAGCGACGACACCATGCGCTGCTGCTTCGGGGACGCCAGGGTCACGACGGTGCCGGTCTCGCCGGCACGAGCGGTGCGACCCGCACGATGCAGGTAGTCCTTGGGATCCGTGGGCGAGTCGACGTGCACGACGAGGCTGATGCCGTCGACGTGGATGCCGCGGGCGGCGACGTCGGTGGCCACCAGCGCCGGGGTGATCCCGTTCCGGAAGGCATCGAGCGTGCGCGTGCGCACGGCCTGCGACTTGCCGCCGTGGAGCGCGCCCACGGGAACGCCCTGCAGCGCGAGGTGGTCGGCAAGGCGGTCGACGCCGGCCTGCGTGCGGACGAAGAAGATGGTGCGGCCATCACGCGCGGCGATCTGCGCGGTGACGAGGTCCTTGTCGGCGGGATGGACGAGGAGGACGTGGTGGTCCATGCCCTCGACCTGCGCGTGCACGGGTGCAGTGGAGTGCTCGGCCGGGTTGCGCAGGTACTTGCGGCGCAGCGTGTCGACGTCACCGTCGAGGGTCGCGCTGAAGAGCAGCCGCTGCCCGTGCGGCTTCGTCATGTCGAGGATCTCCTTGACGATGGGCAGGAAGCCCATGTCGGCCATCTGGTCGGCCTCGTCGAGCACGGTGATCTCGACGTTGCCCAGATCGACGTCGCCGCGGTTGACGAGGTCGACGAGCCGGCCCGGGGTGGCGACGAGGATCGTCACTCCGCGCTCGAGGCTGCGGATCTGCTTGGAGTAGGGCATGCCGCCGACGATGAGCCGGACGCTCAGCTCGGCTGTGTGCGCGAGCGGGGTGAGGGTGTCGCTGACCTGCATCGCGAGCTCGCGCGTCGGGACGAGCACGAGGCCGAGGGGACGCTTCACCTCGGCCTTGCGGCCGCCCAGGCGGGTCAGCATGGCCAGTCCGAAGGCGAGGGTCTTGCCCGAGCCGGTCTGGCCGCGGCCGAGGATGTCGCGGCCGGCGATCGCATCGGGAAGGGTGGCGACCTGGATGGGGAACGGCGCATCGATGCCGCCGCGATGGAGCGCGGGGACGAGGGCCGGGGAGACGCCGAGCTCGGCGAAGGTGGGCACAGCGGACATGAGTGATGCTTCCATTCGTGACGACAAGCGCGTCTCGAATGAGCGGTCCGGGTTCGACCACGAGCAAGACTCGCGAGTGGCGCTGATGCGCCTGATGAAGAGCCGCTACGGAGTAGCGATGAAGCCGAGTGTACGGGCTTGTGACGGCTTTCACGAAATCCCCGGGGGCTGACAGCGCTCCCGCTCTACGCTGGCGCCGTGGCGGCGATCTGGCTCATCAGGCATGGCGAGACCGAGTGGAGCCGGGCCGGACGGCACACCGGAAGCACCGATCTCCCCCTCACGGAGCGGGGCGAGTCGGAGGCGGACGCCGTGCGCGGCGAGCTCGCCGACGTCACGCCGGGGCTGGTGCTGTGCAGCCCGATGCGGCGAGCGCTCGACACCGCGCACCGTGCCGGCCTGGTCCCCGACGAGGTCGTCGACGACCTTCGCGAGTGGGACTACGGCGCGTGGGAGGGCCGCACCACCGCGGAGATCCGCGTCGAGCTCGGCGACCCGGCCTGGCTGGTCTGGGACCACCCGGTGCCGGCCGGGCAGACCCCCGGCGAGCAGCTCGACCAGGTCGCTGAGCGCGTCGACCGGGTGATCGCCCGCTGCCAGCCTGTCCTCGCCGACGGCCGTGACGCCGTCCTGGTCGCCCATGGCCATGTCCTGCGGATCCTGACCGCGCGCTGGCTCGGCCTGGCCCCGATCGCCGGGCGGCTCTTCGCCCTCGACCCGGCGCGGATCTCGGCCCTCGGGTTCGAGCACCAGCAGCATGTCATCCGCTCGTGGAACGCGACCGCCGCCCATCCATGACGCCACCGGCGGCCGACCCGGGCGACGGGCTCTGCCACGATGAGCCGGTGCTCGATGACGCCGCGCGCCGCCAGCTGCGCTTCTCCCTGTTCCTGCAGGCCTTCGCCCTCCTCATGATGGGCGGGGCCCTCGTGGTCCGCGTCACCGCGCTCGGCTGGGACGCCGTCGCCGCGGTTCTCGCGGTGGCCGTCGTCGTCATCGTGGTCGCCGGCGTCCTCACGCTGCGCCGGCTGCGGGCCGGCTGACGCCCGCCGCCGCCGATCGAGGGATGATTCCCCACTCTTCTCGCTCTTTGCCGGATTTTCTCCGGGCTGCTAGCCTCTGCGACACGAAATGTCCGTCATTTCGCCCATGATCCCCCACTCACCGGAGTCCCCCATGCGCCCTCTCGCTCGCGTCCTCATCGACGAGTCGCACCGCCAGGCCTGGTCGACGAGGCCCGAGGTGGCCGCCGTCATGAATCCCGTCAACCCGGCGGACGCGTCGTACGCCGTCGCGGCGGGGGCCGCAGCGCGCTCGGGCCTCGAGGTCTCCGTGCACGCGGCCGGCGCCATCGACGACGCTGCCCTCGCGGGCGTCGACGTCCTCGTGCTGCCGCACGCGGCTGATGACGCCTGGGAGCACACGACCGGGGTCGGATCGCCGCGCCTCACCGACGACGAGCTCGACGCGATCGACCGCTTCGTGCACGCGGGCGGCGGCCTGGTCATCCTCGCCGAGACCGAGCAGGCCAAGTACGGCAACAACCTCGCCGATCTCGCAGCCCGCTTCGGCATCGCCATCGACAGCACGACCGTCCAGGACCCGACCCACGCGTTCAAGGATGTCCCGACCTGGGTGCTGGCCGACCTCGTGCGCGGGCCCAAGCACGACCTCACCGCGCAGGTCTCGCAGGCCTGCTTCTACCGGGCGGGCACGCTGCACGGAGCTGCCGCGAGCGACGTGCTCGCACTGGAGACCGTGGCACGCACCAGCCACAGCGCCGATCCGTCGGCCGCAGGGCTGGTCATGTCCTCGACGCTCACGGCGGGCCGGGTGGTCGTCACGTCCGACTCCGACCTCTTCGGCGACGACTCGATCACGGACCTCGACCACCGCCAGCTCTGGCTCAACCTCGTCACCTGGGCCGCCGGAAGCCGTGCTGCCGTGTCCCAGCAGTCGCCAGCACAGCCGACGTGGGTCGCTGACGACGCGGCCTGGGCCGACCTCGTCGACGCGGTCGAGTCACTCCGCCCGCTGCAGGCCAAGGACGGCTCGGTCGACCTGACCGTGACCGATGCCGCCACCGTCGCCTCCCTCGTCGAGCGCATGTGCGCGGCCGTCGAGCAGCTCGCACCCCGCTTCCCGCACCAGTCCGACCACCTCGAGGCCACGGTCACGGACCTGCGGGCGTGGGCCGACGGCGGCTTCGGGGTCCCCGACTTCGTCGGCTCGCTCGCCTCGTTCCGCCCGGACCTGCAGCGGGTGGATGGCATCGAGCACCTGGCCGTGTTCCCCATGTACACGCAGAACGGCAACCCCAACCGCAACTTCGAGGCGGTCGTGACGCGCACCTTCTGGCCGGACTGGCTGGCCGAGCAGGAGCGCACCTACGACAACGCCGCATTCGTGCCGATCGAGTTCGTCGGATTCACCCAGGGCTACGACACCCACTCGGCGGTCTTCTTCCCCGAGACCGTCGCCACCGGCGCGACCATCGACTTCCACTGGGGCGGCATCTTCTGCGACCGGGAGGCGGCCCGGTTCCGGCTCGTCGCCCGGACTGCCAGCGACACCCTGCGGCTCAGCCTGCCGCCGGACGTCGACCTCCTGCTGAACGACCAGCAGCTCGCGCAGGAGACCTTCGTCCTGTGGGACCTCATCCACGACCGCACGCACAGCCGCGGCGACCTGCCGTTCGACCCGTTCATGATCAAGCAGCGCATGCCGTACTGGATGTACGCACTGGAGGAGCTCCGCTGCGACCTCGCCACGTTCCGCGAGACGCTGACGCTCGACGAGCAGGGCGTCTACCTCGGCCGCTTCATCCGGCACGCCATCGTGTTCGACCGGCTGTTCCGCTTCACCATCACCGGTGACCGCGTGCGCAACTACGACGGCCTGGGCGGCCAGGTCATCTTCGCGTGGCTGCACCGCGACGACGTGGTCCGCTGGACCGACAACACGCTCACGATCGACTGGGAGCGCCTCACCGACTCGATGGTCGGGCTGTGCGACGCGGTCGAGGGCCTCTACCGAGGCGGCATCGACCGTTCGCGGCTCGCCCAGTGGCTGGCCGCGCACGAGTTCGTCGGCGGCCTCGTCGAGCCCCACCCGGCCTCGGTGTGGGCGAAGGGAGCGTCGGCGCTGCCGCTCGACGGCGAGCCCAAGGAGCTGGTCGACGTCGTGCTGCCCGACGAGTTCCCGCTCAACGTCTTCTACGACGCCCTGCGCCGCAAGCTGACGCCGACGATCGACTCCACCGCCGGGATCACGGCATGAGCACCCCGCCCGTGGCGATCGTCGCCGGAACGGGCGGCGCGGGAACGGCCGTCGCCCTGGAGCTGAGCGCGATCGGCCACCACGTCGTGCTGCTCGACGCACGAGCCGAGGCCGCCGAGGCCGCGCGGGACGCGGTCGTCGCCGCCGGGGGCTCGGCCGAGGCGCACGGCGTCGACCTCCTCGACGCCGATGCGGTGACGTCCCTCCGCAGCGACCTGATCGCCCGTCTCGGGCGCATCGACGTGCTCGTGCACCTCGTCGGCGGGTGGCGCGGCTCGAAGACGCTCGACCTGACGTCGGTCGACAACTGGCTCGCGCTGAGCCCGCCCATCGTCGGGACCCTCGCCGTCCTGACCGCGGTCTTCGCCGACGACATCCGGCAGAGCGACGCCGGACGCGTCCTCATGGTGACGAGCACGGCGGCGGCCACCCCCACCGCCGGCAACATCGCCTACGCCGCCGCCAAGTCCGCGGCCGAGGCCTGGATGGCAGGGGTCGCGCACTTCCTGCGCGACTCCCAGGCCGCGAGCGTCGTCGTGGCGGTCAAGGCGCTGCTCACCGACCAGATGGTGGCGGCCGAGCCGGAGAAGGAGTGGCCCGGATACACGCACGTGCGCGTGCTCGGGTCGGCGATCGCCGGCGCCTGCACGTCCTCACCGGGGAACGGGTCGCGGATGGATCTGACCACTGGGGAATACTCCGCACCATGACCTCCACACCCTGGCGCGGCTTCGCCAGCGACAACTACGCCGGCATCCATCCCGAGGTGCTGGACGCCATCGCGCGAGTCAACGCGGGCCACCAGGTCGCCTACGGCGACGACGACACGACGGCCGAGCTCGCCGCCGAAATGAAGTCGCACTTCGGCCCACAGGCCGAGGTGTTCCCCGTGTTCAACGGCACGGGCGCCAATGTCGTTGCCCTGCAGGCGATGACGAAGCGCTGGGAAGCAGTCGTGTGCGCCGCGTCGGCGCACGTGAACGTCGACGAAGGAGGCGCCCCGGAGAAGGGTGCCGGCCTGAAGCTCTGGACGATCCCGACCTCGGACGGCAAGCTCACGCCCGCACTGATCGACACCCAGGCGTGGGGCTTCGGCGACGTCCACCGCGCGCAGCCCGGGGTCGTCACCATCACCCAGTCGACGGAGCTGGGCACTCTCTACTCGGTCGACGAGATCGCAGCGATCACCGAGCACGCGCATCGGCTCGGCATTCCCGTCCACCTCGACGGCGCGCGCATCGCCAACGCAGCGGCCTCGCTCGGGGTCACCTTCCGCGAGTTCACCACGGATGTCGGCGTCGACGTCGTGTCCTTCGGCGGCACCAAGAACGGGGCGATGCTCAGCGAGGCGATCGTCGTCCTCAACCCCGATGCCGCACCCGGCGTCGCGTTCCTGCGCAAGTCGTCGATGCAGCTCGCCAGCAAGATGCGCTTCGTGTCGGCGCAGCTGCTCGCCCTGCTGACCGACGATCTCTGGCTGCGCAATGCCCAGCACTCCAACGCGATGGCACGCGAGCTGGACTCGCGCGTGCGTGGGATCGAGGGCGTCACGGTCGTGCGTCCGGTGCAGGCGAACGCCGTCTTCGCGATCCTTCCCATCGAGGTCACCGAGCGCCTGCAGGAGCGGTTCCGCTTCTACACGTGGGACCAGGCCACCGGCGAGGTCCGCTGGATGTGCTCGTGGGACACCACCCTCGACGACGTGGCCGCGTTCGCGGACGCCATCGCCGAGGAGATGGCCGCCGGTCGCTGACCTGCGGCGCCTACTGGTCGGCCGCCCAGCGGGTCGACCGGTCCGTCGACCGGCCGTGCCCCGCCCGCGCGACCTGCTCGTCGACGACCCGCCGCGCGGTCATCGCATCGAGGTGGCGTCCCGTCACCTTCACGGGCCCGGGGGTCGAGTCGACGTGGACGCTGGCGAGATCGAGCGCACGCTCCCAGGGCCCCTGGGTGAGGCGCACCGACTGCGTCCGCGCGTGCGGGATGACGGCCAGCCGCCGGGTGAGCCGGCCGCTGCGCGCGGCGAACACTGCGCCATCCCAGGCAACGGCGAGACGGCCCCACTGCACGGGTGACCGGCGCCGGCTGCGTGCCGGTGCCGTCTCCCAGGGCATCGTCGAGAGGGACAGTCCGGGGAGCACCCGCTGGATCAGGTCCTGGGCCACCTCGTGCGAGGCCACCGGGATGAGAAGCGTCTCCTCCTTGTTGCCGCTGGAGTCCTCGCCTCCGACGCCGGCGATGTTCACGCGCACCCGCACCCACCCCTGGCGCCGCCAGAGCAGCGGCTCGATGATCTCGATCGCCTGCACGCGGCCCGGGGGAACCGTCCGGGTCTCCGTCTTGGCCAGGCCGAACTTCAGCCGCAGGCCGTCGGGCGACTGGCTCACCGTGAAGTTGAAGTACTTGATGAACTCGGCGAAGACGATGATGATCGGCAGGCCGCCGGTCACCAGTGCCAGCCCGAGGCCGCCCCATCCGCTGCTCAGCACCGTGCCGACGACGATCAGGACGGTCAGCAGCAGCAGCGCGGCGGTCACCGTGCGCATCATCAGGGAGAGCGCGAGGTCCTTCGGTGTCACCGACGTGATCGGGACCTCGGGCGCCTCCCCGACGTCGGGACGCAGGCCGGCCGCGCGGGCGAGCACCTCGCTGCGAAGGGCGCGCGCGTCGTCCAGGGGAAGGAACTGGAGCTTCACCCTCGAGTCGCCCGCACCGGCGACCTCGACGGTGACCTCGGCCATGGCGAAGAACCGCGCGAAGAGCGGCTGGGCCACGTCGACCGACTGGAGCCTGCTCAGCTGGAGTCGTCGCTGCTGCTTGGTGATGACCCCTGAGTCGACGCGGAAGTCGCCGTCGTCGTCGAACCAGAACCACAGGTTGCGCCAGGCGAGGTACTGCCAGCCCGTGATGGCGGCAGTGAGCAGGATGATGACGCCGATGGCGGCCAGGATCCCGCTGACCCCGATCCTCGACAGCGCTCCCATCCCGAAGGCGAACACGCCGACGGCCGCGATCGGCAGCGCGGTGGCGCCGTGCACGACCGGCGAGATCGGGTGCACCTGGCGCCGACCTGCCTCGTCGACCCCGCCGCTGCCGGGCAGGTGGAGCCCGAGCCCGAGGTCGTCCCCGACGTTCGACGGCACCCGCGGCGGCTCGGCAGGACCGGTCGGGCTCACAGGCCGGCCGATCGCTGCTCGCCCCGCTTGGCGAGGCGGTCGCGGAGGGCGGCGGCCGCGTCCGGCTCGAGTCCGGGGATGCTCGCGTCGGTGGTCGCGGCGGCGGTGTGGAGCTGGACGGTCGTGATGCCCAGCCTTCGGTCGATGGGTCCGGCCTTCACGTCGACCAGCTGCATGCGCCCGTAGGGCACGATCACGAGCCGCCGGAACATGATGCCGCTCGTCACGAGCAGGTCGTCGTCACGCTCGGCGTAGCCGAAGGACCGGACGCGACGACCGATCAGCCACCACAGCCAGACGAACACCAGCAGTGCGGCGACCAGGCCCACCCACGCCACGACCCGTGGCACGCCGGCGATGACGAAGAGCGCCACGATCGCGCCGATGACGAGGACGTAGACGAGCAGGAGGGTGAGGCGCCTGGCGCGGGTCAGCTTCGGGCTCACGGGCGTCCAGCCCTCGGTCCAGGAGAACGCGGATTCCGTCCGATCGGCCATGCCAGCAGGCTACGCCGACGGGTCAGGGGATGGCTGGCGGTCGGTTCTCGAACGCGGTGGACAGGACGATGGTCGTGCGGGTGGAGACATTCGCAGCCGCGCGGATCCGGCCCAGCAGGTTCTCCAGGTCGGCCGGCTCGGGAACGCGCACCTTGAGCACGTAGGCCTGTGAGCCGGCCACCGACCAGCAGGACTCGATCTCGCCGATGTCCTTCAGCTGCTCCGGCACGTCATCGGGCGCGGCGGGGTCGATGGGCGTCAGGGACACGAACGCAGTGAGGGGCAGGCCCACCGACCGGTAGTCCACCTCGGCGCGGTAGCCGGTGATGAGGCCCCGCTGCTCGAGGCGGCGCACCCGCTGGTGCAGCGCCGACGTCGAGAGCCCCGTCTCACGGGCGATGTCGGCCAGCGACATCCGTCCGTCAGCGCAGAGCAGGCCGATGATCTGGCGATCGGTGTCCTCCATGGGCACAGCCTCTCAGAGCCGGTGGCGCCACGGACTATCGTGTTCCCATCCGGGGAGCTCGCGAGATCGGCGGGCTGAGAGGGCGGTCGCTGCCGCCGACCCATGAACCTGATCTGGGTAATGCCAGCGGAGGGAAGACATGGGACTCATGCGCGTTCGACCTGTCGCGATCGCCGTGGCGATCGCCGGACTCGGCCTCCTCGCCGGCTGCGGCGGGACCGACGCAGGCGGCACGGACGCCCAAGGCGATCTGAGGACGACTGCGACCGGATCGGTGCGGCTCCTGGCCCATGACTCGTTCGTGCTCAGCGAGTCGGTGCTCGCCGGGTTCACTGAGCAGACGGGCCTGGCCATCGAGGTCGTGACGGGTGGCGACGCCGGCAGCATGGTCGCCGGCGCCGTCCTGGCCGCCGGCTCGCCGACCGCCGACGTCATGTACGGCGTCGACAGCACGCTGCTGTCGCGAGCCCTGGACGCCGGGGTCTTCGAGCCGTACACCCCGGAAGGCATCGGGGTGGTCGCACCCGGGCTCCGCGCCGGCGCGGCCGACGGTGCCGTGACGCCGATCGACTACGGGGACGTCTGCATCAACATCGACGATGCGGCCCTCGCGGATCTCGGAGTCCCTGCACCCACCGCCCTCGAGGACCTGGTGCGGCCGGAGTACCGCGACCTCCTCGTGGTGCAGGATCCCGGGACGTCGTCACCCGGCCTCGCCTTCCTGCTGGCGACGATCGCGCGGTTCGGCGACGCCTGGCCCGACTACTGGCAGCAGCTCTCCGACAACGGCGTGAAGGTCGCGTCCTCGTGGACCGATGCCTATGTCGGCGACTTCAGCGGCGGCGGGGACGGCAACCGGCCACTGGTCGTGTCGTACGCGACCAGCCCACCCGCCGAGATCGTCTACGCGGCGGAGCCGAAGCCCACCCGGCCGTCGACATCGGTCATGACCGATGGCTGCTACCGGCAGGTCGAGTACGCCGGCGTGCTCGCCGGGGCCGCCAACCCCGATGGCGCCCGTGAGCTCATCGACTGGATGCTCACCGAGCCGGTGCAGGCTGACGTTCCGCTGTCGATGTTCGTCTTCCCGGCACGCACCGGAACCCCGCTTCCCCCGGTCTTCACCGACTTCGCCGCTGTCGTCGATGCGCCTCTCGAACTGCCGTCGGATGAGGTGGCAGCCAACCTCACCGCGTGGCTGGACGAGTGGGGCGCCGTGATGGGCCGCTGACGATGCCGCGCTGGCTGCCCTGGGTGTGGGTCGTGCCCGCCGCCTTCCTGGGGGTGTTCCTCGCCTACCCGCTGGTGGTCCTGCTGTCCACGGTTGCTGCGGGGGACTCCGCTGCAGCCGCGTGGGCACGGCTGGGCTCCGCGTCGCTCTGGCAGGTGACGGCACTCGCGGTCGTGCAGGCACTGGCCAGCACGATGCTGGCCCTGCTCGTCGGGCTGCCCATCGCGAACGTGGTCACGCGGTACCGGTTCCGCGGACGCGCCCTCTCGCAGGCCCTCGTGACCGTCCCGTTCGTCCTCCCCACGGTGGTGGTGGCCCTGGCGTTCCGCAGCCTCGTCGGCGACGGCGTCCCGCAGGGCTTCGCCCTCGTCGTCATCGCGCACGCCTACGTGAACATCGCGGTCGTGGCCCGCATCGTCGGCGCCACCTGGGCGCAGCACGACCCGGACTTCGAGAACGTCGCGCGCACCCTGGGGGCGACGCGGTGGCGGGCCTTCGTCGATGTCACCCTGCCGAGCCTGCGTCCTGCCATCGTCTCCAGCGCAGCAGTCGTGTTCGTCTTCTCGTTCACGTCACTCGGCATCGTCCTGCTGCTCGGTGATGCCAGCACTCGCACGCTCGAGTCGCAGATCCTCCGGCAGACGTCGGTGCTGCTCGACTTCCCCGGTGCGGCCGCGACGGCGCTCGTCCAGCTCGTCCTCGTCTCCGCCGTCCTGCTGACCGGTGCTGCCGTCGCCCGACGGTCGCCGGCCCGCCGCATGCGCCCCGTCCAGCTCCGCGACCTGCCGCCGAGTCCCCTGGCACGCATGGCCGTGATCTCGACGGTGATCGCCACCTACGTGATCGTCCTCGCGCCCGTCAGCGCCCTGGTCGTCTCGTCCTTGCGTGCGAACGGCGCGTGGAGCGTCTCCTGGTGGCAGTCCCTGGGGTCGATCGACGCGGGCACGACGAGGATCGGGTCCCCGGCATCTGCGCTGGCCACCTCGCTCGGCTTCGCCCTGATCACGGCCGTCGTCGCCGCAGTGATCGGTGGACTTGCTGCCGTCGCCGTGCTCGCACCCGGACGGGCGCGCGTCGTCGCCGTGCTGGCGATGATCCCCCTCGGTGTCTCGTCGGCCACGCTGGGGCTCGGCACGCTGCTCGCCTTCGGACGCCCGCCCGTGGACCTCCGCGCCACCGGCCTGCTGATCCCCATCGCCCACGCGCTTGTCGCCGTGCCCCTCGTGGTTGCCGTGGTGGCACCGGCACTGCGGAGCACCGACGGCCGGGGCATGGCGGTGGCCTCCTCCCTCGGCGCCCGCCCGACCCGCGCGTTCATCACCGCCTACGGTCCCGTCCTGCGCGTGGTGATGCTCGCGTCCGCCGGGCTGGCCGGCGCCGTCTCCCTGGGCGAGTTCGGGGCTGCCTCGTTCCTGACGCGGGCTGGTGCTCCCACCGTGCCCGTGCAGATCGTCCGGCTGCTCAGCCGGCCGGGCGAGCAGTCGTTCGGCGTGGCGGCGGCCCTCGCGGTGCTGCTGGTCGTCGTCACGCTCGCCGTGGTGCTTCTCGTCGATCGCGCTGGGGCAGCATGGACGAGGAGGACGGCATGACCGCTCCGCGTCTCGAGACCCGGGGCCTGGCCCTGGGGTACCACGGTGAGACCTTCGCCACCGGCATCGACCTCGTCCTCGCCCCTGCGGAGATCGTGGCGATCCTCGGCCCGAGCGGCAGCGGGAAGTCGACGCTCCTGGCCACGATCGCCGGCGTCGTCCCGCAGGCCGCCGGCCAGGTCCTCGTCGACGGCACCGACGTGACGGGCCTGCCCATCCATCGACGTGGCATCGGCATGATCTTCCAGGAGCCCCTGCTGTTCCCCCACCTGTCGGTGGCCGACAACGTCGCGTACGGGCTGCGGCGGCAGGGACGTCCGCGGGACCGCGCCCGCGAGCGCGCGGACGAGCTGCTCGACTGGCTCGGGCTGTCGGGGCTGGGTGAGCGGAGGGTCGACGAGCTCAGCGGCGGGCAGGCCCAGCGCGTCGCCCTGGCCCGGGCACTCGCCCCCCAGCCGGCCGTCCTCCTCCTCGACGAGCCCTTCAGCGCGCTCGACCTCGACCTGCGCCAGCGCCTGGCCGTCGACGTCGCCGCGATGCTGCGGCACGAGGGCGTGGCCGCCCTGCACGTCACGCACGACCCGGGCGAGGCTGAGACCGTGTCCGACCGGGTGGTCGCCCTCACCGACCTGATGGGCTGACTGCCCGGCATCGCAGGTGCTGCTCCGCTACGGTCGGACCGGACTGCAGGCCACCCCTCACTGACGGAGGATGAGATGACCGCTCGGACAGCCATCGCCCGAATCGCCACCGGTGCCACTCTCAGCGCGGCTCTCGTCGTCGGCACGGCCCCAGCGGCCCTGGCCGCCCCGGGCGACTGGACCCAGGTCTCGCAGACCACGTCCGCCACGACGTACCCCGAGGTCGGCAACATCGCCGAGCCGACCGCCGCCTGGTTCGGGACCTCGCTTCAGGTGCTCTGGCCACAGCGCCAGTCGTCGGGCAGCGATGCGTACTTCACGGCCATCCTCGACTCGAGCGGGAACGTGGCCACCCCCTCCCGCGAGGTCTTCCCGGCTTGGGACGCGGTCACCAAGAACCCGGCGCTGATCTCGCTCGGCGGCCAGCGCTTCCTGTCCTTCAGCGGCCTCAACGACGGCCGGTCAGGCGCCCAGTACTTCGCGACCTCCGGCGACGGGCTCACCTGGTCGGTGTCCAACGGATCCATGTCGGAGACCCAGAGTGCCTACGCGGCCTACGGCTCCGACGCCGTCGACAACGCCGGTACCCCCGTCTGGGTGGGCAATGCAGGGAGCACGACCGGCATCCGCTGGCACGTCGGCACATCCGAGGCCAACCCCGCGCCGGCCGGCTCGGACCAGAGCTTCAGGCTGTCGGGCTGCTGCGCGTACAACGCCGCGGCCGCGCGGGATGCGGCGACGGGCGCGGTCTACGCCGCCTTCTACAGCAACAGCAGCGCCACGACCGAGAACGGTATCCAGGTGGGCCAGATCCTCCCGGCATCCGCGGGGTGGCGACAGGCCCCCGACTCGACGACGATCAGGGACGGGAAGGCAGACTCCTCCGACCCCAGTCAGAAGGTCGCGATGGTGGGCCGGCCCGGTGGCGGCGTCTACGTGGCATACAGCGTGGGCTACCCGACGTCGAGGTTCATCCGCGTGCTCAATGTCGTGACGGGTGCCACCCTCGACGTGCCGGGCTCCGCGAATGCGGATGCGGTGGCGATGTCCGCAGAGCCGGACGGCCGGCTGTGGCTCACCTGGGAGCAGGGCGGCAAGGTCAAGGCCGTGCACACCAACGCCGCCGCGACGCAGCTCGGCTCGATCGGCACCTGGGGGGCGCCCCGCGGCACCGAGAACCTCTGGAACTCAACGATCGCCGGGGCTGCAGGCGGCGCCGCACTCGTCTACACGGCAACGACCCAGAACGCGATCAACGTGTGGCACACGAACGTCACGCGCACCCTCACCGTCAAGGCGAGCCCGGCAGCCGCACGCCGCGGATCCGGCGTGCGGTTCACGGTGACCGATGCCGGCGATCCCGTCGCGGGTGCGACCGTCCGCTTCGGCAGTCGCACCGCGACCACCAACGCGTCCGGACGGGCGACTGTCAACGCGCCCGGGTCATCCGGCCGGGTCAAGGCAACCGCGAAGAAGGGCGCCTACAACCCGGGCAGCACGACCGTCCGGGTGCGCTGACGACTCCTTACCTCGCCTTTACCGCCACTGGGTGCGCACTTCACCTGCTCCTCCCTAGCCTCAGCGGTACCTGAGGAGACTCCTCAGAAACTCGAGGAGGACCCCATGAGGCGCACATCAGTTCGCACCGCGATCGGCATCGCATCCGTCTCCGGCGTCATCGCCGCCATGGTCGCTGTCGGCGTCCCGTCGGCAGTGGCGGCCGGCAACGACGACCCCGTCAGCTCCGCCGTGGCTGAGATGGACGACTCGGGCATGGACTCCGCCAGCGACCTCGACGACTCCGACGAGGACCTGGACGACGACAGCACCGACGACTCCGACGACTCCGACGAGGACATGGACGACGACAGCACCGACGACTCGGGCATGGACTCCGCCAGCGACCTCGACGACTCCGACGAGGACCTGAACGACGACAGCACCGACGACTCGGGCATGGACTCCGCCAGCGACCTCGACGACTCCGACGAGGACCTGAACGACGATGACCGTGACGATGACGGCCTCTCGAACAGCGACGACGACGACATCGACGGCGACCGGCTCCTCAACCGCAGCGTCCTGGAGATGGACATCGACGGCGACGGCCTCGACGACGACAGCTCCAACGAGCTCGACATCGACGGCGACGACCTGCTCAACCCGAGCGACCGCGACATCGACGGCGATGACCGGGTGAACCGGCATGACCGTGACATGGACGGCGACGGGGTTCGCAACTCCTCGGACGACTCCCCCAGGGGCAGCAAGTAGCGCCAGTCGGGCTGACCCCTCCGTGGGCCGTGATTCCTTCCCCGAGGATCACGGCCCACGGCCTTTCCCGATGCGCTTGCTAGGGTTCCGCGGTGACCACGACCGACGACCGAGCCACCCGTTCCCGCGTCCTGACCGGGCGCTGGCGCCTGATGGCGGCGAGCGCCCTCATGCTCTTCGTCCAGCTGGCCCTGATCCGCTGGAGCGGCGCGAACCTGGTCCATCTGTCCTACTTCTCGAACCTGATCCTGCTGGCCTCGTTCCTCGGCATCGGCCTGGGCTTCCTGCGCTCGCGCATGCCCAACGACATCGGCCGGTACGTGCCGGTCGGCCTCCTCGTGCTGGTGGCCTTCATCATGCTGTTCCCAGCGAAGATCGAGGGCTCGTCCAGCGACCTCATCTTCTTCACGGAGGTGCGCCCCACGGGGCTGCCGACGTGGGTGTCCCTCCCCCTCGTCTTCATCGTCATCGCGGTCACGATGACGATGCTCGGCGAGATCACCGGCCGTGCCTTCCGGGAGTTCACCGCCCTCAACGCCTACCGCTGGGACATCATCGGCTCGATCCTCGGCACCCTGGCCTTCACCTTCATCTCCTTCCTGCGCGCACCGTCGTGGGTGTGGCCGGTCGTCACCATGGTCATCCTGTGGGCCCTCTACGGCCTCGCGCTGCCATGGATCTCCCGGATCGCGATGGTCCTCGTCGTCGGCGTCCTCGTCTTCGAGTCGCTGATGGCAGGCGTCTCGTGGTCCCCCTACTACAAGGTCAACACCGAGACCTTCAACGTGGGGACGCCCCAGGAGTTCACGCGCATCCAGGTCAACGGCATCCCGCACCAGAACGTCCTCGACATCGAGGAGAGGCTCAAGATCGAGCCGGTCTACGGACGGCCGTACGAGCGAGCAGTCGACAATCCGCTCAACCGCGTCCTGATCGTCGGGGCGGGCACCGGATCCGACATCGCCCTCGCCCTGTCCAAGGGCGCGAAGCAGGTCGACGCAGTGGAGATCGACCCGCGGATCCAGCAGATCGGCAGCGAGATCAACCCGAACGACCCGTACGCCGACCCACGGGTGAACGTCTACATCGATGACGGGCGTGCGTTCCTGTCGCGCAACGACGAGAAGTACGACCTCATCCTCTTCGCCCTCCCGGACTCGCTGACCCTCGTCTCCGGCGCCAGCCAGCTCCGGCTGGAGTCGTACCTGTTCACCGAGGAGTCGATCGCGGAGGCCCGCAACCACCTCACCGACGACGGCGTCTTCGCGATGTACAACTACTACCGCGAGCCGTGGCTGATCAACCGACTGGCCGGAACCGTCGACCAGGTGTTCGGCCACCAGCCGTGCCTCGACGAGTTCACCGCGTACCAGTCGCTCGCGGCCATCACCGTCGGCAAGGACGCCGACAATGCCGTCTGCGCCGAGGGCGCGGTCTGGGACCGGGCCGCCGTGGCCGCCGCGGGCCAGGAGATACCGGCGCCGGCGAACGACGACCGGCCGTTCCTGTACCTCAAGGAGCGGACGATCCCCAGCCTCTACCTGATCGTGATCGCGCTCATCCTGGGCGTCTCGCTCCTCGGCATCCGGATCTTCGGCGGACCGTTCCGCACCATGCGGGGGTACGGCGACCTGTTCTTCATGGGCGCCGCCTTCCTGCTGCTGGAGACTCGGTCGATCACGACGTTCGCGCTCCTCTTCGGCACGACCTGGCTCGTCAACGCCCTGGTGTTCACGGGCGTCCTCCTGGCGGTCCTTCTTGCCATCGAGGTCACCCAGCGGGTCAAACGCGACATCCCGCGGCCCCTGATCATCACGGCCCTGTTCGTGTCCCTGGGCATCGCGTTCCTGATTCCGAACTCGTCGCTGCTCGGGCTCCCCGTGCCTGTGCGGCTACTGGCCGCCGTCGTGCTCGCGTTCGCACCCATCTTCTTCGCGAACCTGCTCTTCACGTCCCGGTTCAAGGACTCCGCCAACCCCACGGCGGCGTTCGCGGCCAACCTGTTCGGAGCCATGGTCGGCGGCTGCCTCGAGTACCTGTCACTGGTTCTCGGCTACCAGTACCTGCTCATCGTCGCGGCACTGCTGTACGTGGCCGCCGTCCTCATCGGCCAGCGCCAGCTGTCGAAGAGGGCGTCAGGAGCCGCCGTCACCTGACGTGACGGACGGGGGCGTGCGGCGCTTGGCGATCGCACTCCTCGCGGTGTCCGCAGCGGCTGAACCCGCCTGCTTCATCCGGCGGAGGATGCGCTCGGCCCACGCGAACTCGCTGGCGAGGACGGCCACGCCGAGCGCGATCAGGACGAGGCCCGGCCCCGGAAGCACGAGAAGGATCACGCCGACGACGATCAGGGTGGTGCCGACGGTGGCGACGCCGATCCACCGGACGGGGTGCGGCAGGCGGCGCCACTGGGCCAGCACGGACTCCCTGCTCATCGGACACCTCCCGTGGCGCATCGACCGTCGGCGTGGGGTACCTGCCGTGCCCTTTTCACGATGCCAGCGCGCCTGCATCTCGTCAAATCGACCCGTCCGTGGCCAGGGGGGCAGACAATGCGCTCATGGGTGAGGACGCACCGGTCCGGCTCCGGTCCGGTCCGTGGTCGGAGGACGAGGTCCGCAGCTTCCTGGCCGGCACGGTGATCCCGGTGCGGCTCGCCTCCATGGGCGCCTTCCCGATGGTGCAGTCCCTGTGGTTCCTGCCCGACGGACCCGATCTGTGGTGCGCCACCCAGGCAGACTCGGTCCTGGCTCGCCGACTGCGGGCCGACGACCGCTGCGGGTTCGAGGTGTCGGCCGACGAGCCGCCCTACCGCGGGGTCCGGGGCACCGGGCACGCGACCCTCATCCCCGAGGCAGCGTTCGACACCCTGACCCGGCTGATCGAGAGGTACGAGGTGCCGGGCGACTCCCCGCTCGGCGCCTGGCTGCTCTCGAGGATCGAGACCGAGGTAGCCGTACGGATCAGCCCACGGACGCTGGCGTCCTGGGACTACTCCCCCCGCATGTGAGGAAGCGCGATGGACGAGTCGACGTACGCGAACGGCATGCTCTGGGTGGCGAGGTCCTTCGAGATCGTCGCCGCCGCTGTGATCGTGCTGGGGTTCCTCCTTGCGTTCGTACTGGCCGCTCGCGCCTACCGGCGCACGGGCGACGGCGACAAGGCCTACCGGATGCTGCGGCAGACGTTCGGCGGCGTCATCCTGCTCGGCCTGGAGATCCTCGTCGCCGGAGACCTGATCAGGACCGTCGCTGTCGAGCCCACCCTGGAGAACGTCGTCGTGCTCGGGCTGATCGTCCTGATCCGCACCTTCCTCAGCTTCAGCCTCGAGATCGAGATCAACGGCGTGCCCCCGTGGCGGCGGGCGCTCGTCAGCGGAGCCACCGTCATCAAGAGGGCCGCGACCGCCGATGACGGCCAGTAGCGTTCACACCACCCACGGATCGGAGGCACGGTGACCGACGACAACACCCGGTCGCTCGAGGCTGGCGTCCGCCGGGACTTCCGGCAGGCCATGTCCTACGGCGACTACCTGCGGCTCGACCTCGTCCTGTCGGCCCAGCAGCCACTGAGCGATCCACCCCGGCACGACGAGCTGCTGTTCATCATCCAGCACCAGACGTCGGAGCTGTGGCTCAAGCTCATGCTCCACGAGCTCCGCGCAGTGCGCGACCAGCTGCGGGCCGACGAGCTCAACCCCGCGCTCAAGGGACTCGCCCGCGTCAAGCACATCCAGCACACCCTGATCGAGCAGTGGGGCGTCCTGACGACGCTGACCCCGAGCGAGTACGCGCAGTTCAGGTCCTACCTGCAGAGCTCCTCGGGGTTCCAGTCGTGGCAGTACCGGGCCATCGAGTTCATCCTCGGCAACAAGAACCCCGACATGCTCCAGGTCTTCGACCACGACCCCGGGGTCCACGCACTGCTGACGGCCCTCTACGAGGAGCCCACCATCTACGACGAGTTCCTGGCGTTCCTCGCCCGGAGGGGGCATGGCATCCCGGCGGAGATCCTCGATCGCGACGTCCGAGTGGCCTGGCAGCTCCATGCGGCCCTGGTGCCGGTCTTCAGCCGGATCTACGAGCAGTCGCTGGGGTTCTGGCAGGAGTACGAGGCGTGCGAGGCCCTGGTGGACGTCGAGGACAACTTCCAGCTGTGGCGATTCCGGCACCTGAAGACCGTCGAGCGGATCATCGGGTCGAAGCCCGGGAGCGGCGGGTCCAGCGGGGTCCCGTTCCTGCGCAAGGCCCTCGAGCTGACCTTCTTCCCCGAGCTCTACGCCGTGCGGGCCGAGATCCGGGACTAGCGGCCCGGAAAAAGACCTCCGCCGCACCGCAGCCGCCTAACGGGCGAATCGGACGGCCGCTTGTAGCCTTGCGGACACGCGGATGCCGAGCAGCGAGGAGGGCCGCGGATGATCGGTGTGCGCCTGGGCTCGCTGCGTAACGGCGAGGGAGTCATTCGCCTGCTCGGGGTCCTCGGGTGGGTCGTCATCGCCGTGGCGGGAGTCATCGCGATGGTCTCCGCCCAGGACGCCAGCGCTGACGTCGACCAGCCGGTCGTCCTCGCAGCGATCGTCATGCTCGTCCTGATCTGGCTGGTGCGGATCGGCTTCTCGGCCGTGGTCTGGCCCAGTCGACGACTGGCGTTCGGCGCGCTGACGGTCGGCCTCATCCTCTGGTACATCGGCTCGACGATCCTCAACGCCGCCACGCCCGCCTCCGGCACCACGTTTCCCGCCCCTGGCGAGGGGTTCTTCCTCGCGTCGTACGTCGGCTTCGCCGCGTTCCTCGTGCTCGACGCCGCGACGCGCAACCATCGGGCCGAGACAGCCTGGCTGGACGCCGTCATCATGGTCGGCGGTGTCGGTGCGGTCGCAGGCGCTCTGCTCCTGACCCCCTTCGCCAGCAACTTCCCGGAGGGTGGCGTCCCCCTGCTGGTGGCGCTCATCTACCCGCTGCTCGACCTGGCCATGGCCCTCGTGGTCGTCGGTCAGTGGGCCCTCGATGCGCGACAGTGGAACCGCCGCACAGTGTCCCTCATTGCGGGCTTCGTGCTGCTCGCCGTCGCCGACTCGAGCCTGGTGCTGAACCTGGACTCAGGCGTGTACGGCTTCACGAACGTGCTGGCGGTGATGTGGGGCGCCGCCTTCATGCTCATCGTCGGTGGCGCCTGCTCACCCCGAGCCCCCCAGGTGAGCATGGCCCGGCCACTGCCCGCAGGCTTCCTCATCGGGTCGTTCATCGTCGCCATCACCATGCTGCTGCTGCGCCCGCAGGGCGTGCTGGGCTGGGCCATCGGCGTCCCCGCCGCCATCACGCTGCTGGCCACCGGCGCGCGACTGGCGGTGGCCTTGCGGGAGTCGCGCGAGGCTGGCGTGGCCTTCCAGCTCGCCCAGACCGACGACCTGACCGGCCTGCCCAACCGTCGCGCCGTACTGAAGTCGTTGGACGACGGGATCGCCGCCCAGCGGCCGATGGGGCTCATGCTTCTCGACCTCGACGGGTTCAAGGAGGTCAACGACACCCTCGGGCACAGTGCGGGCGACACCCTGCTCGAGCTCGTCGCGCTCCGCATGCGCGAGTCACTCCCCCCGACATCCTGCTGGCCAGGATCGGCGGGGACGAGTTCGCGATCCTCGTGGGCGAGGACGACGAGCTGGACCTGCTCGAGCGCGCGAAGACGATCCGCCAGACCCTGCTCGCACCCGCCAAGGTCGATGGCATGGACCTGGCCATGCACGCCTCCCTCGGCATCACCATCCGTGAGACCGGTGACACCCGCGCCGCCGACATGCTTCGTCGAGCCGACGTCGCCATGTACGAGGCCAAGGTGACCCGCTCCGGGGCCCAGCTCTACGACGCCCAGCGCGACGAGTTCTCCCGTCAGCGCCTGCGCATGGGCGAGGAACTGCGCCGCGCCCTCCACAAGGGCCACGTCGTGACCTGGTACCAGCCGAAGGTGGACGCGGTCACGCAGATGGCCGTCGGCATGGAGGCCCTGGTGCGCTGGGAGCACCCCGAGCGCGGCATGATCCCGCCGATGGCCTTCCTGTCCGTGGCCCGCCGGTCGGGCCTGATGCAGGAGCTCTCCGAGGTCGTCGCCCGCAGGGCCGTGGCCGACGCCGCTCGCTGGCAGCGTGCGGGTCTCGACCTCAACGTCGCCATCAACCTCGCACCGTCCGAGCTCCTGAGCGGCAACCTGCTGCCGATCCTCTACGAGGCGATCGAGTCGGCCGGCATACCCGCGCACGTCATCACCGTGGAGGTCACCGAGGACACCTTCCTCGCCGACCCCGAGCGTGCCCGGGAGATCCTCCTCGACGTCCGTCGCCACGGGCTCAAGACCTCGATCGACGACTACGGAACAGGGTTCTCGTCGCTCGCCTACCTGCGCGACCTGCCGGTCACGGAGCTGAAGATGGACCGTTCCTTCGTCGCCACGGTCTGCACCGACGACCGCAGCCGGCTCATCGTCGCCTCCACCATCGACATGGCTCACGCGCTCGACCTGCGCGTCGTCGCCGAGGGTGTGGAGAGTGCCGCCGTGGCCGCCGAGGTCGTGGCGATGGGGGTGGACCTGCTCCAGGGCTACCACCAGTCGCCCCCGATGCCCGGCGACCACGTGGAAGCATGGGTGCACCAGTGGAACGGTCGCTCGGTCATCTCGCGGCAGACCGGTTCGGGCAGAAGTGACTGGCGAGGCACCTCGGCTTCGTGACCTAGGTGCAGAGCGAGGCCCTGGCGAGACTAGGCCGCTGCCTCGCTCGCCCTGACGGGCTGGACGACCGTCGGCACGGAGCCGACGCGCGTCTGCAGTTCGAACGCGGACTGCTCCGGGATCGAGATGCCGTCGAGACCGATGCCGAGGGACATCAGGCGGTAGGCATCGGGGTTCATCCGGCGCTGGGCATCGAGCATCCCGGCGCAGTGCCCGTACACCGGGGTACTTGCCGGCGAGCCCAGGTACTCAGCGGTCCGGGTGCCAGGGAGCGAGGGCATGATGAAGTCCGCTGCGGTGAGGATCCGGCGAATCTGGTCGTCGAGGATGGCGGTGATGGAGCCGATCTCGTTCACCCGGGTGGACACCACGATCGCGTGGTAGAGGGAGATGGCGACCATCATCTTGCTGCCGCGGTAGTCGCGGCGCACCCCGAGGGTGGCGACGTCCCATGCGTTCTCGGGGTCGATGCCGGCCGCGACAGCGGAGCGGAGTCCCTCGACACCCCACGGTTCGCGGCTCACGTCATTGAGCGTCTTGAGCCCCGCGGAACCCGGCGTGATCAGCCGACAGGCCCCGACGACATGCCCCTCGTCGTCCGAAACAGCCACAAACACTGACTGGTCATTGTACGGTCCGTACTCCTCTTCGAGCTGGTTCCGCGTGTTGCCGAAGGCCTGGAGGAAGACGTCCTCCTCGCACTGTCGGGCCGAATCGAGCACGTCATCCCGGACGTCGAAGTGCAGGTTCAGCAGTGCATTCATGTCGATTCTCCTCGTGTGCTGGCCGGCGAACAGCGGCTCGAGACAGACGATAGAACCGTGAGAAAGATGTGAGAATAGCGAGAGAGCAGCGTGATGCTCGAACAATTTGGCTGTCGAAAAGTTACACGTATGTAAGTTACGGGAGTGACAAGAAGGGGGTCTTGGGACCTCAGAACTCCTTGTACGACACTTCCGTCGCGGCAAAGAATCGCTGGGTGAAGTCCACCGCGCTCCGGGCCGAGAAGGCCTTGCAGGTGTAGATGTCCACGCTGAAGAACAGCCGAGGCTGGTCCCACCCGTAGAAGTGCGCGCCCGAGGTCTCCCAATGGATCCAGCCAGCCCACCCGTAGGTGTCCGACTGGTGCGTGACCGGCTGGAGGAGCGTGACCATGCCCAGTACTCCCGAGAGCTCGGACAGGTAGGCCTCGATCTGCGACGCGGAGATCGGGGCGCTGACCAGGCCCTCCACGACCAGCCGCTGCCGGAGGATCTCGGGGGCGAGGTCGACCATCCCGTTGGCGTGCAGGACCGGCACTTCAGCGGTCATGGGTGGGACTCCGTTCGGCAACTCGAGGCCCGGCAAGCGGACCTCTCGGGGGAAGTAGCCAGGATGGTGCTCTCACACAGTAGTCACGGAAGGGGCATGTGGGGTAGTTGAATTGCGGCGTGTCGGAAGTTTCTCATGGGTATCCGCGCTTTCTCACACCCTTCCGTGGCTTTCCTCAGAGTCGAAGGGGTGCTCCACCCGTCAGCGCCACCGGGCCAGGCGCACCTCCACCAGCGTCCGGTCGCCGATGACGATGGGACGCTCCGCCCCGTCCGGAGCGAGTCCGTGCGCGCCGTAGAAGGACCTCGCCCGGATGTTGTCCCGAAGGACCCAGACGGCCACGGCCACGACCTCCTCCCCCCAGCCGGCCTCGACGGCTCGCCACAGGGCAGTGCCGACCCCGCCCCGCCAGGAGTCGGGGTCCACGTACAGCGCGTACACCTCCGCCCAGTGCTGCTGCTCGCGGGCCAGGTCCTCGTCGCGCACGGGCCCGACGCTGGCGAATCCCACGAGGTCGGCTCCCGACGTCACGACGTAGGTCACGGCGCCGGGCCCGCCGGTCCGGAGCCGGTCGCGCCAGAGCTGGGCACGCTCACCCACGTCAAGTCCGGCGAGATGGGCGTCGCCGACGAGGCCGCGGTAGCCGGCCCGCCAGCTCCGCACGTGCACCCGCGCCAGCGCCTCCGCATCCTCCGCACGGGCGGCGCGGACCCCTCCACGCGAGGAGTACCGCATCCGGACGTCCGGCTCCCTCTCCTCGTTCGCCGACCCGTCGGTGCGCTCGACCTCCGCGAACCCGTGGTGCGCGTAGAACGCCAGAGCTGCGTGGTTGCGCGCGAAGGCCCACAGGTCGACCTCTGAGGGGGCGCCCTCGAGGACACGTGCCAGGAGCACCGACCCCACGCCCCTCCCGCGGCAGTCGGGCTGCACGTAGAGATGGTTGAGCCACCCGTCGCGCAGGAGCGCGAAGCCGACGAGTCGACCGTCCTCGAACACGCCCCAGCCCGAGGACGACTCGACCTCCGAGGTGAAGAACGCGACGTCCTCGTCCGGCGTGTGCAGGACCGGGAGCCAGGGCATCGCCGCGCGGCGGCTCGCTGCGAAGACCACCGCCACGTCGACGGCGTCATCGCTCCGCAACGCGCGGACGATCCCCTGCATGCGGCGAGCATAGGAGCCGGCCGGCCTGCGTGGGCGCGCCGCTGCCACTAGCGTCACCGGGGTGAGCGCGGTCGTCCTCGTCCCGTACGACCAGCTGAGCCGAACGCATGGCGCGATGCGCACCGCCCGGCCGGACACGCACGAGATCCTCATGGTCGAGAGCGAGAGCATGCTCCGCTCGCGCCCGTGGCATGCGCAGCGCCTCTTCCTGCTGCTGTCGTCCGCCGCGCACTTCCGGTCCGACCTGCAGGCGGAAGGGTTCACCGTCCATCACGTCCGCGCGGAGACGACTGTCGACGCGATCGACCGGTTCCGCGACATGCACCACCCCGAGGCCGTGGTGTCAGCGGAGCCGGGGTCGCACGCCCAGTACGCGGCGTGGCAACGGGCAGGAGTCGAGCTCGTTCCCAACGACCTGTTCCTCACCTCGCGCCCAGCCTTCGCCGCATGGGCTGCTGGCCAGCCGAGCCTGCGCATGGATGCGTTCTACCGCTGGCAACGCCGACGCCTGGGCATCCTGATGGACGATGACCGTCCCGTCGGCGGTCGATGGAGCTTCGACTCGGACAACCGCCTGCCACCGCCCAAGGGCGGACACCCCTGGCCCGCCGTCCTCGTCCATGAGCCCGATGCGATCGACGAGGCCACATGGGCGGACATCGAGCGACGTGGCCTGCCCGTCGTGGGCGCCGCACCGCACGGGGACTGGGCGACGACGCGAGCCGGCGCCCTTCGCCAGCTGGGTCACTTCGTCGATCATTCGCTCGCTGGCTTCGGCCCCTACGAGGACGCGATGCCGGCGGACACCTGGTCGGCGAACCACTCCCTGCTGAGCCCCTACTTGAACCTCGGCCTGCTGCATCCCCAGGAGGTCGTCGAGGCGGTCCTGGCCAAGCATGCCGATGGCAGCATTCCCATGGAGTCCTGCGAGGGGTTCATCCGCCAGGTCATCGGCTGGCGCGAGTACGTCAACGGCCTCTACTGGCACTTCGGCGACGAGTACCGCCGCGAGAACGTCCTCGGCGCGACGCGTGACATGCCCGCTGCCCTCACCGACCCGGGGACGACGTCGATGGCCTGCGTCGGATCCATCGTGGACGACATCGATCGGCGCGGCTGGGTCCACCACATCCCTCGCCTCATGGTGCTCGCGAACCTCGCCCTCATCGCCGGCATCTCGCCGTCCGCCTTCCTGGCGTGGATGAGGCGGGTCTTCATCGATGCCGCGGACTGGGTCATGGTGCCCAACGTCATCGGCATGGGCGTCCACGCTGACGGCGGTCGCATGATGACCAAGCCGTACGCCGCGGGCGGCGCCTACATCTCGCGCATGGGCCGCTACTGCGGCTCGTGCGCCTTCGATCCGCGCCGGCGGACCGGGGAGGACGCCTGCCCCTTCACGACGCTGTACTGGGACTTCCTGGACCGGAACCGCGCGCACTTCGAGGGCAACCCCCGGATGGCCCAGCAGGTGCGCGGGCTCGACCGGCTCAGTGACCTGCCGGAGGTGCGGGTCCGCGCCGCCGAGGTCCTCAGCCGTCTCGACGCGGGCACGCTCTGAGCTGTGGGAGCGTGGGCCCATGAGTGACGCACGCATCGACGGCGTGGGCGAGGTGTCGATCCGGGCCGTCGGTCTCGACCACCCGCAGCCGCCGGCCGCCAGCACCTGGGACGACTGGGGCGACATGGACCCGGCGGCGAAGGACATGGACCTGCAGCGCTGGATCATCGAGGTGACCGAAGACTCCGGTCAGGCCCTCGCGGTCGGCAGCCTGTCGGCGCATGCCGTCTGGTACGGGCCCACGCCCGGCTCCCGCGCGCTCAACATCGGCATCGGCCTGGCCGAGGAGCACCGTGGCCGTGGCATCGGCGCGGTCGCGCAGCGCCTGCTCGCCGAGGAGCTGCACGCCGCGGGCACCGTTCGCGTGGAGGCATCAACCGACGTCGAGAACGTCGCGGAGCAGCGCGCGCTCGCGAAGGCCGGCTACGTCCTCGAGGGGACCCTCCGGCTGGCCCAGGCCCGCAGGGATGGCCTCCACGATCTCCAGGTGTGGGCACATGTGCGGGCCCCGCACGCTCGCTGAATCCGCCCCGCAGGCCAGCGCACGGCGCTAGCCTTCCACCACCATTGGCCGGGGGCTGGGGAAGTCCGGGAGCGCTCATGCGTCGTGTCATCGCCCTGCTGACCTCTGCCGCGTGCGCAGCCACGCTCGCCCTCATGGCCGCCCCCACCGCCAGCGCGGGGGACACGGGCCCCACCGATGACCTCTCCGGTCGCTGGCAGTCCGCCACGTTGAAGATGGACGGGCTCGGCTGGGCGCTCACGCTCCGGCCCGCAACCGTCGGCTCCGGCTACGTCGCGGTCTTCCAGTTCCAGGACCAGGACGGCAGCCCCGGCGCACGTGTCCGGGCGCGGGTGACGGCCGACGGGAACCGGGTCGTGCTCGTCTGGAACGGCGAGCCGGGGCAGCGCACCGTCCTCCGCGGCTCTCTCGGGATGGACGGATCCCTCTTCTTCCCGACGTGCTACCGGCTCCTCACCCTCACCTCGAAGCCGATGGCCGACGAGAACTGCCTGTTCCAGGAGCTGCCGTCCTGAGGTTGGCGGGGGTGACCGCTACTGCGTGTAGACCAGGATCTCCTGCTCGCCGGCGTAGAGCGACAGGCCCGCATCGGTGACCGAGTAGCCCGTGACAGTGTCGAGGGCCGCCAGGTACACCTGCTCGGCCTGCATGGCGTCATCGGGTCCGGCCATCGCCGTGACGGCGAACTGGCCGAAGTCCATGGCCCCTTCAGGACTCGACGTGAAGCCCCCCGCGTACCGGTTGACTCCCGACATGCCGCTCACCTCGGTGTCGGTGAACGCGATGGTGATGCCGAACGCGGACAGGTCGACCGAGTCCACCGCGGCGGCGACGAGCGTCCATTCGGGTCCGACGAACCCTGCGCCGCCCACCGGTCCGGACACTGCGTCCGTCGGTGCCGATTCCGCGGACGAGCCTCCGCATGCGGCCAGTAGCGGCAGCATCAGCGCCGTAGCCACCAGCGCGATGGTCCTGATGAAGCGCATGTCCGGTCCTCTCGTCGGTGACGTCTTCCGTCAGTATCACCCACATCGATCGGGATAGCGTCAGCCATGACCATCGTGCGTCACTCCACTGCGGCAGCGTTCCTGGCCGCGACCGAGGCCTTCCGGGCTGCGGATCCCCTGCTGACCAACATCATGGGGTCGGTGGCCACCGCAGTCGTCAACGACCGCACGTATGACTCCGAGCTGTGGCTGACGGTGCACGACGACACCGGCCTCGTCGGCATGGCCATGCGGACCGCCCCCTGGAACCTGGCCGTGTCGGCGATGCCTGCTGACGCCGCTGAGGAGCTCGGTCGCCACATCGCCGTGGTGGATCCCGACGTCCCGGGAGTGAACGGTCCGGAGGCGACCGTCAAGGCCGTCGTCCGCGGCATTGCTCCCGGCCCCGGCCGGCTCCCCCGGACGGACATGGTCGACGTGCTGCGCGTCCTGACGTCGCTCCGTCCACCACGGGGAGTCCCCGGCTCGGTGCGGATCGCTCGTTCCGACGACAGGCCGCTGCTGCTGGAGTGGCACCACGCCTTCGCGCGTGACGCCGGACTGCCCACGCACAGCATCGAGGAGTCCGTGGTCGAGCAGGTGGCCGGCGGCGCACTGTGGATCTGGGAGGACGCCGGCGTTCCGGTGTCCATGGCCGGACACGCGACCCTGGTGCCCACGCCCATGGGTGCGGTGGGCCGGATCGGGCCGGTGTACACCCCGCTCGGGCTTCGGGGCAGGGGCTACGGCTCGGCCGTCACCGCCGCGGTCGCCGCGGCGCTCGTGCCCCGCTGCCACATCGTCATGCTCTTCGCCGACGCTGCGAAACCGGAGAACAACAGGCTCTACGAGCGCCTCGGCTTCGTCGAGGAGGCACGCATCGTCGAGGTGCGGCTCGACGCGTGAGGACTAGTTGGTGAAGACCTCGCCGGCGATGTCCCCGGCGACCGGCGCGGACGCCGGCTTCGGGTCGGGCTTGGGCGCGGGCTCCGGGTCCGGCGTGGCTGCCGGCTGCGTCGCCGTGTCGAGGCTGTCGCCCTTGCCGTTCTTGCCGATCCTGCAGACCGAGGAGATGAGCTCCTCGGGGTCCACGGCTGCGGATTCCCCGCCGCTCCGCCAGTACTCGAAGTGCAGGTGCACCGAGCCCGGTGAGCCGGTGTCGCCCATCAGGCCGATCACGTCACCGGCCTGGACCCGCTGGCCGCCCTTGATGAGGACCTTGTCCATGTGCCCGTAGTAGAACTTCGAGCCGCTGCGCCCACGCATGACGATCTGCAGCGCGCCGTTGCTCTGCAGCTTGGTCCGGTCGATGACTCCGTCCTCGATCGCGTAGATCGGGGTGCCGCGCCGGCCACCGAGGTCGATGCCGAGGTGCTGGCGCTTGCCGCGATCGGCGCCCCAGCCGGCACCCACCCAGAAGTCCTCGGTGGGGCACACGCGCGTGCCCGGATCCGGTGCCGCGTGTGCGGAGAGGGGGACGATCGCACCCGTCGCGAGGAGGCCGACGGTGGTGACGAGCGCGAGGAACGAGCGGGTCATGCAACCTCCGTGGCACGGCCACGCGAGGGCGGCTGGGACTTTGGTCCCGCCGACGTTACCCGAATGTTATGGAGGGGTCCACCCGCGGTCCGGGCGGGCTACCTGCGGTTCTCAGCCCGATCCGGTCCGTCGAGCGCACGGAGGACGAGCGGCTCCGGCATCAGGTCCAGGAATCGCTCGATCCCGTGCACCACTCGGCTCATGCCTGATCTCATCATGCCGCCAAGGTACGTCAACCCTCGAGAAATGTCCAGTCTGCTTGACATGGCGTGTCGGAAACGTCAGGTATTTCAGTCACAGGCCGTCGTGCAGCCACACTGCCCGTGTCGAGCCCACCGCCTTGGCGAGCAGCCGACCGTTCTTCCAGACCGCCTTGGGCAGCTGGCCCGAGCCGGCTGCGACCGCGCGCACGATGGCGAGGATGGCGGGTTCCGGCGTGTCGTCGAGCAGGCTGCGCAGCGCAGGCTCCGAGCCTGCCGGCGCCCTGCCTGTCGCCAGGGCTTCGACCACCACCGAGCGGGGGAGCTTCTTCCCCGCCGCCGCGCGGGCCGCGACTTCGAGTACCGCGTCGTCCTTCCTCCGATCGATGCCGGTGGGCATCGAGAAGGGGACGGCCAGCAGGTCGAGCAGGGCAAGCAGCTTGCCCGCCCCGATCTCGATGTCGCGACCGCTCTCCAGGTAGTTGAGGGTGGCGCGGGAGATTCCGACCATCCCGGCGAGGTCCTTCTGACTGACCCCGGATGCCTTGCGGTACGCGCGGATGACGCTGCCGACGTCCGCCACCTTCATGGCCGCAGGCTAGCGCGGAGGCCGCGCATTCCCGGTCCTCGCGGGTAGATTCGCAGGTACCCGCCATCCGTCAAGGAGACCCTCATGCGCCCACGTGGTACCGCCGCTCTCCTCGCCTCGTTCGCCCTCGTCGTGGCCGTCGCGGGGTTGACCGCGGCCCCAGCATCGGCGGCGGACGACACCGTGATCGTCGACTGCGTCGGCAGGGAGGTCGTGGAGCCCCGGCAGATCGTCGTCACCTGCGCGGACGGGGGCGTGACCGTCATGAAGATGCGCTGGAGTCGCTGGGACGCGAACGTCGCGCGGGGGACGGGCACCCTCGCCTGGAACACCTGCCTGCCCACGACCTGTGCCGACGGCATCGTCGAGACGTACAAGGTCCGAGTCACCCTGGGTCGCGTGGCCTCCGGCCCGGAGGCCGCGGCGTTCACCCGCATGACCCTCGCGTTCCCCGATGGCGGTCCGGCGGCGGCCGAGACCGCCACTTACACCCTCGACAACGCAAGGCGCTGACGCCCGTGGAGTACCGGCCGGTGCGCATGCCACGCGACGAGGCCCTCGACCACGGTCGCGAGTTCCTCGCCGCGATGGGAACCCGGCGGAGCGTGCGGAGCTTCTCCTCCGACGCCGTGCCGCGTGAGTTCATCGAACTGGCCGTCGCGACCGCCAACACTGCTCCCAGCGGAGCGCACCAGCAGCCCTGGACGTTCGTCGCCACGAGCGATGCCGGCGTCAAGCACCGGATCCGGCGCGCAGCCGAGGCGGAGGAGCGCGAGAACTACGAGGGCGGCCGCCTGCCCGAGGCATGGCGGCAGGCGCTCGAGCCACTCGGCACCACGTCCGACAAGTCCTACCTCGACGTCGTCCCGTGGATCGTCGTCGCCTTCGCCCAGAAGTCCACCCCCATGCCGGACGGGACGCTGCGGAAGAACTACTACGTCAATGAGTCGGTGGGCATCGCGTGCGGACTGCTCATCGCGAGCCTGCACGCCATGGGCCTCGCCACGCTGACCCACACCCCGAACCCGATGGGGTTCCTCACGGACATCCTCGGTCGGCCAGCCACGGAACGCCCCTACATCCTGTTCCCCGTGGGCTACCCGTCGGCTGACTGCGAGGTGCCCGATCTCCAGCGCAAGCCTCTCGGCGAGGCACTCATCGAGGTGTGAGCGAGTCGACGAAGTCGACGCTGACGCGGCCGATCTGCGACCGCGCGTCGTCCTGCGAGATCGCCGGCGTTCCGTCACCGGGCTGCGGTCCGTAGTCCCCGAAGAACGCGTGGACCGCACCGTCGATCTGGATGAAGCCGGAGTCCTGCGGGAGCATCGTCCTCGACGCCTCGATGTCAGCCGGCGTGGCCAGGCCGTCCTCGCCTCCGCTGATCGACATGACGTCGCTCGTCAGCGTCGTGCTCATGTCGGACGCCGGGTAGGACGCGTAGAGGAGAAGGCCCGCCACCGGGGCGACGGCGTCGCCGTCGTGCTCCTCCGCATCCATCGCGGCGACCGTGCCGCCCAGCGAATGGCCGGCCACCACCCATTGGTCGATCTCCGGGTAGGCGTCACGCGCCGACTCGAACGCCCCCATGGCGAGGAAGCCGATCCCGAGCGGCTGCTTGGGGATGACGACCGTGAAGCCGGCATCGACGAGCGGCCGGAGGATCGCGGCGTAGGCACGGGCTTCGACCTTGGCCCCCGGCTGGAAGACCACGCCGGTCGTGCTGGGGTCCAGACCCGGCACCATGGCGATCTGCGTCGGCGACTCGGTCACCACCACCGTTGCCGTGGAGACCATCGCCGTCAGTGCCGGCTCGACAGCCGTGAACGGGCGGAGCCACGCCATCGCAGCCAGCCACGCCACAGCCAGCACCGACAGGACGATCGACCCCGCCAGCCGCCAGCCGCGGATCGGCTCCCGCGAGCGGAAGGACAGGAGGCCGACCGCGATCGACACCACGAGGGTGAGGATGAGCAGCACGGCGTAGAGCGGGTGGCCATGCACCACGGCTCCCCACGACGTGACGCTCGCCCACACCACGACGCCGATGCCGGCCAGCGCCAGCAGCCGCTGGACGACCCTCATCGGCCGGCCCTGCACAGGGCATCCATCGTCGCGCCTCCCGAGTCGCCGCGTCACGTTCGGTTCAGATGCTAGTTGCCGGGTTCGCCCGTGGCCGGTCATCGCCTGGGCCACAATCATCGCCATGGCGTTCCTGAGGCGAGCCGAGTGGCTGACGCGGTGGGCCACGGACTCGACCACGCAGGCCGGGATCGCCGGCGCGTCATGGTCCGTGGCGGGGACGTTCGCGCGCGGCCTGCTCCCCCGCGACCCCGTCCAGCAGGCGGTGGCGACCGGGGTCGTTGCTGCCACGCACTACCAGCTCACCGCGACCGCGTGGGCCACCCTGCAGGCAGCCGGGGCCGTGCCCGGACAGCGGCCGGGCACGCGTGCGAATCTCGTCATCGCAGGCGCAGGCATCACCGCGGGGCTCGCCATGGCGTCGATCGCCAGCCCGCAGGCGGCGGAGTCGCTCCCGGCCGCGGCGGTCGCGACCGCCGGCCGCATCACCGCCTTCGCCGCCCTCGCCGGCGGCGCCGCCTCGGCCTGGGACACCGTCCTGCACCGCCGCCTGGGCCTGAAACCGGGGCTGGACACGACCCTCCTCCCTGCTGTCGTCACCGGCGGCACCGTCGTCGCGGTCAGCATCCTGAACCGCAGCCGCCGGGCCGCGAAGTTCGGCGTCGTGGCACCCGAGCGGCATGCGGTGGCCGGCGTGGGGCTCAAGGCCTCGGCCGTCGCCGTCGGCGTCGGGGCCGCGTCGGGACTCGGCTTCGCCGCTGCCACCACCGGCGAGCAGTTCGCTGCGCACGCCCTGGAGCGCGGACTCGAGCGGGTGATCGGACGCGAGGCGGGTGCCCTGGGCACGCTGCTCTCCCACGGAGTGATCCTGGGCGCCCTCACCGTCGGCGGAGTGACCGCGGTGCGCAAGGTGACGGCGCGCCTCCAGCGCCGCGACGACATCGTCGAGCCGGCCTATCCCGAGCCCCCGACCTCGGTGCACGTGTCGGCCGGCCCGGCGAGTGCGATGGGCTTCGACACCCTGGGCAAGGAGGGGCGCCGCTTCGTCCTGATGGCGCTCACGGCGGACGAGATCACCGCGGTCATGGACGAGCCGGCCATCGACCCCGTTCGTGTCGTGGGCGGCTACGAGTCCGCGGACGGGATCGAGGAGCGCGCCCGCCTGACCCTGCAGGACATGGTCGACTGCGGTGCCTTCGACCGCAGCCTGATCGTCGTCGGCTCGCCCACCGGCGTCGGCTACTTCAACTACTCACTCGCCGAGGCACTCGAGTACCTGACGCGCGGCGACTGCGCGATCGTCGTCCCCCAGTACGCGCTCGTCCCCTCCGCCCTCGCCCTTGCCCGGACCACGGAGGCCGAGGACCTGACCAGACTCATCCTCGACGGGATCCGCGCCCGCATCGCCACGATTCCGGTGCACGACCGGCCGCACGTGGTGCTCATCGGCGAGAGCCTCGGCGCGAACGTGGCGCTCGACATCGCCGTGGACGCGCAGGGCACCGCCTCGCTCGACGAGATGCAGGCGCTCGGCGTCGACGGGGGGCTCTACCTCGGCGTCCCCTTCCGCACGCGTCTGTGGAATGCGTGGCGGCATGCACCGCACACGGTCGACCCCCACGGCCACCTGGTCCTCGTCAGCCAGCCCGACGAGGCTCCGCCCCTCCCGCCCGGCCGCATGCGGCACCTCATGGTGGTGCACCACGACGACCCGGTGAACAAGTACTCCTACGAGATGGTGCTGCAGCCGCCCTGGTGGCTCGGACCGCCGACCACCCGGCCGCCGCTCGTGCCCCGGGAGACCAAGTTCCGACCGATCACGAGCTTCGTGCTGGCGACGATCGACCTGCTGAACGGCATGCAGTCCAAGCCCGGCACGTTCGTCCGCCGTGGCCACGACTACCGCATCGACCTGCGCGAGGGTGCGGAGCAGGCGTTCGGGCTCACGTGCTCGACCCAGCAGGCCGACGCCATCGAGCTCGTCCTCCGCGAGCGCGAGCAGGAGTGGGCCACGCGCAGGATGGTGGCCCGCAAGATCGACTCGGCGCGCCGGGCCATCCAGCGCCAGCTTGCCGAGTGGGGCTCGCCGTCCATCGACCTCGCCGACCTGGACCCGGAGGCGATCGCCGGACCCGGTCGCTTCGGCCGGCTCACCGCGATCAGCGGCCCGCCCGGCTCCTAGCTCCGCGTCGAGTGACCGAGGCTAGGCCTTGATGCGGGTGTTCTCCGGGTCGTACATCGGCCGCAGGGACGTCACGGCCGGGTACCGCTCGCCCGCGACGTCGACCTCCCACTCGCCCGCCGACAGCCACCCGGCCGTCAGCGGCCCGTCGGCCTCGAGCATGGCCAGGCCGACGGCGCCGCCGAGGGTGTGGCCGTAGCTGGCCGCGCGCACGTACCCGACGGCGACGCCGTCACGGTGCACGACCTCGGCGTGATGCATGAGCGGCTCGGGATCGACCAGCTTCACCTGCACCAGGCGGCGGCTCAGCGGGCCTGCATCCTTCTGGCTCAGCACCGCGTCCCGGCCGATGAATCCGCCGGGCTTGTCGAGCGCCACCGCGAAGCCCAGGCCCGCCTCGAGGGCGGTGTCGGTGTTGTCGATGTCGTGCCCGTAGTCGCGGTAGCCCTTCTCCATGCGCAGGCTGGCCAGCGCCTTCAGTCCGGTGTGCCGGAGCCCGTGCGCAGCGCCGGCGGCGACCACCTGCTCGTAGACGTGCATGGCCTGCTCTGCCGGGACGTACAGCTCGTACCCGAGCTCGCCGAGATACGTGATGCGCACGCACAGCGCCCGCGCGAATCCGATGTCGATCGTGCGTGCCGCCCGGAACGGGAACGCGTCGTTCGACATGTCCGCCGACGTGATCGACTGCAGGACGGCTCGCGACAGTGGTCCCTGGACGTTGAGCTGAGCGAGCGCCGACGTGACGTCCGTCGCGACGACGCGGTCGTCACCGGCCTGCCGGCGCATCCACGCCTGGACGTGGCCGTGGGCGTTGTCGGACGCGACGACGAGGAAGCGGTCGTCCTCGAGCTTGGTCACGGTGAGGTCGGCCTCGAGGGTGCCCCCGTGGTTGAGCCACTGGGTGTAGGTGATGACGCCGGGCTCGCCGTCGACCGCGTTCGCCGACAGTCGGTCGAGGAACCGGCCCGCGTCGGGGCCCTGGACTTGGAACTTCGACATGAACGACATGTCCATGAGGCCGACACCCTCACGCACGGCACGGTGCTCCTCGGCCCAGTAGGGGAACCAGTTCTGCCGGCCCCAGGTGAGCTCCTCCACGCGTGGCTCAGATCCCGGGGGGCGTACCAGTCGGCGCCCTCCCACCCGCTCACGTCGCGGAAGTAGGCGCGCTGCCCGACGAGGCGATCGTGGACGGGCGAGCGCTTCACCCCGCGGGCCGTCTGCATGGATCGGCCCGGGAAGTGGGTCTGGTACACCATGCCCAGCGTCTCGACCGTGCGCTCGGCGCGGTAGCGCGGGTTCAGCTGGTAGTCCTGCATCCGGTCGATGTTGAAGCCGGTGACGTCGACGTCGGGACGGCCGTCGACGAGCCACTGCGCGACGATGCGGCCCATGCCGCCGCCGGTCAGGATGCCCACCGAGTTCATGCCGGCCGCCACGAAGTAGCCGTCGAGCCCGGGCGCCTCGCCGACGATGGGGGCGAGATCGGGCGTGAAGGACTCGGGGCCGCAGAAGAACGTGCGGATGCCGGCCTCCAGCGTGATCGGCACCCGCTCCATCGCTCGCTCGACGTAGGGTCCCATGCGGTCCCAGTCGGGCGTGATCTCGCCGAACGAGAAGTCCGACGGGATCCCGTCGACGTTCCAGGGCGCGCACACGGGCTCGAAGAGCCCGACCATGAGGCCGCCACCCTCCTCCCGGTAGTAGCCGTGACGCGACGGATCCTCGAAGACCGGCCACGCCGGGTCCACCCCGTCGATCGGCTCGGTGATCAGGTAGTAGTGCTCGGCTGCCTGCAGAGGGATGACGACGCCGTTGCGCTCCCCCAGCTGCCTTGCCCACATGCCCGCGCAGTTGACGACGTACTCGCACTCGATGTCGCCCTCGGAGGTCGACACGCCGGTCACGCGCCTCCCCGAGGTGAGCACCTGGTCGACCGTGACCCCTTCGACGATGCTCACGCCGCGCATCCGGGCGCCCTTGGCCAGGGACATCGTGGCGTCGACCGGGTTGACCCTGCCGTCCTGCGGGACGTAGAAGCCCGCGAGCAGGTCCGACGTGTCGGCGAACGGGAACAGGTCGGCGATCTCCCGCGGCGTGATCTCCTGGACGTCGAGGCCCACGTGGCGGTTGAACGACGCCACCCGGCGATACTCCTCGAGCCGACCCTCGTCGGCCGCGGCCTCGATGAATCCGACGGGCTTGAATCCGGTGGAGAGGCCGGTCTCGGCCTCGAGGCGCTTGTACAGCTCACGGGTGTACTGGCGCATGGCCATCGAGGTCTCCGACATCGAGCCGAAGCAGGTCATGAGTCCCGCGGCATGCCAGGTCGTCCCGGACGTCAGCCGGTCGCGCTCGAGCAGGACCACGTCCGACCAGCCGAGCTGGCCCAGATGGTAGGCGATCGACGTGCCGATCACGCCGCCGCCGATGATGACGACGCGCGCACGCGCAGGGATGGCGCTCATGGAGCCTGAGCGTAGACGTGCGCCTACCGGGATTCGCCCGCCCACTCAGACAGGATGTGATCATGTCCAGTGACGCCGCGATCGATGCCGCCGAGGAGCGCGCCGGCCTGAAGAACCCCGGCTACGAGATCTTCATCGGCGCGCTGTCGATCCTGTCCATCGTGAACCTCGTCCTCGTCTTCATAGTGCAGGACCAGAGCCTCGACTACGTGCTCGCGATCATGAACGTCCCGATCACGATCATCTTCTTCATCGACTTCGTGTTCCGCCTGAAGACGGCGCCGAGTAAGTCCGACTACTTCTGGCGGAGCTGGGGCTGGGCCGACCTGCTGGCGTCGCTGCCGTTCCAGCAGACCAAGATCCTGCGCCTGTTCCGCCTGGTGAAGGTGTATCGGCTGCTGAAGGACTACGGGGCCCGCAACATCGTGAGGAGCCTGATCAAGGACAAGGCGGGCAGCGCGCTGCTCTCCTTGCTGTTCATCGCGATCCTCGTTCTCGAGTTCGGCAGCCTGCTGATGCTCCAATTGGAGGCCGACGTCCCGGGCGCCAACATCACCACCGCCTCGGATGCGCTCTGGTACATCATCGTGACGATGTCGACGGTCGGGTATGGGGATCAGTTCCCGATCACCAATCCGGGCAGGGCGCTCGGAACGGTCATCATCGTCGTGGGCGTGGGCATCTTCGGCACGCTCACCGGCTACCTCGCCAACCTCTTCCTGAGCCCCGGCGCCCAGGAGAAGGCCCCCACGGACCTCGAGGCGAAGCTGCAGGAGCTGAAGGCCCTCACTGCGCAGCAGCAGTCCGCGATCGACGAGCTCGAAGGGCTCATCGATCGCCGGTAGCGGGTGCTACACGTACTCGTGCCGACGCAGCCAGCGCATGGCGACCGATCCCCACAGCGGGGGCAGGTAGAACGTGACCAGCCGGAAGGCGATGGCCGCGCCGACGGCGATCGGCGCGGGGATCCCGATGGCCTGCAGCCCAGCCGTGTAGCCGGCCTCGGCCACGCCCATGCCGCCCGGCACCGGCATGAGGCCGGCGAACAGGCTCACTCCGGTGTTGATGAGGATGAGCTGCGACAGGGCGGCCGTCTCCCCGAAGGCCGCGAGGCAGATGCCCAGCACGATCGCCTGCAGCACCTGGGCCATCAGGTTGCCGCCGATCATCGTCAGCACCTTCTTGGGGTGATGCAGGACCAGCAGCGAGTCACCCGCGTTGCGCCGCTGCTCGGCGATCTGTCCCCGGATCCGCGGGATGTTGCCGAGCATCCGCCGGCGCAGCTTGGGAACGATCAGGGTCACGATGAGCGCGATGAGTGCGAGGACCAGGACGATCACGATCAGCGACGGGCCGGAGTCCGTGCTGGACGAGTCGGACGAGTCCGAGGACCCCCGGATCGAGGACGTGAGACCTGGCAGGCCGCTGACCAGGATCAGCACGATCAGCACGATCTGGACGATGAAGCCGCTGAAGCTGTCGATCATCCCCATGCCGATGGCGGATGCCGGAGGCACCCCGAAGCGCTCGAAGAAGCGGACCTCGAGCGCCAGCCGGGCCGCGGTGGAGGGCAGGCAGAGGGCGATGAACTGGATGGCGTACTGCAACATCAGCACCGGCATGTACGTCAGCTTCTTCAGCGTCGCGCCGAAGGTCGAGAACGCGAAGCCGGTCTGGATGAACGGCGAGACGAGGAGCGCGCCCAGCAGGATGTAGACGTTCGCCGAGGCGAGCGCGTCGACGACACTCTGGAAGTCGACGCCCGAGAAGGCGCTGATCAGCGTGTACGCCATGATCGCGACGATCGCCACGATGACGACCGACTTCAGCGTCACCCGCCGGATCTGCTGGAGCGGCGGCGCGGGAACGCCCAGGATCGTGACCGCGGCCGAGCGGAGGTCCTTGAGGGACCACTCCACCTCCTGCAGCTCCTGCCGCGTCAGGCGCCCGAGGGCAGCCGGCTGGAGGTAGGGCAGCATGTCGACGACGCCCTCGTCGCCCATGATGCGCTGCGCCGAGGCCAGCGCCCGGTCGTGCCCGACCTTCAGCGCCAGCGTCACCAGGAGACGGGAGCCGTCGACCAGCTGGTCGCTGAGGCTCGCGTTCAGCTCCCCGTCGGCGAAGTCCGCGAGGGCGGCGCTCCCGTCGACAAGGATCACCACGTGCCGGCTGTCGATCCGCCCGTGGGCCATGCCGGCTGCGTGCAGGATGGTCAGCGCGCGCCACGCCTGATCGAGCGTGTCGTCGGTGACGGAGCTGGCATCCATGGCCCGCAGGGTCATGCGAGGCGCCTCCGTCGCGATGATGGCGTCGCCCTGGTCCGAGACGCCTGCCTTGACGAGTGGGGTCACCGACACCCCGGCCCGCTGCGCCATCAGCGTCACGAGGGCCTCATGCTCGACACGCGACTCCCGGCCGCCGCCCAGGCTCGGCATCTCCCCGCGCCGGGTGAGGGACCCCCAGATGGAGCCCACGAACTGGCTGTCCCAGGAGTCCCGGCCATAGACCTTCACGCGTAGGTCCGTGCCCCCGGGAACGTGCGCGCGCCACAGCGCCTCGCCCGGCAGCTGATCTTCCGCCGCGACGACGGAGTCGGCCTCGACACCGAGGTCGGCCAGCCCGATGTCGACCTGCTCGGCGGTGAGCAGACCCTGGGGGGAGCCGAGCAGCAGGTGCGTCAGGGCCCCGGCACCGATGCCGATGAGGATGCCTGCGAGCGCGCCGATGGGCCAGGCGGCGCCGATCGAGACCGCGGCGACCGCCCCAAGGAGCACGACGACGCGGCCCCAGTAGCGCAGCGGGCGGCTGAGGTGCGGGGAGACGGTGACGATGATCGCCGTCGCGACAGCGACCCGGGTCGCCACGTAGACCGGGGAGTCCGGCACGCCGATGAGGGCGTCCAGCGTCACGCCGTTCGCGGTGCCCGCCGCGCCGCCGGCGATGATGGCTCCGACCACAGCCACCGTAGCGGCGAGAAGCAGGTCGAGACTCAGGCGTCGTCGCTGTCGGAAGGCGAGCGGCAGCACGAGCAGGACTAGTGCCCAGATCGTCAGGACCGTGTACGACAGCCCCCAGAGCAGGTCCACCACGGAGGGCAGTGCATCGAGGACGGATGCGAGGGCCGTGTCGACGTTCGTCGGGCCGGGGGCGATGAGAGCGAGGGCCGCGAGGAGCAGCACGGCGGTGATGAGCAGCAGCACGTCCGTCGGACGCCGCATGCGCTGCGACCCGGGGGCGGACGACCACACCCTGACGAGGTCACGCCACCCGAAGCGTGCCGCGCCTGCCACGTGTTCTCGCCCTCCAGTCCCGAGCCCGCCCGCCCAGCGGGGCTGGTCAGAACCTAGTCGGGATGGCGAGCTGCGTCAGGTCAAGGGCGGATCGCTGGTCCGAGATCGTCCGCTTCGGGAGGGTGACGCGCGGCACCTTCTGCGGCTCGTAGGGCACGTGGTCGAGCAGATGCGCCAGCACATTCAGCCGACCGCGTCGCTGGTCGTCGGTGTAGACGACATGCCATGGGGCCGAGGGCGTGCTCGTGGCCTCGAGCATCGCGTCGCGGGCGGCGGTGTACTCGTCCCACTTCACGTACGACTTGACGTCCATGTCCGACAGCTTCCAGGTCTTGCGGGGGTCGTCGATGCGGCTCTCGAGCCGACGACGCTGCTCCTCCGGGCCGACCTCGAGCCAGTACTTGATGAGGATGATCCCGGAGTGCACCATCTCCCGCTCGATCCCGGGAGCCAGCAGCAGGAAGCGCTCGGTCTGCTCCGGCGTGCAGAACCCCATCACGCGCTCGACCCCGGCACGGTTGTACCAGCTGCGGTCGAAGATGACGACCTCGCCGGCGGCCGGGAAGTGCTGCAGGTAGCGCTGGATGTACATCTGCGACTTCTCCCGGTCCGTCGGCGCAGGCAGGGCCACGACCCTGAACACCCGGGGGCTCACGCGTTCCGTGATCGCCTTGATCGTGCCGCCCTTGCCAGCCGTGTCACGACCCTCGAAGACGATGCACAGCTTCGCCCCGCTGGCCTTCACCCACTCCTGAAGCGCGACGAGCTCACCCTGCAGGGGCTTGAGCAGGTCGTCGTACTCCTTGGCCTTCATCCGCTCGGCAGGGGCCTCCTCCTTGGCCCTGGCCTTGCTCTTCTCCTTGCCCGCCTTGCTGCCCTTGGAACCCATCTCGCCCGTCCTCTCGCGCCCGCGGCGCCACGAGTCCCAGTATCGCCCCGTTGCCTGCGAGACGTCCGAGAACCGGCACCCCGGACTACAGTGCTGGGCATCGGGACAAAGGGGCAGGCATGAGGAAGTGGTGGCCGCTCGTCGCTCTGGCGACAGCGCAGTTCGTGATGGTCCTCGACCAGTCGGTCATGAACGTCTCGATCAGCACCCTCGTCGACGACTTCGACACGACGGTCACCACCATCCAGGCCGTCATCACGCTCTACTGCCTGACGATGGCCATGTTCATGCTCACCGGAGGCAAGATCGGCGACATCATCGGCCGCCGCAAGGCCTTCGTCGTCGGCCTGATGATCTACGGAGTCGGGTCGGCCGTGACGGCGGTCGCGCCGACCGTGGCCGTGCTGACGCTGGGCTGGTCGATCCTCGAGGGTCTCGGGGCAGCCCTCGTCATGCCGGCACTCGTGGCCCTCATCGCCGGCAACTACGAGGGCAAGGACCGCAACGTCGCCTACGCCGTCATCGGCGGCGTTGCCGGCGCGGGCATCGCCATCGGCCCGATCCTGGGTGGCTGGGCGACCACGGAGCTGTCCTGGCGCGTCGTCTTCGTCGGCGAGGTCGTCCTCGTCCTGGCCATCCTTGCGATGTCGAGGCTGATCCACGACGCCGCGCGTCCCACGCCGATCCCCCGGCTCGACTTCGTCGGCACGATCCTGTCGGCGTCGGGCCTGGGCCTGATCGTGCTGGGCGTGCTGCAGTCGAGCACGTGGGGCTGGGTCAAGCCCATCGACTCGCCGATCGAGCCGCTCGGGTTCTCCCTGACCCTCTTCGTCATCGCCTTCGGTGGCGTCCTCGTGTGGGCCTTCGTCGCCTGGCAGCGCCACCGCGAGGCCCACGGCCTCGATCCGCTGGTGCACCTGAGCCTGCTGCGCATCCCGCCCCTGCGCGCCGGCCTCTACGGACTGCTCAGCCAGAACTTGATCCTGATGGGCATCTTCTTCACCGTGCCGCTGTACCTGCAGCTCGTCCTCGGCCTGGACGCCCTCGAGACGGGGATCAAGATGCTGCCCGTCTCGATCACCATGTTCATCGCCTCAGCGCTCGGCGCGCGCCTCGCCAGCCGCTTCTCAGTGCGGGCCATTGTTCGTACCGGGCTGTGGATCACCCTCGCGGCCATCCTCGTGCTTCTCGGGACGATCGAGCCGACCCTGAACGACGCGGCCTTCGCGCTGTCGATGGCCCTGCTGGGCATCGGCATGGGCTTCCTCGCGTCACAGCTCGGCAAGGTGGTCCAGGCGTCCGTCGACGTCTCGGGGCGCGGGGAGGCCGGCGGCCTCCAGTTCACGGGCCAGCAGCTCGGCTCGTCGCTGGGCGTGGCGCTCATCGGCGCGGTGGTGCTGTCGGGCCTGACGAGCAACTTCGTCACCAACATCGCGGAGAGCCCCGAGATCAGCCAGCAGGTCTCGACCCAGGTCAGCACCTCCGTCCAGAACGGCATCGACTTCGTGTCGTCGGACCAGATCGCCGCCGCGGCCACCGAGGCCGGCCTCGACGAGGTGCAGACCGCTGCTCTTGTCGAGGACTACGAACAGGCACAGCTCACGGCGCTCAAGGCCGGGCTGCTGGGCGCCGCCCTCCTGGCGCTCATCTCCCTGCCCTTCACCCGGGACCTCCCGCACGGCGCCGAGGCCGTCGCACGCAAGCCCGAGGAGGAGAGTGCAGACGCCTGACGGAGGCGCTTCGCTCGCTGACCGGTGGGAGATCGTCCGGGGCGAGCCGATGTTCCTGCGGGTCGCCGAGCCGGCGCCGGCGGCTCCCGTGATCCTCCACCTGCACGGGTTCGCGATCTCAGGCAGCTACATGGTCCCAACGGCCGAGCTGCTCGCGGGCCACTTCCGCACCTACGTGCCGGACCTCCCGGGCTTCGGGCGAAGCCTGCCACCGTCGCATCCGCTGACGATCCCGGAACTCGCCGACTCGGCCGCCGACCTCCTCGACACCCTCGGGATCGACCGTGCCACTGTGCTCGGCAACTCCCTCGGCTGCGCCATCCTGGGCGCCTTCGCGCAGCGGCATCCCGACCGCATCGAGCGCGCGATCATGGTGTCCCCGGCCGGCGGGATCCACAACCGCCCCCTGCTCAGGGCGATCGGGCAGCTCGCCCTCGACGCCCCACGTGAGCCGGTGTCCATGGCGACGGTGGCGGTGCCCGACTACCTGCACTTCGGACTCGTCGACGCGCTGCGCCTGTTCATCGCGATGACGAGATTCCCGGCGCTCGAGGCGCTGCTCGGGCTCGACGTCCCCCTGCTGGCGGTGCTCGGGGCACGCGACCCACTGCTTCCGCCGTGGTCTCGCATCCGCCAGGTCGTCAGGCAGCTCCCACCCGAGACGCGCGTGGCCGTGCTGAAGGACGCTGCCCACGCCATCAACTACAGCCATCCCGCCGAGCTGGCCGCCATCGTCCGGCAGTTCATGGCCGACGAGCCCATCACCGGTCCTGCGCCGAGTGCGGGCGTCAGCCCGATGCTGGCCTTCCACGGCGGGGGGTGACAGCCCGCCGTCGAGGCCCGATTAGACGTACTGTAATTCAGGCATTACATTTCGTCTATTGTCCGCGGGGCCATCGAGGGGGTCGTCATGTCCGAGCCCGACCGCACTGGGCGGCTGGCCCGGCTGGTCGACTCCGACCGCTTCGCCGGGGTCATCGCGACGGTGATCGTGCTCAACGCCGTCGTGCTGGGACTCGAGACCTACCCGACGGTCACCGCCACCTGGGGCGACGCACTCCTCCTGCTCAATGAGGCCTGCTTCGCCGTGTTCGTCGTCGAGCTGGTCCTGAGGTTCGCCTCCTACGGCCGACGCCCTGGCGACTTCTTCCGCAGCGGATGGAACATCTTCGATCTCGTCATCATCGGAGCCGTCTTCATCCCGGGGGTCCGCGAGCAGGCCCAGCTCCTGCGGCTCCTCCGCCTCGCGCGGATCGTGCGCCTCGTCCGCTACCTGCCCGACGCCCGAATCCTGCTGCTGACGGTGGTGAAGTCGATCCCATCGCTGTTCAGCATGGTGGTGCTCACGATCCTGCTGCTGTTCGTCTACGGCATGATCGGCTGGTCGCTCTTCGGAGCCGACCTGCCCGAGAGCTGGGGCACGATCGGTCGCTCGATGCTCACCCTGTTCATCCTGCTCACCCTGGAGAACTTCCCCACCTACCTCGCTGATGCGGAGGTGGTCAGTCCCTACGCAGTCGTCTTCTTCGTCTCCTACGTCCTCCTCGCCGCGTTCGTCGTGTTCAACCTGCTGATCGGCATCGTGATCGGCTCCATGGAGCGAGCCCGCGAGCACGACGCCGCCGAGGCACCACCGATGGCAGATGACGTCCTGCTGACTCACCTCACGTCGGTGCAGCAGGAGCTGGCGACGATCGAGGCGGAGCTCGCGCGGCGGCTCGGTACCGACACAGGCGCCAACCGGGGCGGGACCACGTAGATGGACCTGAACACGACCCTCGAGCTCGCCGTCCTGAACCTGACGTCCGCCCCCGTCCTCGCGTTCGCGCTCGGGATCCTTGCCGCCACGCTGCGCGCCGACCTGCGCCTCCCGGACGCGGTCTACCAGGCGACGTCCATGTACCTGCTCCTCGCAATCGGCATCAAGGGCGGCGTCGCCCTCCGGGAGGCTGGCCTGTCCGAGGTGTGGGCGCCGGTGGTGGCGTCCGTCATCCTCGGCGTGACGATCCCGGTGGTCGCCTTCGCCGTGCTTCGCGTCCTCACTCCGCTCGGCCCGGTGGATCGCGGCGCGATGGCCGCCCACTACGGGTCGACATCGCTGGTCACGTTCACCGCGGCCCTGGTCTTCCTCGACGTCGCCGGCGTGCCGTACGAGGGGTACGTGGCCACCCTCCTGACGGTGCTGGAGGTCCCCGGGATCATCGTGGGACTGCTGCTCGCCGGGCGTCAGCGCAGCTCGAGCGGATCGTGGCGCACCTCCCTGCACGAGGTGCTGACCAGCCGCTCCATCCTGCTCCTCGTCGGTGGCCTGGCCATGGGCTTCGCGACCGGCCCGGCGGGCTACGCACGGGTCGAGCCGTTCTTCGGCGCGCTGTTCACCGGCGTCCTCACGCTGTTCCTGCTCGAGATGGGCGTGCTGACCGGCCGTCGCCTGCCGGACATCAGGACTGCGGGCCCTGGCCTGGTCGTGTTCGCGCTCGCCTTTCCTCTGCTCGCCGGCACCGCAGGCGTCGCGGCGGGTCTGCTGGCAGGCATGTCCACCGGCGGGGCGATGGTGCTCGGCGTCCTGTGCGCGAGCGCGTCGTACATCGCCGCGCCCGCAGCCGTCCGCCTGGCCCTCCCCGAAGCCAATCCGGGGATCACGCTCACCAGCGCACTGGGCCTGACCTTCCCGTTCAACCTCATCGTGGGAATCCCGGTCCTGCTTGCCATCGCGGAATGGATGAGCGGGGCATGATGTCCGGGCGGAACCCCGCGCGGGAGGAGGACGGCATGACGCACGGCACCGTCACCTGCATGGTCATCGTCGCCGAGTCCGTCCTTGAGCAGGGGCTCCTGCGCGACCTGTCCTCCTGCGGGGCGCTCGGCTGGACCATCACGGCGGGCCGTGGCCACGGACCGCGCAACCGCCGGATGAGCGAGCTGGAGGGCGGGAACATCCGGGTGGAGACCCTGGTCTCCCCGTCCGTCGCCACGCGCATCTGGGACGTCCTCGAGGAGCGGTACTTCACGTCCTACGCGATCGCCGCATGGCAGTACGAGGTCCTCGTGGCGCGGGCGGAGCGCTACACCGGGTGATCCCACCGCCCAGTGGGCATACTGCGTCCATGCGCACCGAGCGCCGGGAAGAGGCGACCGTCGGCTGGTTCGAACTCTTCTACGACCTCGTCGTAGTCGCGGCCATCGCCGTGGCCAACGATGCCTTCCTCAGGGACCCATCAGCGCACAACGCCCGTGACGCCGTCATCGCGATGATCTCGCTTTCGTGGGTGTGGCTCCTCACCACCTTGTTCACCAATGTCTTCCCCGGCAACGACCTCATCCGGCGTGGGCTCATGCTGATCCAGATGGGTCTCATCGTGGTGGCCGTCCTCACGATCGACCAGTCCATCGACGCTGCCGGCACCCGGGTGATGCTCGCCTACGGCGGCGCTCTGGCCATCATCCCCCTGCTGATCGCCAGCGACCGCTGGGTCGTGCGCTCCGATCGCACGCCGGACCCTCAGCACAGCCGCACGCTGGCGGCGCTCTCCGTCGCACCGATCCTGTGCGCACTCGGGGCCCTGGTCACCGGTCCCTATGTCGCAGTCTTCCTCGCGCTCGCCCTGCTGAGCAGTGGCATCACGATCCTGGTCCTGCTCTACCGGAAGTGGCTGGACGACGAGCGACTGAGACTCGACCACCTGCGCGAGCGGCTCGGGCTGTTCATCATCATCATCCTCGGGGAGGGCTTCGCCCAGCTGGTGCATGCCCTCAGCGGCCTCGACTCGATCCCCCGCGCCGATGTGTTCGCGCTGGTATTCCTGGTCAGCTTCGCGCTGTGGTGGATCTACTTCGACGGCCTGGTGCCCTCGAGCACCGACCTGACGAGAGTGCACTGGCGGCTCGCGCTGCTGGGACACCTCACGCTCGTCTTCGGCATCGCCGGCACCCTCGACATCCTGGTCCTCCTGGCAGCCGGAGAAGAGGCCGTGATCGGCGCTCACGTGCCCGACTACTTCGCTGGCACCATTGCGACGGCACTCCTGTCGTTCGCGCTCATCCGGTACGCGGTCACCAGTCAGTTCGGCGGACTCGGCCTGCTCAACCTCGGGTCGGCCGCCGTAGCGGTGGCCGTCGCCATGTTCGTCGACGACACCGGACAGCGCGGCATCGAGCTGACCATCGGGCTCTGCGCGGCGATCGTGATCGTCAACGGTGCGGCGACCGCATGGTTCGGCTCCCCTGAGCGCACATCACCGGGCGCCCGGGCGGCTGCCATCCTGCGCGGCCAGGGATAGCGTTCGGTCGTGAGTCCAGCCGCCTGCCGCATTCTGTTCTGGATCAACGCGATCGTCGCCTGGTGCGCGGTCGTCCTGTCCTTCGCCCTCAGCGTCAGCGGTCACTATGTCGATGCGGTCGACCCCGCCAAGGCGTCGATCCTCGGCAACACCGTCGATGGCGTCGATACACCCTGGGAGCGCCTCTTCGACTGGATCACCTACTTCACGATCGTCAGCAACCTCCTGGTGGCCGTCGTCCTCACGATGCTCCTCGCACGGCCAGCGGTGTTCGCGCGTTCCGACACGGCAGGTGCCGTCTGGCGTGCACTGCGTCTCGACAGCGTGCTGATGATCACCATCACGGGCCTCGTCTACAACCTGCTCCTCGCCGAGGCGGGGAAGACGGGCTGGGACCTGCTGAGCAACACCCTCCTGCACTGGGTCCTGCCCCTGCTGACCCCCATCGTGTGGATCATCGCCGGGCCGCGCGGGCTGATCTCCCTGCGCACCATCGCCCTCGCAATGGTCCTGCCCCTGGTGTGGGCGGCGTTCGCCCTCCTCCGAGGGCTCACCGTCGGCGCCTACCCGTACTCGTTCCTGGACCTCGGCGAGAACGGTGCCGCGTCGGTCGTCATCTTCGTCACGGTCATCCTCGTCGTCGCCGTGCTCCTCGCCCTGCTGCTCATGGCGGTGGACTCCGGTCTCCGCTGGACCCTGCGGGCGGGCCGCAGGATCGACTGACCGGCCCCGCGCGGGACATGGCCACGGCAGACTGGCCACGTGAGCCACGAGACCCCCCGCATCGCCGTCATCACCGGAGCCGCACGCGGCATCGGTGCCGCCACCGCCCGCCGCCTCGCCCGCGACGGCCTCGCCGTCGCCGTCCTCGACCTCGACGAGGGCTCCTGCGCGACCGTCGTCGACCAGATCACGGCATCCGGAGGGTCGGCTCTGGCGGTCGGCGCCGATGTCGCCTCCGAGGAGGCCGTGGCAGCCGCGCTGGCACGGATCGTCGACGAGCTCGGCTCCCCCACCGTGCTGGTGAACAACGCCGGCATCCTCCGGGACAACCTGCTGTTCAAGATGACGGTCGACGACTGGGATGCCGTGATGTCGGTACACCTGCGCGGCGCCTTCCTCATGTCGCGGGCCGTCCAGAGCCACATGGTCAGCGCCCGATGGGGCCGCATCGTCAACCTCTCGAGTGTCTCTGCGCTGGGCAACCGGGGGCAGGTGAACTACTCGGCCGCCAAGGCGGGCCTGCAGGGCTTCACCAAGACGCTCGCCCTCGAGCTCGGCCCGTTCGGGGTCACGGCCAACGCCATCGCCCCCGGCTTCATCGCGTCGGACATGACCGCCGCCACAGCGGAGCGCATGGGTGTCTCCTTCGAGGAGTTCCAGGAGGCCATCGCCAAGGAGACGGCCGTCCGCCGGGTCGGCGTGCCGGACGACATCGCCAACACCGTCTCGTTCCTGGCCTCCGACGATGCGTCGTTCATCTCCGGCCAGGTCATCTACGTCGCCGGCGGACCCACGGACTAGGAGGGGTGATGCGCACCTTCACCAGCATCGACGAGTTCTGCGCCGCCGTGGGCACCCACCTCGGGGACAGTCCGTGGATGACCGTCGACCAGGACCGGATCGACACCTTCGCCGAGGCCACCGGGGACCATCAGTGGATCCACGTGGATCCGGTGCGCGCGGCCGACGGTCCCTTCGGCGGCACGATCGCGCACGGTTTCCTCACCCTCAGCATGGTCCCCGTCATGCTGGGTGAGACGTTCACCGTCGACGGGCTCCAGGCGTTCATGAACTACGGCAGCGATCGAATCCGCTTCATCCGGCCCGTGCCCGCGGGATCGCGCATCCAGGCCAGCGCCACCTTGACCTCCATCGAGGAGACCGCGATGGGAGTCAAGGCCGTCGTGTCCGTCGAGGTGCGCCTCGACGACGGCGGCAAGCCGGCATGCATCGCCGACCTGATCACGCTCCTCATCCGCTAGGAGCGCGGGCGCCAGCGCTTCCACAGCGTCGAGGCCTCGGCGCGTGCCTTGCCGTCCCATACGAGCTGGACGTCGACAGTGATGACCGACTCGTCGGCTGCAGCCACGACGGCCCTCAGCTCGACTGGCTCGCTCAGCGGCGCCGGCCGGAGGTAGCGCACGTCGAGCCCCGCGGTGACGAACGCGTACGCCGCGCCGGGGAACGCCTGCCAGCCCTGGAGATCGGCCTCGTGGAAGACGGCGGCGCCACTGTGGCAGTCGAGGAGCGTCGCGATGATGCCCCCATTGAGGTAGCCCAGGCCGTTGTCGTGCTCCGGCCATGGCATGAACGTCGCGACGACGACGTCGTCCTGCGCATAGCTGCGCAGGTGCAGCCCCTTCGGGTTGGCCAGGCCACACCCGAAGCAGGTGGCATCCGGGTACAGGCGTTCCTGGATGCTCAGGGAGGCAATGGTCTCCTGGGCCACGACTAGATCCCGAGCGTCGAACGGGGGTAGGCGGCGTCACGGTCCGTCATGACGTTGACGAGGTACGGGATCCCGGACGCCATCGCCCGGTCGATGGCCGGACCGACCTGAGCGGGGTCGGTGACCGTCTCGCCCCCGCCACCCAGCGCGACGACGATCTCGTCGTAGTGCGTCGGCGCCAGGTCGGCGATGACGTCGTAGCCGTACAGCAGGCGCATCGGCTGCTTCTCCAGCGCCCAGCCGGCGTTGTTGCCGACGATCATGACGGCGGGGATCCGGTGGCGGACGAGGGAGTCGACATCCATCAGCGAGAAGCCGGCCGCGCCGTCGCCCATGAGGAGGAACAGCGGCGACTGCGGGTGGACCAGCCCCGCCGCGAGCGCGAAGCCGGGCCCGGTGCCGAGGCACCCGTAGGGGCCCGGGTCCAGCCAGCGGCCGGGCTGCTCCGGCTCGATGTACCGGCCGGCGAACGACACGAAGTCGCCTCCATCGCCGATGACGACGGAGTCCGGCGTCAGCCTCGGCAGCAGCTCACCGTAGATCCGGGCCGGATGGATCGGGCTGCGATCGTTCGCCAGGTCCGCTCCGTCGGCCGCAACCGCAGCGCTGGCCTTCGCGCGAAGCGACTCGACCCATGCGCCGTCCGCGGCGGTGCCTTCGGCCAACGCCAGGAGACTCATCGACAGGTCGCCGACGAGGGCGCACGCCACCGACGCAGCACCCGACCGCTCGGTCTCGGCGTCCACGACGTGGATGACCTGCGCAGGCGGGTCGCCGAAGGTGCCGTACCCGAGCCGGAAGTCGAGGGGGGTGCCCACGACGATCACGAGGTCGGCCCCCGCGAATGCCGCCGAGCGTGCGCGGGTCACCAGATGCGGATCGCTCGGCGGGATCACCCCGCGTCCCATTCCGTTGGCGATGACCGGCAGGTTCCTCGAGGAGACGAGGTGGCGGGCCGCCTCGACAGCGTCGCTCATCCACACCCCGCTGCTGAGGATCACGACGGGATGGCGGGCCGCGTCCAGGAGGGCGCGTGCGGCCGCGATCGAGTCGGGGTCCGGCTCGGCAGCCTGCACCGGGGCGACGACCGGCCGATCCTCCCGCGGGGCCGGCGCGAAGATCACGTCGATCGGGATGTCCCAGAACACCGGTCCGCTGTGCACCCCGGCGGCAAGCGCGAAGGCACGGTCGCCGTCAGCGCGGATCTCGTTCACGTCATGCGTCGTCCAGGCACCCTTCGTGATGGGATCCAGGATCGGCGGCTGGTCCAGCTCCTGAAGGGCCCCCTGGCCCCAGCGCGAGTCCGGCGAGCGCCCGCCCAGCACGACCATCGGGGTGCCGTTGAAGTGCGCCGTGGCGATGCCGCTGACGGCGTTCGTGACGCCGGGTCCCGCCGTCACGGCGGCGAAGCCAGGAGTCCTGGTGAGCCGGCCCGTCGCCTCGGCCGCGAACACCGCCGTCTGCTCGTGCCGCGTGTCGACCAGGCGCAGTGGCCCACCTCGCTCGGCCGCAATGCGATCCGGGGCAGCCTCGACGCGGTCCTTGCCTCCCACAGCGGCGTCGTACACCGGAAAGATGTGCGCGCCGGACAGGGAGAAGACCGTGGAGACGCCGGCTGCACGCGCCGCGTCGATGATGTGCTCGCCACCGTGTACAGGTTCCATCCCCGCACCGTACTGACGTACCCGGGCTTTGACCTCCCGGTCAGGCGACCTGGTCGGGAGCTTCTCGCTCCCGACCAGGTCGCCGTCACGCCAGCGGCTTGTCGAAGCCCTGCGCCCACGAGCGCGGGGCCGGCGCGCCCCTGACCCGTGCTGAGGCACCGACGCGACGAGACCGCCGGCGTGCTCGCCTGTCGTCGGCGACCGGGGTGGCGTCCGCGGCTGCCAGTCGAGCGCCTGCGGTCACGACCGCGCGCACTCCGGCGACGGCCAGCGCCGTCACCGCTGCCACGCCTCGGGCGCGAACGCCGAGACGCGTCGAGGTCCTGTGGGACTCTCGTGTCTTCATGACATCTCCATTCAGGCAACGAGTGATCGACCCGTGCCGGGATGAGGTTCACCAGATGTCGACAGCACCGTTGCCCGGGTAGGGCGATGGGTGTGCCGGGTGCAGTTGCGAGAGGTGCAACGTGAGCGGTCGAGCCACGGGCTCGACCGGGGCGCTAGTCCGAGAACGGATGCGCGCAGCAGGGGTCTAGGACGTGAAGTCCTTGCGATTCAACATGAATGACCCCTGTCTGCTGACAACGCGAACACTGCGGTGATCGCGAGAACGCGACATTAGCGACAACCGGGCGCGGCGCGCAAGTCACGACGGACGCCTGCAATCACATCGTTACCTGACGGAATGCACGCGCATCGACGACGGCCCTACTTGCCGGTGAGCATCCTCCGCAGTCGTGCGAGGATCCCTGGCCGCGCACCCTTCGGAGCGGTCGGACCGGACGGTGTCGGTGTCGGCCGCTGAGTTGAGCCGCGAGCAGCCCCACCCATGCCCGCGACGATCGCCTCATACGTGCTCCTCGGCATGATCGCGCCCTCGCGCCGGACCGCGCCCGCGTGCACCGCGAGGACGCGATCGCGACGGACCCAGCTCTCACGGCCTTCCTTGTCCCAGGGGCCGGTGCCGATGGAGATCCAGCCTCGGTCGCCATCGTGCTCCTTGCTCGACAGCATGAGCGCGACGAGCCTGCCGTCGTCCGCTCGACCGACGACGGCCACAGGCCGGTCCTTGCCCACGTGGGCGTCCTCCTCGAACGCCACCCAGGTCCAGACGATCTCGCCCGGGTCCGCGTCACGGTCCAGCTCCGGGCTGTACTCCCAGCTGATCGGACCGGCATAGGTGTAGGCGCCGCCGCGCTCGGGTGCGGGCTCGCCGGACGGGTCGGGGTAGGACATGACGGGACGCTAGCAGCGGTCGGTGGGCTCGAGGAGCACCTCGTCGACCGCGCGGACGGCCCGGATCGTACCGGTTGACCGGGTGATCACTGGCGTAGCCGATGGAGACGCCGCAGATCAGTCGGTAGTGGTCCGGCACGTCGAACTCGGCTCGGACGGGTCCTGCCCAGACCGCAAGTGCCCCCTGCGCGCAGGTCGCGAGCCCTCGCGCATGCGCGCTGAGCAGGAGGGTCTGCATCAGGAATCCCGCGTCCAGCACCGAGTAGGCGCCGAGCCCGTCATGAACGAACACGAAGATGGCCGTCGGGGCCCCGAAGAACTCGAAGTTGCGCAGCATCTGACGATCGCGTGCGTTGCGGTCCGACCGATCGATGCCCAGCACGCTGTACAGCCCGTAGCCGGTCGCACGTCGACGCTCCTGGAGGTCTTCGGGATAGACCAGCGGGATCGCGAAGTCGCCGTCGGGAGCCACCGCCTCGGCGATCCGCTGGGCGAGCCCGTCACGAATCCGGTCGGCCTGCTCGCCCGATGCGACCGCCAGTCGGTACGGCTGCGTGTTCGACCAGCTCGGCGCCGCCAGCGCATCGTCCAGGACGGAACGGAGCACGTCGTCCGGCACGGGATCGGACCGGAAGTCGCGGACGCTGCGGCGAGACCGCACGAAATCGGACCAGTCGCTCGGATCCACCATGGCGCGATGCTACTGAGACGCTGCACCCCAGCCGAGTCAGCGCAGGAGATGCCCCGCCTGCTCGACGAGCGCAATGCCCGCCTGCCGACCCGACTCGACCATCCGGTCGAGCTGGTGGAACTCGAGGAGGCCCACGCCGACGGACGACGGGGACACGATGATCGCCCCGGCGTCGCGCGCTTCCTGCACCGCGCGGCCGCTGCCGATGAACACCGAGCGCATCAGCGTCTCCCCCAGAGCCGGAATGCGGACCCTCGGTGGTGCTGCATCGGCAGCATCCGCCGACCGTGGCCTGGCCTCGCCGCCCAGGCCGATGTTCACGGCGATGAGCGGGCCCTCATCACGTTCGGTCAGCACGTGGACCGGGAGATTGTCGAGGACGCCACCATCGACGAGGAGGCGCTGCTCGTCGCGGCGTGGTGGGAAGAGGCCGGGGATGCTGATGGACGACATCACCGCGGATGTGAGATCCCCTGTCCGGTGGACGTAGGGAGCCCGCGTCTGGAGGTCGGTGCTCACGCAGCGGAACGCACGCGGCAGCTCCTCGATGTGGATGCCGGTCAGGCGTCGGCGCAGCGCCCGTTCGGTCTTGCGGCCCTTGACCATCGAGACGGTCGGTATCCCGTAGTCGTTGTAGGGGTTGTTGCGGACGAACTCCTCGTAGCAGAGATCGACACAGGTCTGGGCATCGAACCCGCGTGCGTACGCGGCGGAGATGATGGCTCCCTGGCTGGTTCCGGCCACGCGGTCGACGTCGATGCCCGCGGCCTCGAGCTCCAGGAGCACTCCGAGATGGGCGAATGCACGAGCACCGCCACCCCCCATGACGACCCCGACCGAGCGTCCAGCGATCCGGGCGGCGAGGGGGCGCAGCGCAGCAGGAAGCGGCCCCGTGGCCTGGGTGATGCGGTAGGCGTCGAGCGTGCTCTGCCAGCGGCGAATCGTCTCACCGGGCGCCGCGGGCCCGACCAGCACGAGGTCGACCTGCGGGCGCCCGAGTGGCGGGGCGGCGGCCACCGAAGCGTCGGAAGCCGCCACCATGACGAGCAGGTCGGCCTGCCGCACGCACATGGCCCACCACTCGTCGGAGGGATCATCCGCGACCAGCAGCACGCATTCGCTGTCACGCTCCGCACGCTCGAGCCCGTCCGGCCCCACCCGCCCGGGCCGCGCCAGCCTGAGCATCGTGGCCAGCTGGTCGCCGATCGCCTCGGCCACCGCCTCTGCCGACGATCCCGCGTGCAGCGCGGCCACTGCCACCACGCGCGGCCTCGGCGGCCGTCCCGGAGCGGCAGGTGCTGCATCCTGGAGCTGTCTGGCGAGGACCTCCGTCAGCGCCCGAAGCGCCCGGGTGTCATCGGACACCACCCGGTCGAAGGTCTCGTGCGTGACGCGCAGCAGGTGACTGTCACGTCGCGCCCGGATGGACGCTGACCGGGTCCCTCCGGTGAGGAGCGCCAGCTCACCGAGCACGGCGCCGGCCCCGAGCTGACGGATCACCTCACCGCCCTGTTCGACGTCGAGCAGGCCCGCCGTGAGCACATACACGTCATCGGCCGGGTCACCGGCCGAGAACAGCAGCGCGCCGGCGGGCAGCTCCACCGGATCGGCCTCCGCCTCGAGCCGGGCGCGGACGTCGTCGGGCAGTCGCGACAGCAGCGGTGCCTGCGCGAGAGCCGACGATGACGGAGCCTCGAGGCTGTCGGCGTCAGGTACCGAGATGGCCGCAGGACGGATGGAGTCGTCGTCACCGACGGCCGACTCGTGCGCCCGCACCCTGCCGATGAAGATGGCAATGACGGCGGTCACGGCGAAGCACGCTGCGCTGAAGAGCCAGCCCGCCCGGAGGCTGTCGACCGTGGTGGTGGCGGACGGCGTCCCGATGATCACGACGAGGATCGCGATGCCGAGGACACCGCCGATCTGGCGTGCGCTCGAGTTCACGGCCGAGGCGGTCGCGAAGCGCCCTCCCGGGACCGCCCCCAGCGCCGCACTGCCGAGAACGGGCAGCGTCGCCCCTACGCCGATGCCGGAGAGGATCTGCCCAGGAAGCCATGCACCCCAGAAGTCCGGTGTCACGTCGACCCGGAAGACGTACCAGAGGTACGCGAGTGCCCACACGATCGCGCCGGGCACGATGACCTTCCGGTAGCCGTGCTTCTGCGCGATCGGGCCCAGTCGGGCGGCAAGGATCGCCGCCACGAGCGCCCCGGGAACCACGGCCAGGCCGGAGAGGAGGATCGAGTAGCCCCACACGTACTGCAGCCACAGGATGTTGGTCAGCAGGTAGGCATAGAAGCCGACCCCGGCCACGATCGTCGCGACGTTGCCCACCACGAACGGTCGGATCCGCAGCAGTGCCGGGTCCACGAGTGGCGAACGGTGACGACGAGAGCTGATGACGAACACGGCGAGCAGGGCTGCCGACGCGACGAAGCATGCGATGGTCGCCGGGCTGGTCCATCCCCAGTCGCCTCCCTTGACGATGCCGAGGGTGAGGGCACCCAGCATGAGCGCGGAGACCGCTGCGCCCAGCAGGTCGGGCAGACGGCGGTGCCCAGGTGCCCGGCTCTCGACGAGCAGCCGGCGGCCGGCCCACAGCGCTGCCAGTCCGAAGGGAAGGTTGACCAGGAAGGCCCACCGCCAGTCGCCCCACTCGACGAGCGCTCCGCCGATGGGCGGTCCGAGTCCGGCGGCGAGGGCAGCGGCAGCTCCCCACAGTCCCACCGCGTGCGATCTCTTCTCCGCAGGGAATGCCTCGACCACGAGTGCCAATGACGCCGGCACGAGCAGTGCCGCACCGAGTGCCTGCAGGAGGCGGAAGGCGATGAGGACCTCGACGCTCGGAGCGATCGCGCACAGCACGGATGCGACGGTGAAGACGAGCACGCCGTTGGTGAAGGTGCGCCGTCGCCCGACCAGATCGGCGAGCCGGCCCGACACGACGAGGAACGCTGCGAAGACGATGCTGTAGGCGTTGAGGATCCAGGACAGCGAGGAGATCGTCGAGTCCGGGAACGACTCGCGGATGTTCGGGAACGCGACGTTGACGATGGTCGCATCGAGGAACGCTAGGAAGGCCCCGAAGGACGCAACGAGGAGAACGGTCCTCTCCGGTATGCGCCCTCGCACCTTGGCCTCTGGCGGCGAACCCGTTGCCGTCGCCTGCACGCACGCTCCTTCACATCGGTCGCCGGTGGCCGAGTCTGTCATCCGCTCAGGGCCGCGACAGGCAAACCGGCAAGTAGGTCCGGCGTTGCTACTGTCCGAGTCATGCGACGGATCGGGGTCGTGGGCGCGGCCGTGGTGGGCACGATCGTGCTGGTCGTCAGCCTCGTAGGGCTCGCACGTGCGCAGGACGGCGGAACCGTGCGGCCCGCCACCGTCAACGGCATCCCTGTGTTCGTGTACTCGACGGGCGAGCAGTCCCCGGCAGTCGTCGTCGCGCACGGCTTCTCCGGATCGGCCCAGATCATGGACCCGCTCGCTCGCGGCCTGATGCGCTCCGGGCTGACCGTCATCACCTTCGACTTCCCCGGCCATGGCGCCAACGCCGAGCCCCTGACCGCTGCGGCCACGCAACGTGACTCGACCAGCGACGTCCTCCAGTCGGCCCTAGGCGACGTGGTGGCATGGGCCCGTCAGCAGCCGGAGGTGGATCCGGACCGGCTGGCACTCCTGGGGCACTCGATGGGCGCAAGCGCCGTTGTCCAGTACCTCGTGGACGACGACGCCTCCCGTGCACGCGCAGCCGTCACACTCTCACTCCCGAGCGCGGCTCGCATTCCGACGGGGGAATCGGCCGTTCCGCCGAATCTGCTGCTGCTGTTCGGGGCCCTCGAGAGCTCGACCTTCGCCGACGCCGCGCTCGAGGGCGTGCGGGCCGCGTACCCGGAGGCGAACGTCGGCCAGCAGTACGGCAATGTCACTGCGGGCACCGCCCGACAGGCGCAGTCGATCCCCGGGGTCGAGCACATCGGGATCCTGTTCTCCCCGTCGACCCTCGACGCCACGGTCGCCTGGCTGGGGCCGGCTCTCGGGGTCGAACTCGCGCCAGCCTCGATCGCCCCAGTCCTGCTGTGGGCACTGCTCGCGCTGGTGGCCGGCGGGCTGCTGCTCGTCCCGCTGGCCCAGGTGCTCCTCGGCGCGGCGACCGACGAGGCGGACGCAGGGATCCGGGGGCGCACCGTGCTCCTCGCCGTGGTGGTTGCATCCATCGCGGCGTCGGTCGCCGCCTGGCTCGTCATGCCGCTCAGTGACCGGATACCGCTGGCGGTCGGCGGGTACGTCGCCTCCTGGTTCCTCGTGGCCGGAGCGGTTGCGCTGGGATTCTGGCTCTGGCGAGGTCGCACCTCGGCCGGCTGGGTCACCAGGGCGGCCCATAGGCCGGTCGCCGGGCCGGTCATCACGATCCGGTCCGCCGCCGGGGCCGTGGCCGCCATGGGGCTCGCCTCCGCGGTCGTGGTCGTCCCGGGGTCGATGTCGTGGGCGCCGTTCGCCGTCGTGGGGGCCCGAGCATGGCTCCTGCCGGTCATCGCCCTGGCCCTTGCGGCCTACTTCGCGGCGGACGAGCTCCTGGTGCGCCGGGCGTCCCTCTCCCGTCGACTCGGCCTCGCCCTCGCCAACCGGCTCATCGCCGTCGCCGTGATCCTGCTGTCGATCCCGCTCCTCGGCGCGCCGGGGTTCCTCGTGCTGCTCCTGCCCCTCATGGTGGTCTTCCTCGTGGTGCTGGCCGCCTACGCGGCCATCGTCTCGCGCTTCCGCAACGGCTACCTCGCGGCCGTGCTCGTGCAGGCGGTCCCGCTCGCGCTGCTGGTGGCCACGACGTTCCCCCTCGTCGCGCAGGGCTAGTCGGGACGGACGACCCGAACCGGATCGCCGACGTGGATGACGCCGCCGCGCAGGACTCGCGTATTGATGCCGCGCAGTCGCAGAGCGCGGCCGTCCGCGTTCGCCGTCAGGCGGAGCGCCTCGACACCGAACCTGGCCGAGAACTTCGCACAGCCTGTGTGCGGCGCAGCGGTGACCTCGAGCGCGGCCTCGCCGAAGTCGAGGACGGTTCCCGCAGGAAGGTTGTCGACGCTGAGGTCGAGGTCGACATACACCTGGTCGCCCGCAAGCGGCATGCGCCCGGGCGTTCCGGCCATGAGGAGGGCGGCACGGGAGTTCATCACCGTCACCTGCGCCTCGGGGTCGGCCGAGCGGTCAGGCATGCGCCGGCTTCCGCGTTCCCGCCAGGTGTCGCCGAGGAGGCCCTCGTGGACGTCCACGACGACCTCGGTCGGGGTGTCGCGCTCGTCGACGGCGGGCCGAAGGACGAGGAGCTCGACCACGCCCGCGTCGCGCGGAGACGAGCGGACAGACTCGAGTCCCGCGGCAAGCGCCTCGGCGCCTCGGTGATGGGTGGCGTGATCCTCACCCACGATGTCGGCGGTCATCCGACTAGCCCAGGGACATGGCGTCGAGGCACACCGCGATCGCCAGCAGCAGCACCGCGTCCTGGCCGGGCGCGATCTCGATGCCGTAGCTCTCCCGGACGCGGAACCACTTCTTCGACACCGTCGCGATGGTCTCGCCATGGCGCTCGATCTTGTACTCGTGGTCGAGCACCTTGCCGTGCGCCTCGAGCTCCGGGCCGTTCTCGACGTCGATCTTGAAGTGGTCGCGAATGCCGATGAGCTTCTTCTGGACGGTTGCCTTGCCCTGCGGCCGCTCGATGATCATCTTGTCGCGGATCGTGAACGCCTTCTCCTGGATCTTCGCGAGCTCGTTGCCATGCGCGTCCTCGAGGATGAAGGTGTCCCGCATGCGCATGGCCTTGCCGTCCACCTTGTACGCGCGGTGACCGTTGCTGTCCTCGATCCAGTAGTCGTCGCCGACGGACATGAGCTTCTCGCGCATCTGGAACCGCAGGGCGCCCTTGCCCTCGTCATCCTTGTCGCGTCCGAACAGTCCCATTGCAGATCCTTCCTTCGCGGCGCCAGTGCTCGGTGCAGAGGGTAACGACACTCTTCCGCAGGTCCGCACCTCGCGCTACGGTCGACGTCACGACACGCGGACCCGGAGGCAGTCATGGAGCTTGGAGCGTTCTCGGTCAGCCTGTCCGTCCGCGACCTTGCCGCGTCGAGGGAGTTCTACGAGAATCTGGGGTTCACCCAGTTCGGCGGAAACGCCGAAGAGAACTGGCTCATCATGAAGAACGGCCCCCACGTCATCGGGCTGTTCCACGGCATGTTCGAGGGCACCATGCTCACGTTCAATCCCGGCTGGGACCAGGACGCCCAGCCGCTGGAGTCCTTCACCGACATCCGCGAGGTGCAGCGTGCCCTCACGGCCGCGGGAGTGCCGCTCCTCCAGGAGGCCGACGAGAGTACCTCGGGTCCGGCCAGCGTCGTCCTCACCGATCCCGACGGCAACACCATCCTGCTCGACCAGTACGTCTGACCGATTTGGCGCTCGTCCGTAACCTACGGTACCGTAGGTTACGGACGAGTAACTTTCTGGACGGAGCCTGATGGACAAGCCGCACGTCCCGCACGTGCCGCACCTTCGCGGAGTGCTGCACCTCGCTACCGTGCCGGTCGCGGTGATCGGCGGGATCGTGCTGCTGCTGGCCACCGACTCGCCGGCCGTGCGCCTTGCCGTGGCCATCTTCGTCGTCAGCAGCGTGGCCCTGTTCGCCACGTCGGCGATCTACCACATGGGCTCGTGGCTGCCCCGGACCAAGGCGATGCTGCGGCGGGCCGACCACTCGAACATCTTCCTGATCATCGCCGGCACCTACACGCCGCTGTCACTGATCCTCCTGCCGCCCGAGGACGCCCGGACGCTCCTGATCGTCGTGTGGACCGGCGCCCTCGCCGGCGTCCTCATCCGGAACTTCTGGCTCACCGCACCACGGTGGGTGTACGTGCCGATCTACGTGTCCCTCGGCTGGGCTGCGGTGTTCTACATCCCGGAGTTCGCCGCCGCCGGGTGGCTGATCCTCACCCTCATCGTGTCCGGCGGCCTGCTGTACACGATTGGTGCGGTCATCTATGCCACGAAGTGGCCGCAGCTCAGCGAGAAGTGGTTCGGCTTCCACGAGATGTTCCACTCGTTCACCATCGCGGGCTTCCTGTCGCACTTCGCCGCGATCGCGCTCGCCATCGTCGCCTTCGCCTGACGAGGGCCCCGGCTACTCCGCCAGGATGGCGTCGATCTGGCCCATGGCTCCCCTGAGGCCCTCCTCCATGCCCATCTCGAGCATCTGCTCCAGCGCCTCCCGCGACGGGAACGTCGACAGGATGGTCACCCGGACGCCGCCGCCCTCGCGGTCGTCGATGCCCACCCGCATGACCGTCGTCGGCAGGTCGAAGTTCGGGTTGCCCTCCGCGTCTGCGAAGCCGTCCTTCACCAGCAGGTGACGCGGCGGCTGCACCTCGAGCACCTGCCACCACCCGCGGTACTTCTCGCCCTCGGGACTGGTCATGAAGTACGCGACCGTCCCGCCCGGGGTCATCTCGTGCTGCTCGACCGTCGCCGGGTACATCGGCGGACCCCACCAGCGCTCGAGCTGTCGGGGGTCCCCCCACAGCTGCCACGCCCGCTCGGCCGTCACGTCGTACTCGGCCGTGACCGTCATCGTCAACGCATCGAAGTCCTTCTCGACGCTCGTCACACTCATCCCTGATCTCCCTGGTCCGGCTCGGCGAGGAGGTCGCCGATGCGATCGAAGCGGTCGCGCCAGAGGCGCTCGTACGCGTCAAGCAGTTCCTGCGCCCGGCTGAATGGCCTCCACCCGGCACACCACGCGCTGCTCGCGCCCGTGCCGATGCTTGGCCACCAGGCCTGCCCCTTCGAGCACGCCGACGTGCTTCTGCACGGCGGTCATGCTCATGGGGTAGTGACGGGCCAGGTCGGAGATCGACTGCTCGCCGTCGAGGACCCGGCGGACGATGTCCCGCCGCGTGGCGTCCGCCAGCGCGTGGAACAGCCGGTCCACCTCGTCGTCCGACAGCTGATCTACAACCATTTGGTTGTATTTAAGCCTGCTCCGCCCGCGGCGTCAACCCCCGGCCACAGTCAGGCCGGCCAGATCCGGCGACCGCCGCCGGGCGGCACGATGCGACCGATCGCCGCGAGCTCGGTGTCGCTGAGCAGCGGCGCGAGGCCGGCGGCCGCGTTCGCCTCCGCCTGCGCGCGGCTGCGGGCGCCCGGGATCACGGTGCTGACCGCCGGATGGCTGCGGACGAAGCGCAGGGCCAGCTCCGACATCGATCCGCCCTCCGGCACCACCGCGCGCAGCTGGTCCACCGCGGCCAGGTCCTTCAGGAACTGCGCGTTCTGCTCGGGATCGTCGATCCAGGCATGACGGAAGTCGTGCGCGGGGAAGGTGTCGCTCGCCTGGAACTTCCCGGCGAGCAGGCCCATCGCAAGTGGGCCTCGGACGATGACGCCGATGCCGTGCTCGAGGCAGTACGGGAGGATCTCTGCCTCCGGCGTGCGGTTGAGGATCGAGTAGTCCACCTGGATGACATCGCAGTCGCCGCCGGCATTGAACCGGCGAAGCAGGTCGATGTCGCTCGTGCTGACGCCCCAGGCCCGGACCTTGCCGGACTCGCGCAACCGGCGGAAGCCCTCGATGAACACGTCGGTGTTCGGCTCCAGAACGTTGATGTGGCACTGGATGACGTCGACATAGTCGGTGCCGAGCCTGCGCAGCGACTCCTCGACTCCGGCGACGAGCTTCTCCACGGTGTCGTACTGCGAACGGTCCGCCTCGCGGTCGTAGTCGATCCAGCCGATCTTGGTGGCGACGACGAACTGATCCCGACGGCCCTGCATGCTCTGGCCGAGCAGCTCCTCGGAATGGCCTCGCGCCGTAGACGTCGGCGGTATCGAAGAACGTGATGCCGGCAGCGAGGGACGCATCGACCGCCTGAGGGTCGCTCTGATCGTCGACGTCACCCCACTCGCTGCCGGCAACGGCCCACATCCCCAGCCCGACGTCCGAGACCGTGATCCCTGACCGGCTGCCCAGCGGGTTGAACCTCTGCTGCTGCGTCATGCGGTCCTCTTCCCTAGTGCCGCACCGCGGCGAGGATCGCTGCGGCAAGCTCGTTCGGCCGGGTGAACTGCGGCCAGTGCCCCGTCGGCAGGTCGACGAGCTCGACGTCGGTGATCCGGGAGAGCTCGGCGACGTACGGGATCCCTGCGGTCATCCACTCGCGCAGCTGGTCCGTCGTGAACTCGCAGGCGATCACCGTCACCGGCACGTCGTACCGACGTGCGTCGCTGAGCACCTGGGCGTCCCGAGCGACGCCCACGGGCTCGGGGATGGCCATCGCCCGGAACCTCTCGCGCAGGCCGTCGTCGAGGTCGACGAGGTCCTCGGCCTCGAACACCGACCAGTCCGGCAGTGGCACCTCGCCGCCGACCTCCGGCAGCTGGTCGTTGATCGAGTCGCCGTCCCCCAGCGGTCCGGCATCCACGTACACGACCCGCGCGATGCGGTCCGGGCGCGCGTCGGCGACCGCGTGCGCGATCGCGCCGCCGCCGCTGTGACCGACGAGGACGGCCTGCCCCGGCAGCGCGTCGACCACCGCGATCACCGCGTCGACGTGATCACGCAGGCCGATCGCCGAGCGGTCGGCGTCGCGGGACTCGAGCCCGGGCAGGGTCAGCGCATGCACCCGGTGCCCGGCGTCGAGCAGCGGTGGGACGACGCCGTCCCACGATGCACCGTCGAGCCAGAAGCCGGGGATGAGCACGAGGTCCATGAGTCGAGCGTAGGACCGCGGGCACCGGGAGGAGCAGCGGCATGGGGGCTAGGGGGTCGGGGAAGGGGTCGACGGACGCAGTACCTCGCCCAGCTTCAGCCGTCGTCCGGTGATCACCAGCGCGCGGCGGTAGACAGTGGATCCGAACCAGGCCAGCAGGAAGGCCGCACCCAGCGCCAGGAGCATGCTCACGATCAGCTGCCACTCCGGGACCATCCCGGAGGACCACCGAACAGGCATGGCCATCGGCGAGGTCAGCGGGAACAGCGAGAGGGTGACGCTCATCGCGGATCCGGGGTCCTGCTGCACCACGATGACGGCACCGAGGTAGGCCACGACCAGGACCACCGTCACCGGCATGATCGCCGACCCGACCTCGGTCACCTTGTCGACCAGCGCGGCTGTCGCGGCGAACAGGAACGCGTACATGAGGAAGCCGAGCACGAACCAGGCCACTCCCAGCACGATGTCGCCCGCCGCGACGGCAGGAACGTCCAGGCCGTCCGTCATCGTGACCGCGACGAGGATCGGTACCGTCAGCACGAGAAGCTGGGCCAGCGTCTGCAGGCCGATGCCCACGACATTGCCCACGAGGATCTGGCTCGGCCGGAGCACCGCGAGGAGGACCTCGGCGATCCGGGTGGACTTCTCCACCCCGACGTTCATCGCGATGATCTGCCCGCTGAACATGATCGCCATGTAGAGCACGATCCCGACGATGAAGCCGATCGCCGCCCGGCCCTCATCCTGGACCGGACCGACCTCGACCTGATCAGGCAGGACGAGGGATCCCACCTCGGCGATCTGGGCCGACGACAGTCCGGCCGCCCGAAGCAGGTCGGTGCGTTCCTGAGCCACGACCGCCTGGCCCACCAGGACAGCGACGGCGCCGGGGGCATCCGTGCGGACGTACACCGTGGTGCCGACGAGGCCGACTGTCGCGTCACCCTCGCGGATCGCTGCCTCGAGCATCGCGGCATCCTGGACGGCTAGGTATTCCATCCGGAACCCGGCAGCCTCCCCCGCCGCGTCGAGCTGGGCCTGGACGGCCACGGACGGCTCACCCACGCTGGCCAAGGTGTAGGACGGCTCGTCGCCACCGAGCATGCGGGGCACGAACACGACCGCCAGCCCGACCAGGAGGAGCACTGCCGTGCTGATGCGGACGGTGCGCGACCGGACTCCGTCGGCCAGGCTCCGTCCGGCGACCAGCCGAGTCCCCTCCCACCAGGATGCGAGTCTCATCGGGCCTTCCCCGCAGTCTCCCCCGCCGCCACCAGGAACAGCTGCGACAGGGTGGGCAGCTCGAGTCCGAAGTCCGACACCGCCGTCGCGCCACGCGCCGCGTCGAGAACGGCCAGCGGATCGGTTCCCGGCGGCACGTCCAGCCTCAGGTCGTCGGCGTGCTCCTCGACCACCGTCACCCCGGGGAAGGCCGCCAGCCAGGCACGGTCGGTGCCGGTCGCCGTCAGGCGCAGCTGCCGACGACCCGACGATGCCCGCAGGGCGGCCACTCGGCCCTCGAGCACCGTGCGCCCGTCGCTCAGCATCACGATCGACTCGCACAGATCCTGGACCAGGTCGAGCTGGTGGCTGGAGAACAGCACCGTCCGCCCGCGGTGGACCCGTTCGAGCAGACTGACGGACAACTCCTCGACAGCGACGGGGTCGAGCCCCGCGAACGGCTCGTCCAGAACGATGACCACGGGGTCATGGACGAGCGCGGCCGCCAACTGGAGGCGCTGCTGCATGCCGCCCGACAGCTTGTCCGGCCTGTCTGACCAACGATCAGCGAGGCCGAGCTCCTCGAGCAGTGCGCGGGCTGACGATGTCGCCTCGGCTCGACCCAGCCCATGCAGGCGTGCCAGATAGACCAGCTGGTCTCCTGCAGGCATCGCGGGGTACAGGCCACGCTCCTGCGGCATGTACCCCCAGCTCCGGCGGTCGGAGGGTTCCACCGGACGGCCCTGCCATCGCGTCTCACCGGCCGTGGCATCGATCACTCCGAGCATCACCCGTATGAGCGTGGTCTTCCCCGCACCGTTCGGCCCGAGGAGTCCGGTGAGGACACCAGGCGGGACATCGAACGACACGTTGTCAAGGACGCGTCGTTCGGCGAAGGCGTGACTCACTTCCCGCACCTGGAGCACGCGTCCAGAGTAGTCGGCGCAGAGCAGGGAACTAGGAGTCGTGCGACGCCGCGGGGAGCACCAGCAGGAAGAGCGGCACCACGAACCCGACGGGGGCCAGCGCGAAGAGCTGCCACCAGCCGCTGCGTCCGGTGTCGTGCAGCCGTCGCGCCCCGGCCGCCGCCAGCGGGATGAGCAGCAGGAGCAGGACGATGCCGCCCACCGCTTCGCTGATCAGGGTGCCGACCGAGGTGACGAGGGCGACGAAGAGGACGAACCACCAGTACTCCGGCGCGTCCGGCGCGGCCGTCGAACTCCGCGTACCTGACCAGGCAGCCGCGGATCGCGTCCAGGAAGGAGACGGGGCCCGCCTCCGCGACGTCGGTCGCCCCGAGCTGGTCGACCTCGACGTCGAACACGCGAGCCAGCGCGGCGGCCGACGCCAGACCGGGGGCCTGTCCGTTCTCGATGCGCTGGATCGTGCGCACGCTCAGGCCGCTGGCCTCCGCGAGCTGCTCCTGCGACCAGCCGCGCCCCAGCCGCATTTCTCGTACCTGCATGCCGGGATTGTGCCCTGTGCTGGCGCTGCCGGAGAACGTCAGGAGCCCGTCAACCACCCGCCACGTACCCGTCAGGGCGGCGTACCGCTCAGGCGGGCGAGCCCTGGTAGCGCTGCTGCGCATTCCGGCCGAAGTAGCTCGCAAGGTCGAGCAGGAAGGCGAGGCCGACGAACAGCCAGCCGAGCGTCGAGACTCCCTGGCCCGGCGCCCAGGCGAAGACGTAGACCAGCGCCGTCCAGGGCAGGAAGAGCAGGCCCAGCAGCGGCAGCCAGAAGTTGCCGCTGAACGCCAGCTCGACCCGAGCGGTGGCAAGCCACACCCACAGGAAGGCGAAGCGAGGCCCGAGGAAGCCGAGCACGAGCACGAAGCAGCACATGCCCGCAGCCTAGGCTGCTCAGGCCTTCTTGACCACGCTCGACTTCAGCATCATCGGCCCGAAGCCGTCGACCTTGCAGTCGATGTCGTGATCGCCGTTCCCGTGGACCAGGCGGATGTTCCGGACCTTGGTGCCCACCTTGATGTCGCTGGGGTTGCCCTTGACCTTCAGGGTCTTCACGATCGTGACGGTGTCGCCGTCGGCCAGCACGTTGCCGACGGAGTCCTTGATCACTGCGTCGCCGCCATCTGCCGGGTCGGCGGCGGCGCCCTCCCCTGCCGTCCACTCGTGGGCGCACATGGAGCAGACCTGCAGGTCGCCCATCTCGTAGGTGTACTCGCTGGAGCACTCGGGACACAGGGGCGACTCGCTCATGGCCTCAGGCTAGCCAACCGAACCCGGGCGGCCGCTCGGTTCAGCTGGTGATGTCCTTCTGGGTGAACCGCGCCCAGGCCAGGCTCAGGAAGAGCACCACGTACGCCAGCGCGACGAGCAGCCCCTGCTGCATCTGCTCGTAGAAGATCGGATCACGGAAGGCGTCGGAGAACGCGGGCCAGTAGTGCACGAGCAGCCACGGCTGCAGCCATGCGAGCTGCGGGATCCCGTCGAGGATCCACATGGCCGTCGAGATGACGGTGACGGCGATCATCGCGCCGATCGGCTGCTCCGTCAGCGTCGAGACGAACAGGCCGATCGCGGCGAGCCCGGCGAGGGCGAGGGTCAGGTAGGCGATCGGCGATCCCCAGCCGGCCGAGGGCCTCGGCGAGGCCGACCTCGGTGCCCGACAGGAGGGTGGTCGGGCCCGAGGCCGAAGAGGGCTCCGCCGATCGCCAGTCCGGTGCACGGCCACCACCAGGATGCCGATCGCCCCGCCGATGACGAGGGAGGCGTACTTCACCAGGAGCAGGCGCGTCCGGCTGACGGGAACGGTCAGCAGGTAGCGCAGGGTGCCGATGTTGGCCTCCCCCGCGATGGTGTCGCCCGACAGCGCGGCAACCGCGAGGGGCAGGAAGAGCGCCAGCTCGATGCTCAGCGCAGCCAGGGCGATGAAGATCCCGCTGGAGGTCGCGGACGAGATGAAGTCGGGCCCACGCCCCTCGCGTGGGGTGGAGACCTGCAGTGCGACAGCGAGCAGGATGGGCACGGACGCGAGGACCAGGATGCCCACCTGGTTGCGACGACGGCCGGTGATGAGCCTCAGCTCGGAGCGCAGCAGACGCAGCGACGCACCGCGGATCCTCGGGCGCGACCCCGTGCCGGCGGCCAGCTGTCGCGTCAACGGCTGACATCGAAGCCCTCCCCGGTCAGGGCGACGAACAGGTCCTCCAGGCTCGGGCTCTGGACGCTGAACGCCGCGCACGCCCACTCCCGCGCCGACGAGGCCGGCGACGATCTGCTCCGGGTCGACTCCGTTCGGCTCGGCGCGCACGCCGGCGTCTCGTGATGGTGACGTCGGTCAGCCCGAGGGCGCGCAGCACCTCCGCTGCCCGGTCCGGCGTGCCGGTCTCGACCTCGGCGACGGGCCGGGACCCGGCACGGACGTCACCGATGGCGCCCTGCGCGACCAGTCGACCCTGGCGCATCACGCCGAGGTGGGAGCAGATCTGCTCGACCTCCGAGAGCAGGTGGCTGGAGATGAGGACGGTGGCGCCGTCGGCGGCCAGCGAGGCGACGAGCGAGCGAACCTCACGGGTGCCCTGGGGGTCGAGCCCGTTGGTCGGCTCATCGAGAAGGAGCAGGTCACGCGGGGTGAGCAGCGCGGCAGCGATCGCCAGCCGCTGGCGCATCCCCAGCGAGTAGGCGCGGTACCGCTTGCGGGCGGCAGCGAGCAGCCCCACCCGCTCCAGCGCCGCGTCGATCCGCAGGCGCGACGTCGAGGGGTCGGCGTGCCGGTCGGCCGCGTCGAGCCGGGCCAGGTTCGCCCGGCCGGACAGGTAGGGGTGGAACGCCGGCCCCTCGACCAGGGATCCCACCCGCGGCAGGACACCGCCCGAACGATCAGGGATCTGCTCCCCGAGGACCTCGATCCGGCCCTCCGAGGGATGCACCAGCCCGAGCAGCATGCGGATGGTCGTGGTCTTGCCCGATCCGTTCGGACCCAGGAAGCCGTACACGGCGCCCTGGGGAACGTCGAGATCGATCCCGTCGACCGCCGCCTGGCTTCCGAAGCGCTTCGTGAGGCCGATCGTGGCGATGGCCGCCGAGGTCACTGAGCGGCCAGGGCCGCGCCCAGGGTCTCCGGACTCACCGCTCCGATCGCCACGCGGCCGTCGTCGGTGAGGATCGACCGAGATCAGGGTGCCGCTGAGAACCCGGCCGGTCCCCCACTCGCCGGAGATGCGCGGCAGTGCCTCGAGCACGCGGCGGCATCGAGCCCGGCCATCGGGGAGGCGCCGTCGGACCCCTGGGGCGCGGTCGCAGCACCGGACGCGAGGTCCGTCGGCAGCTCAGCGATGACGACCTGGCTCCACCCGGTGCCGACGACGGTCGGAGCGCGCGACTCGTCGGACTTCGCGAGCTCATACCCGGGCGCAGCCTTCATGTCCTCAGTCGCATGCTCCGTGACCGTCGCTCCCGCGGGCGGGGTGAAGGCGAACAGGTCGGCATCGGGCGTGCTGAAGTCGACCGACGTGAAGCCGACCTCGTAGGCGGGACCTGGCAGCTCGGTCGAGAACACCTGCACCCGCAGCGGGATGCGCATCTCGGCGTCCATGGCGATGACCACCCGTGACACCAGGGTGTCGGACTGCTTCGGCGTCAGGACGAGTTCGTAGGCAGCGCGGCCTGCGACGCGGGCGGCGCCCGAGGTCGTGACCGCGGTGGACTCGTCCAGGGCCTGGAGCACGAGGGTCGCCGCCTCCTGCGGCGTGCTCGGCAGTTCGGGGAGCCGATCGGCCATGTCGGCCTTCGCAGTGGCGTCGCGCTCCGGGAGCACGTAGTGCTCGACCGTGTCGCCGTCGCTCGCCCACACCCACACGTCGCGCCCGTTGCGGATGACGTCGGTCTCCTCGGACGACCCGATCATCGCCAGCCGGGCACGGTCCGGACCATCGGTCCAGACCCGGAGAGTGTGCGATCCGCTCACGAGGGAGGTGAGCTCCGCGCTCGCGCCCATGCTGGTGGGGAGAGCGGGCAGGCCGAGGTCCGCTGAGGCGACGACCGTCCCCGAGACGGACGTGGCCTGGGGATCCTGCAGGTCGACGAGCAGCTCCTGCGCCGTGCGCGGCGGGAGGCCGGCGTCGGCGGAGGCCATGACGGTTCCAGCGGCAGCGCTGGCGAGGATCAGGGCGCCCGCGGCGGCGGGGACGGCCCAGCGGAGGCGCGGGCGACGATCGAAGATGCTCACCCCACCATCATGCGCCTGACGTCCCGACTTTGCGAAACCAGTCGGCTACGAGCCGAACACCTTGGGGCCGTATGTGAGGCAGACCCCCGCAGCCGTGGCGATGAGGAAGACCGCGGTGACGACGACGGCGGTGATCCGCACGAACCGGGAGTGCGCGCCGGGCATCGACGGCGGCATGTAGGTGGGCGGGAGGGTGGCCTCTCCCCTGAGGGCGAGCCAGTGCGGATCGACCTCCGACTCGGGATCGGCGCTCGGGACGTTCGCGAAGTGGTCCGTGCCCATGTGAGCAGTATGACGGGGCACCGCGCGAGCCGGAACGGATCCGGCTCGCGCGATGCCCCGCAAGGTCGAGATCAGGCCAGGTCGAAGCGGTCCAGCATCATGACCTTGTCCCAGGCCGCGACGAAGTCCCGCACGAACTTCTCACTCGCGTCCTCAGCGGCGTACACCTCGGCCAGCGCCCGCAGCTGCGAGTTCGAGCCGAACACGAGGTCGACCCGGCTCGCCGTCCACTTGACGTCGCCCGTCGCGCGGTCGCGGCCCTCGAACAGCTGGGCCTCCTCATCCGTGGGCTTCCACTCGGTGCCCATGTCGAGCAGGTTGACGAGCACGTCGTTCGTCAGCACGCCCGGACGCGGGGTGAGGACGCCCACCGAGGACTGTCCGGAGTTGGCGTCGAGCGCCCGCATGCCCGCCACGAGGACGGTCATCTCCGGTGCGCTCAGCGTCAGCAGGGCTGCGCGCTCCACCAGCAGGTGCTCCGCCGGCAGTCCGAAGCCCTTGGCCAGGTAGTTGCGGAAGCCGTCGAACGTCGGCTCGAGCACAGCGAACGACTCGGCGTCGGTCTGCTCGGCAGAGGCATCCGTGCGACCCGGGGTGAACGGCACCGTCACGTCGACGCCGGCATCCTTCGCCGCCTTCTCAACCGCAGCGCAGCCGCCGAGCACGATCAGGTCGGCCAGCGATACCCGCTTGCCGCCGGCAGCGGAGTCGTTGAACTGCTTCTGCACGCCCTCGAGGGTGCCCAGGACCGACGCGAGCTGCGCCGGGTCGTTGACCTCCCACGCGGTCTGCGGCTCGAGCCGGATGCGCGCGCCGTTGGCGCCACCGCGCTTGTCGGTACCGCGGAAGGTCGCCGCCGATGCCCAGGCAGTCGAGACGAGCTGCTGGACGGTCAGGCCCGACGACAGCACCGTGGCCTTGAGCGCCGCGATGTCCGCGGCATCGACCAGCGGGTGGTCGACGGCCGGGACCGGGTCCTGCCAGATGAGGTCCTCGGCCGGCACCTCGGAACCGAGGTAGCGGGCCTTCGGGCCCATGTCGCGGTGCAGCAGCTTGAACCAGGCGCGCGCGAACGCGTCGGCGAACTCGGCCGGGTTCTCCTTGAAGTGGCGCGCGATCGGCTCGTAGATCGGGTCGAAGCGCAGGGCCAGGTCGGCCGTCGTCATGACCGGGGCGTGACGCTTGGTCGCGTCGTGCGCGTCGGGCACGAGGTCGTCGCCGCCGACGGTCTTCCACTGGATGGCGCCGGCCGGCGTCGTCATCTGCTCCCACTCGAAGCCGAACAGCGTCTCGAGGTAGCTGTTGTCCCAGGTGATGGGGGTCGCGGTCCACGCGCCCTCGAAGCCGCTGGTGATCGCCCAGTAGCCGTCACCGGACTCGAGGGTGTTCTTCCAGCCGAGGCCCATCTGCTCGATGGGCGCGCCCTCCGGCTCGGGGCCGACGTACTTCAGCGGATCGCCGTTGCCGTGCATCTTGCCGAAGGTGTGGCCACCGGCGACCAGCGCGACCGTCTCGTAGTCGTTCATCGCCATGCGGCCGAAGGTGTCGCGGATGTCGCGAGCCGACGCCATCGGGTCGGGGGTGCCGTTGGGGCCCTGCGGGTTGACGTAGATCAGGCCCATCTGCACGGCCGCGAGCGGGTTCTCGAGGTTGCGCTCGCCGGTGTAGCGGTTGTCAGCGAGCCACTCGGCCTCGGTGCCCCAGTAGGTCTCGTCGGGCTCGTAGACGTCGGCCCGGCCGCCGGCGAAGCCGAAGGTCTCGAAGCCCATCGACTCGAGTGCGACGTTGCCGGTGAGGATGAGCAGGTCGGCCCAGGAGATCTTCTGGCCGTACTTCTGCTTGATGGGCCACAGCAGGCGGCGGGCCTTGTCGAGGTTGCCGTTGTCCGGCCAGCTGTTGAGGGGGGCGAAGCGCTGCATGCCGGCGCCACCTCCGCCGCGTCCGTCGATCGTGCGGTAGGTGCCGGCCGCGTGCCACGTCATGCGGATGAACAGCGGGCCGTAGTGGCCGTAGTCCGCGGGCCACCACTCCTGGTTGTCGGTCATCACGGCGCGCAGGTCGGCCTTCAGCGCCGCGAGGTCGAGGCTCGCGAACTCCGTGGCGTAGTCGAAGTCCCCACCCATGGGGTCACCCGCCGGCGGGTTGGGGTGGAGGATCCGCAGGTTCAGCTGGTTGGGCCACCAGTCGGTGTTCTGCTGGCCGCCGCTTCCGGCGCCATGCACGACCGGGCACTTGCTTTCGTCGCTCATCGTGACCTCCTCCATCGCAGCCCGAACGTCAGGCTCGCGAATCATCCTGTGATGTGACCTGATTGGTGGGTGGAAACCTTCGGGTTGGCAGAACGTTCACCGGACTGGCACTCGGGGCATCGGCCCCAGTAGGCGACCTCGGCCTCATCGATCTCGTAGCCCTGGGCATCGGCCGCGGTGAGGCAGGGAGCCGAGCCCACGGCGCAGTCGACATCCACGACGCTGCCGCAGCCGCGGCAGACGATGTGGTGGTGGTTGTCGCTCACGCGGTCCTCGTACAGAGCCGGGGAGCCGATCGGCTGGATCCGCCGGATCAGGCCCGAGTCCGCGAGCACGCCGAGCGCGTCGTAGACGGACTGACGCGAGATGGCGCCGATCTCCGCGCGGGCGATCTCGGCCACCGCGTCGGCCGTGATG